>CAZVWB010000003.1:0-228427 GCA_964631045.1 uncultured Planctomycetales bacterium
CGCGCTCCAGAACGATGAACGCGTCGAGGTGCGTGAAGGTCGTGGCCGGGGCCGGGTCGGTCAGGTCGTCGGCGGGCACGTACACCGCCTGCACGCTGGTGACCGCACCGCTCTTGGTCGACGTGATCCGCTCCTGCAGCTCGCCCATCTCGGTGCCCAGCGTGGGCTGATAGCCCACCGCCGAGGGCATGCGGCCCAGCAGCGCCGACACCTCGGACCCGGCCTGCGAGAAGCGGAAGATGTTGTCGACGAACAGCAGCGTGTCCGCGCCGGTCTGATCGCGGAAGTACTCGGCCATCGTCAGGGCCGTGAGCGCCGCCCGCAGGCGCGACCCCGGCGGCTCGTTCATCTGGCCGAAGACCATCGCGGTCTGATCGATGACCGACTTGCCGGTATTGCCGATCTTGGCGTGCTGCATTTCGAGCCAGAGGTCGTTGCCCTCGCGGGTGCGCTCGCCGACGCCGGCGAACACCGAGAAGCCGCCGTGCTGCGTCGCGATGCGGGCGATCAGCTCCTGGATGACGACGGTCTTGCCCAGGCCGGCGCCGCCGAAGAGGCCGATCTTGCCGCCGCGGACGAAGGGCACCAGCAGGTCGATGACCTTGATGCCGGTCTCGAACTGCTCGGTCTTGGGGGTCAGGTCGGCGAACTCCGGCGGGTCGCGGTGGATCGGGCGGAACTCCTTGGCGGCGACCGGTCCGCGGCCGTCGATGGGCGCGCCGACCAGGTTGAAGACGCGGCCGAGCGTGCAGTCGCCGACGGGCACCGTAATCGGCGCGCCGGTGTCGACGATGCTGGCCCCGCGGGTCAGCCCGTCGCTGCTGCCCAGCGCCACGGCCCGCACGCGGCCGCCGCCGAGGTGCTGCGCGACCTCGCACCACAGCGTGCGCTCTTCGGCGACGCCGGAGAGCTGGGTCTTGATGGTGACCTTCAGGGCGTTGTAAATCTTGGGCAAATGCCCTTCGTCGAACTCGGCGTCGAGCGTCGAGCCGATGACCTGGGTGACTTTGCCGGTGTTTTCGGGGGCAGCGACCATGACGGACTCCGCGAAAAGTGCGAAGAGCGAAGAGCGAAGAGCGAGTCAAACGCCCACGGCGCTACGCGCGCAGCTTCTTCACAATCGCAGTCAGGATACTTACGAGCTCGTTTGCCTCTTTCGTGATCAGACTCAATCTCTGTCGCTCCAGCAGGCCGGTCTCCGAGACGAGCCGCAGCCAATAGAGCGCCTCGCGCGCTTCGGACCGCGCGATGCCCATGCGTCGAACGTACTCCGCGCGGGAATGTGCACCCTGTGCTTCCTCGACGTTTGCGCCTACCGAGGTGCCGGCGCGGATCAACTGTTGGCCAAGCGTGCGGCCCGCAACATCGTTCGGAAGCGCGCGAACAAGCCTGACGACTCGCGCAGCGAACGCGAACGTGCGCGGGCAGACGTCGCGCGGAGCGCTATAGACCGGCTCCGACCCGACCTCCACGGAAGGCGTAGCTTTTTCGCTCTTCGCTCTTCGCACTTCGCTCTTTCCAACCGAAGCTACTTCACCGCCTCCGCCCCGCCCACGATGTCCGCAAGCTCCATCGTGATCTGGCTTTGCCGGGCGCGGTTGTATTCGCGCGTCAGGAATTTGATCATGTCGCCGGCGGCTTCCGTGGCGGCCTTCATCGCCACCATGCGGGAGATCTGCTCGCTGACGATCGCCTCGTTGAACATCTGGAACAGCCGGATCTTGACCGTCTCCGGGATCAGCCGGCCCAGCAGCACCTCCGGCGGCGGGGAGAATTCGAAGTCAGCCTGCGGGCCGTGCTTTTTCGCGGCGTCGGCCTGCGGCGGCTCGATCGGGAGGAGCTGAGCGATCGTCGGCTTCTGGCTGCCCACCGAGATGAAGCGCACATAGGCCACGTCCACCCCGGCGATCTGCCGCTTCTCATAGGCGGCCATGTAGCGCTCGGCCAGGCTCGCCACCTCGGCGAAGGCGATGCGGTCCTCGACGTCGGTCTTGGTCCACAGCGGCGCGACGCCCAGAAACTTCAGCAGGTTCACGCCCTTCTTGCCCACAACCTCCAGCGCCGCGTCCACCTTGCCGGCCTGCATCGACTTGTAGCGGTCATAAGCCAGCCGGAGCACGCCGGCGTTGTACGACCCGCACAGCCCGCGGTTGCTGGTGATGATCAGCAGCACGCGGCGGCTGACGCCCTCGTTGGCCCGCAGCAGCGGATGCTCGACCGTGCCCAGCCCCGCCAACGTCGAGATCATTTCGGTGATCCTGGCGGTGTAGGGCTTGCTGGCCTGGGCGCGCTGCAGGCACTTCTGATAGCGCGACGTGGCGATGAGCTGCATCGTCTGCGTGATCTTGCGGATGCTGCGAACCGCCTTGCGGCGTTTGACGATCGCACGAGCTTTAGCCATTGATCACCTTTGACACTCGAACATGCCGAC
Source organism: uncultured Planctomycetales bacterium (assembly GCA_964631045.1). Taxonomy (GTDB): domain Bacteria; phylum Planctomycetota; class Phycisphaerae; order UBA1845; family Fen-1342; genus CAZVWB01. The sequence continues at coordinate 2,432 of CAZVWB010000003.1, forward strand.
GCGAAAAGCCGTCGGCATGGCACCCGACGAAAAGCCGTCGGCATCGCACCCGGCCATTGATCACCTCAGACATTCGAACATGCCGACGCGAAAAGCCGTCGGCATGGCACCCGGCCATTGATCACCGCTGACACTCGCATGGCACCCGACGAAAAGCCGTCGGCATGGCACCCGGCGAAAAGCCGTCGCCGTGGCGTCCCGCGTCAACTCTTCGCCTGCGCGACGAACGTCTTCTTGAAGTTCCCCACAATCTCCTTCATCTTCGCATCCAGCTCGTCGGTCAGTTTCTTGCCCTGCGCGAGCTGGCTGCGCACCTCGGGGAACTCGTCGCGATAGTGCTTCAGCAGCGCCTGCTCGAACTCGCGCACGCGATTCAGCGGCACGTCGTCGAGGAAGCCGCGGGCGCCGGCGTGGATGCTCAAGACCTGGTCGATCACGTCCATCGGCACGTACTGCGGCTGCTTCAACAGCTCCACCATGCGCCGCCCGCGGTCGAGCTGCCGCTGCGTGGCCGGGTCGAGCTCGGTGCCGAGCTGCGCGAACGCTTCCAGCTCGCGGAACGCCGCCAGGTCGAGCCGCAGCGAGCCGGCGATCTTCTTCATCGCCGGAATCTGGGCGTTGCCGCCGACGCGGCTGACCGAGATGCCGACGTTGATCGCGGGCCGCACGCCGGCGAAGAACAGATCCGGCTCCAGGTAAATCTGCCCGTCGGTGATCGAGATCACGTTTGTCGGGATGTACGCCGAGACTTCGCCTTCGAGCGTCTCGATGACCGGCAGCGCCGTCAGGCTGCCGCCGGAGGCCTTGATCTTGCGGACTTCGTGGCCGTCCTTGCCGAGCTTGTCGAGATCGTGGTCGAGCGCGTGCTGGTCCTGGTTGCCGATGTAGACCTTGCCGTTCACGCCCTTCTCGTCGCCCGCCGCGGCGCCCTTCTTCACGATGACGCGCTTGTCGGCCATCTTGCAGGAGCGCTCCAGCAGGCGGCTGTGCAGGTAGAACACGTCGCCCGGATACGCCTCGCGCCCCGGCGGACGCCGCAGCAGCAGCGAAAGCTGGCGATACGCGGCGGCCTGCTTCGACAAGTCGTCGTAGATGCACAGCGTGTGGCGGCCGTGCTCGTACATGAAGTATTCGGCCATCGCGCATCCGGCGTACGGTGCGATGTACTGCAGCGGGGCCGGGTCGGCGGCGCTGGCGACGACGACGATGGAGTAGTCCATCGCGTGGTACTCGCGCAGCTTTTCGACGATCGCGGCGATGGTCGATTCTTTCTGGCCGACCGCGACATATACGCAGATCACGTCGCCGCCGCGCTGGTTGATGATCGTGTCGATCGCGATGGCGGTCTTGCCGGTCTTGCGGTCGCCGATGATCAGCTCGCGCTGGCCGCGGCCGATCGGGATCATGGCGTCGATCGCCTTGACGCCGGTCTGCAGCGGCTCGGTGACCGGCTGGCGCTCGGCGATGCCGGGGGCGATGATCTCCATCGGCCGGCGGTGCGGGGTCTGGATCGGCCCCTTGCCGTCGAGCGGGCGGCCGAGGGGATCGACCACGCGGCCGATCATCGCTTCGCCCACGGGCACCGACAGCAGGCGGCCGGTGGCGCGGACTTCCTCGGCTTCCTTCACGTCGAGAAAGCCGCCGAGCACGACCGCGCCGATCGAGGTCTCTTCGAGGTTGAAGACCACGCCGGTGGCGCCGCTCTGGGTGAACTCGAGCATTTCGCCGGCCATGGCCTTCGACAGGCCGTAGATGCGGGCGACGCCGTCGCCGACCTCGAGCACCTTACCGATCTCGGCGACGTCGAGTTCGGCTTTGTACTGCTTGATCTCGTCTTTGATGATGGTCGCGATTTCGCTGGCTTTGAATTTCATGGGCAAGTCCCTGGGCCGATGGCCAACAAGCAATAGCGAATAGCGAATAGCGAATTACAGAGGCCGCGTCGCATTCGCCCGCGTACGTTTCACGATTGTCGTCAGTATTCTCAGTATCGCATCGGTCTCCGCCCGAATGGCGGCCAGCCGGTCTGCGGATAGCAAGCCGTGGCCCTCGATCAGGCGGAGCCAGAACAAGGTCTCGCGAGCCTCCGAACGAGCGATTCCCATCCGTCGGGCGAACTCTGCCCGCGAGTGGCTACCCTGCGCTTCCTCGACATTCGCACCGATGCTCAAACCGCTACGCGCGAGCTGTCGGGCGATCGTCTGTCCCGAAACCGACTTCGGCAACGCATCGACGACCTTCAGCAGGCGCAGCGCGAGGGCGAACGTGCGTGCCGGAATGTCGACTCGGGCTCGGGGCGCGCGATCGGCGTGCGTACCCTGGGCGACCCCGTCTCGCTCCAGATTCTCCCCGCCGTAAGGCGGCGGCGCGGCGTCGGGCGCGTCCGTCGATCCCCGCCTCGGGCGGGTCGCCTGGTTTGTTTTCGGCTTCGAGTTGGTCATGTCTCAGCACTCAACCGCACGGAGCCGGGCGTACAACTTCGCCGCGATTCTCGCCCACAACGCCGTCCATCACACCGCGCTTAGCGAGTTGCGCGTCCCGCTCGAATCGGGCTGCTTCGCCATTCGCCATTCACTATTCGCTATTCTGTATCTCAACCGCCAATCCCCTCTCGCCGCGCTCCAGCAGGCCCGCTCGCGCCGCGGCGAGTCGGCTGCGCAGGCTCGTGTCGTAGCGAACGTCGCCGATCTGGAGGATCAGACCGCCGAGAACCGCGGGGTCAACCTTGAACTCGACCAGCGGCTTGCGGCCGGAGACCGCCGCCGCCGTGTCGGCGACCTGCTTCTTCTCTTCGTCGGACAACTCCACGGCGGTCGTGGCGACCGCTTCGACCTGGCCGGCGGCCTGCTCCTGCCGCAGCACGAACGCGCGGTGCAGACCGCGCAGCAGCGCGTTGCGGCCGTTCGCGTTCATGACCAGCAGGGTGTTGAGCACCACGTCGCTCAGACGGCCGCGGAACATTCTCTCGAGGCCGGCCTCGCGGTGGTCGTCGTCGAGCGCGCTGGAGCTCATAAACGCCGCGAAGTCCGGCGAAGAGGCTTCCAGCTCCCGCAGCTCGTCGAGCTCATGGCGAACGTCGGCAATCTGCTGACTTTCCTGCGCGAGGGCGAAAAGCGCCTCGGCGTACACGTCGGCGATGGCGATTTGTTTGTCGAGTGCTTCAGCCATATTCGAGCATACCCCAATACTCAAGGGGCGATCGTTGACAACGCTCTGCAAAGCGGCCGGCGGGTCGCCGGCCATACGGGCCGCGCGGGCGCGAGCCCGTCAGCCCGCCGGGTCGCGGGCGAGTCAGCCCGCCGCGTCCCGCCCGCGGCGGCGACTCCGGCCGCTGCGGTGCGCGATGAAGGCCGCATCACGCCTCGACCCCTGCGTCGGGGAACCTCGGGGTCTCGCCGCTACGCACCGGCGAGACGCCGATGCTCCCCGAAAAATCAGGCACGATGGAACACTAGTTCAGCCCGGACTTGCCGCCCGCCCGGATCTCATCGAGCGCCTGGCGCACCAGATCCTTGTGGTCTTCCGCCGACAACTGTCGCCGGAGCACGCCGCTGGCCACCTGGATCGAAAGCTCCGCCGAGCGGTCGTACAGCTCCTTGACCGCGGTGTCGGTGGCGAGCTGAATCTCGCGCTTGGCGCGGGCCAGCGTCTCCGCGGCTTCCTTGCGGGCTTCTTCCTGCATGCGGTGGCGGACCTGCTCGCTGTCGCGGCGGCCCTCTTCGACGATCGCGGTCGCCTCTTCGCGCGCGCGGTCGATCTGAGCCTGGTACCGGGCCAGCAGCTTCTCGGCCTCGATCCGCTCCTTGCGGGCGTTCTCGATCGATATGCGGATGGCGTGCTCGCGCTCCGAAAGCGAGCGGATCAGCACCGGCCACGCCCTGGTCCCCAGCACGTACAGCACGATGCCGAAGATGATCAGCGTAATGATCGAGTTGCCGACGCCGCCCTCCCAGATGCCGGGGGTCTTGTGGCCGTGGCCATCATCGCCGTGGGCCGCATCCGCGTGCGCGACCCCGCCCGCCGGGGCGGCTTGACCGGATTGCTGCGTGGCTGTCGGGGTCGCCGCGTGCGGCGGGTCCGACGCCAAAGCCGGAGCGACCGCGGCGACGCCCGCAGTGCATAGAAGGAATAAGCAAACTGTTCGCAAGGGCGACTCCTCGCGCAGGGCGCGCCCGGCGGGCGCGCATCACCGCACCGCGGAACGCCGGCGTCGCGCGCGGGCGCGATGCCGACCTGGCGCGGTGCGGACGCTGTTGGTCTACTTCGCGATGCAAACGATGAGTGCGAAGAACGCGGCGCCTTCGATCATGGCCGCGGTCAGGATCATCGGCGTGAACATCGCGCCGGCCGCCTCGGGCTGCCGCGCGATCGCCTCGACGGCGCTGCCGCCGATCCGGCCGATGCCCAGGCCCGCGCCGATCAGCGCCAGACCCGCGCCGATGCCGGCGCCGACGCCCGCGGGCACGGCGGCTTCCGCGTGCGCCGGGCTGGCGGCCACCAGCGACATTCCGAGGACCGTCAACGTCAGAGACAGAATCTTCCGCGCCTTGTTCATGCCCGCTTCGTCCTTTCCGAAAGCAAATCATCGCCCGCGGCTGAGACGCCGCCGGCTGTTACCCAACCAGTGTCGGTCGGCGGCGCGCCGCCGCGGACCGGAATCGCTCAACCCCGGCGGCGCGGCCGCAGCGCCGCGCTTCGCACGGGTCTAGTGTGCCGCCGCCGCGGCTGCGTGCCCGGCGTCGTGTACGTCGTGATGGCCCTCTTCGTGCTCGTGATCGTGGTGGATGTTCACGCTCATGCCGATGAACACCGCGGTCAGCAGGGTGAAGATAAACGCCTGCAGGAACGCGACGAGCAGTTCGAGGAAGCTGATGGCGACGCTCGCCCCGATCACCAGGGCGGCGACCACGAAGCTGCCGGCGACGGTGATCTTGCCGACCGCGCCCACAAAGCCCAGCAGCGCCGCCAGCACGATGTGCCCGGCGATCATGTTGGCCATCAGACGCACGGCCAGCGCCATCGCCTTGAAGAACAGACCGAGGATCTCGAGAATCGCGATGAACCACGCCAGAAACGGCGGCCCCATGAAGAAGTGCTTCACGTAGTTCATGCCGTGGTAGCGCAGCCCGTTCACGATCATCAGACCGAGCGTCAGCAGCGCCAGCGTCGCCGTCACGAAGATGCTGCCGTTGCCGTTGCCGCCGAAGTAGTGCCCGGTGTGCTCGCCCAGCAGCAGCGTGGCGATGGCGTTGATCGGCAGCATGCCCAGCAGGTTGCAGGTGAGAATGAAGAAGAACGCGGTCCACAGGTAGGGCAGGAACACGTTCGTGTAAGGACCGAGGTTCGGCTCGGCGACGTGTTTGCGGATCGCCTCGCACATGGCCTCGATCGCATTGCCGATGCCGCGCGGCACGAGCCGGCCGATGTCGTCGCCGCCGGCGCGGGCCCGCACGGCCCGCGGAATCAGCCAGACCAGCAGCGCCGCCACGACGACCTGCATCAATATCATGTTGCTGAACAGCGGGAACGAGAAGATGCCGCTGCCGATCTGCGCGCCTTCGGGGATGTGCTGCGCGACGTGCGATATCGCCTTGTTAACGTCGATCACGCCTTCGGCCAGCGTCAGGATCATTCGGCCACCCGCGTCGAAGGTTTGCACAGGAGCAGCAGCACCGCCGTGTCGACCGCCAGAACGACCGCCTGCGCGGTGGCGACGCACAGCATGAACGTGAAGTAAGCAAGCTCGGGCATCAGCCGCAAGGCGACGAAAGCGCCGAGCAGCGTGATGGCGAAGCGCGCCCCCAGGCCCAGGAAAAAGCCGTTGAGAAACCTCAGCGGCGGGCCGCCCAGCGACAGCACCGCAGGCAGCATTCCCGCCCAGCCGCCCAGCAGCGCGACCAGCACCGCGACGATCATCGCGATCCGCCCGGCCTCGCCCGCCAGCGCCTGCGCCGGCCAGACCCCGCCGGCGGCGAGCAGCGCGGCGCCGGCCAGCGTGCCGCCCAGTCCGATCAGGACGGCGTTCGCGGGGCGCTTAGTCGGGGGATTGGGCGTCACGATCGCTCGTTTCTTGCTTGCGCCGCGCCAGCGCCTTCTGCTGCCGGTCGAGGCGAATCGCCTGGCGAATGAAGTTGTAAAAGCCGCCGACGCAGCCGATCGACGCGCCGACGATCACGCCCACGGGCGCCGTCCCGAACTTGTAGTCGACCCACAGGCCGACCAGCAGGAAGCCGACGATTCCGCCGGCCAGTTCCAGGCCCAGCCCGGCGTAGCGGTACTGCATGCGCCGCAGGGCCGACTGGCCGCTGTTCGGGGGCTGCGGTTCCACGACGTTCCCGCCCGGCGGTCATGGCGGCGGCAGCGGCGACGCTCGCGGACTCGCGAACGCCCAGCGCTACAACCACCGATTCCACGCGGGGCGGGCATCCTAGCGACGCTCGCGCGGCAGCGTCAAGCCGCGCCCGGCGGCGGCGGAAAACTTTCGCCGCAGAGGTCGCGCGGCTTGACAGCCGCCGCTTCCGGCCGTTCAGTATTGTTGGGGAAATGTGCGGTTCGCGGCGCCTGGTGCGCCCCGCGCGGTGAGGTTCTCGCGCCATGACCGGCGCGGCGACTTGCACCTCCCCGACGAATCAGCGGGGCGAAGTTACCGGGAAGCCCGCTCTCCAGCGCGACCCTTCTCCGGGCACTTCCGGGCACCGCCAAGCGCCTAGTTGCGTTCGCGAGCAAGCCGCGGAACCGCGCAGGCCGCGTGCTCCGCCAAATCAGGCGCTTCGGCCGGCGACGTGCGCCCACCTGCCCGGCGGCGGCGTTTCGCCGTTGCCAGCGGTGCCGCGCTCCCCTATCATCCGCGTTTCGAGTCAGGCGCCGCTGGTCAGCCTGCGCCCTTCGGGTCGCGACTGGCGGCCGCCCCAGAACAAAGAGGAATGGGCAGATGTCGCTAACGATCGAGAAAAAGACCGGAATTGTGCAGTCGCACCGGCGGCACGAGAAGGACACGGGTTCGGCCGAGGTGCAGATCGCGATCCTCACTGAGCGCATTTCGCAACTCACCGAGCACCTGAAGACGCACAAGAAGGACCACTCTTCGCGGCGCGGCTTGCTCAAGATGGTGGGCAAGCGTTCGGGACTCCTGAAGTTCCTGGCCCGCCAGAATCGTGACCTGTACCTGGGCACGATCAGCAAGCTGGGCCTTCGCAAATAGTCGAAGCTGAGTCCGTTACGCAGCTTCCAGGTCGCACGGAACCGCGGGCGCCGGAGTCGGCGGCGCAGTAGCGCCCGCACGCTTGCGGTGTTCCGCGTGCGAGCTCGCCGGGGGCCGTGTTGGCAATTGACGGTTGGCAGGCAGGCAAAGAGAACAGGCTGGAAAATGACGAAGTGTAAGATCGAACGGCAGGTCGGCGCTCAGACTCTCACCATCGAAACCGGAAAGATCGCCAAGCAGGCCGCGGGCTCGGCCCTGGTCCGCTATGGCGAAACCATCGTGCTCGGCACGGTGGTCACGGCCCAGCCGCGGGCGGGGATCGACTTTTTCCCGCTCACGGTCGACTACCGCGAGAAGATGTCGGCCGCCGGCAAGTTTCCGGGCGGCTACTTCAAGCGCGAGGGGCGGCCCACCACCAAAGAGACGCTCACGATGCGCATGATCGACCGCCCCATGCGCCCCCTGTTTCCCGAGGGCTTCCGCGACGAAGTTCTGATTCAGGTCATGGTGCTCTCGTCCGATCTGCAGACCGATCCGGACACAATCGCGTTCGTCTCCGCCGCCGCGGCCGTGGCGCTCTCGCCGCTGCCGTTCGACGGGCCGGTGGCGGCCGTGCGCGTCGGCCGCGTCGACGGCAAGTTCATCGTCAACCCGACGCGGGCGCAGATGGAATACTCCGATCTCGATCTGGTCGTCGCCGGCCATCGCCAGGCGATCAACATGATCGAAGTCGGCGCGCGCGAATTGCCTGACGACGTCGTGGCCGATGCGGTCAAGTTCGGCCACGAGCAGGGCGTGCTCCCGATCTGCGAGATGCTCGACCTGCTCAAGCAGCAGGCCGGACAGCCGGTGACGTGGACCGCGCCGGAGCGCGACACCGCCTTCCTCGACGAGATTCGCCGCAAATCGCTCGAGCCGCTGCGCGCGGCGAAGTCGATCTCCGGCAAGCAGGCCCGCAACGAAGCCGTCAAGGCCGTCTTCGACAAGATGGTCGCGGAGTATTGCCCGGAAGGGGTGGACGATCCGAAGTACACGCCCGAGCAGGTCAAGGCGACCGTCGGCGTCATCGAAGAGAAACTGGTTCGCGACCGGATTCTCCACGAAGGCATCCGCCCGGACGGCCGCAAGCTGGATCAGTTGCGGCAGATTTCGTCGGAAGTGGCCTGGCTGCCGCGGACGCACGGCTCGGCGCTGTTCACCCGCGGCGAGACGCAGGCGATGGTGACGACCACGCTGGGCACTTCTCGCGACGAGCAGACCATCGACGACATGCTCGAAGAGTACAGCAAGAAATTCATGCTGCACTACAACTTCCCGCCCTTCTCGGTCGGCGAGGTGCGCCGCATCGGCTCGCCGGGCCGCCGCGAGATCGGCCACGGGGCCCTGGCCGAGCGCAGTCTCGAGGCCGTGCTGCCCGGCGCCGACGAGTTCCCGTATACGATCCGCCTGGTCAGCGACATCCTGGAGTCGAACGGCTCCAGCTCGATGGCCTCGGTCTGCGGCGGCTCGCTGGCGCTGATGGACGCGGGCGTGCCGATTCGCGGCGCGGTCGCCGGCATCTCGGTCGGCATGGTCAAGGAGGGCGATAAGTACGTGCTGCTGGCCGACATCATCGGCGAAGAAGACCACCACGGGGACATGGACTTCAAGGTCGCCGGCACCCGCAAGGGCATCACCGGCGTGCAGCTCGACATCAAGACGCACGGCGTCTCGCACCCCATCGTGCGCGAGACCCTGGCGCTCGCCAGGAAGCTGCGGCTCCAGATTCTCGATGAAATGGACAAGGCTATCGCCAAGGCCCGCGCGGAGCTCAGCCCTTACGCCCCGCGACTGATCACCGTCAAGATCAACCCCGAGAAGATCGGCAAGCTGATCGGTCCCGGCGGCAAGGGGATCAAGGCGATCGAGGCCGAAACCGGCGCCCAGATCGACATCGAGCCGGATGGCACGGTGTTCATCGCCTGCACCGACGCGACCAAGGCGGAGCGCGCCCGGCAACTCGTGGCGCGCGTCACCGAAGAGGTGCAGGTCGGCCGCATCTACGAAGGCAAGGTCATCAGCATCAAGGACTTCGGCGCGTTCATCGAGATCGTCGAGGGGCAGGACGGGCTCTGCCACATCAGCGAACTCGACGACGCCTACGTGCGCACCGTCACCGACGTGGTGAAGATCGGCGACCGCGTCCCCGTGAAGGTCATCGCCGTCGACGATCAGGGCCGCGTCAAGCTGTCGCGCAAGGCCGCCATCCGCGAGCAGCAGGCTGCCGGAAAGTGAGCCTTCGCGGGCTTTTTGGCTACGCCCGCCGGAGCGGCGCGCGGCAGCGCTATAATCGGGCGGGCCGCGGCCGGCCGCGTGCGCGGCCCGGCGCCGCCGATTTGGCGGGCGAGCAGACCGGGCGCCTGTTTCCGCGGGACGGCGCAGGCGGGTGATCCGTGCCGACGCTTTTCGTGCTCCAGGGGCCCGACAAGGGCCGCACGATCAAGACCGACGACGAGATCGTGTTGATCGGTCGCGGCAGCGATCAGGTGCCGCTCACCGATCAAACCGTCAGCCGCCGCCATGCGCAGCTCACCCTCGATGACAACGGCTGCATCCTCACCGACCTAGGCAGCGCCAACGGCACCTGGCTGAACGCCATGCGCGTCTCGCGCGCCGTGCGCGTCAAGCACGGCGACCAGATTCGCGTCGGGGGCACGTTGCTGGTGTACACCGGCGACACGTCGATCGAGCAACTGACCGGCCACGCCATCCCGTCGGACATGGTGACGCTCGACGCCGGCAGCCTGATGGTCGATTCGGCCATCATGGCCAGCGTCCCGTCGAACGAGGACAGCGTCGTGCTCGGCGCGGCGGAGACGGTCAACGCGGTCAAGGCCTGGCGCGTAATGCGCGAGCTGTCCGACGTGATCGGCAGCCTGCTCCCGCCCGACCAGTTGCTCAAGCGCGTCATGGACATCATCTTCGGCGAGGTCGAGGTGGATCGCGGCGTGATCTTCACCCGCGAAGGCCCGTCGGGAGAGATGATCCCGGAAGTCGTGCGCATTCATCGGCGGGCGCAGGCCGACGTAGACGCCAAGTCGATCGTCACGTCGCGGACGATCCTGAACCACGTCGTCAATTCGCAGGAAGGCGTGCTCTGCTCGAACGTGGTGGCCGACAAGCGCTTCGGCAGCGGCAAGAGCGTGCAGAACCTCGGCATGCGCTCGGTCGTGGCCGCCCCGATCATGGCCCGCGACCAGGTGCTGGGCGTGATCCACCTCGACTGCCCGGTGCCGAGGCACACGTACAACGAACACGAGCTGCGGCTGATCACCGCGATCGGCTACCAGACCGGCCTGGCGATCGAGAACGCCCGTCTGATGCAGCAATACCTGCAACGCGAGCGCCTGGCCGCCGCCGGCGAGGCGGTCGCGTACCTCTCGCACTACATTCGCAACATCCTGCAGGGCATGCGCGGCGGCGGCGACGTGGTCGAGCGCGGCCTGGAGCGCCGCGACTTCGCCATGACCACCGACGGCTGGCGGATTCTCGATCGCAACCTCGACAAAGCCTACAACCTGATGACCAACATGCTGGCCTTCAGCAAGCAGCGCGAGCCGCGGCTGGAGATGCTGCAGCTCAACAAGATCGTCGACGAGGTCGTCGCCCTGCTCCAGAAGCAGGCCGACGCCGCGCGGGTCGTGCTGCTGGGCGACGTGGACGACGCGCTGCCGCCCGTGCCGGTCGACTATGACGGCATTCACCAGGTCGTTCTGAACCTGGCCGAAAACGCGATCGACGCCGCGCCGCGCGGGTCGGGCGTGATCAACGTCCGCACGCGCTACGACACCGCCCGAAGGCAGGCGTCCATCATTATCGAAGACAACGGCCCCGGCGTGCCGGCGGAGATTCGCGCGAAGATCTTCGAACCGTTCTATTCCACGAAAGGCCACGCGGGCACCGGGCTGGGGCTGGCCGTGGCCCGGAAGATCGTCGAAGAGCTCGGCGGCACGCTGGAACTGACCTGCCCGCCGGAGGGCGGCGCGCGGTTCGACGTTCGCCTGCCGACGCACACCAGCCGCGGCGCCGATTCGTCGGACACGCAGGGGCCGACGCGTTCGGTTCAGCCCTGATCGGGCTGCGCGCCGCCAGCGGTCCGCGCGCGACGCCCCGCCGGCATTACTACTTCGCCGCGGAGCCTGGTCAGCGTGCTGAACCTGTGTTTGTCGCGCGGGGTGAAACAAGCCGACGCGCGCGTCGGCATATCGCCTCGACAACCGAGCGATGCGCGGCCACGCGGATGAAGAGAGTTTGGCTGGCCGGATCGGGATGCGCAGACGTAACCGGACGGCTTGCAGTTGCCTTCGACGTGTCCCGCCGCGCCGCGGCGGGCAGGGTCAATCCGCTGCGCGCGAGGATCCGCGCGCTCGTCTGCATGCACCCGCGGGCCGCGCGAATACCGGGGCGATGACTCACGGGAAGTAGCGATAGACCTCGCCGCGATGCAGGCACCGGACGAAGGCGGCCACATCGCCCTGGATCACCAAGCCCAAGCGCCAGTCGCCGATTCGAATGCGGTAATGCTGAGGATATCCGCTGAGGCGCTTCAGACCGCGAACTTGATCGATCGAATCCGCCTGTTAGACGTTGGAGATCGCCGCCGCCGCGGCGCGTTTTGTTTTCTCGTCGCGGAGCTTCTTCACGTCGCGGAGAAAGCTGGCGTGAAAGACCGTCTTCATCGGCGGCGAGCCAGCGCCTTCATGACTGTTGCACGCTTTACCGGCTTCGTCTTTCGCCCCTGCTCGATGGCATGCGCCAAGGCGACGTCTTCCAGCACTTCAGCCAACAAATCGCGCACTACGTCGCGATTCTCGCGCAGGCTCTCCGTGAGTGCCTGCCTGATGCTGAGAGTCAGAGATGCCTGGGTCATAGACCTTAATTATACGAAGCCGCGGCGGCGCGCTCAAGCGACGGTTCAACACCAGGTCCGCGGCTGCGCTCCCTGACCCCGCGCGGTCGACTTGCGGCGCGGCGCTCACCCGCTCCGAGGTCGGCGCGCTTACACCCTCACCAGTTCTCCGCCTGAGAACACGCTATCGTACGCCGTTGCGGTCGCGTCGAGGGGCCGCGGGGCGCCAGACCATTCAGATCACAACCGGTTTCCCAAGCTTGCGGCGCAGCGCGACGATCTGACCGTGTTGCATGAACTCGTGCGTGCCGATCAGGTTGAACACCGCACCGACGGTCGCGGTGTATTCGCGCTGCGCTTCCGGGGCGGGCTTGTCGAAGGCTTCATCGGGCGTGGCCCTGATCGCCGCGATCGTTCCGGCGTGCATGCGCTTCATCAGCGACAGATACTCGGCCTTCGCAGCGAACTGCCGCGGGTCGCCGCCGGCGGCGTTCGCTCGGGAGTGGGTTGCGGCGAAGCCCTCGGGCAGTTCGGGCATCTCGTGGCCCAGGGTGGTGACCTTGAAATGCTCGGACGATATCAGGTGGCCGAGCTGCCACGCCGCATGGTTCATGCCGCACACGGGGCGAACGAGCAGGTCGGCGTCGCTCAGGTCGCTGAGGTACTTCTGCGTGATCCCGGCGGCTTATTCGATGGTCTGGATCAGTAGTTCCTTGACGGTCACCACGCAGCTCCCTGTCGAAGCGGCACGGGAGATCAAGGCCGGCGACGATGCGCGCGACGCACCCGGCAACGCGGTGGAAGCAAGTACGAATGCAGGAAGCGCAGGCCTAGCACCGCGTCCGCATCGACTCGCGCGAGCGCTCCTGGGCGGCGGGGTTTTCGAAACCCTTGGACTTCGAATGCGCCCAGGCCTTCTCGATCGCGTCTGCGGCCACGGGAGTCTTGCAATCGGTGTCGCCGTGGTCGACCTCGACCGTGCCGATGCGCTTCGCAGCGGCGACGGCCGCCTTCCGAAGCGCTGCGCTGCGGCAACCGATGGCGATCAGCGCGGCGTTCATGGCGTAGCGCTGCGCGTTCGGCGCGGAATGAATGGTCGCTTCGATCTCCGCGAGCCGCTCGCCGAACCAGGAGTCCGGGGCCGCTTCGTCGATCATCGCCAGCGCCGCGACCAGGGACCACCCGACAAAGCGCGTCCGGTCGTCCGAAGCGGCCAGCCACTTGTCCGCCTTGGCGCGGCCGTGCGGGCTCTCGGCCGCGAGATGCGCGACGTAGCTCCCGCACATCCGCGCGGTCGGCGTCGCGGCCCAGCGATCTAGCTCGCGTGAAGAAATCGCCGCGGGGTCGGCGATCTTGACGGCGAGGTTGCGTGCATCGAAGTTTCCCGTGTCCCACAGGGCCTGGGCCAACTCCTGATCGACCTTGATGCGCTTGTACAGGGTCTTCAATGTGGCGAAGCTGACGCCGAACACCGGTTCCGGCGCCCCGTGTCGCGCATAGGTCTTCCGCGTCTGGGCGGAGCCGGCCTGCTCCAGCGCGCTCATCGCCTCTTTTAGGCTCATACGCGCCGCAGGTACTCTTGGAGGTTTTTTCGCGGCGCTCTTCGCTTGCGGCATGCGCATTTCTCCTGGTGCGGAACCTCGGAACGCGGCGAGCATCATAGCTGAACGCCGCCGGCACGCAGAAGTCTGGAGCCGATGCTTGCGCCGGCCCGCGCTCCGCGCTCCTCGCTGGCCCGCGAGCACCCTTCGCCGCTCACCCCATTTGGGGCAGCGGGAAGCGCGCGCTCATCCACTCTTGCCAGATCGGCTCGGCGTGCTCCACGGCCGCCTTCGCCGTATCGCCGTAGTAGTAGATGCTCACACACACCATCACCATCCCGCCGCACGAGAATGCACCGATGTACGCCGTTCCGGGCGCAGGGTTGTCCACGCGCAACAGCACGGTGTTCTTGTGCGACCCCTTCCCGAGCGCGTCCACTGCGCCGGCCATGCGCGGGGCGCCGGCGGGAGCGCTCCACGCCTGCCCCTCGGCCACGCCGAGCAGCCCCAGTCCGCCGCCCGCCTTCTCCCACGCCGCCGCTTCCGAGTCGCTGGAGAAGCCGACGAGTTGCATCGCCGCGCATGGCATGCCCCGGAAGCGCTCGAGGTAACGCCGCAGGATGCGGAAGTACGCCGGCCAGCCCTGCTCCAGACCGTCGAGTTGGTTGTCCCAGTCGTCGGTGTCGGCGAAGAGGCTGTGTACGACGCGGACCAGGCACCCGCCGCCGGCGCGGGCCTGGATGGTCCACTCGGTCGCCATCTTCGGCGAACCGGGCGGCCCCATCTCGCCTTCCGCCACGAAGCGCTTGAGCGCTTCCCACTCCGTGATCCTCGCGGGGCAATCCATCCCCGGCCCGAAGTTGCTGACGATCTCGCCGCCCTGGCGCTCTTCCATGCGCGTCGGCACGAACCACGCCGAGACGCCCGGCCCGGTGGCGATCGCTCGCCAGACTTCCTCCGGCGTTCCCGGAACTTCGATTTCGACCTGGATCGATCGGCGGCCGGAGGGTTCTTTCTTGACGCTCATGGCTTCGGTTCCTTCTCTGTGACTTTGCAGGCATTGGGCGCGGCGGGCGTCGGATACGCCCCGATCATCACGCGATGTCGCCGCCCGCCCGGCGCGGACTCGTCGTGATAGCGCGCGACCAGCGCGGCCACCGCGGCGGTCAGTTCACTGGTGAACGAAGCGCGCTCCTCGGCCGTTCGGAATCGCACTTCGGTGTCGATGGAAAGCGTCGCCAGGCGCTTCCCGACTTGCTCGGACTTGCGAAGCAACTGCCCGACCTCGCGGACCACTCGGGCCGCCAGCGCTACGAGATAGCTCGCGGATAGCCGATCCACCGCGCGACCGTCCGCGCCCCGCGCGGGGTCGGCGGGCGGCGCGACCGGGCCCAGCGCCGCGGGCGAAACCACGTATGAGGCGGCTGTCGCTATCAGCCGTCGCTCAGTCAATCCGCCCCAGCGCTTCTTGCTGTCCTCGCGGACTAGTCCGTGCGCTTCCAGCGTTCGAAGGTGATAGTTGACCTTCTGCCGCGGCAGGCCGACCCGACCGGCCAGCATGGCCGCCGACGCCGGCGTGCGGAGCTCCGCGAGCAGCCGGCTGCGGACCGGGTCCAGCGCCACGCTGGCTGATGCGGGATCGTCGATGACGCGCAGGTCGATCATCATTCGCAGCGTAGCATTGACAAATAATATTGTCAATGCGTTTCCGCGAAACCGGCACGCGATTCGGCCCGCCTGCGATGCAGATTCGACTCGCCTGGTGCTTCGGGACGGGCTTACAAGAACAGGATGAGTTTCACAGGTCGCGGGCCGTCCGCCGGTTGCGTAGTTCGCGCCACCGGTGACCCGCGTCAGCGGCCCCGCTCGGGGCGGTTGCGGCCGCCGCGCCGTCGGCCTCGGCGGCGCGGACGCCAAACTTGTGGCCGCACCTACTTCGGCAGCGGCGGCGGGCCGCTGGCGGAGAACAGCGCGACAAGCTCCGGAACGTCGCCCGCCGGGGTCCAGGCGGCCATGCCCTGCTTCCAGACCAGCGTCGCGCGCGTCACCGCCGACGCGGCGACTTTCTGCTGGAGCGTGTTCATGTCGAACGGGCCGGCCTGCTGATTGTCGATCGCGGCGAAGTAGAGCGCCGGCTGCGGCAGCGGCGGCGGAGCGCCGACGCCCTGCCCCGGGCCGGCGGAAGCGCCCATCGCCTGGCCCATCTGGTTGGCCATCGCGAAGCCCATCCCCATGCCCATGCCGCCCGCCGCCATTCCGCCGGGGTTCTTCGCCGCCTGCTCCATCGCCTGGGCCGCCTGGAACTGGGCGAACGCCGAGAGATTCCCGACGACGCCCATGCTGGTGCGCTTGTCGAGCGCCTCCTCGACCGCCGGGGGCAGCGAGATGTTCTCGACGAGCATCTTGGTGAGTTCGAGGCCGTACTCGCCCAGGTCCGGTCCGATGCGGCTGGTGACAAAACTGCTCAACTCGTCATAGCTGGCCGCAAGGTCGAGTACGGGAATCTTGCTTTCGCCGAGGATGTCGGTGAAGCGTGACACGATCAGGTTGCGAAGCTGATTGGAGATGTCGTCGACGCGGAAGCGGGCATTGGTGCCGACGATGTTCTTCAGGAAATCCGCCGGCGACTTGACGCGGATGACATAGGTGCCGAAGGCCCGCAGGCGCACCGGGCCGAACTCGGGATCGCGAAGCATGATGGGGTTCATCGTGCCCCACTTGAGGTCCGTGAAGTTTCGCGTGCTGACGAAGTAGACCTCGGCTTTGAAGGGGCTTTCGAAGCCGTACTTCCAGCCCATGATCGTGGAGAGAATCGGCATGTTGCGGGTTTCGAGCGTGTGCGTGCCCGGCTCGTAGACGTCGGCGAGCTGCCCCTCGTTCACCAGCGCGGCCGCCTGCCCCTCGCGCACGATCAGCTTCGCGCCGTTCTTGATCTCGTTGCCGTAACGCTCGAAGCGGTGCACCATCGCATCGTGGCTGTCGTCCAGCCACTGGATGATGTCGATCAATTCGCCTTTGATCTTGTCCCACAATCCCATGGCGGCCTTCCTTTCTCGGCGTGTCGCGTGGCCAGGGGAAATGATAGCGGCAGCCGCGGCGCAGCGCGAAGCGCGCCCGCCCGCGAGCCGGCGGCGCACGCCCGGGCGGGACGCATCGAACAGGGAATCGAGCGGGCCGCGGGGCAGGGCGGCCGGCGCGTGAGACTCCGGGCTGCGGGTGCAGCCGGCCGCTTACTTCGGGAACAGATCGGGCGCCAGGCCCGGATCGATTTCGATCGCCGAGAGCGTCGTGGTCCGCTGGGTGTCCGTCTCGCCTTCAAACCCCACGGTCCACGCCGACGGCAGTGCGATCCCCTCCTCCGTCGTCCACTCCGTGATCGTCTTCACCAGCGTACCGACCGCCATCCGCGGACCGCGCCCGATATACGTCATGCGCAGCACGCGCCCGCTGCGGGCATCGACCGTCAGGGTCGTCGCCGAGCCGTCGAACCACACCGCCACGCGCTCCGCCGCCACGCCGTCGAGCGTCTCGCCGCCCAGGGCTGCCGCCGCGAAGTCGGGCCGCTTGCGCGACTTGAGGATCACCAGCAGATGGTGGTTCGCGCTGCGCCGCGCCGCCCGCACCTGGGCCGCGACCATGGCCTGATCCGCCTCGCCGCTGCTGAACATGAACCCGGCGGCGGCGGCGACGGCATGACCCCACTTCGAGTCGTTCCAGGTATCCTCGACGCGGAAGCGATCCGGAAACGCAGCCAGGAACGCACTGGTCTGGCGCGTCGCCTGCCCGTTCTGCACGCCCGCCTGGTCGGCGCGCTGACGAAACGTCGCTACGGCGTCGATCCGCGCCGCGCCGCCCGAGAAGGCGACCATGCGCTCGACCAGCTCCATCCCCCGGCGGCGGGCGGCGTCATCGCCTGACACGGGCGGGTCGTCGCTTTCCAGCAGCTTCTCCGGCGCTTTTAGAAAGCTCGCCCGGCACTGCGGGGACGCGAAGATGTACACGCGCGAATCGTGCACGGCGAAAATCTCGCACGTCCCGCGCCCGCTGAGCGGCCCCATCCGCGCACACGCCCCGCCGAGCTGAATCTCGTACTTCTCCGGCGACTTCTCAAACAGCGTCTTGTTATCAACGCTGGAGAAAAGGTACGCGTACCCGTTTCGCTCGACGCGCAGCGCCGGATCGCCCTTGACTTCCTTTCCGCCCATCAGCTCGACCGCGTCCACTTCCAGCGTCGTCCGCGAGTCGGCCGCGGCCGCCGTCGAAACCGCGCTGACAAGCCCGAGCAGCCAGATGCGTCGAAACCCATGTCTCATCGCCGTACTCCACGCGAGCGATCCAGAAAGCCGCCGGCCGCACGCACGTCCGCCGGCCGCGTTCACACATTGTAAACATTCAGCGCCGTCGGCCCCGGTCTTTGTCGAACCCCCCCAAAATCACGCGGACGTCGCCCGCGCGGCGCGCCGCGCGCGCCTCCGCCGGAGGGTAAAGCTCGCCGCGGTCGATTCTGAGCTTTATCATCTCGCGTCCGGGTCACCGCCGAAGGAGCCATCGATGTCCGCCCCGCAACTCGACATCATCTTCACCATGCCGCACCCGGATGATCTTGAGATCACCTGCGGCGGCACGATCGCCAAGCTCGTCAAGCAGGGCTACAAGGTCGGCGTGGTGCACATGACCGACGGCGAGCCCACGCCGCGCGGTACGCCCGAGATTCGCGCGGCCGAGTGCGCCGCCGCCGCGGAAATCCTGGGCGTGCGGCACGTCGAGACGCTGAAGCTGACCAATCGCGAGTTGATGGACGGTCCGGCGGCCCGCTACGCCGTCGCGACCGCGTTCCGCCGCTATCGACCGCGGATCGTCGTCGGCATGGCCGGCCGGACGCCGGCGGCGTCGCCGGATCATTACCAAGCGCAATTGATACTGGAGGCGTCGCGGTTCTATTCCCAATTGACCAAGTGGGACGATCGCTTCGACGGCACGCCGCCGCACCGCATCGACTGGCTGTGGTATCGGCCGGTGCACATCGCGGCGGAGGTCGCCCACTGGCACTCGACGTTTGTGATGGACATCAGCGACGTGTACGAGCAGAAAATCGCGGCGATCTCGGTATACAAGTCGCAGTTCGACGCACAACGCCTGGCGCGGCTCGTGCACCGCATCCGCGCGGTCGATGCGGCCGAGGGCGGCCGGGCGGGCTTTGAATACGGCGAGATGTTCGCCCTGCCGCACCCGCTGCCGCTGCCCGACCCGGTGGGGCATTTCAGCAAGCTCAGCGCCCCGATGGGCCCGCCGCCGTTCGCGAAGACGGCGCCGTAACGTCGCCCGTCAAGCGTGGCGCCCGATGGCTGGAGCGGGCATTCCGGGCTGAGCAGGCTTTCCGGGTGGCGCGGGCTTACCGAGTGGGAGCGGGTCTTATGGGTGGAGCGGGCGTTCTGCCCGCGCCGTCCGCAGCCGATGGCGATCGCTGTTCCGCCTGATTAGCTCACCGGACCACCGAACCCCTACTCCGGCGGTAGATGTGCACCGTGCTCGCGCAGCCGAGCGCGCAGGCGCTGCACGTCGACGCACCGTACGTCGCCGCCGTGCTGTCGGGCGGCGAGCGCCGCGGCGCAGCCCGCTGCTTCGCCCATCGCCAGACAGTTCGGCATGACGCGCGTGCTGCCCTGCGTCGGACGATCGGTGCTGATGCAGCGGCCGGCCACGAGGATGTTCCGCGTCGCCGCGGGGATCAGGCAGCGGTACGGGATGCCGTGCGACTCGCCGGGTTTGTATTGGTGGATCTTGCTGTCCCAGTCGATCGTCGCCCCCAGGTTCCGCTCCCACTCGCGCTTGCTGAGGTGGATGTCGATGTAGTACGCGTTGCGCGAAATCTCGTCGTCGAACGAGCGCCGCGCGAGGTAGTCGTCGAGCGTCAGCACGTAGTCGCCGAGAATGCGCCGCGTTTCGCGCACGCCGATCTGCACGCCGCTGGTCACCAGGCAGGCGTTCTCGCAGCCCGGCAGATACTTGCGGATAAAGTCCGTCAGGTGCCGGATGAGCCTGCGGCCCTCGATCATCGCTCGCGACAACTGCGATGCATCCGTCGCATCGACGTCGAAAACGTGGCTGAAGTTCAGGCCGATCGTGCTGTCGCTCTGATAGGCCACGTTCGCCGCTTCTTCGACGATGTTCAGGTCGCCCGCAGCCTTCGCGGCGGCGATCGACGGCCGCAGCAGCAGGTTCCTGCCGCCGTCGGCCCATAGCCAGGGCTGGAGCCGCGCGTTGTCGATGCCCGCCAGCACAAAGCACATCGTGCACGGCTGCATCTCGCCGGTAGCCGGGTCGCCCTTCTGATAGTCCGCCCCCGCGGCCACCGCCACGTCGCCGTCGCCGGTGCAGTCGATCAGTACGCCGGCGTCGACGCGCTGCAATCCCGACTTGTTGTGGATCACGACCCCGGCGGCAGGCGGGCGCGCCGCAGGCGGCGCGTCGGCGTCGGTCGCGGCATGTTCGTGCGTGGCCACCACGTCGACGAAGTGCGTCAGGAACAGAATCTCGGCCCCCGCTTCCACGACGCGCCGCTCATAAATGACCTTAAGGCGCTCGGCGTCGATCGGCACCCAGTCCAGCGCCGCGCGCTCCACGTGCGGCATGCCGGCCTTCATCTCTTCCAGAATCTGATAGCCAATGCCGCCGATGATGCAGCGCTGCCGATCGCTGAACGGGCAGAACGCCGGCACCAGCCCGGCGGTGCCCATGCCGCCGAGAAAACCGTACTGCTCGACCAGCAGCGTGCGCGCCCCTTCGCGGGCGGAGGCGATGGCGGCGGCCGCGCCGGCGGGGCCACCGCCGATGACGGCGACGTCGAAACGCTGAGCGGGGTTGATCTGCCGCCACGCCGCGCGGAGGTGCCCGTTTGCAGTCGACCCGTCATTTCCCGATGCGGCCGCCATCCGAAGTATTATATAACGATGAACCGCGACCGCCTGTTCCAACTCGCCGCCACGTATCGTCGGGCGCTCCTGGAAGACGTCGTCCCTTTCTGGACTCGTCACTCGCCCGACCGCGAATTCGGCGGCTACTTCACGCAACTCGATCGCGACGGCAGCCTGTACGGGACGGACAAGCCCATCTGGCTGCAAGGCCGCGAGGCGTGGCTCTTCGCGACGCTGTACAACGAGGTCGAGCCGCGCGCGGAGTGGCTGGAACTCGCACAATCCGGCTGCGACTTTCTGGCGCGCTACGCCTTCGACGAACGCGGCAAAATGTACTTCTGCGTGGCCCGCGACGGGCGGCCGCTGCGCATGCGACGCTATGTGTTCAGCGAGGTCTTCGGCTGCATCGCGTTCGCCGCCCTCGGCCGCGCGACCCGCGATGTGCGGCACATGCAGACCGCCACGCGGCTGTATGACTCATTCGTCCGCCACCTGCGCACGCCCGGCACGATCGCCGCCAAGGTGGACGCGCGAACGCGGCCGATGAAGGGCCTCTCGCCGCTGATGTGCCTGCTGAACATCGCCGATACGCTGATTGCGACCGGGTGCACGCGCGAGGCGGTGCGGGGCGGCTCGACCGGCGGCTCGATCGCGGATGGCGCGTTTGCGGCGGCGACTGACGCCGCTGCGGGCGGCCTGCGGTCCCACGCGGAGCTGGAGGCCGACATCGACTCGGCCGCGGCCGAGATTCTGCGTGATTTCGTCAAGCACGATCGTCGCATCGTGCTGGAAACCGTGTCGCCGGGCGGCGGCGCGGTCGACGGCCCGGACGGGCGGACGATGAACCCCGGCCACGCGATCGAGTGCGCGTGGTTCCTGCTCGACGTGGCCCGGCGCCGCGGCGATTCGGCGCTGGCCGCGGCCGCGCTGCCGATCATCGACTATGCGATGGAGCGCGGCTGGGATGCGCAGTATGGGGGCCTGCTGTACTTCGTCGACGTGGACGGCCGACCCGCCACGCAGCTCGAACACGACATGAAGCTGTGGTGGCCGCACAACGAAGCGCTGATCGCCGCCCTGATGGCGTATGACCACACCGGCGATCCGCGCTACGCCGCGATGTTCGAGAAACTGCACGAGTGGACCTGGCGGCACTTCCCCGACCCGCAGTACGGCGAGTGGTTCGGATATCTGCGGCGCGACGGCGCGGTCAGCACGCCGCTCAAGGGCGGCATGTGGAAGGGCGCGTTTCACGTCCCGCGCTGTCTATTGCGCTGCTGGCGGTTGCTGGAGGGTCGGGGGTCTTCAGGGGCCGATTAGCGCGCGCTTGACGCACTACGATTCGCGCGGACTCGCGAGCGGCGCGCACCGGCCGGAGGCCCCTGCTCCCCGCTTCTGGGCGGGGCGTTGCACAGGCGCAGCCCCGCGCAGCGTCATAGATTGTCGAGCCGCTGCTTGAGATCCCGCTCGCGAAGCGCAGCGTGGAACTCGTCAAGCTGGCCGGCGGCGAGCACCGCGGTCAGGTCGAACACGTCGACGCCGATACGGTGATCGGTGCAGCGGTTCTGGGGGAAGTTGTACGTGCGGATGCGCTCGCTGCGGTCGCCGCTGCCCACCATCGTGCGGCGTTCGCTCGCCAGCTTGGCCTGCTGCTGCGTCTGAAAGTGCTCGAATACGCGGGCAATGAGGATGCGGCGGGCCTTGGCGCGGTTCTTGTGCTGGCTCTTTTCGTCGCGCATCGAAACGGTGATGCCGGTGGGGATGTGTTCGAGCTTGATGGCCGATTCGACCTTGTTGACGTTCTGCCCGCCGGGGCCGCCGGCGCGGCTGGTGTGCTCGAGCACGTCCTTTTCCCAGTTGATGTCGACGGCCACCTCTTCGGGTTCGGGCAGCACCGCGACCGTCGCGAGCGACGTGTGGATGCGGCCCTGCGACTCGGTCTCCGGCACGCGCTGCACGCGATGGCCGCCGGCCTCGAACCGCAGATTGACATAAACCTCGTCGCCCGTGACGTTCAGGATCGCCTCGCGGATGCCCCCCATGTCGGACGGCGAGAGCGAGAGCAGCTCCGACTTGAAGCCGCGGCGGCTCGCATACGCCGTGTACATCGTCAGCAGCTCGTTGGCGAACAGCGCGGCTTCCTCGCCGCCGGTGCCGGCGCGGATTTCGATGATGACGCTCGAAACCGCCGCTTCATCGCTCGTGACGAGCTTCTCGATCATCTGGTTCAGCACGCGCTCGCGGCGGGTGGCCAGGGCGGGGGCTTCGGCCTCGGCCAGTTCGCGCAGGTCCGCATCCGCGTCGTGGTCGTCGAGGATCGCCTGCATTTCCTGCAACTGGGCGGTGGTCTGGCGATACTCGCGATAGGGCTTAAGCAGCTTTTCCAGTTCGCCGTGCTCCTTGGCCAGCCGCACGATCATCATGCCGTTGGAGGCGACGGCGGGATCGTTCATCTGGGCGGCGACTTCTTCGCCGCGCCGCGCCAGGGCCTCGACGCGGTTGATCCACGCGGGATCCTGCCATTGGGTGCTCATCGCGGGCGTTCCGGAATGCGGGCGAGCGAATGCTCAGAAAACAGCCGCGGTCCGGGACGAAGCCTCGCCCGGACCGCGAACGAACATCGGAGTTGTCGTAGCTACTTGGCGCCCGCGCCGGCCTTCTCCTTGGCGAAGTAGTTGCCGCCGAACTTCTTCTGGAAGCGCTCGACGCGGCCGGCCGTGTCGACGAACTTCTGCTTGCCGGTGTAGAACGGGTGGCAGTTCGAGCAGATGTCGACCTTGATGACGGGCACCGTGGAGCGCGTCTTGAACGCGCAGCCGCACGCACAGGTCACGTCGGTCTCGACATACTTGGGGTGGATTTTCTCTTTCACGAGGCACGCCCTTCTAAAACCAATCCTGCGAACCCGCCGCAGTGCGGGCCGATCCGGAACTCCGGAGTATCGCCGCTTCTTGGGTGCGCTGCAAGGGGTCGCTGTGACAGATTCGCGCCCGCAGCCCGCGCCGCGGCGGCCGATCCGCGTTTGCCTGTTCGGCCGACGGTCGATAAAAAGTACAGGTTGCGCGCCGTCAAAGGGCGGCGGGCTTGAGGCGTTGGCTCTCCGGCGGCGAGACGCTGGCTCGCCGTCGCCGCCGCATCGGCGCGATCCGCGGCCGGGCGCCCGCCCGAACACCGGCGGCGAAAACAGAAAGGCGACATGAACGCGGCCGAACTGGGAAACACGTGCGTCGTCGGCTTGCAGTGGGGCGACGAGGGCAAGGGCAAGGTCGTCGATACGCTGGTCGACACGTTCGACGTGGTCGTCCGCTACAGCGGCGGGGCCAACGCGGGGCACACCGTCGTCGTCGGCGGCGAGAAGTTCGCGCTGCACCAGCTCCCCAGCGGAATCCTGCGACCCAGCGTGATGAGCGTGATCGCCGGCGGCGCGGTGATCGATCCGGCGATTCTGCTCGGCGAAATCTCCTCGCTGCGGGCGCGGAATGTGGCGGTCGGCGAGAACCTGCGAATCAGCGACCGGGCGCACCTGGTCTTTCCCTATCACCGCCGGCAGGACGTGCTGGCCGAGCAGGCGGCGCCGCCGGCGGGCAAGATCGGCACGACGGCCCGCGGCATCGGACCGTGCTATGCCGACAAGGTGTCGCGGCGCTGGGGCGTCCGCGTGTGCGACCTGAACAGCCCGCAGCGTTTTCGCGAGCGCGTCGCGGCGGTCGTGTCGCAGAAGAACGCCTACCTGGCCGCGCTGTATGACACGCGCGACAGCATGGACACCGAGGCGATTGTCGATGAATACCTGGCGATGGGGCAGCAGCTTCGGCCGCATATCTGCGACACCACGGTCCTGCTGAACCGCCTGCTGCGAGAAAACCGGCGCATGCTTTTCGAAGGGGCGCAGGGCAGCCTGCTCGACATCGATCACGGCACGTATCCGTTCGTTACCAGCTCGAGCGCCGGCGCCGGCGGGGCCGCCAGCGGCGCGGGCGTGCCGCCGGGCTGCATCCGCACAGTCTTCGGCGTTCTGAAAGCCTATTCCACACGCGTCGGCGCGGGGCCGTTCCCGAGCGAGCTGACGGGCGCGACCGGCGACACCATCCGCGAGCGCGGCGGCGAATATGGCACCACCACCGGCCGCCCGCGGCGCTGCGGCTGGTTCGATCTGGTCGCGGCACACTACGCCACGCTGTTCACCGGTCCCACGCACCTGGCGGTGATGCACCTCGACACGCTCTCGGGCTTCGACGAGATCCAGGTCTGCGTCGGCTATCGAATCGGCGGCAAGACCACGAACGAGTTCCCGGCTGAATCGTACGCGCTGGAGAACGCCGAGCCGGTGTTCGAGACGTTGCCCGGCTGGTCGGAGGATCTGACCAACTGCCGCCGCATGTCGGACCTGCCGACGGCGGCGCGGAAGTATCTGGACCTGCTCAGCAGCCGGCTGCACGCCCCCGTGGCGCTTGTCGGCGTCGGGCCGGGGCGCGAGCAGATGATCACGAACTAGCGCCGGCCGCGCTGCGCACCGCCGGCGGGCGGTCGCGGGGCCGCGCGAATGAGCCAGCGAGCCATGCCAGCACTCCCAGCCCTGGAACCGCTCGACGCGATCGGCGTGCCGCGCGAGTCGCTGCCGCGGCACGTGGCTGTCATCATGGATGGCAACGGCCGCTGGGCGGCGCAGCGCGGGCTGCCGCGCATCGAGGGTCATCGCCGCGGGTCGGAGTCGGTGCGCGCCGTCGTGACGCACTGCGCCCGGCTGGGCATCGAATACCTGACGCTCTACACCTTCAGCCAGGACAACTGGAAGCGGCCGCGGGCGGAAGTGGACGCCCTGATGGCGCTCTATGCGGAGTATCTCGCCGACCGCCGCCAGGAGATCATGGACAACGACATCCGCGTCGTGCAGATCGGGCGCCGCGCCGGGCTTCCGGCGGCCGTGTTGCAGCAGCTCGCGCTGACCGAGTCGCAGAGCGCCGCCAATCGCGGGCTGACGCTGTTCACCGCGGTGAATTATGGCAGCCGCACGGAGCTGGTCGACGCGGTTCGGGCCGTGGCCGCGCGCGTGGCGCGCGGCGAACTGTCGCCGGATGCGATCGAGGAGGCGGACATCGCCGAAGGGCTCTACACGCGCGGCGCGCCCGACCCGGACCTGGTGATTCGCACCGGCGGCGAAATGCGGCTGAGCAACTTCCTGCTGTGGCAGGTGAGCTACGCGGAGTTCTATTCGACGCCGGTGCTCTGGCCGGAGTTCGGCGTCGACGCACTGAACGCGGCGCTGCTGAACTTCGCCCGGCGCGAGCGCCGCTTCGGGGACGTGCGGCCGCCGGCGCGTCCGGGCTGAGCGCACCCTGGGTTTGCGTTGGAGCGTGCCGCGCCGTGCTTCGTCAGCGATTGATCTATGGCAGCCTGCTGGCGGTCGTCGTCCTGAGCGTTCTGCTGCTCGACGGTTATCTTTCGACGCTGCCCGGGCCGATCTGGCGCCCGCTCGCGGCGTTCGACGCCGGCCGCTGGCTGTGCAACGGCGGCCTGGCCACGGTCACGATCCTGGTATTCACCTGGCTGGCGGCGCGGGAGTTGGGACAGTTCTCGCGGATCGCGGGCAATCAGCCTTTCGTGCTCGAGGCCCAGATTTTCGCGGCCGGGCTGGTGATCGGGCCGTACATTTCGTACAACCTGTCCGCGCTGACCGGCTGGGCCGACGAGTCGTGGGGGCTGCTGTGGATCGCGATCGCGATCGGGGTGATTTTCTATTCGCAGGCCTCGCAGCGCCGCACCGCGAACGCTATGGGCAACCTGGCCAGCACGCTGTTCATCATCGTCTACGCCGGCATGGCGGGCTACCTGACGCGGCTGCGGATGGAGGTCGGCGGGTTTCAGGGCATCGTCGTGCTGCTGTTCACCGTGTTCACCGTCAAGATGACCGACATGGGCGCGTTCTTCGTCGGCAGCGCGCTCGGGCGGCACAAGATGATCGTCTGGCTCAGCCCGCGCAAGACGTGGGAGGGCTTCTTCGGCGGCATCGCCGTCGCGGCGCTGTTCGCGCTCGCCGCCGGCAGCCTGCTGACCGCGTGGGGTCTGCTGCCGCAGGGTCGCGGGCTGCTGTCGCCGCCGGCGGGGCTGCTGATCTTCGGGGTGCTGATGGGGCTGTTCGCGACGGCCGGCGATCTGTGTGCGTCGCTGCTGAAGCGCGACGTGGCGATCAAGGACTCGGGCAACGCGATTCCGGGGATGGGCGGCGTGCTCGACGTGCTCGATTCGCCGCTGCTGGCGGCGCCCGCGGCGTGGTTCTTCTGGACGCGGCTGCTGACGTTGTAGGCGCCGGGGTCGCCGTCGCATCCCGGCGCCGGCGCTAAAGGGCTAGGGCCACTTCGGCAGCGGCCCGTCGCCGGTTTTCTCCACGTCGTCCATCTCGGGGACGTAGGCGCGGGCGCTGCTGTTCTTGCAAATCGGACAGGTTGGGCTGGGTGGCTTCCGCAGGGTATTCTGATCGTCGCGGATCAGGTCGGGCATGATCCGCTTCTTGCACACGCCACAATACAGCCAGCCGAAAAAGGCCGGCTTCTTGCACTTGCGGCACTCGAACGGCTCGTGCTCGGTGCTGCGGGCCTCCACCTTGCCCGGCTCTTTGCACGCGAGGCAAACGCCGTGATAGGTGTAGACGTTGGGAAGCTCCGCCTGCGGCCCGGCGCGGCCGAAGATCAGGTACGCCGCAACGGCGAAAATGAGCAGCGCGGTCGCACCAAGCACGAAGTTGCGGTTCGATTGCACCGGTCAGTCTCGATCGGCCTGGAGGCTCGGAAGCTTGCGCCAGGCGCGGTTGATCGTCTTCCACGCGGGGCTGAGATCCTCGGGGAACGCGTTCGGATGGATGTGCCGCGCGCCGGTCGATGGCGATTCCTGCGACAGCACCTTGCCGCCGCCGTTGGCGCGAGTCGTCAGCCAGACCGGCTTCCTGCCGACGTAGTCGACGATTTCGCCCGAGTACCCGTTGGCGAAGTCATGGCTCTCGACCGGCAGCTCGCCGGGCAGCCACAGGAAGGTCTTGGAGGTATCGACGGTCGAAGTGAACAGCTCGGTCGTGTTGCGGGGCACGCGCGGCGTGATCAACGACACGTGGCCGTCGAGGAACACCGAGTTCGCGCTGAAGCGCTTACCGTGCCGCCAGCCGATCATCGTTCCGTCGCTGCGTGGCCAGTTGGTGAGCGGCGGGGTCGCGGGCAACACGCGCGGCGCCATCACCCACGCGGCGTTCAGGCTGCCGAACCAGCTCCACCAGCCGTCGATGGCGTATACCTGCCGGGCGGCGTCGGGAAAGCGATCTTCCTGGAAGTTGTAGTGCATGTGGGCGTTCAGCGCGTAGCTACTGCGCACGCCGAACTTGGCCTGCTCGCTGTGCCCGATCTTCTCCACAAACTTGAATTGCTGCGTCCAGCCGGGGAATGTGCCGCTGGCGCGGTCGCGCATCGGGTCGTCCGGCCGGCGATCGCTGGGGCAGATGCTGCCGCGCGAATCGCCCAGGAATCCGTTGTCGAAGAGCACGTCGGCCCAGGTGTACATGAACGTCTGATGCCCCGTCGCCCCACCCACCTCGCCGTCGTCCCAGCCGGGGCCATAGCCGTTGTTCTCCGCGAAGCAGGTCTGCACGGCCCGCCCGATCTGCCCCATGTTCGATCCGCAGGTGGTCTGCTTGGCCTGTTCGCGGGCGCCGCTCAGCGCCGGCAGCAGGATCGAGATCAGCAGCGAAATGATGGCGACGACAACCAGCAGTTCGATCAGCGTGAAGGCGCTTGCCGCGTGTTCGCGGCGACAACCGACATGCAACATCTTCTGTTCTCCGTTGCTCGCAGCGCATGACATGCAGCGCTCGCGAGCGCCACGGCGCATCGGCCCCGCCGGTCGATTGCGCCAGTCCTTATCGACCCTTCGATCCAAGTTTACAGACCTGCGTTACGAGGCGGCAATACGCATGCCAGATTGCCCGCGATTTTGCCTCGAATGGTCGATTCTTTATGAAACGTTCACGTCGCATACGCTCACGCAGCGCCTCGCGTTCCAGAGTCGAACCGCAACCCGCGGGACATCGCCGCGGTGCAGCCGCAGGATCGCCGGAGCCCCGCGCTGCCCCGGGCCGTCGGCCGGCCCGCGACCGGCGGCCCCCCGCGCTCCGTCCGGCGGAGGGAACAGAGCCGGCAGCGCGAGTCCGGATAACACAACAATGGCGCGGCGGTCGCAGCGATCGCGATGCGCTTCAGGTGGGGCGCGGCCTGGCGGGCTGCTTCGCAGTGGTAGCCGGCCGCGGCTGCCGGTACGCTGTCTGGGGCAACAGAACTTCGATTCGAAGGAACTCGACATGCTGTGTTCAGTGCGATCGCATCGCGCGCTGGGATTGATCCTCATGGCGACAGTAATGACGGTCGGCCACGCGGCCGCGCAAGACTACCCGGCGGATTCTCCGGTGGCCGATTCGCTCAAGGCCGCAAACGCCGCCGTGCAGCAGATCGTCGACCTGCCCGATGCGCAGCGGAACTTCGACAACACGCTCGGCGCGCTCGATGACCTGGTCGTCCGGCTGCAAACCGACACGAACATGATCGCGTTCATGGCCTACGTCTCGACCGACGCCGCCGAACGCGAGACCGGTCAGAAGGCCGAAGAGCACATCTCGAACTGGATGATCGGGCTGCGGAAGCGCGAGGACTTGTATCGCGCCGTCAAGGCTTACGCGACGACCACGCCGAAGCTCGAAGGCGAGCAGGCCCGCCTGCTGGAGCACACGCTCCGCGACTACCGCCGCGCGGGCATGGACCTGTCCCCGGCGGACCGCGAAAAGCTCAAGTCGATCGAGATGGAGATCAATCGGCTGGGCATCGAGTTCGAAAAGAACATTCGCGAAGACGAGACGCGCGTGCCGCTGACGCGCGAAGAACTCGGCGGCATGAGCCCCGACTACTTCGGCGGCCTGAAGTCCAGCGGTGACGTGTTTCTGCTCGGGCTCGACTACCCCACGTTCATCCCGATCATGGACCTGTGCACGAACGAGACCACCCGCAAGAAGATGTGGCTGGCCTTTAAGCGCAAGGGCGGGATGCGCAACGTGCAACTGCTGGAGCGCATCCTGAAGCTGCGCGCGGATGCGGCGGCGCTGCTGGGCTACAAGCATCCGGCGGACTACGAAACCGAGCCGCGGATGGCGAAGAACGCGCAGGCGGTGCTCGACTTTTACGGCAAGGTGCGGCCGCTGGTGCGCAAGAAGGCGGCGCTCGACAAGGCCGAATTCATCGCCGCCAAACGCGAGCACACCGGCAACCCGGCCGCCGATCTGTATCCCTGGGATCAGTCGTTCTACAAGAACCAGTTGATGAAGCAGAAGTACGCCGTGGACGGCGAGAAGGTGCGCGAGTACTTCCCGATGGACCGGGTGGTCGAGGGACTGTTCGGCATCACGCAGTCGCTGTACGGGCTTGAATATCGCGACATCACCGCGACCGCGGCGAAGTCGGGCCGCCGCATCTGGCACCCGGATGTGAAGCTGTACGAGGTCTGGGACAAGGCCGGCAACGAACTGCTGGGCGAGTTCTACATCGACCTGCACCCCCGCGAGAACAAGTTCGGGCACGCGGCGCAGTGGGGCCTGCGTTCGCGCAAGGTCTGGAACGACGGCGGCGTGCAGAAGCCCATCGCGGCGCTGGTGTGCAATTTCACCAAGCCGACCGCCGACAAGCCGTCGCTGCTGACCCATGACGAGGTCGAGACGTTTTTCCACGAATTCGGCCACTGCCTGCACACGATTCTGACCGAGACGCGCTACGGCGAGTTCGCCGGCACGAGCGTCGCCCGCGACTTTGTCGAGGCCCCTTCGCAGATGTTCGAGAATTGGGTCTGGGACGCCGAGGTGCTCAAGGGCTTCGCGCGGCACTACCAGACCGGCGAACTGCTGCCGCGCGAACTGCTCGACGGCATGATCCGCGCCCGCCACGTCGGGTCCGGGTTTGAAGCAGAGCGGCAGTTCTACTACGGCATGTGCGACATGGCCTATCACACGGCGCCGCGCGGCGAAGTGGATACGACGAAAGTCGCCGGCGAGCTCTTCGCGGAAATCGAGCAGTACCAGGCGGTGCCCGAGGTGTTCCACCAGGCGTCGTTCGGCCACCTCGTGGGCTATCAGGCCGGGTACTACGGCTACCAGTGGTCGCTGGTGTACGCCTGCGACATGTTCCAGCGCTTCAAGGAACTGGGGATGCTCAGCCCCGACGCCGGCATGTACTACCGCAAAAAGATCCTCGCCCGCGGCGGGAGCATCGACGCGATCGATCTGGTGAAGGACTACCTGGGCCGCGAGCCGCGGATGGACGCCTATCTCGAGCACCTCGGCCTGAGCGAGAAACCCGATAGCCAGTAGCCCGCCGCCGCGCTGCGGCCCCGGCGTTGGAGACTGTCGTGAGCGCTGCCGGCACCTGCCCGCTGAACCGGTCGCAAGTGGTTGATCTGTACTTCCTGGAGCATCGCGCCCGCGTGCTCGACATTGCCGCGTTTCTGGACCGGCTCGAACGGGCCCAGCCCGACGGCGCGCCGGCGGTCGACGACTTCCGCGTCGCAGCGCTGCGCAAATCGCTCGAAATCCTGCTGGATGGCCGGCCGCAGCGCGCCCGCCGCGTGCTCGAACTCTGGAGCGACACCAGCGCCGAGCCGCTCGCCAGCGCCGCGGGAATGAAGGGCGCCTTCGGCGCTCCCAAACCCTGAGCGCCTCGCGGCGGCTATGAATCCGCGCGGACGACCCGCAGCCGCGCTTCGTGCCCTTCGACCGAGATCACCGCGCCCGATCGGCTCGCTTCATCTCCGTAGGCGCAGCCGCTGACCAGGCACTCGCCGGCGACGACGCTTTCGAAGCGCCGCAGAACGTCGAGCAGCGCCGGCGGACCGTCGACGTGCAGGCGGATGCGGGCCTCATAGGACAGGTTCTGCTCTTTTCGCTCCGCCTGCACATAGTGAATGAACTCGCGCACCAGACCCTCGTCGCGCAGCGCCGGCGTGAGCTCGGTGCTGAGCACGACCACGCCGACGCGGCCGGGCGCGGCGGCCCAGCCTGGTCGGGCCTCCAGCCGAATCTCGACCTCTTCGGGCGTGAGCTGCACGGTCTGCCCGTCGATCGTCAGCGGCAACGCCCCGCTGGTCAGCAGCGCGCGCCGCGCCGCCGCCGCGTCCGTCAGTGCGGCGAGCGCCGCCTTGATCTTCGGCACCAGCGCCCGGTACTTCTCGCCGATCGATTTGAAATTCGGCACGACCTTGTACGTGACGTACTGATCGGCCTCGGCGGTGAACTCGACCGACTTCACGTTCACTTCCTCGGCAATCAGGTCGGCGTGCCGCTGCAACCAATCCTCGTGCTCGTGCCGCGCGAGCACGATCTCGACCCGTGCCAGCGGCTGCCGCACCTTGCGGGCCTCCTTCACCGCGGCGGTCGCGCGGGCGGCGCGGCCGAGCGATGCGATTTCTCGCACCATGTCCATTTCGGCGGAGAGCGCATCGTCGTGGTAGCCGATCTCATCCGGCGTCGGGTAGTCGCACAGGTGCACCGACGGCGGATCGTCGGGCACGCGGAGCGTCTGGTGCATCGTCTCGGCGAAGAACGGCGTGAACGGCGCGATCAGCCGGCTGAAGACGCGCACGCAGCCGTAGAGCGTGTGATAGGCGTCCCACTTGTCTTGATCGACCGCCGCAACGCCGGTGCTCTCGGCCGCCGCGGCGTCGCCGCGAAGTCGCTCCGTCGCTGCGTCGCTGCGTCGCTTCGTCGCTTCGTCGCTCCGTCGCTTCCCCGCTTGCACGGGTTTCCAAAACCGGTCGCGCGAGCGGCGGACGTACCAGTTGGAGAGGGCGTCGACGAAGTCGTTGAGCCGCTGTGCCGCCGGGTAGTTCTCGAAGCGGTCCATCGACGCCCGGACCGCGGCGACGGTGTTGTACAGTTCGCTGATGATCCAACGGTCGAGTTCGGTGCGCTGCGCGGCGGGCCGGTAGCCCATCGGGTTGCCGGGTTCGTCGCGGCGGCGGGGGTCGAAGCCGTCGATCGAGGCGTAGATGGTGAAGAAGCTCAGCACGTTATAGAGCTTCACCAGGAATTCGCGCTGGCTGTCGCGGATCGCGGCTTCCTGAAAGCGGACGCTGGTCCAGGGCGTCTGGGCGCTGAAGAAGTACCAGCGCATCGCATCCGCGCCGAAGGTGTCGAAGATGTAGGTCGGCTCCTTGTAGTTGCGGAGCTTTTTCGACATCTTGTTGCCATCCTCGCCCATCATGTGGCCGAGGACGATGCAGGTGCGATAGGGGAGGGGGTAGACGGCGCGGGGGGCGACCGCGTCGCCGGTGGTCCCCGCGCCGGAAAACGCGCCCTCGCGACTCAGTAACGTGCTGATCGCCAGCAACCCGTAAAACCACCCGCGGGTCTGATCGATCGCCTCGCTGATGAAATCCGCCGGGAACCGCTGCGAGAACTTTTCAATACTTCCATCCGTGTGCGGGAAACCCCACTGCGCGAACGGCATGCTGCCGGCGTCCCACCAGCAGTCGATCACCTCCGGCACGCGCCGCATTCGCGGGCCGTGGGCATCCCCTATGTTGCTCCGTTGCTCCGCCGCTCCATTGTCCGCCGCGCATGCGGCGCACGCATACACCCACTCATCAACATACGGCTTATGCACCCGCAGGTGATCGGGAAACTCCTCACCCTGGTGCTCCGCGACCTTGCGCTCCCAATAGCCGCCGTCGGTCGCTCCCGGTTTGGCCTGCAACTCGGCGAACGACCCGATCGCCTCCATCCGGCCGCACGCCTCGCATTGCCAGATCGGCAGCGGCGTACCCCAGTAGCGCTCGCGCGAGAGCGCCCAATCGACGTTGTTCCGCAGAAAATCGCCGAACCGGCCCTCCTTGATGTGCTCGGGCAACCAGTTGATTGCCGCGTTGTTCTTCAGGAACTCATCTTTGAACTGCGACGTCCGCACGAACCAACTCTTGCGGGCATATTGAATCAGCGGATCGTCCGGCGACTGCGGGCAGAACGGGTAGTCGTGCCGATACTGCTCCTGGTGATACAACAGCGAAGTTCCCCACGGCGTCTTGCGCTCATCGCGCAGCTCGCGCACGATCTCCTTGTCGCAATCCTTCACCCAACGGCCGCGATAACGCTCGGGCGCCTCGGTATTGAACGTGCCGTCCGCCGCGACGGCACAGAGCAGGGGAATCGCGTCGAATTCGGCGAATCGCTTGCGCTCCTCCTGCAACAGGTTGAAGTCGACCTCGCCAAACGCCGGCGCCTCGTGCACGATGCCCGAACCGCTGTCTGTTGTCACAAAATCCGCCGCCGTAACCCGCCAGCCGATCGACGACTGGCCTTCGGTTCGCAGCCGTGCGCTCTTAGCGCCCAGCAGTGCGTAGTAAAGTTCTGCGAACGGGGGTCGATAACGCCGGCCGACAAGACTAGTTCCTTTGCAAGTCTCCGCAACCCGCAGCTCGCGTTTCACCTTCTTCGCAATTGCCTCGACCAGACCGGCCGCAATATACAGATACTCGTCGTCGACCGGATCATGCACCAGCGCATACTCAAGCTCCGGATGCACCGCCGCGAAGTGATTGCTGATCAGCGTCCAGGGCGTGGTGGTCCAGACGAGGAGGGATACGCGCGGGGTGGGGTGCGCATCCTGCCCGCCGGCGGGCAGAATGCCCGCCCCACCCGCTGCACCCCTGGCGTCCGTCAGCGGAAACTTTACAAACACCGACGGATCATCAACCGTCTTATACCCCTCCCCCACCTCCCCGCTGCTCAGCGCCGTCCCGCCCTGCGCCCACCACCAGACGACCTTGTGCCCCTGATACAGCACGCCGCGCTCGAACAAAGTCTTCAGCGACCACCAGACGCTCTCGACATACGACTGGTGATACGTGACGTACGCCTCCTTCAAGTCCACCCAATACCCCAGCCGCCGCGTCAGCTCCTCCCACTCGCGCGTGTACCGAAACACGCTCTGGATGCACTTCAGGTTGAACTTCTCGACCCCGTACGCCTCGATGTCCTGCTTGGTCTTGAGCCCCAGCTCTTTGCAGACCTCGCGCTCCACCGGCAGCCCGTGCGTGTCCCAGCCCCCCTTGCGCTCCACCAACCGCCCGCGCATCGTCTGGTAGCGCGGAAACAGGTCTTTCATCGCCCGCGTCAGCGCGTGCCCGGGGTGCGGCAGCCCGTTGGCCGTCGGCGGCCCTTCATAAAACACGAAGCGCGCCGCCCCGGCCCGCCGCCGCATGGACGCCGCAAAGACGTCGTGCGCCTCCCAGAACTCCAACGTCTTCTTCTCGGCGGCCGGAAAGTCGAACCGGGCCGGCAACGGCTCAAACATGCATTCGCTCCGAAATCATCGAAACTCGGTATGGTAGCGGCAATCGACCGCGGCGCGGGGAGCGGCCGGCGTCTCCCGCACAAGTGCAGAAGCGCGGGCGCAGCTCGCGCGCGGTTGCGCCTTGCGGGGTGGCGCGGACACTCTGACCGCCCGTTCCGGTTGCCTGACCGCCCGAGGAAATCCGCGCGCGCTTCGCGCCGATCGAGCCGCCACCGCCGCGCGGCTGGGGGGTAGAATGACTCGTCATGCGGCTCTGTCCACGCTCAACCCCGTGCGGCCTGCCCCGCGTCGCGGCCGGCCTCGTTCTGACGGTCGCACTGCTTGCGACCGGCGGCTGCGCCAGTTCCTCGCCCGCGGACGAGCAGTTCGCGCAGCAACGGCTGGAGCTTCGCGAGCGACAACTGATCTGGACGCTTGATCGCGCCCGACAGGCCGAGGCCCGCAGCGAACCCAACCTGCGCAGAACATTCGCGACTATCGACCGAACGCTCCGCGACGATGTCGAAACGACCGCCGCCATGCCCCGGGTTCTGGACCGCCGCGTCGCCGCCGAGATCGAGCGCTTCCGCGCCCGGCAGCGGCTCTACGCCGACACCGCGTCGCGTCTCTTCCTGCCGCCGATGGACCAGATCGCCCGGACGGCGGTCGCGATGTTCTACTAGCCCCCGGCGGCCGCTTTTCAATCCAACCCCGGATCTTCGCGGCGCTGCGCGTGGTCGGCGGGCGGCTCGTGCGCGCGCGGCGCGTGCGGCTCGACGTGGATCAGCACGTCGGCCACCTGCGGCAGCGCGATGCGAATCGCGTCTGTTACCTGATGGGCCAGCGTGTGAGCGTCGCGCACCGACATTTCCGGGGCGACCTCCATGTGCATGTCCACCCAATATTGCACGCCGCTCTTGCGGGCGTGCAGCTTCTCGATCGCGGCGACACCGCCGACGGCTTCCGCCACGCGGCGGACGCTGTGCAGCAGGGCGACCGGGGCCGTGTCCATCAGATCGAGCACCGCCGGGCGGGCCAGCCGATAGGCGTTGAACACGATCACGCCCGACGCGAACAGCGCGGCCCAGTCATCGGCCTGTGCGTAGCGCTCGCCGCCGTAGAGCGCCACGCCGATGCCGATCGCCGCGGCGGCGGAGGTGACTGCGTCGCTGCGATGGTGCCAGGCGTCGGCGTGCGCGGCGACCAGCCCCGTGCGCTGCGCCACCCGCGCCACGATTCGAAAGAGCGCTTCCTTGACGACGACCACTCCGAGCAGCACCCACAGCGTGAATGCCGCCGGCGTGCGATGCGGCGTGAGAATCTCGCGGATGGCTTGCGCGGCGATCAGCACGCCGGCGCCCATCAGCATCAGAACCACGATCAGCCCGGCGATCGCCTCGGCCTTGCCGTGGCCGTACGGATGTTCTTCGTCGGCCGGCCGGGCCGCAACAGTCAGCCCGCGCCACACCACGAGCGAACCGAAGATGTCCGCGAGAGACTCGACCGCATCGGCGACCAGCGCGTAGCTATGGCCGATGACCCCCGCAACGAGCTTGATCGCTGCGAGCGCCGCGTTCACCACGACTCCCGCCCAGGCCGCGGCCCGGCCGACGGCGATATCGCGAGAAGGACTTGTGGATAAACTCATGGCGCCGCCCAGCGACGATCACATCCTGCCGGCGATGTTCGCCGAACCTGTCAGAGGCTAGTCGCCGGTGCGAGTATTGCCCAGTCCCTTATCGCTGTTTGTTCGCGCCGCCGGCGCAAACAGCGGGAGCGACCATCCGCGCTGGCGGACGATCGCTCCCGGTTGATGCACGATACACGCGTCCGCGGGCGCGAGGCTACTCGCGCATCTTGCGGTAACGCTCATAGAGGTCGGGCTGCTGCTGCTTGAACTCGGCCTCATTCTTGAACGTGAACTCGGCGCGATCGCCGTTGCGATTGACTTTCACGGTGAAGCGACCGTCGTCGTCGACGCTGACCGCCAGCGCCTCCGACGTGCTGCCGCCCTGATCCGCACTCGTGCGCGTCTCGACGCGCACGCGCGGCCTGGCCTGCGCCCCGTCGGAACGACCCACGCCGCGCTGCTGGAGCTTGTCGCGCATATCCTTCATGCGATGCTCCATCTGCTTGCGGAAGTCCTGCTGCCGGCCGGGCAGATCGCGCCAGTTCGGCCGCAGGCGGAGCACGTTCGGCCCGCCGTGCTGGTTGAGCAGCTTGTGGGCCTCCGGATCGGCGCTCTCGACGGCGTCCTCATTGTCATACTCCGCCGTCGTCTTGTTGCCATCGGCGTCGGTGCGTTCGACGGTGATGCGACCGTCGGCGTCGCGCCGTACGCTCATGGTCTGGCCGTTCGAGTCGGTCTGAACCCGCACTTCGACGCGGGTCGCGTCCGTGCCGAGATCATCCCAATCGAAATCGAGGTCGAAGTGCAGCGGCCCCGGGAGATTGTGCAGACCCTGCCACTGACCGCCGGGGCCGAGAAAGCGCATCCAGTCCTGCGGCAGGAGGTCGTTGAGATTCTGCAAGTCGCCGAGGTCTTCGAGCTGCATCTGACCGTCCGGGCCGATGCGCAGCGCCCGGCCGCGGAACGTGGTGGAGTTGTCCACTACCGGGTCGGTCGGTTCTTCGTACTTGAACTCGACGCTGCCGGAGTCCGGGGCGCTGGTCGGCGTGATGCGCAGTTCCGTCGCCCGCGCCTTGCGAAGCACCGTGATCCGCGCCTGCCGGCCCGGACCCGCCGCCTGGATCGCCTCGACCAGCGCTTCGCCCGATTCGACGTCCGCGCCGTTGAAGGCGATCACCACGTCGTAGCGCTCGATGCCGGCGGCGTCGGCCGGGCTGTCCTTTGCGACGTTGGCGATCATCACGCCGGCCTGATCGAGGTGCGCCGCCAGCGGCTCGGGCACCGGCGCGACGCGCACGCCGATCCATGCCCGCGACTCGTCCCGCGCGGCGTTCTGATCGTCGGAGACGCGCCGCAGGGTCATTGCCGGGCGTCGCAGCGGGCGCACCCGCATCACCGGCGCGGCACGCCGCGAATCCGCCGCGGCCCGCGGCCCGCGCTCCTCGCCGCCGCACAAGACCATCATCGTCTCGGACCCGCAATCAGAGACGAGGCGGGGTGCGGTCGGGCGTTCGAAGTTGCCGCACAGAACCGCATGCGACGCGCACCACGCCGTCGGAACCGGCAGCACGGGATCGCCGGCGGCGATCAGCGGCGCGTCGCTGACGCACAGCGCCAGGAAACTGGCAAAGAGGCTGTTCATCGTGGATGCTCCTGAAAGAGATCAGATTCACTTGTGTTCGTGCGTATTGCCCGAAATCGCCACCGATCCGTGTGGCGCCGCTAGAGAGACCGGTGTCTGTATGTCCGGGTCTCCGACCCGTCCCGGCCACCGATCCGTGTGGCACCGGTCTGAAGACCGGTGTCTGTCTTTCCGGGTCTCCGACCCGGCCCGCTCCCGCCGTCGCTGAAGAGGACGGCCGCCGCCGCACACCCCGCTCAATAATCCCCATGAATCCGCACGCCCTGCGTTCGAACGTGGTTCACCTCGATAATCAGAAACTCGCCCGGCCGCTCGCCGGGAACCACCAGCCAGTCGCGCTGCGTGTCGCGCAGCTTCACCTGCGGACGGCGATGCCCCTCGATCGCCGGTGCAACGCTGTCGCCCGGCGGCGCCGCCGGCGCAAAGCCCCACGACGGTCCGGCGGTGCTCGTGTTGCGCCCGTCGCTGCTCGGCGCGCCGCCCGGCTGCCAGATGAACAGCGCCGCAATCGCCGCGGCCGCCGCCAGCCCGAGGCCCCCCGCCAAACCCGATACGCGCCGCGGCGCGACCAGCAAGCGCGACCGCCCCAGCGCCCGCCGCATCGCTCCGGTTGCCTCGCGATCCAGCGCCTGCGTCTCGTCGAACAAGGCGCGGGCGGCGGGATCGCGCGAAAGCGTCTGATTGAGCGCGCGACGCTCCTCGGGCCGCGCTTCGCCATCGAGGAAGCGCGAGATCAGCCGCTCCAGCCGATCGTCGTGAGTCTCGGAATTCATGCGTCCAGCTTCCCTTTCAGCGACTCGCGCAGCAGCCGGCGGGCCCGCACCAGCCGGGTCTCCACCGTCTCGACCGGCAGGCCGAGCAGCTCGCCGATTTCCGCATAGTTCCATTCTTCGAGGTGCCGCAACACGAATGGCTCGCGATAGAGCGCCGGAAGCGCCTCTACCGCTTGCAGCAGCGTGGCGTGCACCTCCCCGCTTTGCGCGCCGCGGGCCGGGTCGTGCCCCGGCCGCGCCGCCGCGGTCGCCACGGCGGTTTCATCGGTCGCCGCCAGTCGCGAGCGCCGCCGGGCCGCCATGCTGTGGTCGATCGCCGCGTTCCGCGCGATGGCATACAGCCACGATCGCAACCGCGCAGGGTCAGTGAGCGTGTCCAGGCGCTCCCAGACCTGCGTCCAGGCCTGCTGGACGATGTCGTCCACCAGGTCAGGCCGGCCGGTTACGCCGTAGATCACGCTGCGCATCCAGGCGTCGTTCTCGCGCACCAGCCGGTCGGCCGCCGGGGGGTGGCCGTCTCGCGCCGCACTCACGAGCTGACGCATGGCATCGACGTCGAGCGTGGCGTCGGTCATGGTCGTGGCAGTAGACGGTCGTTCCGGCGGCGGCATGGCGAAAAATCCGTCGCGAGCGTCGCTTCGCCAGCCGCGCGGCGCGGCATCGGCGGAGCGCTAACATCTTACCGGGCAGTAAGTTGACTGCCTCGCCCGCGCGACCCGTACACTCCGCCGCCACCGCGGGGGCGGTGATGGCGCCCGCGCCGCGACGACACGCACCGCTCCAGTTCACACTGATGAGCACGCCCGCGCCGTTGAAGCCCCGCGCGCCAAGCAGCGCGAACCGCGTTCCCGTGTTGCCGTCGAGGCGCACTCGATAGGAAGATCGCGGCGGGCCGCTGAACCTCATGACGGAAACTCGTCTCCCCGCCGTGGACTCCGGGTCTGGCGGTCGGCAGGTGCGGAAATCCGTCACTTTTCCGGCGGATTTGTTTGACAATCCCGGAACTTGGAGTAATTTCTATATTGGTGCGGACCACGGCGAGGTCCGCGGGATAGTGGGGTGGCGAACGCAGGAGAATCCCAGCCTCTTCGCCGGAAGAGACAGTCCCAAGGCCATGCAACCTGGACTTGCGGCGAACGCCACGTTGGCGATCAAAACTCGGGACAGCGATCGAATCACCCGTCCTCATCAATAAGATTCCTCCGCGAAAGCTGCCCCGGTAAACCGCCGGCAGTGGCCGTAGCCAGCCCCCGACTACGGTCTTCTCAACCTGACAACTGATTGTTCCCTGGCGCTTCGGCGTCAGTTGTGAACATCGCATTGCCGCCGTCTCGCTCCGGTGCGGGCATCGGAGCCGGTGCTGTGCGATTCGTCTCCGCCGGTTCGGCCGGAACGCGACCATTTGAGCGTTCCACCGGCTTGGCGGGCGCCGCGCGGCGTGCCGCGCGCTACGCGGACTGCGCGCGCGGACGCGCAGCGCTGCGTCGCGCGACCCGCCAGGAACCGCGGCGCGCATGCGGACCGCCCCGCGCGACGCGGGCGGAGGAGGTGCTCATGGCATCCGGAAACGCCGTATGGGGAATCGAAGTCGGGCAATGCGCGCTGAAGGCGATCAAGCTGCGGCCGACCGGCGACCAGCTTGAGCTGCTGGGTTTCGACCTGATCGAACACCCCCGCATCCTCTCCCAGCCCGACGCCAACCCCGAAGAACTGATCAAAGCCGCGCTCGAGAAGTTCGTCTCGCGCAATGACTGGCAGGGCGAGCCCTTCGTCATCGGCGTGCCCGGCCAGCAGACGTTCTCGCGCTTCTGCAAACTGCCGCCGGTAGACGCCAAGAAAATCCCCGACATCGTCCGCTACGAGGCGATGCAGCAGATCCCGTTCGACATGGACGACGTGGTCTGGGACTACCAGACCTTCAGCGCCGCCGACTCGCCCGATCTGGAAGTCGGCATCTTCGCGATGCGCAAAGATCTGATCCGCAAGAACATCGAGTACTACTCGGCGGTCGGCATCGCCCCGATCGCGGTGCAGACGGTGCCTTCGGCGCTGTACAACTTCTGCCGCTACGACAAGCAGGGCGCCGGCGACGAGGGCGCCACGGTCATTGTCGACGTCGGCGCGCAGAACACCGACCTGATTATTGTCGAGCAGAAAAGCGCCTGGTCGCGCAACATCCCCCTGGGCGGCAACAGCTTCACCGAGGCGCTGGTCAAGGCGTTCAAGCTCTCCTTCGCCAAGGCCGAGAACCTGAAGAAGACGGCCGCGGCGAGCAAGTACGCCCGCCAGATCTTCCAGGCCATGCGCCCCGTGTTCGCCGAACTGGTGGCGGAGATCCAGCGCTCGCTCGGCTTCTACGCCTCGACCCACCGCGACGTGGAACTCAAGAAGGTGCTGGCGCTGGGCAACGCCTTCCGCCTGCCCGGCCTGCAGAAGTACCTGGAGAACAACCTGACCGTCGGCGACGGGGTCGTGAAGCTCGAGAAGTTCAACCAGATCGTGCCGTCGGCGAACATCAACGCCCCGCAATTCGCCGAGAACATCCTCAGCTTCGGCGCGGCGTACGGCCTGGCGATTCAAGGACTCGGACTCGCGCCGATCTCCGCCAGCCTGCTGCCGACCGAACTGGCCCGCATCGCCGTCTGGCGGAAGAAGACGCCCTACTTCGCCGCCGCCGCGGCCTGCCTCGGGCTGGGCATGGTCTTCCCGTGGACGCGCGGGTTCATGGACCAGGGCGCGCTGGCCGCGGACAACGATCCGAATCGCACGAAGGTCAGCCAGATCATCCAGACCGCCCGCGGCTATCAGAACGAGTTCGGCCAGGCGCAGGCCGACACCGGCGCGCAGGAAGAGAAGATCAAGAAGATCATCGCGATGCAGACGGAGCACAAGCTGCTGCTGCCGCGCATCATGCAGGTGATCCACAGCGCGCTGCCCACTCCCGGCGAGCCGATCGCGAGCGTCCGCAGCGGCGCGGAACTGAAGCAACTGATCGAAGGCGACCGCGCCCGCTTCGCCCGCACCAAACGCAAACAGTTCTACATCGAGAACTACTCGGTCGAGTTCATCAAGGACGTCGTCGCGCTCGAAGGCGCTGTCAGCGGCGCGAGCGACAGCACCTTCAGCGGCCCCGGCGGCGGCGGCGCGATGAGCCTCTCGGGCAGCGGCTCGGCCCGGGGTCCGGGCGGCGGTGGCGGCGGCGGCGACGGAAGCAACATCATCGAAACCGGCGAGGGCGGCATCTCCGAGAACTCCGGCTTCTGGGTCGTGCTCAGCGGCCGCATGCTCTTCGGCGAAGACCAGTCGCGAGCCTCATCGGCGATCGAAGAACTGTCCGCGAACCTGCTGGCGGCCGGCCAGCAGCCCGACCTCGGCTTCTACATCCCGAGCGAAGACGAGAAGAACGCGGCGGATCGCAACCGCAACGTGCGGCGTCTGCAGCTCGTGAAGTACTACCCGCAGCAGCCCAACTTCGCCGCCGGCGCGGCGTCGCCCGGGACCGCCGTCGTGCCGCCCGAGTTCGCCGATCCGGTCACGGGCGAGGACACGCGAACCGACTGGCGCTTCACCGTGGCGTTCAAGATTCGCATCGGCGTCATGCCGGAGAAGCCGGCGAGCGAAACCGAGAGCGGCGCGCAGCCGCAATAGCCGCGTGCGTGCAATGAAAGGAGCATGAGCCATGCAATTCATCAAGTCGCACATGATCTCGCTGATCTGCGGCGTGCTGGGGCTGCTGTTCATCGTCGGCGCCGTGCTCGGCATGATGCAGGACGGCGTTCTGAAGGAGATGCAGTCGCGCGCCGCCGTCGCCAACGAGATCAACTCGCTGCGCGGCAATGCGAAGAACAACGACGTGATCGACGCCGAGAAGAAGCGCGGCGCGTCCTTCAAGGCGGAGTTCGACAAGACCATCGCCGGACTTAAGGAAATCAACAAGCGCACTCCGCTCAAGGAGGGCGTCTTCCCCACCACCCCCAACCCGACCGCCGCGTTCGAGTTCAAGCAGGACTACGCCCTCGCCATGAAGCAGTTGCCCGCCGAGATGCTCGCGGGCGAGCTGCCCTCCCCCGCCGAAGTCGCCGAAGAAGAGCGCACCGTCGCCACGATCCTCGAGCACATGAAGGAAATGGAGGAGGGCGGCGGCGCCGCGGCCAAGCCGATCTCCGAACGCGCCGGCAGCCCCGCGATCAGCGGGCCGACCGGCAGCCCGCGACAGCAGGGCGGCGGCCTGATCGGCCCGGCCGGGGGCGGCGGGGCCCGCACCGCAGGGGGCGGAGGAGTGGCCGCGCCCGGCGGAACCACCGAGTCGCAGTTCAGCCTGACCGGCGGCAACACCGACCCCAAACTCAACCCGGCCTACCGCGCCGCGGTCAACAAGGCCAGGAACATCCGCCTGTACGCCCTGCCCAGCGCGTTTCATCTCAGCCCGATCGCGACCTCGACCGAGGAACCCAGCGAAGCGGCGATGTGGTACGCCCAGATGGGCCTGTGGATTCAGCAGGACATCGCCCGCGCCATCGCCCGAACCAACGAGTCGGCCCGCGCCGAGGTCTCCGGCGAGTTGAACGTCGAGCACACGCCGGTGAAGCGCCTGGTCCGCACGCGCGTGCTGGGCTATGTGGCCCAGGGCAAGCTCATCGCGTTCCCGGTGGCCGAGGGCACGCTGACCGCCGGCGGCAGCGCCGCCAACGACGAGGTCAATCGCAAGAGCTTCACCGGGGCGGTTTCGAATGAAGACTTCGACGTGGTGCGGTTCACCCTGGTCGTGATCGTCGATCAGCGCGACATCCTGCGGCTGCTCGACGAGATGTGCAAGGCGAACTTCTACAAGTGCGTTCACCTGGCGTATGCGCAAGTGCCGCTGGCGGCCGACGGATTCTTCTACGGCGCCGACCCGATCGTTCAGGTGACGATGGACTTCGAGGGTTATTTCGCCCGTTCGATCTATGCTCAGTGGATGCCTAAGAAGGTGCGCGAGGAACTCGGAATCCAGACGCAGTAGCGCGGCCGCGCGCCGCGCGGCCTGATGCGCGGCATGAAACCTGCCACCCGCGGCTCGCCGCGCGAAGGAGAAAGTCGTGAAAAAGGGTTCTATCAACTTCTTCGAGCTGCACCTCGAGAAGTTCGTCCTGGGGGCCTGCGGCCTCTTCGCCCTGGCCTTCATGTGGATGTACCTGATCAACTCCCCCAACCGCGTCGAATACAACGGCCAGGCGGTCGGCCCGGGCGACCTCGACGAGGCCACGGCCCAGCACGCCGCCTCGCTCGAGAGCGCCGTGCGCAACGCCAAGGCCGAGGGCGTGACCATCCCGGAATATTCCCGCCAGCTCGTCAGCAGCCACGCCTCGGGCATT
Organism: uncultured Planctomycetales bacterium; assembly: GCA_964631045.1. GTDB lineage: Bacteria > Planctomycetota > Phycisphaerae > UBA1845 > Fen-1342 > CAZVWB01. Next base: position 46,717 of record CAZVWB010000003.1, read on the forward strand.
CTCGGCAAGCCGGAGACCGGCCCCGCGCTGGCCGCGACGCTCCCGGGCGCCGTGACGTTCGGAACGCCCATCGCCATCCCCGGCGCCACCGAGGAGCAGGTCGCCGACATCGTCGTCGTCTCGCCGCTGCGGCCCGAGACCCCGGCGGTCCGCACGGGCCTGAGCATGGCCGTCCGGCGGCAGGTCAATCTGGCCGCGACGGAAACGGCCGATGAGCCGCCCGCGACCGAAGAGGAAAAACCGGTCGAGACGCCCTGGGTGTCTGTGGCCGCGTGGTTCGACATGCAGGCCCAGACCAGCGAAATGACCGCGCGCAACTACGAGCCGTATCGCGCCAGCGTGCTCTTCTGCGGTCTCGACGTGCAGCGCCAGGAACAAACGGCCGATGGCGACTGGTCCGAGTGGACGGACGTGAACAGCAGCAAGGCCACCCCCAAGTTCGACATTCCCCAGCCGATCTTCGACCCCGACAGCGGCGTGATCGTCAACAGCGCCGAAATCGCCGAGGCCTATCGACTGGTGCAGGCCACGCAAACGGCGCTGGCCCAGCCCGAGTTCTACAACGTCGACGGCGGCGACGATTGGTCGCCCCCGCCGCTTGAGGGGCTGGAGGTTGAGGAAGAAGAAGAGGCCGAGGAGGATGAACCGGTCGTCGAACGCGAGCGGCCCGCACCCGAAGAGCGCGAGAATCGCGGCGGCCGCACGCAGCCTCCGCCGCCCCCCAGTCCGCGCGGCGGCGGTGGCAATCGCGGCGGCGGCGGCATCTCGCTCTCTGGCGGCGCCGGGCGAACGGGCGGTGGCGGCGCGGTGAGCGGTGCGGCCAGCGAAGCCCGGCAGAAGGCCGAGAACGCCCGCGCAGCACAAAAGGCGCTGACCGACGCCAAGAAGGCCTACGCGAAGAAGAACTACGACGACGCCGCGCGCCTCGCAAACGAGGCCGCCAACAACGCGGACGCGAAGGCCAACACCAAGCGCGCCGCCGAAAAGTTGCTCAAACAGATCGAGAAAGCCCGCAGCGCCGTGGCCGAGTCGACCGGCGGCGGAGCGATCTCGATGCCGGGGGTCCGCGGCCCCGGCGGCAGCGGACGCTCGCCCGGCGGCGCAGCGGCCCCCGAACAGTCGCACGCAGCGCTCAACCTGGTCTCGCACCCTCAGAACGATCAGAAAGTCGCGCTGTGGTTCCACGACGACTCGGTGGAGTCGGGCAAGACCTACCGCTACCGCATGCGGGCGCGGCTGTGGAACCGCTACGTCGGCCAGTTGCGGGCTGTGAAAAACGTCGAGGACGCCAAAAAGACGCTGCTGGCGGGCGAGTGGTCGCTGCCGACCGGCGCGGTGACGGTCGCGCCCAACACGCATGTGTTCGTCAAAGGCGCGCGGACGACCAAGCAGGCCGCCAGCGTGGATGTCTGGAAGTGGCTGCAAGGCCGCTGGGTCCGCGAGAGTTTCGACGTCGGCGTCGGCGACACCATCGGCGGCGTCAAGCGGATCAAAACCGGCGACACCGACGAAGACGGCAAGGACGTGAAGGAAGACGTGGACTTCGGCACGGGCGCGGTCGTGCTCGATCTGCGCTTCGACGAGCGCGTCAAGATTCGCGCCGCGGCCGGCCGCAAGGGCGAATTCACCTACCGCGAAGTGACGAGCCTGGTGCTGGTCTACCTCGACCCGGCCGACGGCCAGGTCAAGGAGCGCGTCCAGGCCCTCGACCGCGACGACCCGCTACGCAAGAAGCTCGAAGAAGAGAACGAAAGCTGATCCCAGAATAGCGATTGAGTACGTTTTCTCGGCCGCCGGCGTCGGCGACCGGGCGAAGATATCGCTGCGCCCATGCGCTCGGCTCACGCGTAGCGTGCTGCGGCGGCGTCTGGTCCGATCTGCTGCAGCAGGAGCGCGCACCGTCAAGGAGCTCGCCATGCAGACGGGATCCATCGGAGTCATTGAACGAAGCGTGGAGAAACTGGCCCTCGGCGCGTGCGGGTTGATCGCGGCAGGGCTGATGTGGGCGTACCTGCTCAACTCTCCGAATCAACTCGCGTACGAAGGGCGAAGCGTCCGCCCGTCAGAACTCGACGAAGCGATCGGGGCGCACGCCGCAGCGCTCGAAGGCGCCGTTCGAAACGCGCGCCCCGTCAACGACGACATTCCGGCATTCTCGCAGCAACTCGTGAGCAATCACGCCGTCGGCGTCCTCGGCATGCCCGACCGTGGCTCGCGGTTGCCGGAACTGCTGCCGGCGGCGGCGCCGTTTGGCGCGCCGCTCGCGAAATCCGTGGATGATGAGGAACAGACCGGGAACGTCGTGGCGGTGACGCCGCTGCGCCTCGAATCGCCGACGGTGCGCACGGGCATCAGCCTCGCGGTGCGCCGCCGGGCCGATTTTTCCGCCGCACCAGCGGCGGCGGAATCGGAGCCCCAAATCCGCGATTCGGCGGCGGCGACGCCCTGGGTGACCGTTGGGGGTTGGTTCGATACGAGCGCGCAGATCAATGAAATGACCGCGCGGCGCTACGCGCCGTACCGATTGCGCGTGCTGTTCTGCGGCCTGGACGTGCAGCGCCAACAAATGGCTGCGGATGGCGGATGGTCGCCGTGGGCGGATGTGACCGCGAGCATGGCCACGCCACGACTCCTGGCGCCAGACCCGGCCTTCGATTCCGCCACGGGTGCGATTGTCAACGCCGAAGAGATCGCGGACGCCTATCGGCTGGTAATGGCTAACCAGCTCGAGCTGGCGCAACCCGGCTTCTATGTGGTGCGAGCGGGCGATCCTTGGCTTCCGCCGCCGCTCGCGGGGCTGGAGCCCCAGGCCGCGCCAGACGCTGACGGCCAGCGCGACGTCCGCGGGACGGCCGCCGAAATCGCCTTGGCAAGCGCAAGACGGGCGTACGCACGAAAGGACTATGCTGCGGCGGCACGCCACGCGCGCGAGGCGGCGGCCGATCCGCAGGCGCAATCGAGCACCCGCGAGGCCGCGGCAAGGTTGCTGAAACGGATCGCGCAGGCGAGCGGCAATAGGTCGATCGAACCAGACGAGCCGTGGCTTGATCCGACTCAGCCGCCGCCTCCGACCACCCAGGCAATTGCGCGGCGCGAGACTGGCGGTTTTGTCTGTGATCCTCAGAACGATCAGAAAGTCGCGCTGTGGTTCCACGACGACTCGGTGGAGTCGGGCAAGACCTACCGCTACCGCATGCGGGCGCGGCTGTGGAACCGCTACGTCGGCCAGTTGCGGGCTGTGAAAAACGTCGAGGACGCCAAAAAGACGCTGCTGGCGGGCGAGTGGTCGCTGCCGACCGGCGCGGTGACGGTCGCGCCCAACACGCATGTGTTCGTCAAAGGCGCGCGGACGACCAAGCAGGCCGCCAGCGTGGATGTCTGGAAGTGGCTGCAAGGCCGCTGGGTCCGCGAGAGTTTCGACGTCGGCGTCGGCGACACCATCGGCGGCGTCAAGCGGATCAAAACCGGCGACACCGACGAAGACGGCAAGGACGTGAAGGAAGACGTGGACTTCGGCACGGGCGCGGTCGTGCTCGATCTGCGCTTCGACGAGCGCGTCAAGATTCGCGCCGCGGCCGGCCGCAAGGGCGAATTCACCTACCGCGAAGTGACGAGCCTGGTGCTGGTCTACCTCGACCCGGCCGACGGCCAGGTCAAGGAGCGCGTCCAGGCCCTCGACCGCGACGACCCGCTACGCAAGAAGCTCGAAGAAGAGAACGAAAGCTGATCGCGGATATCCGCTCGCGCGGCGCGCCGGGCGTCAGATCACGATCGTCTCGCCCCCGGTGCGCCGCGCGCGGCGTCGCGGCCAGAACATCAGGCACGCGGCGCTGCACAGCAGCCCGATCGTCCAGATCAGGGGCGTGCCGACGTCCTTTGATCGCAGCGGACCCCAGTCGTTGTGTCCGAGGAAAATCCGTACGCCTTCCGCCGCCGGCCCCAGCGTAAGCAGGCAAGCCACGGCGAACATCCCGCACGCCAGCACCGCCCGAAAGAAGTGCATGCCGCCGCCGTGCCGCCGGGCGAGCAGCAGCGCGATGCTGCCGAGGACCACCGGTATGAGCGGCACAACGCGGGGAATGACGTACGAGCGGCCGGCCCACGGCGACTGAACCATCAGCACGCCGTCGCGCATCGTGATGTGCCGCTCGCCGCCGTCCACTTGCAAGTCCAACGTGTTGTAGAGCACCGAGAACGTCAGGCCCGCGAGCAACAGCACCTTGCCGAAGAACGCCAGCCCGGCGCTGGCCGCGCGGCCGACGAACGAGGGGGCGTCGGGTTCCAGCGCGTCGCCGCGCCGGCCGGAGCGCGTCGCGTGCCCGCCGGGCCGAGCCGCGTCGACTACTTCCGGCGGCTGACCCTGCCGCGCAGCGCCATCATCGGCGGGTGACGGGGCGCTGCCCCGCGCGGCCGCCTCCGCGGTTCCGCGGGCGGCGTAATCCGCCGCGAGCGGCGCGGCGCGGGCCGCCTCGGGCGCTGCGTATCGTGGCGGTTCATCGGCGAAGTGCGCGGCATCGGCCGCCGGCCGGGCCCCCGCCGCAGTGCTCGTCACCGGCCACATGGCCGCGGCTGCCTGCGTGAACAGGCTGACCAGGCCACACAGCACGGCGGCCAGCGGCGTGGCGCCGTCCGCGTCGGCGATTCCCGCGGCGATCAGCCCGACGATCGCGGGCGACACGGCGTCGCCCAGCCGCACGTGCCCGCGGCGACCGGATTCGATCCGCTGCCCCCAGTCGCAGACCAGGAACGCCGCAATCGGCGACAGGGCCACCGCGCCCAGATTGTCATACGCATCGAACCCGATCGCGATGAACAGTCCGGTCGCCAGCATCCCCAGACTGGCGAACGCGACGCGATCGACCGCCGTGTTCAGCAGCATCACCCGCGGCAGACACACGAAGTGCGTCAGCAGCGCGCTGATCGGCGCGAAGATCAGCACGCCCTGCCACACGAACCATCCGGCTTCGCCATGCCCGCGCCAGGGACCGGCGGCGCCCGCAACGATCGCACAGACCGTCGCCGCGCCGATCAGCAGCAGTGCGTGCAGGATGCGGCTCTTGCCCGGCGGCAGCGTCGAAGGCGCTTTGGCGGCCGCCTGGCGGCGCTCGGCCGGCGAGTGCTTCCACGCCTTGCGGAACTCGCGGCCTTCCAGCTTCGCCGCCCGCTTGTCCAGCTTCTTCTGCAGCCGCTCCGCCTGCTCGGCGGCACGGGCCTCGAGCGAAGCGACGCGCACGGCGAAGCGTGCGTCCATCATCCCCGGCTGCGGCCGCGGCGGCGTGCTCATCGTCCGCGTGGGGTCGTCCGATGCGACGCTGCGCGGCACGTTGCTGAAGACGCTGGCGTCGAAGCTGGCGATGCTCGCGGAGAGGTCGGCGGACTCGCGCAGCTCGGCCGCCATCTCGGCTGCGTCCTGGTAGCGCTCGCGCGGGTCCTTGGCCAGCGCCTTGCGCACGATGGCGGCGAACGGCTCCGCGATCGCACTGAGGTCCGGCCGCTCGCTCAGGTGCCGCATGAGAATTTCGCCCATGCTGCTGCCGGTGAACGGCAGCCGCCCGGTGAGCATCTCGTAGAGAATCACGCCCAGCGCGTAGATGTCGATCGCCTTGGTATAGCTGCCCGAGCCGATCTCCGGCGCCATGTAGTGCACGGTGCCCACGCTGACGGTCTGCCCGCTGTGCTGGCTGACGGCGATGTGCTTGCTCAGTCCATAGTCGCCGATCTTCACGTAGCCGTCGTCGTAGAAGATGTTCCCGGGCTTCAGGTCGCGGTGCACGATGCCGCGCTCGTGCAGGTAGCTCAGGCCCTGCGCGATGCCGCTCAGGATGTACGCCGCCTTCTGCGGGCCCACGCCGCGCGGTTCGGCGTTGAGCAGGTCGCGCAGCGACGGTCCGCTGACATACTCCATCAGCACGAACGGTTCGCCGGCCGATCCGGTTTTCACATCGTAGATCGTGATCAGGTGCGGGCTCTTGAGGTTCATCACGTGGGCGATGCCGCGCAGCTCCACCTCCGGGTTGTCGCGCAGGTACTTCAGCGCGAGCTGCTTGCCCGAATCGGTCAGCGCGTAGTAGACCTCGCCGAACCCGCCGCGACCCACGGCCCGCTGGATCGTCACGCCGTCCAGCGGCCGATCGCCATGTTTGAACGTGTAGGGCACGGATGAGATCCTCCGCCGGGCGTCCCGGCCGCACCGTTCTTCGCCTTCCGCGATGCGCCGCGGTTGCGGCCGCCGCGCGATCTGCTTCTCTCTCTAGCCGCGGCGAACCACCGAATCCGGGCGATAGTCGATCAGCGTCAGCCGAACGTCGCCGATTTCGCGCGTCGTCCGCCGCGGCAGGGCCTCGCTCGGCCCGCCGGGGCGTCCGTCCGCCGTCGTCGGGCGCACGCGCAGCTCGCCATCGTGCTCGAAGAGCACCAGCCGCGACTGCCCTTCGCGCGTCCGCACGTGGGCGTGCAGTTGCGGCCCGATCACGCACGACTCGCGGAACAGCACAACCTGCCCGACATCGTGCGGCAGCCGCGAACGTTCCGACAGTTGCAACGTGGCCGTTCCGCTCTTGCCGCTGGGCTTCTGAAAGGTCAGTTTCACGCCGCTGCCCAGCACGATCCGGTCGCCCGGCAGCAGGAGCGTGCGCTGCACCGTGCGCCGGTTGACCTGCGTCGGCCCGTGCGCCACCAGGAAGTAATCATCGCCGTCGCGCACCACGTCCGCGTGATGCGATTGCAGGTCGCCGGGGATCGGGAGGTCGAGCGCCGCGTCGCCGCCGAGGCGTCCGATGCGAACCACGTCGTGGAACACCAGCAAACTGCTGCCCGTGCCGTCGATCAGCAGCAGCAGCGGTTCGCTGCGCAGCGGCGCGGCGCCGCCGCGGACATCGGGCGGCGCCGCCGTGTCGTCGCGCCGCGCGGCCGCGGCGACCCGCGGACTCTCCGCCGCCGGCCCGCGCTGCGCGTCCTCCGGCAAGGTCGCCAGCGGAGACGCCAGCAACCGTTCGTAGGCCGCCGAGAGCGCCGTGGCCGCATCCAGCGCGGTCCGCAGCCACGCCGCCTGCCCGCGCGCCGCACTCAGCCGCAGCAAGCCGGCCCGCAGCGATGCGTGGTCATGCCCGCGCATCGCGGCGGCGGTCTCGTGGCAGGTTCTCAGCAGGCCGTCATACTCGTTGAGCATCGGATCGAAAGCGCGCAGCGCTGCGCTCGCACCGAGGATCGCCGCCGCGCGGGCCAGGCGGCCCTCCGCGAAGCACGCATCCAGGCTGCCCCGCACACCCGCGGCGAGCTCCGCGGCGAACCGATCGGTGTCCGCCGTGCGGCCGTGGCGCGTCACCGCCTCGTCCCAGAACCGCACCGCGGCCGCCGCGTCGCCCGATCCCAGCGCCGCACGAGCCTGCTCAAGCAGTTGACCGGCGCGTTCGACCCGCGCGTCGAGCTCTTCGCGCAACTGCTCGCGCCGCACGGAGTCGTCCACCCGCTCGATCGCAATCCGCCCGGACTCCAGCCGCCCCTCGCGCAGATTCTCTTTCGCGCGGGCCTGCGCATCGTGGGCGTCGGCCCGCCGTTCGTGCCGCTGCTTCTGCTCGGCCGTGACGCGCTGCCGCAGCTCGCGAGCATCCTGATTCTCGCGTCCCAGCGCGACGAGCTTGTCGAGGTCGTCGAGCGCCTCGCGCAACCGCAGCGCCTGTGCGTGCAGCCGCGCCCGCGCGAGCAACGGGCGCACCAGGTCGTCGCCCAGCTTCCGCCCGCGCGGCAGCGCCTGAATCTCCGGCTGCATCGCGCAGGTGAAGGCCTCGTCGAAGCGCCCCTGCTGCAGTGCCTTCTCGCCGGCCCGCACGCGCACGTTCAGGCAGTTTCCGAACATCGTTTCACCCGGTGCGGACGTTGCGTCAGCCAATACCCGCATTCTCGGACGGCGCGACCGCTTTCGCCGTCCGCCGCTCTCACGCAGCGTGGCGCCGGCGAATCCGCGGCGGGCCGACTCACATTCTAACCAGCGACGCCGCAAGCGCTTAGGGCCGCTCAGCGCGGCGCCGCGCCGCGCGTCGCCATAACCCTATTCCCGTCGGCGGCGCGGATATTTCCCGGCGCCTGCCGTCGGCGATCCGCCGATTCTGTCAGGCCGATCACCCGCGGAGCTACTCCCTCCTGAACGCAGGTCGCGGACGCAGATCGTCGCTCCGAGTGGAGCGGCGGTCGGCAGCACAGCCGCGGCGGCAGTGGAGACGACGATGTTCGCGAAGCTCAGAAACAGGTTCCTGACGACGCTCACCCTGTGCGGCTCGGCCGGCGCGTATGCCCTCGCGCAGAGCGGAAACAGCGGCGCAGCCCCCGCATCGCTCCAGACCGTTGGCGGCGACAATCGCATCGTGGCGATCGCCGGCGGTCCGCAGAACTCCGCAAGGGCCGCCGCCACCGCCGCGGCGCAGGGTCTGGCCCAGATCTTCGACGCGCGCCCCGCACTGAGCGGCGCGGTGGGCAGCAGCGATGACCGCGAACTGCAGGCTGCGTTCACGGCGACGCGCGGCGGCCAGCCTATCCGCGGAATCCTGTGCGTGAACACCAGCGCCGGCGTCGCGTGGGCGATCTGGGACGGCGCCGAGCGCTTCCCACAGAGCAGCGCCGAACTGCTCCGCACCGCCGAGCAGCATTTCGGCCGCACCGGCATCGCCGCCGCCAGCGAACCGCTGCAACAGCAAATGCTGCCCGATGGTTCGGGGACGATGATGCTGCCGGCCTCCTGGCGCATCAGCAGCGCCGCGAAGGGCGCGGTGGACGCATCCGGACCGGACGGCAGTTTCGTCAGCCTGGGCATCGCGATCCCGGTGTTCCACGCGGAAGCCGCGCCGACGCTCTTCAACGGCGGGCAGGGTTGCCTGCTGGCGTCGTTCTGCGACCCCGTCCGCGCGGTAGCCGTGATGAACGAGACGCTCAGCGACTGGTCGGTGGCGATGGCGATGCAGGGCGCGCTGCAGCCGCAGACGCAGATTCGCAACGTCCGCGTGCTCGAAGCGCAGCCGTTGCAGTGGGCCGCCGCGATGATGGGGCCGGGGCAGGCGGCGCTGGTGCTGTGGGAGGGCGACGTGATCCATCCGGGCGCAGCGCCGCGGCGCTACCGGGCGCTCTCGACGGTCTACACCGCGCCGATCGACCAGTTGACGTGGTTCTACTACCACTCGTCGGTGTACAGCCCGGTCGAGCACTTTGATCGGAACATCAAGACGCTGATCTCGATCTGGTGCGGCTGGCGCGTGTCGGACCACGTCATCCGCGAGCGGCTGCAGAAGGCCGCCGAGAGCATGCGGGAGATCAACCGCATCTACCGCGAGGTGCACGAGGACCGTTCGCGGACGTTCAACAACATCAGCACGGGCTGGGGCCACCTGCTCCGCGGCGACTGGCCGATGGAAGACACGCACACGGGCCGCCGGGCCGACATCGACCACACGGTGATTGACAACGTGGTTGCGGGTCTGAATCAGGCGGCGGGCGAGCCGCGCTACCGAGTGGTGCCGACGCAGGAACTGAATCCGTAGCGGCGCTCGATCAGGAGTGGTAAGCAAACCGGCGGCGGCGCGGGCACGCGGTTCGCTCCGCCGCCGTGCTTATCGAGGCGTCGGATAGGCGCGAGGCCTCATGTCCGCACCAGAGTACAGCGGGTGCCGCGGCTGCCCCTGCGCCGTCACAGCCAGGCACAGCGGGCGCACGCCGCGGCGGCGCAGCGCCGCGAGCACCGTCGCCGCGCGGTTCAGCAGCACGCCGTGATTGCCCCACGCCGCGACAACGCGATCGACACGGCGCGTGACGGCGCGAATCGCGCGATCGTTGCCGGGGCCGATCGGGGCGGCGCTGCCGCGCAGCGCCGCCGGGTCGGTCGAACGCAGTGCGAACAGATTGAGTATCTCGACCCCGCCATAGCCCCAGCGCTGCGCGTATCGGATGCAGCGGAGGATGGTCGGATCGTCGCGCGTCTCGTCCGCCGTGCTCGGATTCAGCAGGATGAACGCCAGCCGCGGGCCCGCCGGCCGCCACACGCGCCACAGGCGGTAGCGATATACCTCGGTACTGTCGAACACCGCGCCCGAGCCGCGATTGCCGCGGCGGACCAGAGGGCCGCCGCCGCGCGTCAAAACTGCACCCCCAGAAACGGCCGCGCCAGCAGCGCGAAGACGATCGAGAGCACCAGATAGGTGGCCCACCACGGCACGCCCCAGCCGAACACCGGCGTGCTGCGCGGTTCGACCTGAATCGCGATCCGCTTCACCGCGCCCCCGTCGGGCAATGCCGCTTCGGCGGGATACAGCAGCCGCTCCCACAGGTTCGTCCCCGGCCGGACCGGGTTGACGCGCGGCAGCGGCCCTTCCGCCGCAACCACCAACCGCTTCTCGACCGTGGCGTCGCCGCAGCGCCAGCGCAGCGCGCCCGACAGCGGCCGCTCCGCGGACAGCCGCCAGTCCATCCGCAGCCGACTCGCCTGCCGCAGCGGCCCGGCGGTGACGCGCACCCCATCGGGAACTTCGAGCTTCGCGCCCGCGGCCCAGGCCTCGAACGCGACCGGCGTCAGCTCGATCGAGACATGGATCGCCTCGTCCGGCCGGGCGGGGCGAAACTCGTAGAACTGCGCGAGCTGTGTGAGCACGAAGAAAAACGGCAGAATCATCGCCGCCATCGGCCGCAGCGAATGCCAGAGCCGCAGCCCGGTGGCCGCCAGCAACGCACCCTGAGCGCGCAGCGTCACGCCCAGGTCGTCGCGGAACAGCCGCACCGCCAGCAGGTTCGCCCGCGTCATGTCGGCCACGCGCCGCAGCGCAGCCTGGTTCGACGTATAGCGGAACCCGATGGTCATCAGCACGCCGGTCACGGCCGACAGGACCACCAGCGCGACCAGCGGCGAAAGCGGCGACAGCAGGAACAGCACGCCGTCGGCACAGGCGGTAACAAGGGCGTTCAGCGCGTCCATCTACTCGATATACCCCAGGCCGCGCAGCCGCTCCTCGACCTGCTCGTCGGTCTCGGCGCCTTCAAGGTGCTTGACCTCGCGCTCCAGCACGTGCGTGACGAACTCATCGACCGAGGCGTAGCCCGCCTTGCGAGCCATCTCCGCCACGCGGTCGTACAGCCCCTTCTCGATCTTGATCTTGGGCGAGAACACGCTGCGCTCCTGTCACACTCGCTCAGGGTCCGCTTCCGCCGCGGGAAACGTCCAGCACGATGCGGCCCTTCATCTCCGGCGGCGGCGCGACGCCGTACAGCGCCAGAATCGTCGGAGCCAGGTCAATCAGCGTCGGTTCGGCGCCGGCCAGCCTGCGATTGCTGAGCAGCACGCCCGGCACCAGGTGCTGGGCGATGCAATGGTCGCCGCTCCAGCGGTCCGTGTTGTCCTCGAGCAGCTCCCGCGGCATGCCGCCGAGCGTCGTGCCCCAGCTTCCGCGATAGTTGCGGGCGTAACCCACGAGCATGTCGGGGGCGATCTGCGGGTCGGCGCCGGGATAATACGTTTCGGTCAAGTACACGCGATCCACCACCGCTTCGCCGTTCGCATCGCGCAGCGCCAACAGCTTCGCCTCGATCTCCGTCAACAGTGCGGCGCGCTCCTCCGCCGCGACGATTCCGCGCTTCTCGCGGCCCTTCACGTTCAGATACAGCGAGTTGATCCCCAGCGCATACGCGCGGGTGCGGCTCCAGTCGAAATCCGCGATGCCCAGCTCGCTCTCCGGATCGGACGACGCCTTGATCTGAATGTACCCGTTTTCCGCCAGCCAGCGGTTGAGATTCACGCCGCGGCGGAAACTGGCGAAGCCGTGATCGGACATCACGATGATCGTGTCCTGCGGCCGCAGCGTCGCGAGCGCCTCGCCCAGCAGTCCGTCCATCTCGACATACGTATCGTCGATCACGTTCGCGTAGCGGTCGCCCTGCTCCGGCTTGCGGCCGGGATGGCCGGGGTCGCGGTCGCGCCAGAAAATGTGCGCGAGCTGGTCCGTGTGCCCGAAATAGAAGAACAGCACGCCGCGATCGAAGTTCTCCAGCGCGTGGCGATACTGCCGCACGCGCTCCTCGACCAGCCCCCGAACCTGCTGCAGAAACTCGTCCTCGGTCAGCACCGTGCGGCCCGCGGCGCGCAGCGCCTTCGTATCTTCCGGAATGCCGGTCGTGTAGTACGGTCCGCACGCCGCCGCCAGCTCGGCCGCGAACGCCGGCGGCGTGCTGATCGCGTTCGCCGGATTGCGCGGGTCGATGTTCATCGGCGTGCAGTAGAACTCCAGCTCCGGGTGCACGCTCTTGACATACACGCGGATCATCGCCGGCAGCGAAGTCGGCACGCTGGCGGCGCTCAGCGCCGCCGACCACGGCACGCCGGTCTGAAACTCGATCGGCAGCCAGTCGCTCCACTCGCCCTGCTGCAGCAGCACGTAGCGCTCGCCGATCGTGAGCTTGATCAGCGGCGCCTCGGGATCGCGCGTGACGTGCAGTTCGCACCTCAGGATCGGCAGCGGCCGCGGCTGGCCGTTGGCGTCCAGCACCGGCCGCGAAAGGTAGTTCGCCGGACCCTCCAGCGTCGCGACCGCCTCGTGCATCCGCACCGTCAGCCGCACCGCCCGGCCGCCGGGGAAGTAGTCCTTGTTCTTCGTCTCCGCCGTCGAGAAAAACGTGCACTCGCCATACCCGCCGAGCAGGTCGGGCGTCCCCATCCCGCACAGACACTGAAACCGCGTGCGGCCGAACCAGCCGCGCTTCACCACCGGCGGCGGGTAGTTCGCCGGCACGCGATAGATCGTCGTGTCGATCCCCGCGGCCAGCAGCGCATCCCAGAACGCCGGCCCCCGGCGGTAGGACTCGACCCGCTCGGCCACGAGCGGGATGCGGAACCTGTCGCCCCATTTCAATTCCGTCGCGCCAAGCGTCCACCACGCAGACATGGCGGGCTCGACGTCCGCCGTCGAAAGGTAAGGCTCGACCACCGCCATCGGATCGCGCGGCGCGACGCGCCGATGAATGAAGTCGTAAATCTGATGCGTACCCGGCGTCGCCCCGCTGATGAAATTGGCCCACGCCACCGGGCTTTGCGGCGGCATGCTCGTGCCCAGCGGCGAGAAGCAGCCCTGCGCGGCGAGCTTCGAGAAATTCGGCAGCCGCCCGGCGTCCATCAGCCCCTGCAGCAGCACCGGGTCCAGCCCGTCCATGCCGAGGATCAGCAGCCGCGGCGCCGCCGGGTCGCTGCCCCCGCAGCCGCCGACCGCCGCGAGCACCGCAAACAGCCACGCGGCCGGCGCGCGGCAACGGGCAGCGCGATCCAGGCCAGCGCGATCTCGGGCAGCGCAATCGCGGGGGGCACATTTGCGGGGGGCGCATTTGCGGGGAGCATGGGCCTCCGGCCCGTGCGACCCGCTCATGAATTTTCGTGAATCCACCATGCTCACAATCGCCGCCGCCACCCGCGCCACCGCCCGCCATCGCACCTCATGCCACCGCCGCCGCCGCCGCTTGCGGCGCCTCGTCGAGTTCGCGCCCGTCCATGTACTCGGGCTTCTTCAATCCGAACAGGCCCAGAATCGTCGGCGCAAGATCAATGATGTTGGCCTCCTGCGGCGCCAATCGGCGGTTGCTGAACAACACGCCGGGGACGAGTGCCGGGTGAATGCAATGATCGCCGCTCCACGCCTTGAGGTTGTCGCTGAACACGGCGGCGGCGCACTTGCCGATGGCCGCGTCCCACGAGACACGGTAGCCCTCGTTGTAGCCCACGATGATGTCCGGCGCCTCGCCGATGTACGGCCCCTTGTACACGCGGCCGCGCGGGACGGCTTCGTGGATCGCCTCCTGACCGCTCTGCGCGTCGCGCAGCCCGGTCAGCTTCGCGGTGATCTCGGTTACGAGTGCGCGGGTCTCATCGCCCGCGGCGACGACGCCGTGCGCTTCGCGGCCCTTCTGATTCACGAAAATGCCGGCCAGCCCGATGGCGTACGCCCGCGTCGCGTGCCAGTCGATGTCCGCCAGGTACGGACGCGTCGCCGTCGTCGCCCCGTCTTTCAGCTTGAGATAGCCGTTGTCGCGCAACCAGGCGTTCAGATCGACGCCGCGGCGAAACGACTTGAAGCCGTGGTCGGACATCACGAACACCGCCGACCCCGCGCCGGCCTCCTGCACCACGCGACCGACCAGCGCGTCCATGCGCTCGTACATCTCGCGAATGCGCGGCTCGTGCGCTGCGCGCTCCGCGTCGGCCGCCGCCGGGTGCTGCGGATCGATGAAGCGCCAGAACATGTGTTGAATGCGATCCGGCGCGTCGAACACGCAGGCCACCAGCCCCTGCCGCACGCGGCGGAGCGCGTCGAAGAACATCGTCTCGCGCTCCGCGTGGATGTCATACGCCTGCGTCAGAAACGCCGCCTCGTCCAGCACGTGCTCCGACAGCGACCAGGTGTCCTCCGCCAGCCCCAGCGTCGCGAACGGCCCCTGCGACCGCGCCAGATAGCTGGAGTAATAGCTGGGGTGCGAGATCGGCATCACCGGCTTGTCCGGGTCGATCTGCAGCGGCGTGCAGTACATCTGAAACGGCGGATCGAACTGCCGCAGCATGAAGCGGCAGACGCCGCGGATGCTCACGCCCGGCGCGGCGGGAAAGCGCACCCGCACCCACGGCGAGAACGCACCGGCTGTCAGCGCGACGCGCTGCCCGTCGATCTCCAGCGTAAACCGCCCGTCGCGGCCGCGCCGCACGCGCAGCGGCATGCGCAGCTCCGGCCGGTCGCTCCGCAGCGAATTCACGGGGCCGCGCAGGTAGGACTCGACAACCTCGCCGCGGCGCTGCACCCGAATGCGATCGCCGCCCACGTCGCCGTCGCTGGTGCTGCCCTCCGGTCCGGATTCGACATAGTGGCTGAACGTGCCCTGCGTCCCGCGCAGGTCGGGCACGCACATCGCGGCCAGTTGCACGCCGCGGAACTTGTCGGGCGGGAAGGTGATCGGCACGCGCAGCACCGCACTGAAGATGCCCGCCTCGCCCAGCACGCTCCAGAACGGCTTGCTGCGCCGCAGCGCGTTGATCCGCGGCGCGGAGATCGGAATCAGGTAGCGGCCCAGCTTGAGCTTGCGCTTCGGCTCGCGGATGCGCACCGAGGAGATCGTCGGGCGATAGTCGGCCGGGTTGCGGGCGATGAAATCAAAGATGTTGTGCTTGCCGGGGTTGGTCCCCGTGCTGAATGACGACCACGCCACCGGCGACAGCGGCGGCCAGGTCGTGCCCAGCCGCAGATAGCTGCCGCTCTCGCGCAGCTTCGCGAGATTCGGGAGCCGCCCTTCCGCCAGAAAACGCTCGGTGAGCGTCGGCTCCAGGCCATCCAGCCCGACGACGATGACGCGCTTGACGCGCGCCTTGCGAAACGCGCGCCGCCCGCGCAAAAGCCGCCAGAGCGCCCGCAGCGGCCACGTCAGCAACGCCAGCAGCGCCGACAGCAGCGCCAGCAGCAACGTCAGCAGCGAGCCGGCGACCGCGATGCCCGCGCCGGGACCGATGTAGGCCCAGGTCGCATCGCCCGCGCCCGCGTCCGCGCCGCGCAAGCCGGCCGCGAGGATCAGCAGCGCGGCGATACTCGCGCCGCGCAGCAGATCGCGGCGACGATGCGGGCGCTGCGGCGATCGCTCGAGTTCGGCGCGCGTGCTCATGGATCTTTCGCTGCGGGGGCGCTGGCCGCGGCGCCGCCGGGCGCGCTCGCCGGTTGGGTCGTTCCGCTGCGGCCATCTCCGCCGGTGTAGCCGACCGAGCCGAGCCGGCCGGCATTGATCACGTTCACGAGTTCTTCTTCAACCTCACGAGCGCGGGTCTCGTTCTGCTTCGCCCACTCCGCCACGGCGGCGTGCAGTTCCTCGGCGATCTTCGGGTTGGCCGCGGCCACGTCCTGCAGCTCCGATGCGTCGCTGCGCATGTCGAACAGCTCGTGCGGCGTCGGCCCGACGGTGAAGTACATCAGCTTCCAGTCGCCGCGGTACAGCCCCTTCTGCTGCCCGCCCACGCGAATGTACTCCACAAACGCCTCGCTCGGCCGCGCCGGCGGAGAGCCGCCGAGCAGCGCCGCGACCGACGCACCCTGCATGCCCGCCACACCCGGCAGCCGCAATTGATGAATCAGCGTCGGCATCAGGTGCACCAGGCTGGTTACGTGCGGAATGCGCCGCGGCGGCAGCACGCCGGGCCAGCGCAGCACCAGCGGCACGCGCACCTCCGGCGTGCGGACGCTGTAGCCGTGATCCCACCAGCCGTGCTCGCACAGCGCCTCGCCGTGGTCGGAAGTCAGAATGACATAGGCATCGTCCCAGACGCCGGCCGCGCGCAGCTGCGCGACGAGCTGCCCGAAGTAGTCGTCCATCTGACGGACGCCGGCGTTGTAGCGGGCTTCCCAGTACTCGCGATACATGCGCAGCCGCGCGTGCCGCAACGGCTCGATCGGCGCCGGCGGCGGCGTGTCGAGATAGTCGAGGCTGTCGTACTCGAACTCCTCGAGCCGCGTGCGCTTCGGATTCGCCTCGACCGCGGCCAGCAGCGGCTCCAGATACTCCGCCGGCGCGTCGTACGGGCCGTGCGTGTCCATGTAGTGAACGTATAGAAAGAACGGCCGGTCGGCCTCGCGGCCGCTCAGCCACTTCATCGCCGACGCCGTGACGCCGCGGCCATCCGCCGTGTTGCCGACTTCCTCGGCGTCGTAGTAAACAAAACCCTGCCCATAGCCGTATTCGCGCAGCATGAACGGGTTGGCGGTCACGCCCGCGGTCTGGTAACCGCCCGCCTCGAACGCCTCCGCCAGCGTGGTCAGCGCCCGCGGCAGCCCGCGCAGCTTGAAATTGGGGTCTTTCAGCTCCGTCGGCTTCTGAAAGCGCGTCGCCTTGTGAACGGTCGGATACAGGCCGGTGAAAATCGACGCCATCGAAGGCATGGTCCACGACGACGGCGCGATCGCCCAGTCGAACGTCACACCCTCCGCGGCGAAGGCGTCGAGATTCGGCGACAGACCTGCGGCGCCGCCATATGTCCCCAGGCGGTCCGCTCTCAGCGTGTCGATCACGATCAGGATGACATTCGGCCGCGCCGCGCCTTCGGCCAGCACGCCGACCTGCGGCGGCACGGGCTTGCGTTCACAGCCCCCGCCGGCGAGCGCGACGGCCACGATCGCCACCGCCACGACGCACCGCCGGCGTCGCACAGCGCGCACCGCGGCTGCGCTTGGATTTTGCGAGTGATTTAGTTGGGCCGGTCTGATAATGACTGGTCCGGGAGCTTCGTCGGGTCAGGCGCGTCCGCTCCATACGGCAGAGCGGAAATCGTCGCCATCATAGAGGTATCGTGCTTACGCGAAAACCGCCGCAACCGTTCGGCGGCGTAACACCCGCGTTTCTCGGGGTGGCGTGGGCATCCTGCCGGCCCGCGTCGGGGTGGCGTGGGCATGCTGCCCGAGTTTCCCAAGGTGGCGTGGGCATCCTGCCCGCCCGCGTCTGGGTGGGGTGGGCATCCTGCCCGCCCGCGTCGAGCACCTCTGGCGGAGCGGGCAGAATGCCCGCTTCACCCATTCAGGGAGCCGGGGCCACCCGCCGCCGTGCCGCGGCGCTGAATTCTCTCGACAATCGGCGGCACGGTGTTATGCTTCGTGCTTGGGAGGGATCGCGCCAGCCCGGCGAGCGCTGTGCGCGTTGCAACGGGAGATCAACATGCGCATCGCGGTGCTGCTGGTTTTCGTCGCCGCTTTCGGTCCGCTCGCATCCGCGCAGCCCGCGGCCCCCGGCGGGGTCGGGCGCGATCGGGCGGCCGGGACCGCGCGGCGCAGCGCTCCTGCTCCGCGCATGAACCCCGCCGCAATGCTCCAGGCGCGCTTCGCCGACGTAAACCTGCAGGACTCCACGCTGCGCGAAGCGCTGGAGTGGATCGCCGCCGCAACCGGCGCCAACGTCGTCATCCGATGGGATCAACTGGAGATCGCGGGCGTCAGCGACGATGCCGAGGTGTCGATCCGCGCCCGCAACCTGCGGCTCAGGCAGGTTCTCTGGATGATTCTCAACCAGGTCTCGCCGCCGGACACGCGCCTGGCCTATCGCATCAGCCGCGACATGATCCTGATCTCGACCGAGCAGGACCTCAGCCAGGAGATGATCGTCCGCGTGTACAACGTGACCGACATCGTCGCCACCGAGATCGCCACGCCCGAGATCGGGATCGGCCGCACGCATCAGATTCCGACCATCACCGGTTTCGGCGTCGCGCCCGGTGCGGCTGCGGCCAATCTCCGCCCGCAGGAAGTGAACAGCGGCGTGCGGATTCGCGCCGACAATCCCCGCGGCGTCGATGAGGACAGCGAAGACGCAGGCCGCAACAGCTTCGACGAGCGCATGCAGGAGCTGGCCGACGTGATTACGGCCACCGTCGAGCCGGAGTCCTGGGACGTGAACGGCGGCAACGGGACGATCCGCATATACCGCGGCATGCTGATCGTCCGCAACAGTCCCTTCGTGCATCAGAAGCTGGGCGGCCCGATCGACGAGTGAGCGGCGCTACTTCAGCTTCTCGCGAATTCCCGCGTAGTCCACCGGCCGCTTGGCGTTGAACGCCGCGATGCCCTCGCGCGTTTCGTGCGTCAGGTTGTTGATCGCCAGCCAATCGCGGGCGTGGCCGATCGTCATCGACCACGACAGATCGCGCCAGAAGTTGAGCTGCTGTTTGGTGTAGCGGATGCAGCCGGGCAGCTTGTCGATCAGCGTCCGGCACATCGCGTCGACTTCTTCGTCGAGCTGCGCCCGCGGCACGACGCGATTCACCAGACCCCATTCCAGCGCCTTCGCCGCCGGGATCTCCTCGCACAGGAACAGAATCTCGCGCGCCCGGCGATCGCCGACGATCAGCGGCAGCCACTGGGTCGCGCCGCCAGCGGGCACGCTGCCGCGCGCCGTTCCCACCTGGCGGATGTAGATGTCGTCGGCCGCGACGGCCAGGTCGCAGGCCATGTTGAATTCGTTGCCGCCGCCGACGGTCATGCCGTTGAGCCGCGCGACCGTCGGTTTGCCGATGTTTCGCAGGCGGTCGTGGGCGTCGATAAACGCGCCCATCCACTTCCAGTAGGTCTGCGGGTGGTCGACGCAGTGCTCCTGCTGCTCCTTCAGGTCCGCGCCGGTGCAGAACGCCTTGTCTCCCGCGCCGGTCAGCACAAGCACCGCCACGCTGTCGTCGTGCGAAGCGTCCAGAAACGCCGCGGCCATTTCGCTCAGCGTCTGAAAGTCGAAGGCGTTGTAGACCTCCGGCCGGTTGATCGTGACCGTGGCGCGGCCGCGCTGCCGGCTGTGCTTCTCGTACAAAATTCGCTGAAAGCCCAGTTCCGCGGGAGATTTTGCCGCGATATAGCTCATGTGCGCTCCGGATGGCGACGGTCTGTTGTCTCGATCGCGCTGCGCCTTACTCCGCCTTCCAGGGCTTGCCGTCCCGGGTCGCCTTGAGCGTCGCCGGCGTCAGCGAACGCTCCAGCACCGCGCGGGCTTCGTCCTCGACGTTGAACAGGAACACCGCGGCGTGCGTTCCGACTTTCAGCGTCGCGCGGTTCGCCAGCTTGCGATGGCGCTCATAGCCGCGGACGAACTCGTCGCGGTCCTCCTCGCTGTCCCAGAGCGTGACCCACACGCCCCGCGCGCCGCGCGGCTCGCGGCCGTCGTTGGGCAGGTTGCCCTCGCGCGGTGCGCCGGGCCGATCCGGCCACAGGTAGAAGCGGTCGCCGCCCCAGCCGGTCGCCGCGTCGTTCGTCCAGTAGTCCGGCAGGAAAGCGGCGTTCACGTCGAGCCGCCGGTCGGCCTCGGAGGTGAGCAGCGCGCACAGCAGTTCGCCCAGCGTGTCCTGATGCGTAACCTGCGCATCGGGCCAGGCCTGTTTCAGCAGCGCTTCGATCGCCGCGTCGTCGACGCGCACCGGCGCGTCGCGCGTCGCCGCGTCCCAGTATTTGTCCGCGTGCAGAATCTGCTCGCCGGACTCGGGCATGCGGGCCACGATCGCCTTCATGTTCGCGCCCACCTGCCGCTCGCTGTTCTCGTCGGCCAGCAGCATCAGCTCGCCCTTCATCACGAACAGCATGCCCACCAGGTAGTTCGCCATCAGCGTCGAGAAGTACGGCGGCGCCTTGAAGAACGCCTCGCTGCGGGCCATTTCCTTTTCCAGCACGCCCTGCAGTGCGGCGGCGTCGTACTCGCCCGAACCCATCGCATCCGCCGCGAAGCGCGTCATCAGCGCGGTCGCCGAGCCTTCGACCACGGCCCCGACGGTGAACGACCAGTCCTCGGTCAGCGGCTGCGACTTGATCAGCTTGTCGAGGTCGAAGTACTGATCGTCCAGCGCGTGCGTCAGTTCGTGAATGACCAGGATGCGCGTAATCAGCGGCCCGTAGTCCACCCCGCCGCGATTGAGCATGTAGAACGCCTTCGTCTCCGGATCGTAGAAGCCGCCCACCTGATTCAGCAGCACGTCGAGGAACGTCTTGCGCAGGTCGCACGTCGCCGGAATCAGCGCGACCGCCCGCAGCATCGCCTCCTTCTTCTGAAGCAGGCCGCCGCCGTACTCTTCTTCGAAGATGCGCTTCTCGATGAATTTGCGGAGCTGCGCTTCGTCGTTCACGTCCTTCTTCACCGGGTGCTTGAACTTCCAGCCCCGCAGCCGCTCGGCCTCCGCCTGCATTTCGTCGGCGATCTCGATGAGCTGGGCCGCGCTCATCGCCGGGGCGGACGCCGGCTGCGTGCTCGCGATCGCCGCGGGCGCGGGCGGCGCGGCGGTTTTCGGCGGCGCAGCGGGAGGCGCGGCCGTCTGGGCCCCAGCCAGGTCGCAGGCCAGCGCCAACGTGACAACACCGACGAACCCGAGCGCGCTCTTCGTCATGCGATCCTCCTGAAAAGACGCGATCAGCGTACCGGCGGCGCGGCGATTTCGCACCTGCGCGTGTGGGCGTAGCTGTCGCGCGGGTGCATCTCGCCGGGTGGGGCGGGCATCCTGCCCGCGGGTTTGGGTTGCCGGGCAGCGGCGCGGACAGGATGCCCGCTCCACCCAATGCGCCGCGACCCAAAGCAAGCCGCACTCCCGTCGATCCGGTCGGACGCAGCGACGCTCCGGCGGCGGCGCCAGCTTCCGGAGCGCGCGGGTCTACGGCGACTGTCCGGTGAACTCGGTGCCGCGCTGGACGAAGCACAGCGGATTCCCGAACGGGTCGGCGGCGTAGAAAGACCGCTCGCCCCACGGACGCGTCGCAATCTCACCCGCCGGGTCGCCATGCACTTCGCCCGCGGCGAACGCGGCGCCGGCCGCCGCACAGCGCGCTCGGGTCGCGCTGAGGTCGTCGACGGCCAGGTAGATCGGTTCCGGCAGCGGAATCGGCTCATGGCCGTCGCCGTCGGCGGCGGGGTCGAACAGCGCCAGGATCGTGCCGCCGCAATCGAAGTAATGCCGCCCGGCGGACACACGCCGCCCCGCCGCAGCGAGCACCGCCTCGTAGAACTTTGCGGCCTGCGCGATGTCTGAGACAGGCAGGATGACTCGGAAGAGTGTTGCGCCCATCGCGCCCTCCGCTCCCCTGGGAGCTGACTCGCACTGGAGATCATAGTCGCGCACTTGCCGCCGCGATCTGTGCGGCCGGGCGCGCGACGCGACCGCCGCGGTCAACAGCGCCGCGGCGGTCGCGGTGGAATGCAAGCACCCGCAACGACTATTCGCAGTTGCCGTACGTGCCAAGCACCAGCGAGAGCTCCGACAAGTCGATCTTGCAGTCTCCGGTCATGTCCACGTCGGGGTTGTACAGGGTCGTCGCCCCGTTCAGGCAGCAGCTCGAACCGAACGTCGAGAGCACCACCGAGAGGTCACCCAGGTCCACGCATCCATCCGCATTCGAGTCGGCGACCAGGCAGGTCGTACCAGGCGTCAACGCGTAGTGGGCCGTCCAGTTTCGAGCGCCGGTCGGGTTCCCGGTGCGAACCCGCGGCGCGGCGGCATCGTCCACCCAACAGCGGAAGTGATAGACAGCACCCCGACTCGTAACGGTCTCCGGCGCGGTGACGCTGAGCAGGTCGCCCGCGCCCAGATTCACCGTCATCGGAGTTTGCAGGCTCTGCGCCGGCCCGCCGTTGACCGAGTAGGTCATCGGGGCTTCCACGGCGCGGGCGTTCACCAGCACCGCCGGATGCTCTTCGATCTCCGCGGGATCAACGTTCGGGCTGATCGCGGTGCTGCTGATGCCGCGGCTGTCGACGCCATCCACTACAAACCGGAGCGGCAGCGGATGTTCGTGTCCCAGCAGCACTGCGCCCGGAGGCAGATAGACGCCGCTGGATCCCTCGGGCAGATCCGTAATCAGGTGCGTGTGCTCGTCGTGAACCCATTCGACCAGCCAGTGAAACTCCGTCACCGGATTGCCCAGGGCGTCAGTGCCGGTCGCTGCGTATGCCACCGGGCAATTTGCGAAGTAGGATTCGCCGGCCGATGGCGCCGTGACATTCACGGTCGGACGCAAACCCGTGGCGACCTCGACGGCTGCAGCACTCACTTGCCAATCGGGCTGCCCCGGCGAGTGAATTGTGACCGTCAGCCGCACCAGATACTCGGTTCGCTCGGGAAAGACATGGAAGGGCGCTTTGGCCGACGAGCCGGTCCCGTCGCCGAAGTCCCACACGTAGCTGAACGTCGCATTGGGAAAATCCGCCGTATTGTAGGTGACTCGGCTGCGGAAGAGCACGTGCGTCAGGTCGTCTGGATCTCCCGTTTGCTCCAGGTAGATGTAGCTGATCGCCACGGTCGGTTCGCGATAGCCGATCCGATAGACGCCGGCGGACGTGGCCGTCCCGTATCGCAGCACGTACAAGCTCTCGTCCGGGCCGATCTTCAAATCAACCACGCTGCTGACAAAGCCGGTCGGCACGAAGTCCTCGGGATCGGCGGGGGTTGAAGAGACTGGAATGCGATGGATGAATCCGCGATACACCTCGCTTACAAACGCGTTTCCAAAGTACTTTGGCGGGTAGCGGCTTCCGCGATACACCGGCCCGCCGATGATCGCGTTGCCGACCGTGTGATCGAACGACCACCAGCCCGGCGTGAAGCTAGCGCAGGGTGTGCTCTGGCACACCGACAGCCCCGAGTACACCGGGCACGGGCAGCCGCTGGCCGGCCCTTCCTGACACGGCCATCCGAAGTTCACGCCGCTGGTCGCGGCGCTGGCGACATTGAGCTCTTCGTACACCGGATTGCATTCACCGTTCGACCCGACGTTTCCGATGTACAACCCACCCGGCGGCTCGGTATCGACGCCGAAGCGGAACGGATTCCGCAACCCGCTCGACCAGACTTCCGCCGGGCCGATCCCGAAGTTCGCCCGCGTAATCCGCAGCATCTTGCCCAACTCGCTCGCCGGGTTCTGTGCCTCGGCGGGGAAGAAGTGATCGCCGCTGGCGATGAACAGGTCGTTCTCGCCGACGAACTGAATGTCGCCGGACCAGTGATACGCCTGCGACACGCACGCCGGCCACCACTGGCCGGTCCACACGATCTCCGGCGAGTGCATCAGCGGCGGATTCAGATCGAACCGGTAGCGGCTGACATTCGCGCGGAAACACGACGTGCACCCGTTGCCCTGGATATCGCACGTCACTCCCGCCGGCGCTCGCTCGCTGACGAAGACGTAGACGTAGTTGTCCTTGCCCGCAGCGTTGTAGATGTCGAAGTTCGGATCGTACGTCATGCCCAGCAGGCCCATCTCGCCGGTCGATCCGCCGATGGTGTTGTTGTCGAGCTGCAGCACTGTCACCGGCGATTGCCCTGCGAACTCCTGGTAGACGACCCGCCCGGTCTTCTCGCCGACCAGCAGGTAGAGCCGCTTGTCCGTCGGCAAGCGCTCGGCGGTCGGGAAGCTCATGGTGATCGGGTTCGTCAGGCCGCCCTGGAGAATCGGCACGATCGAGAAATCGGCCGGCAATCCCTGGGCCGACGCTGCCGACGAAAACGAGCCGCACACCCACGCCACGACGGCGCACTGCTGCGCCACGCGCAGCAACTGACTTCGGCGAACGTAGAGCACCCTCGTCCTCCTTGCACTGGTTCTCGATGCGAGTGAGACCACAAACGACTTGCCGCCAATGGCGGCGAGATTCGCACAAACGACGTGCCGAATGCCGCGCGACCACCGCCGCGGGCACGCAATGTTGCATGTATAGCGACTGCCGCGCAGAATTCCAGAGTAATCTTCGCGAATATGTCCGGAACCGTGTGCGGATCGGAGTGGCAACCGCCGCGGCGGCGAACGTGCTGCACCTGCGAAAGGCAGGGGTGGGGTGGCTGGAGATCGATCACACGCCCCGCGGCGTAGTGAAACCTCACTGGCGGGACGCGATAAGAAACCGAAGCGCGCCTCTGGATCGACGGCGCGCCTCGCTGGAATGTTCTAGACTGCCTTGAGACCCGGTCGTCCGGCGCGAGCTACTCTTGGTGCAGCTCCGCCAGCAGGTTCTCCGCTGCGATGTCGAGCTTCTCCGGCGTCAGGTAGCGGCCCGCTTCGATCTCGGACTGGATGCGTTCGATCAGTTCGCTGCGGACTGGCGGCACGTCGCGGGCGGCCCGCTCGGCGGCGTCGGAAAGTTCAAGTGCGTCCGCCGCCCGCGCGTCAGACTGCGCCAGCCGCGGCCTGAGCAGCGCACCGGCCGAATCGCGTGCCAGCGTTCCCCGAGACAAGACCGGCGTGGACTGGGTGTCGACGTGCAACATGGCGACGCACTCGCTCCTCGCGGACAATCGCTGTCCGTCACGCGGCGCAAATGCCGCGCTCAACGCCTTCCGTGGCCGCTTGGGTTTTCTCTCGCGTGAAGCGCGGCTCCGCGTTCCCTTCGCGGAGTGGCTTACGCCGTGCCCTCGTTCAGGCTAGATATCGACCTTTTCCCCATAAACCTTTCGCGGAAAGTCGCGCAGCCGTTCATTTTGTGGGACGCTTGCCCAAACCCCCAACCGGTGGCCAACTTGCGCCGTCTTTTATGGGGCCTCGACCGTTAGCGCCGCGAGATCTTCGGACTCGGCCCGCCCCTCCACGAAGCGCCGAACGTGCTCCTCGCTCGACTTCAATACGTCCGTGGGCGCGCCGTCCGCAATGAACCGGCCGTTCCAGAGCATCAGCACCCGGTCGCCAACCTCCGCCGCGCTGCGCATGTCGTGCGTCACGACGACGCCGGTGACGTTGACCTCGCGCTGCAGCGTGCGAATCAGCTTGTTAATCGCGTCGCTGCGCTGCGGGTCGAGGCCCGCCGTCGGCTCGTCATACAGAATGACCTTCGGCGGCGGCTCCATGGCGATGGCCCGCGCCAGCGCGACGCGCTTCTTCTCGCCGCCGGAGAGTTCCGCGGGCCGCTTGGCTTCGAAGCCGGTCAGACCCACCAGCGCCAGGCGATTGGCGACGACTTCCGCGACGCGGCGGCGGTCGACGCGGCCGCGCAGATTCTCGACAAGCGGGAACGCGACGTTTTCGCCGACGCTCATCGAGTCGAACAGCGCGTTGAGCTGAAACACGAAGCTGATTTGCCGGCGGATCGGCGCCATCCGCGATTCGCGCAAGTTGTCCGTGCGCTGCCCCTCGAAGTAGACCTCGCCGCGATCGGGCCGCAGCAGGCCGACGATGTGCTTGAGCAGCACGCTTTTGCCCGTGCCCGAGCGGCCGATGATGACGGTCGTGCGGCCGCGCTCCAGGCGGAGATCGATCCCGTCGAGCACGCGCTGCCGGCCGAACGCCTTGCTCACCCCGCGCAGCTCGATGATCGGCGGCGCGTCGCTCATCGCAACGTCGCCGTGCCGCGCCGCGGTGCGCCGCCGGGCGGGCCGTATGCGCCGCGTTTTCGAGTTGCGTTGCTGATCATTCCGCGTTCGTCGTTCTGCGTTCTGAATTCCGCGTCGATCGTTTCGCGCCCCGCGCTAGATCAACGAGCGGAATCCGAACAGGATTTCGTACATCTTGTTGATCGCGATGTTCAGGAAAAAATCCATCGCGAGGATGATGATGAAGCTGGCGACAAAACTCTCCGTACACGCCTGCCCCACGCCCTCCGCGCCGCCGCGGCAGTGGAAGCCCTTGTAGCAACTGATCAGCCCGATCGCGCCGCCGAAGAAGATCGACTTCAGCAGACCGGTGCCGACGTCCCACAACTCGACCACGTCGCGGGTGTACGCCCAGAAGGCGTCGGAGTCGCCTTCATAGACGCCCGCGAACACGGCCCAGCCGCCCAGCGCGCCCATCAGGTTCGCGTAGCACGTCAGCACGGGCGTCAGCAGCAGGCAGCTCAGGAAGCGCGGCGTCGCCAGGTGGCCGACCGGCTCTGCGCCCATCGAACGCAGCGCGAGCAACTGTTCGGTGACGTTCATCGTGCCCAGTTCCGCCGTCAGCGCCCCGCCCACGCGCCCCGCGAGAACCACGCCCGCCAGCACCGGGCCGAGCTCGGCCACGACGGAGATATTGACGATCGCCCCCAGGCGGTCCGCAAAGCCGGCGCCCTCGAATTGCGAGTATCCCTGCACCACCAGCACCATGCCGACGAACGTGCCGGTCAGCATCACCACCGGAACCGAGCGCGTGCCGATCGCCACGCACTGCGGAATCAACCGCGCCCAGCCGCGCAGCGTCAGCAACTCGCGCGGGACGAAGGAGAGCGTGAACAGCGCGAAGAGCCAGAACCGCCCCAGGCCGCCCAGCCAGTCGAACGTAGCGCCCCCCAGACCCGCCAGCGAGCCGATCACCGGATTGCGTTTGGCCATTGCGCGCGTCAAGTCCCATCGGATCGGCGGGCTTCAGACCCGCCGATGCGTAGCGCCCAGCCCCGGCGACCCGCGCCGGTCGGCGTCAAGCGCCGCGGAAGAGCGATAAGCGTATCGAACTCCGCCGGGAAATTCGATATGCTGCGCCGGTCGCTGATACGCCCCGGCGAGGATGCCGGGCTGCGCGTGCTACGGATGGCCGACTTATGCCGCGATCCGATTTCCGTCGCAATGTGCTGCGCGTGTGTCTGGCCGCGCCGGTGTGCGTGATCTGTGCGTACGCCTGGTGTGCCGTGCTCTCCTTCGACGCAGCCGACCCGCCGGGCGCCACGGTGTGGCCGGCCAATAGCGGGCCGCAGAACTGGTGCGGCGCGCTTGGCGCTGCCTTGGCGCATAGCGCGTTTTACTACCTCGGGCTGGGGGTGTATCCGCTGCTGGCGCTGGCGTCGCTGGCCGCCGCCGCGAGCCTTCGCGGGCTGCAACTCACCGATCTGTGGTTGCGCGTCGCGGGCGCGGGGCTGCTGTGCGTCGCGTTCGCCTGCGCCGGCGCCATGCTCATCCCGCCCGATCCGCGCTACGGCATGAGCGGCGCCGGCGGCGTACTGGGGGCGACGGCCGGTGCATTCTTCGCGTCCAAACTCGGGCAGGCGGGTGCGACGATCGTACTCGCCGCCAGTCTGGTCGTCGGCTTGCTGCTGGCCGCGGACGAGCTCGTCATCCGCCTGGGCCGCTGGCTGATGTGGGCGCTGCGGCGCTCGGCGCCGGTCGTGGTTCGCGGCGGATCGGTCCTGGCGGATGCGGGGGTGGCCGTGGCGAGCGGTGTCGCGAACGTCTCCGGCCGGCTCGCGACCGCCGGGGGCCAATGGAACGCCGCAAGCGAAGAAGCCGCGGAGCCGGACGCTGCCCCCGCGGGCCGCGCGGCGAAGCGCGGGGCAGCCAGCCGCGATGCGGCGACGAGCGCGCCCGGCGCGACGCCGAAGGCGCGCGGCGCCGCACCCCGCGAAGCCGAGCCGCCGCCCGCGACTGTTCCGCAGAAGTCGGCCGCGGCCCCGGCCCCGCGCGCGGACGACGAAGCGCCGGACATCCGCTCGCTGCTGCCGTCCGCGCTGGTGGTGAAACCCGCAGCGGCGACCGTCGCACCGAACAACCCACAGACGCCGATGTTGCCGGGACTCGCGCCCGGGCCGGCCGTGCGCGACATGGGCCGCGCTCAGCCCGGCGAGCGCTCGCGTCCGCTGCCGCCGAAGCGCGAGACCGGCGACTACGAGCTGCCGAACCTGGCGAGCCTCGAAGAGCCCACGCCGATCGACAAGGCCGCGATCGAGCTGCTGTGTCGCGAGAAAGCGTATGTACTGGAGCAGACGCTCAACGAGTTCAAGCTCGACGTGCGCGTCGTCGCGATCGAAACCGGCCCGGTCATCACCGTCTTCGAGCTCAAGCTGGCCGCGGGCATCAAGGTCAGCCAGATCGTCTCGCTCTCGAACGACCTGGCGCGGGCGCTGAAAGCGCCGGCGGTGCGGGTGGTCGCGCCGCTGCCGGGCAAGAACACCATCGGCATCGAGGTGCCCAACACGGACAAGGAGAAGGTGCGGCTCAAGGACATCATCGCGGCGTCGGCGGCCCGCGCTCAGAACTACGCCATCCCGCTGTATCTGGGCAAGGACGCGAGCGGCCAGCCGCTGGTCAACGACCTGACGGCCATGCCGCACCTGCTGATCGCGGGGACGACGGGCAGCGGCAAGAGCGTCTGCGTCGCCAGCATCATCATGTCCATCCTCCTGACGCGCACGCCCGACGAAGTGAACATGATCCTGGTCGATCCCAAGGTGGTCGAGCTTTCGATCTTCAAGGACGTGCCGCACCTGATGTGCCCGATCATCACCGAGACCAGCAAGGCCGAGGCGATCCTCGACTGGGCCACCACCAAGATGGACGAGCGCTACGAGCTGCTCGCCGAGGTCGGCGTCAAGGACATCCGCTCCTACAACAAGCTCGGCATCGCCGGGCTCCGCGAGCGGCTGCAGCCCGCGGACGAGCAGGAGCTCGCCACGA
Source organism: uncultured Planctomycetales bacterium (assembly GCA_964631045.1). Taxonomy (GTDB): domain Bacteria; phylum Planctomycetota; class Phycisphaerae; order UBA1845; family Fen-1342; genus CAZVWB01. Next base: position 75,545 of record CAZVWB010000003.1, read on the forward strand.
TCCCGGTCTATCTGCCGTACATCGTGATCGTCATCGACGAGCTGGCCGACCTGATGATGACCAGCGCCAAGGAAGTCGAGTTCTACCTGTCGCGACTGGCGCAGAAGAGCCGCGCCGTCGGCATTCACCTGATCGTCAGCACGCAGCGCCCGCAGGCCAACGTCGTCACCGGCCTGATCAAGAGCAACCTGCCCAGCCGCATCGCCTTCCGCGTGGCCAGCCGGCTTGACAGCCGCATCGTGCTCGACCAGAACGGCGGCGAAGTGCTGATGGGCCAGGGCGACATGCTGTTCCTGCCGCCGGGGTCGCACAAGCTGGTGCGGGCGCAGGGCACCTACATCGCCGACGAGGAGCTGCGCGGCGTCGTCAAGCACGTCCGCGCCCAGCGCGAGCCGAACTTCCACCCCGAGCTGACGCGCTCCGCCAGCGCCGCGGCGACCGAGGGTGAGCGCGACGAACTGTTCGACCAGGCCGTCGAAATCGTGCTGGAAACCGGGCGCGGCTCGGTCAGCCTGCTGCAGCGCCGCCTGACGATCGGCTATGGCCGCGCCAGCCGGCTGGTCGAGGACATGGCGCGGGCCGGAATCGTCGGCGACTACAAGGGCAGCCAGGCCCGCGAAGTGCAGATCACCCGCGACGAGTGGCTGGCCGCCAAGGCGCAGCGTAATCGCGAAGAAGCGGCCGAAGCCTCCGAAGCCGAGGAGGCCCAGCGCCGCCGCCCGGCGCCGCCGGCGGAAGACTTGGACGGCGCGGGCGACGCCTGACCCGCGCAATTCGCGGCGGACGCGTGCCGCCGGGAGCAAGGGCATTCGAGCGTGTGAATCTCTGGATGGGGCGGGCACTCTGCCCGCCCACGGGGCTCGCGAACCGCTCACGAAAGTGAGTGAAGCCCAAGACTCCACAAGCGCTCCGGCTCGTGCGAACCCCGAACCGGAGCGCGTGGGTCTGAAAGTAGCTCAAGCGCATCGCGGCGGATTGCCAGCGAGAAACAGCAGTGGACACGCCCAGCGAATTGCACGGCCTGCGCGACGCGCTGCCCGGCGGCCGGCAGCGCCGCATCGTGCGCGCCCTGCCGCCGTTCGCAATCGGCGCTGTGGTCGGCGCGGCGGTAGTCGTCCTGTTCGGCTCGATTACGCCGCCGCCGCGGAACGAGCCGCCCCGCTCGCCGCACGCCAATCCGCTCACCGCGGGCCCGGACGCCTTTGACTGGACCGCGCTTCCGCCGGCCAGCTTCCCGATCCCGCCCTATGCCGGCGGCCTGCGCGGCGTTCGCATCGTGCTTGATCCGGGGCACGTCGGCGCCCGCGACCGTGGCGGCACGTGGAAGCGCGGCCCGACGGGCCTGCGCGAAGCCGCGGTGAATCTCGAGGTCGCGAATTTCCTGCGCGAGTTCCTGCTCGCCGCCGGCGCTGAAGTAATCCTGACGCGCGACAGCGACGTGGATCAGGGCCTGGACGATCCGGAGGATCTGCGCAGCCGCGCCGAGGTCGCCAACCGCGCCGTGGCCGATCTGCTGGTGTCGATCCACCACAACGCCGGCCCGCCGACGGCGAATCACAGCGTGGTCTTCTATCACAAATCGGCGGACCACAGCCCGCCGAGCCTGAGCGCCGGCCGCTACCTGATCACTGGGCTCAACGACGCCCTGCGGCTCGAAGAGCATGCCCGCTGCGCGCTGCGCAGCGACTACACGATCTACCCGCGCGACGGCTTCGCGGTGTTGCGGCATGCGACCGTCCCGGCCGTACTGGTCGAGTCGTCGTTCTTCACGCACCCCGACGAGGAGGAACGCCTGCGCGATCGGCTTTACAACCGCCGCGAGGCGTATGGCCTGTTCATCGGCCTGGCGCGCTGGGCGCAGGCCGGCTTGCCGCGCGTGCGGCTGCTGGAGCCGGACGACGGCGTCATCGCACCCCGCAAAGGCGTGGTGATCGCGCTCGACGACGGTCTGGGCGGCCGCGCACAGGGCGCGCCGCCGAACATTCGAGCCGAGTCGGTGGTGGTCAAGGTCGATGGCAAAGCGATCCGCCCCGCGCTGGAGCTGGCCGGCGGCAAGCTGCGCTTTACGCCCGACGCGACCCTGCTGCGAACCGGAAAGCCGTTCTGGGTATACGTCGATTTTCAGAACGTCTTCGGCCAGCACACGCTGCACCCATGGATCGAGCTGCGGCCGGGGCCGTAGTCGGCGCAGTCGCGAGAAGCGAGGAGCGCGCTGAAGATCGAGGAGTGAGGGCGGGCGCCGCGCGATGATCCGAGTTGCCGACCGTGCCGCCCGCCCCAACGCAATCGGACCTCGCGAAATCGGCCGACCGTGCGCCCGCCCCGTACGCACGGTCGGTGAGAGTCCTCCAAATCTCCGGACCGCTGCTGCGGGAGCGGAGCCTGAAGCTGGAGCAGCCGGGGGCTGCGCGGCCGTCGGTCATTGAGCCTGCGAGTTCTTAGGTTGGGGCGGGCATTCTGCCCGCCCAAGCGGCTCGCGAACCGCTCACAAAAGTAAGGGACGCCGAAAGTACACAGGCTCACTGGCCCGCCGGCGGGACCGGACGGCGCTGGATGTCCACCGTGGCGAACAGCGCGTCGTCGCTGAAGCGCAGCGAGAGCACGATGCGGTCGAGCGAGTCGAAGAACGACATGAACGCGGTGGCTTTGCCCAGCGCTGCCGGCTGTCGCGGGTTGCGACGGGTGCCGTGCACGCTGCACCCGGCGGCCTCGCCCGAGGGGGTAATGCGGTAGTCACCTCCCTCCGGACAGACGTATGAGACGCCGTACTTCGCGAGCGAGAGGGAGTCGATGCGCTCCGGCGGGGCGTCGTAGAACGACAGCAGTTCGTAAATCGAGGTGAGATTGGCGTGGCAGGCCCGGCGGGCGCGCTCGGCCCAGGCCAGCCGCAAGTCCTCCTTGCACGCGTCCCACGACGCGAGGTTGACGGCCATGTGCATGTGGGCGGCGTCGGTGGCGAGGGCGGCAGGCGCCGCGCCCGGCTGGGCGGCGGTCGGCGACGCGCCCGTGGGCGGTGCGCCTGCGCCGTTGGGGCGCGCCAGGAGTGCGCCGTCAGCGGTCAACGCCTGGTCAGCGTCCAGGACCTGCCGCAGGGTATCCTCGCGCGTGGCGGCGATGAGGCGGCTGCCGACGATCGCAACGTGCAGCCGCACCTTGAGCGCGTAGAGCTGATAGGCAATCACGTAGCGGGCGTGGCCCTGATAGTCGGGCAGGCGGTAAGCATCGTAGGACGTCGGCAACGTGAGCACCGCGCCGGTCTGCAGCACGATGCGCGAGCTGAGCAGGTCGAGAAAGCGGCGGGCCCGCTCCTCATCGCTCAGGTCGACGCAGAAGTAGACCGGCAGGTTGGTGGCGGCGATCGCTGCGACGATGGGCGCCTGCTGGCTGACGTGGATCTCGCCGAAGAGGTTCAGGGGGCGGATCTGCGAGGGATCGACTTCGACGATCGAGTCGCCGTCGCAGACGTGCAGCGAGGCGCGATCGCCGAGCCAGGCGAGGTCGGTAAGCGTCGGGTCGCTGGCGAGCACGTCCGCGATTCCGGGCAGCGATTTCAGCACCGCCGCGATGTTGGGACGGCCCGGAGTGGCGCTGATCGAGGCCAGCGTATGGCGCGGGGTATGCGCGCCGTCGGGTGGAAGCGGGTCGGCGGCCAGGTAGGCGCGCAGGTCGGTGTAGAGGCTGCCGTTGGCGAGCGGCAGGATGCACACTTCGAGCTTCACGCTGGGTTGCGCGGCGATGCGAACGGCGATCGGGTCGAAGACGCCGCTCCAGAACTCCTGATAGCGATCACGGAAACGGCCGTACTCGGCGACCTCCGCGCCGGAGACTGTGAGGAGCTCGAGTTCACAGCTCGGGGTGAGCCGCTTCAGCCGGTTGTGCAGCGAACAGAGTGCGGCGTCGTCCTCGGGGTCAAAGGCATACGCGCCGCCGTGCGGGCAGATCAGCGGTCGCTCGTCGATGTAGCGCGCGGCCACGAGTTCCGACAGGTTTTGCGGCGAGCGACCCTGCTCCATGCGGAACAGCATGGAGGCGTTGTTCAACATCACCAGGTGGTTGAAGCACTGCCGCCGACGGCGCTCGGCGATTTTCGCCCGGGGACTGATCAGCCTCCGGATGCAGGCGTCCGAAACGTAGACGTAGCCGGTATGCGGGCCTTCCGCCGGAGGCAGGAGCGAGAGGACATAGGCGTAATCGGGCGCGGCGTGCAGACTCGGAGTCTGGCCGCGGGCGACGTCGAGGATGCGGCGCAGGCCGACATGCGAATTCGAGAGAACCGCGACGTCGCCGACCCGCACGGCGAAGGAGCTCACAGCGCGATCGGCGGTGAAGCGGGCGGCGATGTTGTAGCCCGCGTGGTGGTAGTCGCGGACCTCCATTCCGGGGTTGGCGGCTTGGGCGTCGGCAAGCCAGCGCTGCGCGGCCGCGTCGAAATCCGCCGGGCGCGTGACGCGGATGAGTAACGTGATGTCGGTGCCGTCGGAGAATTGCAGGTCGTTGCCGGTAACGGCGACTTCGCCGATCGCGCCGGCGGCGGAAAGGGACTCGAGTTCGCCGCGCGAGATGCACAACTGGCGTCCGAGCACCTCCAGGTCGTGCGTGTCCTGGCCGCGAATCGTCAGTAGGCGCAGCAAGCTGCCGCCCCAGTCGAGCGTGAGGTCGAGCAGCTCGGTAGCGACGGGCAGCGTACGCACGTGGAGGAGGTATTGATCGGCCGGGACGAGACGGGCGAGCTCGTGCAGTTGCGGGGGCGGCGCGCCCTCCTCCAGGCGCTTCCCAAGCAGGTCCTCGTAGGGTGGGGATCGCAGATCGATGCGTGGTACGTTGCTGATGTGAACATCCCCGCCGGCGGCTGGAGCGACGCCGCGCAGCGTCTGCAATTGGAGCGACTCCTGAATCGCGAGTGCCCCGCTCAACATGCTGTAGAGATCGCGCTCGACCTGGCCGGAGTCGGCGAGGGCGGCGCTGGGCAAGGCGGGCGGCTCGACGTCGTGCAGGGCTTTGGACTGCAGGATGGCGTACTGGAGAAACGAGTCGCGCGGGTCGTAGCGCAGCAAGCGCAGGAAGTGTTGGTTCTGTTGGCGGGCCCACTCGCGGTAGATCGCGTCGCTGCCGCCGGCGCGGCTGGGGATGTCGATGACAAGTTCGCCGCGGCTGACGTTGATGCGGCGACTTCCGTCGGGGTCTTCGGCGACGGTTTCGTATTCGAGTTGGAGTTTCGCCTGTCCGGCGCCGCGCAGGCGGCCGTAAAACGCGGCCTGGCGCTGGGTGAAGCGTGTTTCGCGCGGGTAGATCAGCGCGGCGTTGTGGTCGAGCGGCGTGACGCGCAGGTAGTTGCTCTGCTCGAAGGCCTCGCCGAGGAAGGGCTGTTCGAGCCGCAGGGCGAAACAGACGATGTCGCCGTCGCGGTCGCGATAGGTTTCGACACGTTGAGTGAAGGGCAGCGGCGGGTCGCCGAAGGCGGCCGGGGCCAGCAGCGCAACGGCGAGCGAAGCGAAGATCAGGCGCGCGGGACGACCGCTGTGATTCTGCACGATCGCGAACATGGACGTCTCCTTTGGTGTCGATCGGCTAGTTAATGAATAGGTTTTCATTCATTTACAGTTCGTCGGATTTGGCCGGGCGCCGGCGCGATTCACCTCGCTTTCGCGGTGTTTCGGGTCGGGCGGGACACGCGGCCGGCCGCAATCCGGGGGCGGGCGTCGCGCGGCGGCTCGGATGCCAGGACGCCGCGCAGAGCCACAAGCACGGCGCCCCGATGTTGCGACATGGGCAAGGCCAGGTGGTTGTAGAGCGCGCCGATCACGGGCTGGATGACGACCCCGATTGTGAGTTCGCAGGCAAGATCGACGGACAGCGGTCGGATGACGCCCTGGGCCATACCCTCGGCGAGCACGCGTTGGAGCATGGCGCGGGCCGAGCGGTGCGGCGGCACGTTGTGGCCCAGTTCGTGAAGGGAGAAGAGCAGGAACTTGAGCAGCACCGGGTCGCGATCGGCCAGGCCGAAGAAGGCGTCGACGATCACATCCAGTTTGTCCCACGCGCCGGGGTGTCCGGCGGCCTGCCGGCCGATCTGCTCGACCAGCGTGGTGTAGTGCGCGCGGTAGACCTCGGCGGCGAGATCTTCGCCGTTGCGCCAGTACCGGTAGAGCAGGCCGGGCGAGACGCGAGCGGCGCTGGCGATGTCCTGAACCGTGGCGCCGCGCACGCCCTTCTCGGCGATGACGGCGACAACGCCGCGCTCGATGTCCTGACGCTTGCGAATCGGCCGCGCCATGGCAGGCTCGCGCAGTGGTTGAAGGTGAATATTGATTTACTCATTTGTATTGTGGCCGTGCGGATGGGGGAGTGTCAAGGCCAGCGCACCGCGCGGACGGCAGCGACACGCGAGTTTGCCCGGCGTTTCCGCGCCGGACGGACCCGAACGTCGTCAGGTGCGTAGGCTGGGCTGAGCCTGCGTCACTCGCGCCGGCGTGCATCGCGCATTCGGGAGTGGCGCAGCAGATCGAGCGGACACGCCGCAGCACCTGCTCGGAGCGCGCATCCGGCCGGCGGAGTCCCCGCTCCACGCTGCAATCCGCTACGCGAATCGAGACCCAGCGCTTGCGCGGCGCCGGTCGCGCAGGCTTTAGACGGAGGTGCGGCACGCCGGTAAGATAGGGTCGCATATGCAAGCAGGAGGTCCGCACCGATGCTGACGCCCTATCACCCTGAGCCATACGTCGATTTCACGCAGCCGCACCCGCGACGCCGCATGATCGAGGCGCTCGCCGCGGTGCGCGGCCAACTGGGGCGGACGTACCCGCTGCGCATCGGCGACCAGGCGGTCGAGATGGTGGCCAGGATCGAATCGCGCATGCCGGCCCGACCCGACACGCTGATCGGCCGCGTGGCTCGCGCCAACATCGACCAGGCCGACGACGCCATCAAGGCGGCGGCCGCGGGCTTTGAAACCTGGCGACGGGTGGACGCGGCCACGCGCAGCCGCATCCTGGTGAAGGCCGCCGCCATCATGCGCCGCCGCGTGTATGAGCTGGCCGCGTGGATGTGCTTCGAGGTCGGCAAGTCGTGGCTCGAAGCCTACGCCGACGCCTGCGAGGCGATCGACTTCCTCGATTTCTACGCCCGCGAAATGCTGCGGCTGTCCGCCCCGCAGCCGGTGACGCCGTACGCGGGCGAAGATAACGAAGTGCGCTACATCCCGATGGGCGTGGCGGTGGTGATTCCACCGTGGAACTTCCCGCTGGCGATCTGCGCCGGCATGACGTCCGCGGCGCTGGTGACCGGCAACGCGGTCGTGCTCAAGCCGTCGAGCAGCGCCGCCGTGATCGCCGCGAAGTTCGTCGAAGTGATGGAGGAAGCCGGCCTGCCCCCGGGCGTGCTCAACTTTCTGCCGGGCCAGGGCCTGGACATCGGCGACGCGCTGGTCGAGCACCCACTGACGCGGCTGGTCGCATTCACCGGCTCGAAAGAGGTCGGGCTGGGCGTCTATGCCCGCTGCGGCCGCGTGACGTCCGGGCAGATGTGGCTGAAGCGCTGCGTGCTGGAGATGGGCGGCAAGGATTGCATCATCGTGGACGAAACCGCCGACCTGGACGCGGCGGCCGAAGGCGTCGTCGCGGCGGCGTTCGGCTTCCAGGGGCAGAAGTGCTCGGCGTGCTCGCGACTGGTGGCGGTGCGCGAGGTCTGTGAGCCACTGATCGAGAAGGTCGTCGCGCGGACGCGCGGCCTGACGATGGGCGACACGACCGGCGAAGAGCCGCTGGCCCTGGGGCCCGTAATCAGCGCCGCATCGCGCGACAACATCCTCTCCTACATCGAGATCGGGCGCGGCGAGGGCCGCGTCGTGCTCGGCGGCGGCGAAACGCCAAAGACCGGCTATTTTGTGCCGCCGACGATCATCGCCGACGTCGGTCGCGACGCGCGGATCGCGCAGGAGGAGATCTTCGGGCCGGTGCTGGCCGTGCTGGCGGCCGACGATTTCGAAGACGCACTGGACATCGCGAACGGCACCGAGTTCGGTCTGACCGGCGGCGTGTACTCCGGCGACCGCTTCCGCCTGGAGCAGGCCCGCGAAGAGTTCCACGTCGGCAATCTCTATTTCAACCGCAAGTGCACCGGAGCGCTCGTGGACGTGCAGCCCTTCGGCGGGTTCAACATGTCGGGGACCGACTCGAAAGCCGGCGGGCGCGACTATCTGCAACTGTTCATGCAGGCCAAGACCGTCACCGAGCGCTTCTGACGCCCGGACGGCGCCTGCGCAGCGCGGCGGCCGCGCGACTGACGGGAGTCAGCCGCGCGGCCGCCGGCGTTTTGTCCGTCTACTGCGCTGTCACGCTTGACCGGACGGTACATCCGCTTTCGCGCGTGAACCGACGGCTTTCGGGCGCGAACCGACGGGTAGCATGGGCCTCCGGCCCGTGCGCAACATCGCGCCCACCTGACGATTCGCGCGCGGCACAACACTTCTGCCGCTGCGGGCCGACCCGCATTACGGACACGGCTCGCAACCCGAGAACACGCAGTTGATGAACGGGTCGATGTCGAAGAAGTCGACGCCGCCGTCGCAATTCGTGTCGGTCGCGCAGAAGCTGCCGCCGCAGAACGCCGCCTGATACGCCGGCGGGTCGAACAGAGCCTGCAGGAACGGATCGATGTCGAAGAAGTCGACGGTCCCGTCGCAGTTGGCGTCGGCCAGCGCGCCCGGGCAGGAGCAGTCTTCGACCGTCACCGTCGCCGCGTTGCTGAAGATGCTGCCGCAGAGGTTGCTGACCCGCACGCGGTACGAACCACCGTCGCCGGCAGCCGCCGCCGCGATGGTGTAGCTCGCGCCGGTTGCACCGGGGATGTCGATCGTGTTCTTCTGCCACTGGTAGCTCAGCGGCGCGGTGCCGCCGGCGGTGACGCTCAGACTGATCGGGTCGCCGATGCACACGGTCGCGCCGCTCGGCTGCGTGCCGATCGACGGGCCGCTGTTCACCGTCAGCGCCACGGCGCTGCTGGTTACGCTGCCGCAGTTGTTGTTGACGATCACGCGATACGACCCGGCGTCGCCGGCCGCCGTCGCGGGGATCGTGTACGTGCTGCCGGTCGCGCCGGCGATGTTCACCGTGTTCTTCTGCCACTGATAGGTGAACGGCGCGCTGCCCGACGCCGTGACGCTGAAGCTGGCGGGGTTGCCCGCGCAAACGGTCTGCGGCTGCGGCTGCGCGGCGATGCCCGCGGCGGTCGAAACGGTCAACGTCGCCGTGTTGCTGTTGACCGATCCACAAACGTTGGTGACGACGCAGCGATAGTTGCCGGCGTCGCCCGCGACAGCGGCGGCGATGGTGTAGCCCGGCGTGTTCGCGCCGGGGATGTTGACCAGGTTCTTCTGCCACTGATAAGCCAGCGGGTTCGTGCCGAATGCGCCGACGGTGAACGTCACGCTTTCGCCCACGCAGACGTCGTCGCTCGCCGGCTGCACGCCGATCGTCACGCTGGTGTTGACGGTCAGGGTCACGCTGTTGCTCGTGACCGAGTCGCAGGAGTTGGTGACGATGACGCGATAGTTGGCCGCGTCGCCGGCGGCCACATTGTTGATGGTGAACGTGCTGCCGGTCGCACCGCCGATGTTCACCGTGTTCTTCTGCCACTGGTAGGTCAGCGGCGCGGGACCGCTGGCCACCACGGTGAAGGTGGCGCTGCCGCCCGTGCACGCCGTCTGGTTCTGCGGCTGGGTCGTGATGCTCGGCCCGCTGGTGACCGTCAGCGTCGCGGCGTTGCTCGTGGCCGACCCGCAGGCATCCGTCACCACGCAGTCATAGCTGCCGGCGCTGCCGGCCAGCACCGGGTTGATCGTCAGCGTGCTGCTGGTCGCGCCGCCGATGTTCACCGTGTTGCGACGCCACTGATACGTCAGCGTGCCGCTGCCGGAGGCCAGCACGCTGAAGCTGACGCTGTCGTTGACGCACGCAGACTGGCTCTGCGGCTGCAGCGTGATGGTCGGGGCGCCGGTCGGGCCGGTGATGGTCATCGTGCCCGTGCCCGTCAGCCCGTTGTAGCCGCCGATGCGGATGCGATACTGGCTTCCGGCGGTCGCGGCGAAGACGAGCTGCGAGCGGATGCCATCGGTCCCGCAGGCGTCGTCGTTGCAGGCGATGGCCGACGCGGTGGTCGGGCAGTTCGCGCCGTAGACGGCAACCTTCGTGTCGAATGTGCTGTTGCACAGGTCGATGGTGACGTTGCCCGTGCAGGGCGCGGTGTAGCGATACCAGATGTCGTTGCCGACCTGCGTGTAGCCGAAGAAGTTGCAGGCGCTCGGCTCATCCGGTCCGTCGGTGCTGGCCCCGGTCGTGTCGAAGTTGAACGAGCCGTTTCCGACCGCCGTGGCGCTCGCGCAGGCGTTGTTCGCCGGTCCGCCGCCGCCGGTGCTCAGGCACGTGCGGCTATTGCGGTGCCCGACGATCTGGTTGATCGAGCCGGTGTTGAACACGTTCGCGCAGGTGATGAACGGGTTCATCGTAAACGCGGGATTCGAGCAGGTGCAGTGCGTCGCGGCCCAAAGGTGGCCGAGTTCGTGGGCGCACAGGTCGGTGGCGCAGGCGGTGCTGCCGCAGCAGTCGGACCAGGAGTAGCAGTAGCCGCTGTCGGTGCAGATGCCGCCGATGGCCCAGGCCTGGCCGATGATGCCGCCGTTGATCGAGCGGCCGGTGAACAGCTTGGCCACGTCGCGCGTCACGCCGCTCTGGTTGTTGATCCAGTGCGACCGGAACTGCGTCAGCAGCGTGTTGCTGTCGTTGGAGCTGTACGGGTCGGGCTCGGCGGTGCGCACGATGATCGTCGTGATCTGGTGGTTGATGTCGCACTGCGTCGTGTACTGGTTGTTCACCAGGTTGACGACGCTGTTGATGCGGGCCTCGACGTTCGGGACGCTGCTGCCGTAGGCGTTGTAGTACTCGCGGTCGGCGTCGCAGGCCAGTTCGGTCGTGTACTGCGTGCCGCCGGCGATGCCCCCGTCGTCGCCCGAACCGGTCTGAACGTCATCGCCCGCGAACACCGATTCATCGGTCGCGCAGGCCCCGCCGATGCGATTCGGCGCGTCGGCCGGATACAGGACGTATTGCCCCCCGACCGCTCCCGCGAATCGACCGGCGAGCGGCTCGATCCACCACTGCGAGCCATCGGCGAAGACCACCGTCGCGTACAGCCCGTCGTCGAGCAGCGACCCGGCGGCACGGCTGCCGGGATTCTCGATGACCTCGCCCGCCAGCGTGCGGATCACGCCGGGTTCGACCGGAACATACGAGCCGTCCGCGACCTGCGCGAGCACCTGGTAGCCTGGGGCGCGAACCGAATGCGGCGCGAAGCGCACCGCCCATTCGCGACCGGCGATCGGAATCGCGATGGTCTGCTCGACGCCGGGCGTCGGCGACACATCCAGCGACACGAGCTCGCTGTGATCCAGCCCGAGTTCGGCGTTCACCAGCGCGAGCAGCGCATCGTCCGCCGCGGGGGACGTTTCAGACGATTGCAGGCCCAATTGGGCGTGGGCGGTCAGTGTGGTGGCGAGCAGCGCCGCCGCAGCCAGCAGCGACGCGCGACATCGGGCGATCCCAGCGTTTGCGAATGACAAGGGTGATCTCCTGTTCGACGTGGCCATGCCGACTCGCCGCCGCGGCGAGTCGCCAACGCGAAACGGGCGATAGCGCAGACGGCTGACGCCTGCGCTACGCGTACCTGACTCTCTTGGAGCGCACCGCCGCGGGGGGCAGCAGCGTGCGGATTCGACTTGAAAGCCCACTATAGCGGCCCGGCGGCCCGGCTCCAAAGCGAATCTCCGGCGGCGGCCGCCGGGAGCATCCCGGAAACACGAGTTCGGGGCACCCGTCGCCACCGACCGACAGCCAGCCGGATTCACCGCGCGTCGCAAGCGCCTCGCCGGCCGGATCGCGCGTTGCTCACTCCGCAGGACGTCGCGGCGGCTGGCGTACGCGGTGCGGACGAACGTTCGGCCGGCGGCATGCCCGGGGGTCGCGTGCAATCCCCAGTCGCGGCGGGAGCGCGGGAGCAGTCGTCGCCGAGTTTGTTCTTGCTAGCCGCAGACACCCTGGAACAGGCAGAGGATGAACGGATCGATGTCGAAGAAATCGACGCCGTTATCGTTGTTCATGTCTCCGTTCAGGATTACGCACGTCGGAAACGCCGATTGATAGTCACCCGGAGCGAACAGAGCGAGCAGGAACGGATCAATGTCGAAGAAGTCGACAATGCCGTCGCAGTTCATGTCGCCGGGGCTGCGGCAGGGGATGACGGTCAGCGTTGCCGGGTCGCTCTTCTCGTCGCCGCAGTCGTTGATTGCCTTGCAGCGGTAGACGCCGGCATCTGACGCTTGCACGGACACGAGCATCAGCGTGCGCGTGGCCGCTGTGGGATTGGCGGCGGAGTCGATGGGCACGCCATCCTTCTGCCACTGATACCGCAGCGGTTCGTCGCCCGCGGCCACGATGGAAAAACTGACAGGATCGCCTGTGCAAACCGTCGCGTCGACGGGCTCGACGGAGATGTGGGGGCAGCCCACGTAGGGCGGATCCTCGCTCGGTTCAGTGCCTGCGTTACCGGCTTCAGCCCGCAGATCGGCAATGAAGACGGCGCTGTCAAGGATGTGATCATTGACGTCGCCGACTTCGAAGATCAGGAAATGCTCTCCGTCGGGCAGTGTGGCGGTTGTGGTTGTAAGGTGGTGGATCAGTCCGTGCGGATAGGAGAACGCCGAATTGAGGTCGGCCGTGGTCTCCAGTCCCGCGAAGGAACTGCCCACCTGGACGGCGTTTCCGTTCGGGTCGAACGTAATCTGGTTGGCGGGTTCGGCGCCGTCGAGGAACACCAGGAACGCATCGGTGAATTGGCTCGTCCAGAACGGAAACTCCACGGATCCGAACAGGAAGTCGAACTTGACCGGACTGGCGACATCAAGAGTGAAGTCGATGCGCACCGCCGCCACGTCGAATGACCCGCTGAAGTTCTCGATGTTGCCAGCCGTGAATCCGTAGAGATCAAACTCCGCGGTGCCGCCGGCGTCCGGTTCGGGCGTCATCTGGCTGTTGACCTGCGCGGGCGGCGACGATGGGTCGTAGCCCGGATCGGTCGCGCCCGGAATGGGGCCCAGATCCGCGACGTTGCCGCTCGACAGCACGATGCCCGGGCGGATCGTGACCGGGCGGAGTTCGAAGTTGTTGAAGGTCCCGAACTGGCCGGCGACGCCGGCGTGGATCGTGACGGCGTCAATCGTCAATCCGGTGGGGTTCAGAGCGGCGCGGAGAGTAGTGGGGTCCAGGGTTGGGGTTGTGTTGACCTGCGCCTGTGCGCAAAGCGCGGCGAGCGCGGCCGTGATGAGCGCGGCGATGCGCTGCTCACGCGCGACGCGCCGCGCAGACTCCAGGGAACGGGAGGTGGCGTACATTGCGATGCTCCAGAGGACGGCGACCGGACTGCTGCACGTACGATTCGAGCAACCGGCGAACTCACAGCGCGGGGGTCGCCGGCGGGGCCGGTGCGTCGGTTGCTCCGGGGCGCTCTTGAGTGGTTTGCGGCGACGGCTCAGCCAGATCGCGAGGCGCCCTTGGCGCCAGTATCAGCGGGCGCGCCAAGGCCGCGTTCGCGAGGAGAGTGTCGTCGGGTGTTCCGAACATGTTCAGCCTCCACGCCGTCCGCTGGGTGTTTTCCGGCGGCGACGGGTGGCGAGTGAAGCGTTGAGCGAACAAGGAGAGCATAACCGCGCGACGCACGCGACACCACGCGCTGTCAGCAGCTGGTGTTTTGATTTGCTTGCGTCATGGGCTGCGTGGGGCCGCGGAAGGCACGATTTTTGCGGTGAGCGGCGCGACTTTCAGTGGATCGCACAAACATCAAAAACAACGATACCAGAAAAACCTCTGGAATTCGCGCGCGCTCCCTCGCGCTCGTAGTGCCCGCCGCAGATTGCTACGGGTTGGCCGGATCGGTCACGATGATCCGCCCCGGCGCGGTCGAGACCTGATCCGCCGGCGCCGCGCTGTCGGAATCGATGTAGGCGAACAGGAAATACGTGCCCGGATCGAGCGACGCCGGAACCTGAAACGCGAAGCTGTCGCTCACCCCGTCGGGGGCCGCGTTGCGCGCGGAGAGAATTTCGATTTCCGCGTCGCCCGTCTCGGAACCCTCAGCCGGATTGCGATCGTCGTCCAGCGTCAGCCGGATCGTCGCCCCGCCCGACGGGTCGTCGTCGCGCCAGCGAATCTGCACGAACTCGCCCGCGTCGACGTTCTGCACCGTCGCCGGCTCGATCAGCGCGATCAGCGGAATCGTCGAAACACCGCCGAACAGCACCGTGTGCGCCGCGTTGGCCGCGAACGCCACGCCGTGCCCCTCGCGCGCCGGCGGCCGCGTCGTCGGGTCGGCCAGCGTCCAGGCGTCGCCGTCCCACTCCCACGTCTCGTCGCTCAGCCCCTCATTCGTGCGCCCCCCAAACAGCACGATCACGCCGCGGTTGCTGTCGAACGCCATCGCGTGATCGCTGCGCGGCAGGGGCTGCGGATCGGGGCTCCGCTCGGTCCACGCCGTGCCGTCCCACTCCCACGTTTCATTGGTGCGGCCGAACGCGTCGCTGCCGCCGAAGAGCAGCACCACCCGGCGGTCCGGATCGAACGCCATCGCATGCCCCTGGCGATCGCTCGGACCCGTCGCGATGCGCTGCTGCCAGGTGGTTCCGTCCCATTCCCACGTTTCGCCGTTGCGAATGACGCCGTCGGTTCCGCCGAACAGCACGGTCACGCCCCGCAAACTGTCATACGCCATGGCATGCTCGAAACGCGCCGAGGGCGCGGCGCCGCCGCGCTGCGTCCACGTGTCGCCGTCGAATTCCCAGGTCTGGTCGCGGGCGTTGCCGGCTTCGCGGCCGCCGAAGAGCACGGTCACGTCGCGCTGCGAATCGAAGGCCAGCGCCAGCCCGTCCAGCGCCGGCGGCCCGGTCACGTCGCGCTTGGTCCAGTTCACGCGGTTCCAATCCCACGTCTCCGCGCTGTTGTTCCCCGCGGCGTCGCGACCGCCGTAGAGCACGGTCAGGTTGCGGTCCGAGTCGAACGCGAAGCCGAAGTCGCGCCGCGCGCTGGGGCTGTCCGTCGGCGCGGTCAGCGCCCAGGCGCCGGCGGTGCGCTCCCAGTTCTGCCGGCTCAGCGGCAGTGTGCCGACGCCGCGGCGGAACACGAAGCTGCTGCCGGCCCGTGTTTCGGGCGTGCCGCTGCCGCGATTGACCTGGATCAGCACCGTGTAGATGCCGTCGGGCGCCGCCGCGCCCGTGGAGTCGTTGCCGTTCCAGTCGAACGTGTCCGTGTCCTCCCCGGCGCTGATCAGCCGCTGCGAGAGAATCGTGATCTCGTTGCCGTTGGCGTGGTTGTCGTCGGGGTCGATCTTCAGGTCGATCAGCACGTCGGCCGGCTCATTCACGCCGAATTCGATCTGCAGGTTCGGTCGCGACGATAGAAACTCGGCGTTGTTGGCCGGCCGGCGAATCCCCAGTGCGACCGTGTTGTCGTTGCTGTTGTTGTTGTTCGAGTTGTTGTTGTTGGCGTTGGCGTTGTCCGGGTCGGGAATGATGATCCGCGCCAGCCCGTCGATCGTCTGGATCGGGTTCACCGTGTCGTCGACGATCGCAAACAGGTTGTACGTGCCGTCCGCCACGTCCTGCTGGTCCTCGTCCTGCCCGTTGAACGCGAAGCTGCTGTCGGCCTCGTCTTCGGGAATCTCGCTGCTGCCGATGAAAATCTCGTTCGCGTTGGCGTGGTCCGTGTCCGGGTCGAGGCCGAAGCGGACCGTGCCGTTGCCCTCGGGGTCGCCAAAGCGGAACAGAATCTGCAAATCCTCGCCGCTTTCGAAGGTCGCATCGCTCGTCGGTCCGGTGAATACGAACGTCGGCGGGCCGTCCAGCGTGATCGCACCCGCCGCGGTGGTGTCGCGCGTCCGCTCGCCGTCGGTGATCTCGCCGATAATGCGATACTCGGCGGCCGGCAGCCCGGTCGTGTCCCAGCTCAGCGTGTCCGAAACCACCGAACCCGCGATCGGCACGTTGTCCAGCAGCGTCGTGCGAGCCAGCCCCGGCCGCGCCTCGACCACGATCCGCAGCACGGCGTTCTTCCCGGTCGTGTTTGTGGCCGACCAGCGGATCTGCACGATCGTCCCCTGCGGCACGCTTCGCGAGGTCGTGGGGCTGGTGAACGCGACGCCCAGCGTCACGCCCACCTGCGGCACGTTGTTTGGATTATCAATCAGCGGCAGGCACGCCCCCACCGCGAGCAGACCGACCACAAGCGTCGCAAGCCACCAGGTTCGAGCGGGCATCAGGTTCTACTCCACGACAACTTGCAGCACCCACGGTCCGCGCCGCAGCCCGCGACGCGCCGCAACCCGCGGCACGCCCGGCGGCTGCAAACCGGGTCCGTTCCACCCGTAACTTATTCTATCGTCATTATTTGACGCCCCGCCTGATCGTCAAGGCGAAGGGGGCGGCGAGAGTTTCGCGGTAGAGCGCCGCCGGAGGGCGAGAGCCGGATTCAGCGCCGCGCCGAGGTCAAAGGCCGGATGAGGCTCCGCTCGTCCGCAGGCTAACGAATCGCGACGCGCACAGTCGTCGCGAAGGCGCGCGGCGCTACATGACCAGCGCAGCGGCAGTACGAGCGAGCCGCTCACCGCCGCCAGAACCGCCCGCCATACACCGCGTTCTCGCCCAGTTCCTCCTCGATCCGCAGCAGCCGGTTGAACTTGGCCACGCGGTCGCTGCGCGACGTGCTGCCCGTCTTGATCTGTCCGGCCGCCGTCGCGACCGCCAGGTCGGCGATCGTGGTGTCCTCGGTCTCGCCGCTGCGGTGGCTGATGATCGCGGCAAAGCCGCTGCGCATCGCCAGATTCACCGCTGCGAACGTCTCCGTCAGCGATCCGATCTGGTTGATCTTGACCAGTATCGCGTTTCCGCTGGCCTCGCGGATGCCGCGCTCCAGGTACTGCACGTTGGTGACGTACAGATCGTCGCCCACGAGCTGCATCTGCCCGCCCAGCCGCGCCGTCAGCTTCTTCCAACCGGCCCAGTCCGCCTCGGCCAAGCCGTCTTCGAGGCTGCGGATCGGGTATTTCCGCGACCAGCCCGCCCACAGGTCGATCATCTCATCGCTGCTGACGATCCGGCCGGGGTCGCTCTTGAAGAAGCAGTAGCCCTCCTTGCCGCGCTCGCGGGCCTCGTTCGCCAGTTCGCTCGTGGCCGGGTCGAGCGCGATGAACACCTGCTCGCCGAGTTTGTACCCGGCTTTCTCGACCGCGATCGCGATGACCTCCAGCGCTTCGTCGTTGCTCTTCAGGTCCGGCGCGAAGCCGCCCTCGTCCCCCACCGCCGTGTTGTACCCGCGCGACTTCAGCACCCCTTTGAGCGTGTGAAAAATCTCCGCCCCGATCCGCAGCGCCTCACGAAACGTCGGCGCCCCCCACGGCTGCACCATGAACTCCTGAAAGTCCACGTTGTTGTCCGCATGTTTGCCGCCGTTGAGGATGTTGAACATCGGCACCGGCAGCACGTGCGCCGCCGCGCCTCCGAGATAGCGGTACAGCGGCAATCCGACGCCGGCCGCGGCGGCCCGCGCCACCGCGGCGGACACGGCCAGGATCGCGTTCGCGCCCAGCCGCGCCTTGTTCGGCGTCCCGTCCAGCGCCAGCAGGCGGGAATCGACCTGTTCCTGCGCCGTGGGGTCCAGCCCGCGCAGCGCGGGCGCGATGATCTGGTTGATGTTATCGACGGCCTTCAGCACGCCCTTGCCGAGATAGCGCTGCTTGTCGCCGTCCCGCAGCTCGATCGCCTCGTTCTCGCCGGTCGATGCGCCGCTGGGCACGGCCGCCGTGCCGACGACGCCGTTGCAGAGCAGCACATCGGCCTCGACGGTCGGATTCCCGCGCGAGTCCATCACTTCGCGGCCGCGAATGGTCTGAATAACAGGCATGGCGCCCATGCTTATGGCTCCGTCTCAGTGTCGCCGCTGCGACGCCCGCCCAGCGCCGGCGGCGCGACGGGCGCGGGGTTCGTGTTCACATACGCCGCCGTCACGATGAACCGCTCCAGGCGCGGATTCGGGTCGCGATAGCCGATCAGATCGACCCTCTGCCCAACCGCCAGCGCCGCCAGCGGCGACAGCGCGTCATCGACATACAGTTCCGAGTCTTTCCCCACCACGCAGAACACGTCGCGGCCGTCCGCTTCCGGACCGCGCAGCGACGCCACCCGCACGCGAAACTCGCGCGCGTCGGTGTGCGTCTCGGTCACAACGCCGGAAATCGCCAGATATGGCGGCGTCGGTGCCCGCGACTCACAGCCGATTGCGATCAAGGGCAGCAGCAGGACGCCCGCCGCAATCGCGGCCCGTCGCCCCGGGCGAAATGTCGACGCGGCGCGGCGGAATCTCGCAGAAACACACATGCGGCGTAGTGTATGTCCGTTCCGATACGAACGCGACGCCCGCCACCGCGGGGCGTTTCCGTCGGGTGAGGCTGCGATCTGCGCGGCACGCCCCACGCAGCGCGCTCCGCGCTCCGCGGTCCGCCCATCGCGACCCGCAGTCCGCGGGCTGCGCAGCGCGCTCCGCGATCGACCGACTGCGCAGCGCGATCCGCGGTCTGCCGTCCGCAGACACCCCCTGCCTTTCGCCCGGATGGGCGCACGAGCGTTGCCAGGCGTTTCAACGCCTGGCCGCGGCCAATTGTTCTTTCAACCGGTCCGGAGGACCGACGACGCCCGAGTGTCGCGGATTCGACGCGACTCGGAACCGCAGCAACCCGGCGGCCGAAAGCCGCACGAGCTTTATCCCGGCCCAACCACAACCTTGCGACGTGTGTCTACAAGGTGCCCGTGGAAACGTGCGCTGCCGCGCCGCGCCGGCATTGTCGGACTCGGAATTGTCCGGAAGCAGTCTGCGGCGTACGATGTTGTGCTATCTACGGGCCTGCATGCAAACGGAGATGACCGTGATGAAGTTCCCCCGCCGCTGGGCCGCTTTGCTGGCGCTTTCCTCGGGCACGATGCTGCAGAGCAGCAGTTGCGACAATGTCTTCGGCGCGATTCTGAACACCATCAGCCTCGCGTTCGGCATCGTCGACACCTGGGTGTAATCCGCCGCCGGCGGCTACGCCAGACCCGCCCGCAGTAAGTCGAGCAGCCGCAATAGCCCGACCGGTCGCCCGGATTCATCCGCGACGACCAGGCTCGTGATTTCGCTCTCCCGCATGAGCCGCAGGCAATCGATCGCCAGGCGATCGGGCCCGACCGTCGAAGCCCGCACCGCCGGCGCGCCGCTCGGCCGGCGGCTGCGCGCGTGGGCCGCCGCCGCGTCGAGCCGCCGCGGATCGTCCACCCGTTCCCACACCCTCCGCAGATCGCCGTCGGTGAATGTGCCGTGCAGGCGTCCGTCGGCGTCCACCACGAGCGCCAGGCCAAGCTGCTTGCGGGTCATGGTCAGCACAAGCTGCTCAAACGTCTCATGCGCCCGGACGAGCGGCAGCGCCTCTCCGCCGTGCATCAGGTCGCGGGCCCGCAGCAGCAGCCGTCGGCCGAGCGCCCCCTCGGGGTGATATTGCGCGAAGTCGGCGGCGGCAAAGCCGCGGGCGTGCAGCAGCGCCATCGCCAGCGCGTCGCCCGCGGCGAGCTGCATCGCGGTGCTCGTCGTCGGCGCCAGCGCCAGCGGCCCGGCTTCCGGCAGGTCGGGCAGCACCAGCGTGTGCCGCGCGAGCTCGACCAGCCGCGAGCGCGGCCCCTGCGTAATGCCGATCACCGGGCCGCCCAGCCGCCGGAAGTGCTCGACGAAACGCAACAATTCTTCAGTGTTTCCGCTGCGCGACAGGGCGATCAGGCAGTGCCGCTCCGTGACGATCCCCAGGTCGCCGTGCAGCGCTTCGACCGGGTGCATGAACACCGCCGGCGACCCGGTGCTGGTCAGCGTGGCCGCAATCTTCTGGGCGATGTTGCCGCTCTTGCCCAGTCCGCTGACCACGATCTGCGCCGCGGCGCGGAGCGTTTCGATCAGTACGTCGAAATCGGGCGCGAGCGTGTCGGCCAGGGCGTGCAGCGCGGCGGCTTCGGAGCGAATGACGTCGAGGGCGACGGCGTGCGGCGGGCTCATAGCGCGTGTTGTATGCGGCGCGGGGCGGGGATTCAATCGAGCGCTCGCTGGGGTCGCCAGCCGAATTGCTTGAGCGGCGACCGCACAGAGAACTATACTAATCTGCGTATGAACTCGAACAAGATGAAAGAGTTTCTGGACCGCACGCCATTCGCGCCATTTCGTATTGTGCTCAGCAGCGGCACAGCCTATGACGTAGTGGACCCGCGCCTGGCGGTCGCCATGAAATCCGAGCTATTCCTCGCGTTTTCCGATGGCGAGCGGTGGGCCCATATCCCGTATCTGCACATCGCGGCGATCGAAGTACTGACCAACGGCGCTGCCCGCTCGTGAAGGCCGCACAATCGTGTCGCACCTCCGGCGGAGCCAACCATGGGCCCGGAGCTCCGCGGCGCTGCGCGATGGACGATCCACATGCTTCGCGAGTCTCGCGGCGGCGCTCCCTCCAAGGCGCCGTGTGGCGGGTGCGGCTCACTCTCGGTTCCGACACCGCAAGCGAGGTGGGGGCGCTGCCCCGCCGGCAGGAAGAATGCCCACCCCACGCTGCAGGCCGCGACCCTCTTTGAGATGCACCTGAGCCTGCCGCGCCGTCGTCCGACACGCTGGAAACTTCGCGGTTTCCGCGGGTATATTCCACATCCGTTCGACCGCAGCGCGAACCGCCGGCGGCGGACGCAGTGCGTGCGCGAGAGTGGCGAAATTGGCAGACGCACGAGATTTAGGTTCTCGCGGGGCAACCCGTGGGGGTTCGAGTCCCCCCTCTCGCAATCGACGGTCCGCGTGTGACGCGCGGGCGGCCACCAGCGTCGACCTCGCCCGCGACGCATGCGCTCTGAACTCGGGCACCCGCGCTCGTCAGTGCCGCGCCAAAAACCCCGCGAACATCTCGGGCGGTGCGCTTTCATGCCTGGTACACACGGGCCGGAGAGCCTGTGAACGCTCGGGCTTTGCGTACTCTCGTGAGCGCTTCGCGCGACCCGCGGGCGGGCAGATTGCCCACCCCACCCGAAAACTCGCAGGCTCAGAGGCACATGCGACCCATGCGCAAACACCCCCTTGCGATGGCCGGAAGAACCAGACGCTAGAACGTAGCGCCCAGATTCTCGAGCCGCGGTCCGGCCTTCGTCTCGGTCGCCGCGTCGTCCGCCTTCAGAACCTCGCGCCGAATGTCGCCGTGAACGACATACTCGAATCCGACGGCGGTCTTGTTGCGCACTTCAATCTCGGCCAGAGTGACGCGCCACTCCTTCTTCTCACGCGTGCCCAGAACGACGAACGGACCGCCCCGTTCGCCCGCGGGGAGCGGCTTGGGCGTGGTCATCGACCCGTGCGGCGCTGCGCCTTCGGCGTCATAGAGCGTGACCAGCACCGCGTCTTCGATGGCCGCGCCGCGATAGGTCACTTCCGTCGGGATGTACGCCTCAGTCGCCATGCACACCGCCTCATCCGCCGCGGGATGTCGCGACGCTCAATCCGTCAGTTTAAAACACACCACGCGCTCCAGATCGCGGGCGTAGATTCGACCCTTGTAGATTGTAGACACCGTCCAGCAGCGGCCGGCCAGGATTTTCGCGCGGGTCACCGCCTCGAATTTCTCCGGCGAGGCCGGCGCGATCAGCAGCTCGCCGCTTTGAGACAGCACGAACAGGTGCCCGTCGGCGATTGTCACGGTCGAGTGCTCCATGCTGAAATCCTCGACGCGGCGCACATCCCACATCTGCTTGCCGGTCGCAAACTCGGCGCATTGAAGGCCGGTTTCGTCGCCGGAGTACAGGTAACCGTCGTATAGCACGGCGGATTCGAACTTGTTGCGGATGACCTTGCTCTCCCACACCGTGTCCGCCGCCAGCTTGTCGCCGTCTTTCCGCAGCTTCACGACGATCGCGCCGTGCCCATAGCCCGAGCCGAAGTAGAGCATACCCTCGTGAAAGATCGGTGCGGCGGCGTTCACGTCCCAGTCGGTCTGCCAGCGCATCCGCCATACTTCGCGGCCGGTCGCGGCCTCCACAATCAATGCGGCGTTACCCATGAAGCCGAATACGTACCGCGTTCCCGAGAACGTAAACGGATAGGGCGTCGCATAGCCGACCACGTCTTCGGCCTCCGTGCGCCAGACGGTTTCGCCGGTGGCTTTGTTCAGCGCGACCAGGGAACGATCGCCGCCGCCGGGCGAGAGGATGCACAGGTCGCCCTCGATCAGCACCGAGCCGCTGTAGCCCCACTGCGGCTTGTTATTGAACTCGCGCTCCCAGACCTTTTTGCCGTCGGCGGCTGCGACGCACAGCAATCGCCCATGCCCGCCGAAGACGTAGACGCGGCCGTCGCTCACCGCGGGCGTGGCGCGGACGCCGTCCCCGCCCTGCGGGTCGCGATACTGCTTCTCAAAGCTGTTCTGCCAGATCACCTCGCCGGTGTCGGCGTTCAGGCAGAACAGGGTTTGCTGGTCGTTTACGGTTCCGCCGGTGTAGACGCGGCCATCGACGCAGGCGAAGCCGCTGAACGCCGAGCCGAGCGTGCGCTCCCAGAGCATCGGCAGCGGCGTGTCCCAGCGCGTCTTCAGGCCGCGCTCCGGGCTGATGTTGTCGTGGTTGGGGCCGCGCCAGTTCGGCCAATCGCCCTCGGCCGCGCCCGCCGCAACCGTCAGTGCCCCCGCCGCGATCATCAGCAAGCCTGTTCTCGTTTTCATCGCCAGCACCTCGCAGATGGAACCCGGTCGCCCACGTCGCCGGTCGGCTTCGCGACATCTGCGGCCGACCACGGTCGATTGAGCCTTCGACCCGAATCCAGGCGCCTTGGACGCTACCGCGCCTCTCACGTTCCGGCCAGCCGAATGCCGACGCTGTAGCAGGCTGCAACCGCGATCAGACCGATTCCATTGCTCGCGGCGAAGTACAAAGCCGCCAGCAACCAGCGGCCGTTGTGCAAAAGCGCCACCGTCTCCCACGCAAAACTGGAAAACGTCGTCAAGCCGCCCAAGAGACCGATGAGAATCGCGGTGTGGGTCGTCGGCGCGAGTCGCAACCCGCCGGCCGCCAGGCCGCTGATCAACCCGATCGCCGCGCAGCCCATGACGTTTACCGCCAGGGTCCACCACGGAAACGCGCCCGCTCGCGGATCGTGCATCGCCAGATTCACACCGTAGCGCAGCACGCAGCCGAGCGCGCCGGCCGCACCGACGCACACCAACCGCAAGAGCAGCCCCGGAAGCGGTTCGCCGGCGGCGCTCATCGCAGGAATTCCGCCAGAAGCCGATGAAAGTGATGCGTGCCGGTTTCGCGCGTCGGCGAGTAGCGGCCGCGCGCGTAGACCCGCGACTGCACGCCGTGCTGCACGCTCTCGACGATCGCCTCATCCTCGCGCTCGACGCGATCCAGCGCCGCGCCGGCCCCTTGTTCGAGTTTCTCCGGCCGCCAGACAAACGACAGGAACGCCACCCGCGTGCGATCGACCGCCAGCGGCCGCACCACGTTCACCGAGAGGCCCCACGGATAGAAGTTCAGCATCAGGTTCGGAAACAGCCAGAAGTAGTACGCGGCGATCGACTGCCCATGATCCGGCGAACCCGCCGGCAGGTCGAACGCGTGCTCGCCGCCGCGGGCGATTCCCACCTGCAGGCTGCCGAAACGGAAAAGCTCGGTACGGTAGCTGCCGAAGTCCAGCGTCTCCGCGAGCGCCGCGTGAATGAACGGAATGTGCAATCCTTCGAGGTAGTTCTCGCAGTACAGCGCCCAGTTCGCCTGCACGAGATAGTCGCGGCTGCGGGCCGCGTCGAAGCGAAACTCCGCCAGCGGCAGCCAGGCGAGCCGCTCGCGCACCGGACCAAGCCAGTCGTCGAAGCGGCAATGCGGATCCAGCGAGGCAAACACCAGCGGCCCCCACTGCGCCGTCGGCAGCGCCGCCAGGTCGTCAGCCGCTGTCGGAAAGTCGGCGGTCTGCTCGAACTCGGGCATGTGCTGAAAGCGTCCGTCCAGACCGAAGCGGCGGCCGTGGTAGCGGCAGCGCAGATGCCGCTCGATGCCGGCGTGCTCGCACACCAGCGCCGCCCGGTGCGTGCAGACGTTCGACAGGCAGCGCAGCGTGTCGGCGGCGTCGCGCACCAGCACCACCGGCTCGCTCAGGCAGCCGTCCAGCAGCGTCAGCGGCCAGGTTTGCCCCGGCACGCGCACGGCGTCCGCGTCGGCCACATACTGCCACGACCGCGCGAACACGCGCGTGCGCTGGAGGGCGTAAGTCTCAAGGTCGGCATAGAACCGCCCGGGCGGCGTCGCGGCGTGGCGGATATCCGCATGGATGTCGAGTGGGACCATGTTGCGGATGGTAGCGTACGCGAGACAGGACGGCGCGCGTGCTTCGTATCGCTTGACGCGCGCTCCGGAGTCTCGCCGCGACGCGCCCGGCGCGCACCCGCGAACGGCGCTTGAGCGTCCGTGAGCAATCTGCAATGATTCAGAGTGAAATGCGCGAAGCCGAACGAGTAGTCATGCCGCGATCAACGAACGACGCCGACGAATCCACAGCACGCAGCTTCGTAGCCGCGAGCCGTACGATCTGCGTACTTTCCGACCGCTCGCTGCACGGCAAACTCCCGACGGACATTCTGCAGCGCTACCAGGTGCATGAGTGGAAGCACGCCGGCGCGATCCTCGATTCCGACTTTCCGGAGCAGCGCGACGATCTCGTCGCCGTGTTGCGCACGTTTCGCGTGCGTGAAGAGCACATCGTCGTTTCCGGAGGCGGGAAGACCCGGCTGGCGGGCGGGTTGGAGGCGGCGCTCGCGGCGCGCGGCTGGCGGAAGAAGCGCTGGGACACCCAAATCGTCCTTGACGGCCAATCGACGTACTCGCCCACGCACGAAGTGGATTGCGTCAAGGGCCGCGTTGCGATCGAGATCGAATGGAGCAACAAAGATCCCTTCTACGATCGCGATCTAAACAACTTCCGGTTGCTATTCGAACTGCGCGCGATCAGTGTCGGCATCATCATCACCAAGTCTGATGAATTGGCGGGGCTCTTCGCCGAGCTTAACATCTGGAGCAAGTACGGAACCTCGACGACCTGGATGTCCAAGCTGCTCCCCAGGGTCGAGGGCGGCGGCGGCGGCGGATGCCCGCTGCTCGTGTTTGGGATTCGGCGTTGCTTGTTCGACGGAGCCGGCGATCATGGATGAAACGGCGGCGTGCGACTACGAGCAGCTCGTCGGCGATCTGCTCAAGTGCAGGGTGCTCCGTCCGCGGACGATCCTCGCCGATCCTCCGTGGCAGTTTCTCAACCGCACCGGCAAGATGGCGCCGGAACACCGCCGGCTGCGCCGCTATCCCACGCTCTCGCTCGATCAGATTCGCGATCTGCCCGTTGATCGTGTGGCCGCTGACCGCGCGCACTTGTACCTGTGGGTTCCCAACGCGCTGTTACGCGAAGGATTGCTCGTGATGGAGGCGTGGGGATTCGGCTACAAAGGAAACCTCGTCTGGTACAAGGTGCGGCGCGATGGCGGCCCGGACCGGCGCGGCGTCGGTTTCTATTTTCGAAATGTAACCGAGCTCGTGTTGTTCGGCGTCCGCGGAAAGAACAACCGCACTCGTCAACTTGGCCGGACGCAGCCGAATATCATCGCGACCCGCAAGCGAGAACATTCCCGAAAACCGGATGAGTTGTACGAGATCATCGAAAACTGCAGCAATCCGCCCTTTCTGGAGATGTTCGCGCGGCACCGCCGCTCCGGGTGGAGCCAGCTCGGGAACGAAATCGACCTTCCGGGGCCGCACACGTCCGCGCGCGATGAGGCCTCGACGCCGCTGCAGCGGCTGCCGCTGTTTGCCGGAAACCGATAACCGCAGAGCCTCATTCGCGTGCGGGTGATGCTTCCGTGGTCCGCGACGTCGCGCGAGCGATTCTAATCCGCCGCCGCGTCCAGCGTCTCCGGCGGCGAGCCCGGCGAGCACGCCCCGCCGCGGGCTTCGGCCCACGCCGCCCGCAACTTGCTGACCGCCACGCTGTGATCGCCCAGTCGCAGCCAGCCATCCGCGCGGGTCGCGCCCAGCGCCCGACACGGCACATCGTGCTCGCGGCAGTACTGGCGCAGCGCGTCGCCGCGGTGCGTCTCGATCACGTACCCGCCGGCCAGATGTGACAGGCCGTCGAACCCCGCCCCCACGCCGGCGCTGATCGTCGCCCCGCGCCGGCCGCCGATGCACATCTCGGCGAGCGCCGCCAGCCAGCCGCCGTCGCTCGCGTCGTGGCAGGCCCGCACGATCCCGGCGCGAATGGCCGCGGCCGTGGCGCCGTGGGTTCGTGCCGCCGCCGCCAGGTCCAGCGCGGTCGGCGGCTGACCTCCGAGCAGCAGCAGTTCGTTGTCGGCGGCTTTCAGATCGGCGCTGACGCAGCGAGCCACGTCGTCCACCAGGGCGACGGCGCTGATCAGCAGCGTGTGCGGAATGCGCAGGCGGCCGATCGCGCGAATCCGCTGCTCGATGTCCGGAAGGTGTTCCCGAAGGTGCGTGGCCGAGACGCCGCCCTCGCGCGCGTAGCCGTGCAGCGCGCGGATCAACGGCTCGCGATCGCGCTCGCCCAGCAGATACTCGTTGTTGAGCGAGTCCTTCCCGGAGATGAAGGGCGTGCCGAAGGCGATCGCCGCGTCGTAGCAGCCGCGGCACGCGCGGACCAGCGCGCCGAGATTCTCCGCATCGTCGCTCCGCCCCCAGCAGAAATTGTCGAGAATCGCGGTTCGCTGCGGATCGCCGCCGACCGCCACCACGTTTCGGAGCGCCTCGTCGATCGCGACGACCGCCATCCAATACGGATCGACATCCGCCAGCTCGGGCGCCAGCCCGCACCCGATCGCGATGCCGTGACGCGAATCGAGCCGCGGGCGCAACACCGCGGCGTCGCTCGGTCCGCCGCCGGGGCCGAAGAGCGGCTTGATGACGCTGCCGCCCTGCACCTCGTGGTCATACTTGCGAATGATCCACTCGCGCGAGGCGGCGTTCGCCGCGCCCAGCCGCTGCAGCAGTTCGTCGATCACCCGAGCGGCGGCGGGGTGCGTGCCGTGGTGCGGCTCAAGCGCGATCGCCGCCGTGACTTGCGGCGTGTCCGCGGTGAGCGCCGCGGCGGGCGCCGACGGTGCGGGCGTCCACGTCGCCTCGCGCTCGCGCATCGGCAGACCGTGGTGCAGAAACTCCATGTCCAGATCGCCGACGACCGTGCCCGCGAAGCGGACGATCAACCTCGGCCGCTGGGGGTAGCCGAGCGTGTGTTCGTCCCCGAACGCGCCGAACGCGCCGATGACGGTCGCCTCGACCTCCTCGTCGCGCATGATCGCCATGAGCGCTTCCAGCCGCCCGATCGGCACGGCCAGCACCATGCGCTCCTGTGCCTCGCTGACCCAGATTTCGTCGTAGCGCAGCCCGCTGTACTTGAGCGGCACGCGATCGAGGTCGACGGTCGCGCCCACCGCCGCCGCCATCTCGCCGATCGCGCTGCTCAGACCGCCCGCGCCGCAGTCGGTAATCGCGGTGAACAGGCACCCGCTGGCGGCATCCCGCGCCGCCAGAACGGCGTCCTGAACGCGCTTCTCGGTAATCGCGTTGCCGATCTGAACGGCGTGCGAGAACTCGTCGGCGTGGGTGTCGGTCAGCTCGGCCGAAGAAAACGTCGCGCCGTGAATCCCGTCGCGACCGGTGCGCCCGCCGATGAGCACGATCAGATCGCCGGCGTGCGCTGCCTTTTCGATGCGATCAACCGGAATCAGCCCGACGCAGCCGCAGAAAACCAGCGGATTTCCAAGGTAGCGCGGGTCGACGCAGACCGCCCCGTTCACCGTCGGGATGCCCATGCGGTTGCCGTAGTCCGCCACACCCTGCACGACGCCGCGCAGCACGCGCCACGGGTGCAGCACACCCTGGGGCAGGTCCGCGATCGGCCACTCCGCCGGGGCCACGCAGAACACGTCCGTGTTTGCGATCGGCCGAGCGGCCAGGCCGCAGCCGAGGATGTCGCGGATGCAGCCCCCCACGCCGGTCGCCGCCCCGCCGTAGGGCTCGATCGCCGATGGGTGATTGTGCGTCTCGACCTTGAAGGCCACGCCGAACTCATCGTCGAACGCGATGATCCCGGCGTTGTCCTTGAATACGGAGAGGCAGCGCGGTCCGCGGCCCGCGGCCATCAGCTCCTCCGTCGCGCGGGCGATCGTGTCTTTCAGCAGATTGCTGAAGCGCAGTTCGGTCCGCGCCGGTTCCCCAGGCAGCGCCGCGCCGCGATAGACATACGCGCTGCGCAGCGTTTTGTGAACGCAGTGCTCCGACCAGGTTTGTGCGAGCGTCTCCAACTCCAGGTCCGTGGGATCGCGTTTGAGCGCGGCAAAGTGCGTCTGGATCGCTCGCATCTCTGCGATCGTCAGAAACAGGTGTCCGCTGCGCGACAGCCGCTCCAATCCGGCGTCAGCCTCATCTGCGAGCGGCACGCGCCGCGGCGCGAACGCATGCACCGGCGGCTGCCGCGCCGCCCGCACCGGCGCAGCCCCGTCGATCAGTTCCTCAATGCAGTCATTGGCCAGCACGCGGGCCGCCGCGACCCGCAGCGCCTGCGACGAGAACGCGCCCCGCACGACATAGCGCCGCGCGGTCCGGACCGCATCCACGCGCACCCCCGCCGCCCGCAGCTCGCCGCACGTCGTCTCCGCGACCGGATCCATGACGCCCGGACGCAGGTGAACTTCGATCGTCAAGGCCCCCGCCGGGTCCGCAGCCGCGGCGCCCTCCGCGCGAATCACGGCGCGCTCCGTCACCGGATCGACCAACAGTCGACTCGCGACCGTCTCGACCGCAGCCGCATTCAGATCGCCGTCGAGCGAATACAGGCGGATTACCCATACGCCCGTCGCAGCGGACAGGCCCGCATCGCGGAGTGCGTGCAGCAGCGTCGGGTCTCCGCCGGCAGTCGCCTCGCTTCGCGGATGAATCTCGACACAAAAAGTCGCCATCGCTGCTCCGGCCGGTGGCGCGGCGGCGGTGTGTCCGCCGATCTGGACGCGCGGCCGGAATCTTACAACATGCGACCCGCGCCCGACCAACCCGCGCTGTCCAGGGTAGTAAAAATGCTATGGTTCGGACTGACGGTCCCTAACTCGTTTGGTTTTTCCGCGTGCGCAAAGGTTTGTCATTGATCGTGTTAAGTGATCGTGACCGGCGCGGACACCGTTGGGGGTGCGTCCGGCTCGGTCTGAACCGGGCAGTTTTTCCTTGCGGGTTGCCTGTTTCCGGTGTTACAGTCCCCCGCTTAACGAGGGTTGGTGGCATGGATGCCACGGTGGCGCGGTTGGAGAGTCTGATTTCCGCGGGCGACGCTTCGCGTCTCCTCTCTTTTGGTACGGACGCCACGCCTTTCATGGTCCAGATAACGGGGCATTGAATGAGTACGCAACCGAAGTCCGGTGTGGGCGGTTCGCTTGGCCACCTGCTGGAGTTCGAGAAGCCCATCGCGAAGATGGAGCAGGAGATTCAGCGGCTGGAGGCCTCGCAGGCCGAGTCCGGCCGTGACTACAGCGAGATGATTACGGCGATTCGGGCGCAGCTTCAGGCCGCGCTCCGCGAGGCCTACGACAAGCTGACGCCGTGGGAAGCCGTGCTGGTCGCGCGGCACCCGCGCCGCCCGATGCTCCGCGATTATATCCGCTTACTCTGCAAAGACTTCTGCGAGCTGCACGGAGACAAGCTCTACGGCGACGACAAGGCCATGGTGTGCGGCTTCGCGCGCATGGCGGGCCAGCGCGTGATGCTCGTCGGCCAGAACAAGGGCCGCGACACCAAGGAGCGACTCGAGACGAACTTCGGCATGCCCCATCCCGAGGGGTATCGCAAGGCGCTGCAGAAGATGCAGCTTGCCGCGAAGTTCAGCGTACCCATCGTCTGCCTGATCGACACCGCCGGCGCCTATCCGGGCGTCGAGGCCGAGGAACGCGGCATCGCCGCGGCCATCGCGGTGAATCTCGCGGAGATTTCGCAACTGCCTGTGCCGATTGTCGCCGCGGTGATTGGCGAAGGCGGCAGCGGCGGGGCCCTGGGCATCGGCGTCGCCGACCACGTCGGCGTGATGCAGAACGCCTATTACTCGGTCATCAGTCCCGAAGGCTGTGCCGCGATTCTGTGGAAGTCCGGCGAACACGCCCCGAAGGCGGCGAATGCGCTGAAGCTGACGCCGCGGGAGTTACTGCGGCTGAAGCTGATCGACTCGATCATCGAGGAGCCGCTGGGCGGCGCCCATCGCGACCCGGAGGGCGCGGCCCGCAGCCTCGAAGCGTGGCTGACGCAGCAACTCCGTGATTTGCGCAAGATCAAAGCTCCGGCACTGGTGAAACGGCGTTACGAGCGGCTTCGCGAGCTGGGATCGTTCTACGTCCAAACCGCGCCCTCGGCATCACCGCCGGCGGTGCGGAAGAGTTCGGTGCGGGCGGCCCGCGGCGCGGCGGCCGGCAGTGGCGCACCGGTGGTTGCCCCGTAGCGCGTCTGGCGCGGCGCGCGAAGGCGATCTGTCTTGTCGTATGCGGCTGACGCGACCGTGACCCCCGTCGAGCTCGATCTGGAGCGCGGCGCGGCGCTTCGCATTCGCTGGGCGGACGGGCACGAGAGCCGCTATCCGC
Source organism: uncultured Planctomycetales bacterium (assembly GCA_964631045.1). GTDB lineage: Bacteria > Planctomycetota > Phycisphaerae > UBA1845 > Fen-1342 > CAZVWB01. Next base: position 106,340 of record CAZVWB010000003.1, read on the forward strand.
TGGTTCTGCTGCGGCGGGCGTGTCCGTGTGCCGCCTGCCGCGCGGAGCGCGAAGCGCGACAGCGCAACCCGCTGCACGTGCTGCCGACCGTGGCCAGCCCGCAGGACATGGTCACGGCGGCGCAGGCCGAAATCGTCGGAAACTACGCATTTCGTGTGCGATGGAAGGACGGCCACGACACCGGCATCTACGATTTTAAGCTGCTGCGCCGGCTCTGCCCGTGCGCGGCGTGTGCGTCGGCGGATGCGGCCCGTGCATGAACCACGGGCGGCCGGCGGCGTAAAAGGAACGTGCGAAGCATCGCGGTGGTGCTGCGCGCAGCGGTCGCCCAGAGGCGAGATTAGCCGCAGTTTCACGCATTTTGGCGTGCAATCATGCGGAGAAGCGAGTACAATCGGCGATTCAAGAATGTTTCGCCAACAAGTACGGGGACTGACGGTATGGCTGTGAACAAGATGGAATTGGGCAGCGCCCAGCAGGCATCGGTTGATCTTCACCTGTTCCTGTTCGATCGTCCGCTGCACCCGGAACTCTTCCGGCACTACTCGGACCTGCGCGTGTCGCAGGCCCGCTACCACGCGGATATCTGGATCGTCGGACTGAGCCACGTCGTGACCATCACGGCGGGGCAGCGGACGCTGACCGAGCTGCTCTCGGCCGACAGCGACCTGCTCCCCAGCCGCGGCGTGATGACCCGCTTCCGCCTCAAGGGCGAGCGCGACCACGAACGGACCCTGCCCGACGGTTGGCATTACATGGTCAGCAGCCAGGTCGAGACGATGGACGACGCGCTCTACAAGTCGGTCCACACCGACCTGATCCGCCACGCGGCCAAGCGCGGCTGCTTCCACGCCTTCGAGCAGTGGGCGGATGGCGACCTGGTCCCGTTCAGCTACATCGACCACGAAGCCCGCGACGCGGAGTTTCACGTACACGCGTTCCACGCCTTCCCGGCGGAGCGCACGATCGTGAAGACGCAGACGATCTTCGAGTTGCCGACGTAGCGCGGCGGCGAACGGCCGCGGCGGCTCACGAGATCATCAGGGTGTCCCGCGCTCGCCGCGCGCCGGCATCAAGAAGCGAAACGGGCCGGGCAGCGCGGGATGTCGCCTGCCCGGCCTGTGTTTTTTGCCGAGCGCGTCGGGAGCGGACGCGCGCATGCAGACGACGGGTTGGATGTTTGGCAGCGTCGCCGTACGATTTGGAGGGTGGCGACAAGCACGGCTTGTCGCCACGACTCACGCGGCATGAGCGACGCGACGCACATGATCGAGCGCCTGTACATCCACAACTTTCGCTGCTTCGAGAACTTCTCGATCGAATTCTCCGGGCGTCCTTCGGTCCTGCTGATCGGAAAGAACGGTTCGGGAAAATCGACGCTGCTGCGCGCGCTCGAACTCTTCCAGAGCATTTGCCGCGGCGCGACGCGCGTGGGAAACCTGATCTCCGCCAGCGACTTTACTCGCGGTCGGACGGATGAACCGATGCGATTCGAAGTCGAGTTTGCGCTGGACGGCCGGCGTTTCAAATACGTCGTTGCGCTCGAGTGGCCCGCAGGATTCCGTGAGGCGCGGATACTCGACGAGAGTCTGCAGGTTAACGGTGCAAGCGCCTTTTCGCGCCGCCACTCTCAGGTTCAACTCTCCGACGGCGCCGCATTCGGTCTCGACTGGCATGTATTCGCGCTCCCGGTCATCAATGAGCGGCCGCCGGAGCGGTCGATTCAGGACGTGAAGAGCTTTCTCGCTTCGATGGTCCTGATCGCTCCTGCGCCGGCGCTAATCTCGGGTTTCGCCCAGGAACCCTCAAACGAGCTGCGGTACGACGCGGCGAACTTCGCCGCCTGCCTGCTTTCGCTGCTACAGCAGAAACCGAAGGCCTATTCCGCCTTTGAGTCGTATCTGCGGCAGGTTTTTCCAGACTTCTCGTCGATCGAGAACGCGCCGCGTGGCGAGAACGGCACGCAATTGATTGTGCGGTTCGAATCGCCGCAGCCGCCGCTTGGCTTGTCCGTCGAGTTCAAGGCGCTTTCGGATGGCGAGAAGTGCTTCTTCCTTAGCGCCTACATCATCGCATCCAGCACAGTCGCAAGCCCGGTCGTCTGCTTCTGGGACGAGCCGGACAGCCACCTTTCGATCCCGGAGGTGGGCCAATTCATCACCGGGCTTCGAAAAATGGCAAGTCGCGGCGGGCAATTCGTTGCGACCACACACGATTCGGAGGCCGTGCGGCGGTTCTCCGATGAGAACACGTTCGTCCTGATGCGACAATCTCACCTGGAGCCGACGGTCGCGCGGCCGCTGTCAGCCTTGCCCTATACCGGCGATCTGGTCGAAGCGCTCGAACGCGATGAGATTCTGAGCTGACCATGAACCGCCATCTGCCGCACGTCTACGTGATTCCCGAAGACGACAGCGACCGGCAGATCGCCAATGGCTTCGTCCTGCACCCCGGCGTTCAGCAGGCGTGCGTAAGGATCGCGGCGCCGTCTCGCGGCTGGCAGAACGCACTCAGAACATACCAGGACTCGTATGTGGCGATGCTGCGGAAGTACCCCAGCGCGCATGTGGTGCTTCTCGTCGATTTCGACGGAAAAGTCGACAAACGGATGAACGAGATCGTCGGCGCAACTTCGACTGACGACCACCTTGGGGGTCGCGTGTTCGTACTCGGGCCCCGACAAACGCCGGAGACCCTGAGATCGGATCTCAAGATGCCGCTCGAGGAGATCGGCGCACGGCTGGCGGACGCGTGCTTCACCGGCAACCTGGAAATCTGGCGACACGAGCAACTCGGCCACAACGACGCCGAGCTTCAGCGACTGATGACTTCGGTGAAGCCATTCCTCTTCATCCGGCCGTGACGCGCATATCGCCGATACACCCTGTGCATCGCAGCCCGCGCGGCGCGATCAGGTCGAAAGGCTATCGCGGCCGCCGACCGCGGCGCGTCCAGAGCAAGCCGCTGATCGGCAGCAGCACCATCGCCGCACCCGCACCGGTGCACGGCGCGCCGCTCACCAGCGACGGCGCGGGGGTGTCCGCGGCGGATTCGTCCGGCGTCGGCGTCTCGGTTCCGCCGCCGGGCGTTTCGGTCGCGGCGGGTGCGGGCGTTGCGGCACACGCCGGCTCGCTCGGCGTCGAGACGTTCGCGGAGTTGTCCACCGCCGTAATCGTGTAGCAGTAGCTGACCCCCGCCGCCACGGTCTCGTCGGTCCACGTCAGGCCGCTGGTCGTCGCGAGGATGCCGCCGTCGCGCAGCACCTGATACTCCTTGATGCCCGCAGCGCCCAGGTCGCTGGCGGCCTGCCACTGCACCACGATCTTGCCTTCGACGACCGCGGCCTGCAGCCCCGTCGGAGTGGTCGGCGGCCGCGTGTCCGCCGCGAAGAAGCGAACCGTGATGACATCGCTCGCGGCGTTGCCTGCGGCGTCGCGGGCGGTGATCGTGATCCGGTTGTCGCCCGCCGACAGCGGGATGTCGCGCGCCGACCAGGTCGTGGCTCCGACGGCGAAGCCCCGCCCCCCCGCGGCGTTCGCCCACGTCACCTCGACCACCGCAACGTTGTCGCCCGCCGTGCCGCGCACGTCGACCGTCACCCCGCTGGTTTGGAACAGATCGTCCGTCGTCGGCTGCGTGATCTGAATCGTCGGCGCGATCACGTCCGGCGGCGTAAAAGTCACGTTAATCGTGTCGGTCGATTCGTTGCCCGCTGCGTCGCGGGCTGTGATCGTGATGACGTTCAAACCAACCTGCAGCGGAATGCCGACGGCGGACCACGTCGTCGTGCCGCCGGCAGCACCCGACCCGCCGCGGTTGTTCGACCAGCTCACCTGCGTGACGCCCACGTTGTCGCTGGCAGAGCCGCCGAGAGTCACCGCGGCGCTTGCGACCGTCAGCACCGAGTCGATCGTGGGCGACCCGATCTGCACCAGCGGCGGCGACACGTCGGGCGGCGTAAACGTGACACGCACCGTGCGAATCTGCGAGGCGTTGCCGGCGCGGTCTCGCGATCGCGCATCAATTCGGTTCTCGCCCGACAGCAATGTGAGCGATCGCGTCCAGCTTGTCGATCCGCTCGCGCGCACCCATTCGCCCAGGTTGAGGCGCACGTCGACCTGTTCGATACCGCTGGCGGGGTTGTCGCTGGTTCCAGGGTCGCTGGCCGTGCCCGTAACCATCAGCGAGGCCGACGTCACGGTCGCCCCGTCCGGCGGCGCGCCGATCTGCACGGTCGGCGGCACGACGTCGGGCGGAAGGGGCGCGACCTCGAGCACACAAACACCGCTCGAACTCTCCGAAGACCACCCATCGAGGCCGCCCTGCCACACGATGCGCCACCAACGAACGTCTTCGACGATCGTTGGCCCTTCGGCCGCCAGCCCGGTCGCCCCCATGACTTGTGTTCCGAGTTGCGTACAAGCGTCGGCCGCACAGCTTCGGACGGCGATCATCGCTCCGGGCGACAATCCTACGACGCGCACCGGATTCCCGAGCTCGATCCCGCAGGTACGCGGATACAGGTGCCGAAGCAGCGCCCTGTCGCCGGCGCTCAAGAACGAACGATTGCCGATCACGTCGACCTGATCGGCGTACTCCGGTCGCAGTTCAATCGTCTGGCAATCGTCGGGCGCCACCTCGCAATCCGGGCACTCCGAAAACGCGCACGCGTTGTAATGCATGATCGATTCAAAGTCGTAGTCGCCGAACGGAATGCCGCGAGGCTCAAACGCGAACTCGAAACCATCAATGATTCGGTCAACATGCACCGTGATGTACTGGTCCCGGTCAGACCGCTGATGCTCGTGCCAGACTCCAAGCGCGTGCAGAAGCTCGTGCTCAACGATGTATAACTGGTCCCAGTTGAACAGGCGAACTTCCTGCTCCCCGCCGATCGGACCTACGTACGAAGTGTTCTCGAACGACTCGACGAACACGATGTAGTTGAGTTGAGTCGTACGCGCGACGAAGTCCACGCCGCAAGCCGATTCGATCTCTTCCATCGCCTGCTGCGCGATGAGCCGCGCCGCGGCGTTGAAGCCGGGGTCGAACGTGTAGGGCACGACGCCGCCGTTCCACGTGTTGCTGCTCTGATTGCCGACGTCCGCACTCGGGTGCGGCAACAAGCGGCACGGGGCGAGAGGGCGGGGATCCGGCTGTGCGGTCGCAGACACCGAAGCGACGCCGGCTGCCACCACCGTTGCGAGTCGCATCGCGATGGAGTTCATCACTGACTCCCTGCAATAGCGCAAGCTACAGATAGCATGCGCGGCCACCGCGCTTTGGCCGGCGCGGCGTGCCAGTGTCGAGGTGCTACTTAGTCCGTCTGCTCCGACGCATCAAGCCGATCAGGGGTGCGACCATCAGGGCCGCACCCGCACCGGTGCACGGCGCGCCGCTCACCAGCGACGGCGCGGGGGTGTCCGCGGCGGATTCGTCCGGCGTCGGCGTCTCGGTTCCGCCGCCGGGCGTTTCGGTCGCGGCGGGTGCGGGCGTTGCGGCACACGCCGGCTCGCTCGGCGTCGAGACGTTCGCGGAGTTGTCCACCGCCGTAATCGTGTAGCAGTAGCTGACCCCCGCCGCCACGGTCTCGTCGGTCCACGTCAGGCCGCTGGTCGTCGCGAGGATGCCGCCGTCGCGCAGCACCTGATACTCCTTGATGCCCGCAGCGCCCAGGTCGCTGGCGGCCTGCCACTGCACCACGATCTTGCCTTCGACGACCGCGGCCTGCAGCCCCGTCGGAGTGGTCGGCGGCCGCGTGTCCGCCGCGAAGAAGCGAACCGTGATGACATCGCTCGCGGCGTTGCCTGCGGCGTCGCGGGCGGTGATCGTGATCCGGTTGTCGCCCGCCGACAGCGGGATGTCGCGCGCCGACCAGGTCGTGGCTCCGACGGCGAAGCCCCGCCCCCCCGCGGCGTTCGCCCACGTCACCTCGACCACCGCAACGTTGTCGCCCGCCGTGCCGCGCACGTCGACCGTCACCCCGCTGGTTTGGAACAGATCGTCCGTCGTCGGCTGCGTGATCTGAATCGTCGGCGCGATCACGTCCGGCGGCGTAAAAGTCACGTTAATCGTGTCGGTCGATTCGTTGCCCGCTGCGTCGCGGGCTGTGATCGTGATGACGTTCAAACCAACCTGCAGCGGAATGCCGACGGCGGACCACGTCGTCGTGCCGCCGGCAGCACCCGACCCGCCGCGGTTGTTCGACCAGCTCACCTGCGTGACGCCCACGTTGTCGCTGGCAGAGCCGCCGAGAGTCACCGCGGCGCTTGCGACCGTCAGCACCGAGTCGATCGTGGGCGACCCGATCTGCACCAGCGGCGGCGACACGTCGGGCGGCGTAAACGTGACACGCACCGTGCGAATCTGCGAGGCGTTGCCGGCCTGATCGCGAGACCGGGCGTCGATCGTGTTCAACCCTGAGAGCAGCGTCAGCGCCCGCGACCAAGACGCCGTGCCGGATGCACTCTCCCAGTTGCCGAGGTTCAAGCGCACCTCGACGCGGTCCAGGCCGCTGGCGGGGTTCTCGACCGTAGCGGGGTCGCTGGCGACGCCCGTGACAGTCAGCGCCGCGTTCGAGACGGTCGCCCCGTCCTGCGGCGAATCGATCTGGATCGTCGGCGGAACCGTGTCGGGCGGCGCCGGCGCGACTTCGATCGCACAACTGCCGCTGAGCGAGTCGCGCGACCAGCCGTCGAGCCCATCGCCCCAGACGATCCGCCACCAGCGGTCATCGCCCGCCGTGGTCGGACCCTCCGCCACCAGCCCGACCGCGCCGGCCGTGCGAACGCCCAGATTCGTGCAGTTGCTCGCCGCGCAGGTATGCACGCTCAGCGTCGCGCCCGGCGGCAGCGCCCGCACCCGCACCGAATTGCCGACCGCGATGCCGCAGTCCGGCGGGTAGAGGTGGGCGAGTTGTGCCCGGTCGCCGGCGCTCATTTCGGTGGTGTTGCCGATGATCGGCTGCCACTGCGCGAACTCGGGCCGCAGCTCCATCGTGCGACACGACGTCGGGGTCGCTTCGCAGTCGATGCACTCGGTGAAGGAGCACTCCGGGTAGTGCATGATGGATTCAAAATCGTAGTCGCCGAACGCCGTGCCATCTACAGTGAAGTTGTTCTCGAATCCGGGCAGCACGCGGTCGAAGTGCACGATCACATATTGATCGCGGTCAGGGCGCTGGTGCTCGTGGTGCACGCCCAGCGCGTGCATGATCTCATGCTGCACCACATAGAGCAGGTCCCAGTCCGCCAGAAAGATCGGCTGCGGCCCGCCCTGCGGCCCGATGAACGAGCTGTTGCTGAAGAAACTCTCGACAAACACCACGTAGTCGGCCTGCGTGCTGCGCGGCACGAAATCCGCCGCACAGATCTCTTCGATCTGCCCCATGGCTTCGAGCGCGACCAGCCGGGCCGCCGCATTGAAGCTCGCGTCGAACTCGTACGGCACAATCCCGCCGGGCCACAGGTTGGCATCGACGTTGCCGGTGTCGGAAACCGGATTCTGCAGGATGGCGCACGGCGCGGTCGGCCGGCGACGCTCGCCCGGCTCAGCCTCGGCTGTGAGAAGCGGCAGCGCCGCGCACGCAAATGTCGCCAGGTGCAAGCGAATGGACCGCATCCCGCATCCTCCAACTCGATAGGCTCTGGAGAATCCAATAGCACCGCCCCACGGCGGACCACCCATCCCGGCCAACGCGACTCACCGACATCCAGCCGCCGAATCACCCGCCGTCCCAGCTCCACCCACCTTTAAGCATACCGATCCGCGCGGCATTGTTGCAATACGGCATGTATGCCCGATCCGCGGAAGGCAGTGCAGCCCGCGAGCGCTCGCGATATCCAGCGTACGCTGGTGTTTGTTACTTCTGCGTGAGCGCTTCTTAACATGCGCGAGCCGGGCGACCGCGCGCCAGACGACCCCTGCGGGCAAGTCTCTCGCCGCTTCGGCGAGCGTCAAGCCGCTAATGCAGGCAGATTCGAGGAAAGCCGCTACGCCGCGTTCGCGGCCGCGCCGCGGCTCGGGACCGCGGCATCGTGCATGGCCGGGGCGGTCTTGGCACGGCGGGCGCGGCGCGGCATCGACCCCCAACCCAGCGCCGCGAAGCCGATGGCGAACAGCAACAGGAACGTGCCCCCGACATAGCGATCCTGCGGCAGGAAGTACGCCCACTGCACAAAGCAGATCGCGGCCAGCGCGAGCTCCGCCATCCACAGTCGCGACTGCACCGCGGCGTAGGCGCTGCGCCGCGTGGCCGCGTCGACACTGCCGGATTTCGGCGTGCGCACAAACTCGCCGCCGCGCTGCACCAGTCCGGCAATCACGGCGGCGCCGTTATTCGCGGACAGCCCCAGGCCCACGACGATCAACTTCAGCAATTGCAGGAAGCCGACCCGCGACCCGCCGATCGCCGAGCGGGCGTAGACGTATGCGATCGAGGGCGCGGCCGCCGCCGCCAGCACGAACCACCAGCTCGCCGCCAGCGCCGGCTCGTACATCTCGCGCGGCACGGCCAGCAGCAGCAAGCGGCCGAACACGACCATCAGCACCATGAAAACGGCGATCGAGTATTGCGTCAGGTGCACCGACGCCTGCACCTTCTGCGCGATCGTCAGCCCCGAGCGCCATACGGCCGGCAGCAGCTTGCGCGCGGTCTGAATCGATCCCAGCGCCCAGCGGCGCTGCTGGGTCTTGAGCGCCGCCACGTCCGCCGGTATCTCGGCCGGGCAAAGCTCATCGATGCAGTACACGATCTTCCAGCCGGCGAGCTGCGCCCGGTACGAAAGATCGAGGTCTTCCGTCAGCGTGTCGCCCTGCCAGCCGCCGACGCGCGGATCGTCGATCGCCGCCCGCCGCCAGATGCCGGCGGTTCCGTTGAAGTTCAGGAGGAACCCGTTCCACCCGCGGCCGGCCTGCTCGACGCCGAAGTGCCCGTCGATTCCCAGAGAGAGCGCCTCGGTGATCCACGTTTCGCGGGCGTTCAGGTGGCCCCAACGGCCCTGCGCGACGCACGCGTCGGGCCGAGTGTCGATCAGCGGGATCAGCCGCCGCAGGAAGCCGCGGTCGGGCACGAAGTCCGCATCGAAAATCGCCACGTACTCGCCGCGGGCCTGGGTCAACCCGTGGGCCAGCGCTCCGGCCTTGTAGTGTTCGCGCGTCGGGCGGCGCACGACCTTCACGTCGTGCCCCATCGAGCGCAGCGCGACGCACACGTCGTCGACGATCTGCCGGGTGCCGTCGGTGCTGTCGTCGAGCACCTGGATTTCGTGGCGGCCGCGCGGATAGTCAATGCGGGCGACCGCTTCGATGACGCGGCGGGCAACCGTAAGTTCGTTGTAGATCGGGATTTGCGTTGTGACGAGCGGCCATTCCGCGTCGGGCCGGCCCTGGGCGTAGCGCTGCACGACTTCACGCTGCGCCGCGCGCACGCCTTTCATCCGCCGGCCCGCGAGGAACATCAGAACGTAGAGGTTCAAACCGTAAATGCCCGGAAGCAGCGTGAGAGTCATGAATAGAACGAGGCACGCGGTTTGAATGGTGACGAGCAAGTTCGGAATTCCTCAGACCGCGCCGGGCGACCCCTGTTAAGACCACGCCAAGATGAGGGAATTTATTGGGCGATACGCGCGCTGTCAACGTCTCCGGCCACCGCTCGTCGAGGGGCCGCGGCGGCCGTACGTTGATCGCAAGCATCGGGGCGTGTGCGGCTTACGGCTTCCCGGCGGAGACGTCCGCCGCCGGCGGGGTGGCGCGGACTCCGTCGGCCGGAGCTTCTCGCTCGCGGGCCTTTTTGCGCTGCGCGGCGCGCGGCAGCGTCTCCAGCCGCTCCTTGAGCCGCTCGAACTGATCGTTCACGGGCTTGTACAGCTTGGCGTAACGCTCCTCGGCGGTCTTCAGCTTCCCGGGCTTGTCGGCGCCGGTGTACGTCTTCAGGTCTTCGAACTGCTTCTGCAGGTCGCGCATCTCGCGAGTCTTCTTCTGCTTGTACTGATCGCGCGCTTCCTGCGCCCGCTTCAAGAACGTGCGTGCCTTGCTCTGCTGATCGGCATCGAGCTCGTACTTCCGCACGAACGCCTCGACATAGAACTCCCATTCATCAGCAACGCGTGCAGACTCGGCTCGGGGCCGAAGCGGGTCCGACGCCGCGTTTGACGCTTCCAACGGCGCCGGAGGCGGCGCGCCCATCGCCGCATCCCGAGCGGCGCTCATCTGAACTTCAAGTTCGGCGAGTTGCGCGCGAGAGATCTTCTTGGCGGCGGCGTTGCGCGTGGGCCAGTGAAGCGTCGCGTCGAAGTTGCCATCGGCGAAAAACTCCGCCCGTTCATGCAGGAAGCCCATGCCTACCCTAAAGGCGGCGAGTTGACCTTCCAGCACGATGAGCTGGTCCGCCTTAAGAACATGCTCGCGCATGTCGTCGGTTACATCGAGCATCAGCCGCTCGAAGTCGCGGAGCAAGGGGAGCGCACGGCCGCTCAGGCGAGCCATCACTTCCGGCGTGGGCGGCTCATTGGCGACCATCAGTTCGGCAGCTTCAACGATGAGCGGCATCAGCTCCGATCGATGCCGCTCAAGCCAGGGGTGCAGGCGACTCTTCAATAGGTCGCGCGTTTGCTCAAGCTGCAGTTCATCGTAGCCATAGAGCGCGATTCCGTCTTCGGTAATCCGGTCGATGAAACCGTCGATCATTCTGGGCGAGGGCCAGATCACTCCGGCTTCAAACGGAGTCTCCGGAGCCACCGGCGTGTCGTCATCCGGCGTCGCCGCGTGCGCGTGCGCAAGCATCAAAGCGGACAGCAGCCAAAAGGCCAGCGGGACCGCGACGTTCACGCAGCGCATGTTGCCTCCCTTCGCGCGTTTGAGCCGCATGCCGACCGGGTGCGACTACGGCTTGCCGGCGGAGACGTCGGCCGCCGGCGGGGTGGCGCGGACTTCGTCGGCCGGAGCTTCTCGCTCGCGGGCCTTTTTGCGCTGCGCGGCGCGCGGCAGCGTCTCCAGCCGCTCCTTGAGCCGCTCGAACTGATCGTTCACGGGCTTGTACAGCTTGGCGTAACGCTCCTCGGCGGTCTTCAGCTTCCCGGGCTTGTCGGCGCCGGTGTACGTCTTCAGGTCTTCGAACTGCTTCTGCAGGTCGCGCATCTCGCGAGTCTTCTTCTGCTTGTACTGATCGCGCGCTTCCTGCGCCCGCTTCAAGAACGTGCGCGCCTTGCTCTGCTGATCGGCGTCGAGCTCGTACTTCCGCACGAACGCCTCGACGAACGCCTCCCACTCGTCCCGCGGCGAGGCCGCTGCGCCCGCGTCGGCCGCCGGGCGCGGCGCATCGGTGGGTGCGGCGGCAGCGAGCGGTTCGCCGCCCGGCGCGGCGTCGGCCGCGGGCTCGCCGGACAGCGGCCCGCCGGCCTCGACGATGGCCTGGTCGCGGGCCGCGTTCATCTCCTGTTCTGCGAGGCGGCGTTCCTCGCGCGAGTACTTGCGATGCTCCGGATTGTCGCGCGGCCAGTCGATCTTCGGATCAAACCCGCCGTCGGCCCAGATTTTCATCTTGTTCTTCGCGAAGCCCATCCCCGTGCGGAACGCCGCCACTTCGCCTTCGAGGATCGTGATCTGGTCCGCGTTGAGCACGCCCCGCATGTCGTCGGTGACGCCGATCATCAATCCTTCGAAACTGTCCACCAGCGGCAGCACCTTCTCCGCCCATTCCGCGACGATCTCCGGCGTGGGCGGCTCCTCGTCAAGCAGCGCCTCGAGGTACTGGTTCATCAGCGTCATGGCCTGCGCGCGGTTCTCGCTGAGCCACTGGGGTACGCGCTCCTTCAGAATGCGGCGCGTCTCCTCGAGCTGCAACTCGTCGAATTCGTACAGCCCGATGCCGTCTTCGGTGATGCGATCGATGACCCGCTCGACCATCACCGGCGTCGGCCAGAAACCGAACTCCGGCGTTTTTTCCTCGCGGCGCTCCTCCACAGCCGAATCGCGCTCGTCCACGCGCTGCGCGAGCGCGGCGGACACGCCCAGCCCTGCGACCGCCAGCAACACCCATGCGCGACTGAGTCTCATGACCAGTTCCTCACCTAGCAGTCCCGAGCGCGCCGGCGCGGCGCGCGTTGCACCCCTATTACTCTAACCGCGCTGCGCCCCGGAGTGCAGCCCCGGCACGCCGCCGACACCTTTCGACACCTCCTGCGGCGCGGCAACCCGCACAGCCCGCGGGCTGCGGCGAGACTAGGCTTTCGGCCGGAGCTCCGCCGAGCGCGGCTCGCCGGCGGGCGCCGCGGGCGCGGCGCGCTCGCGGCGCCGCGCGATGATCCGCGTGGTCTCGACGTTCACCATCTCGTACTTGACATCGCGCCACCAGAATCGGTTGCTGGTGGCGGAGCTCAGCAGCAGCGCGAGGTGCATCAGCGCGATCACCGGCGAGAAAACGCCGTCCGCCAGGAGCACGCCGCGCCGCATCGCCGCATCCGGGAAGAGCGCCGCCACCGCGCGATCGCGCAGCGCCGAGCGGGCATACGCCAGTGCATAAATCGCCGCGGGCACGGCCGCCGCCGCGCTGATTTGCCAGGCCGCCGCCCCGGCCGACGCGAAGCAGAGCCACAGCACGCATCCCCAGAAGCCGACGCTGAACTGCACGGCCATGCCCATCGCGACCGCCCAGAAGCGCGGGTGGCACACGCGCGTGATGACGAGCTGCCGCCGGGCGAAGCGCGTGATGAACACCCAGCTCGCCTCCTCGTCGCTGGGCAGCACGCAGCGCGGCACGAACCGCACCCGCAGGCCCGCGCGATTGATCGACTGCGTCATCAGGTAATCTTCGGAGAGCGCCCGCGACCAGCGCCGCGCGATCTCCAGCCGCGTGAAGACCTCGCGCCGAATCGCTGTCGACCCGCCCCAGCAGAAGTTGAAGCGGTGATCGCCCAGAAACGTCAGCGCCGACGCATTCCACACGCAGCGCAGCAGCGAGGTGAGCGAGCCGGTCGGTACATACCAGCGGAAGCCCGTCGTCGCACCGACCTGCGGGTCGGCCAGCGGCGCGACCAGGTCGGCCAGCCACGTGCGGTGCGGCACCGCGTCGGAATCCAGAAAAACGAACACCTGCGACTGTGCTGATGCCTCCGCCAGCGCTGCGAGGTGATTGGTGATCTTCTGGGCGCAGCCGTCCGACAGGCCCGCGACCACGCAGCGCAGCGGCACGCGGCCCGCGCGCGACAGCGACTGAATCAGCGCGTACGCCGGATCATCCGCCGACTCCACCGCGCAGATCACCTCGTACGCCGGGTAGTCCTGATCGGCGGCGGCGCGCAGTGTCTGCTCCAGGCGGTTGTCCACCCCTTTGCAAGGCAGCACGACGGTGGCCAGCGGCGTCCAGCGCGGCGGCGGGTTGCGCAGTTGCGCTTCGACGAAGCGCAGGAATCCGCGCCCGGCGCGCATCGCCAGCGCCCCCTGCACGATCGCCAGCACGCCAATCGCCAATAGCGCCGCGAAGAGCATCAGCCCGCCTGCACGCGTTTGTCGCTCGACCCGAAACGAGCCGCGCGTCGTTTTACCCGCGCAGCGCGCGGGTTGCCAGCCGCGCGCCGGATCGGGGTCGTGCGAAGCCCCGCCGGGCGGCCGCAGTGGCTCGCTACGCCGCAGTGCCGCCCACAGACGTTGAATTATGTCGGGTTCTGTCGCCGGTGTCGCAGTTGCATTGACCTTCTGCGCCGATCATGCCAAGATCGCTCGCGCAGAGCCGCACCGGCGATTCAGTGCCGGTTTCCGATTCCGATCCGACCCGAATGCGGAGCACCCGAATGTCACGTTGCCGATTGTGCGCGCCGATCGTCGCCGGTCTGATCGCCGGGCTCAGCGCGGCCGCGGCTCTCGCCGATGAAGGTTTGGCCCGCCGCGGGATGTTCGGCTTTCAGCTCGCACCCGTGACCGCGGACAACCTGGCGCAGACCGGGCTGGACAAGCCGCAGGGCGTGCTGGTCAGCTCCGTCTTCCCCGACTCGCCCGCGGCCGCCGCCGGCGTGAAGGGCGCTGACGTGATCCTGGCGGTCGATGGCGCCGCGGTAGACACGCCCGCGGCATTCATGGCGGCGGCGGCGAAGTTTCGCGGCGGGAGCGAAGTGCCGCTGACGCTTTCTCGCGCCGGCGAAAAACTCGAACTGCGCGTAAAGCTGGCCGAGCGCCCCCGCGAGAGCGACGATAACTTTGACGTGATCTACGACTTCGTGCGCGCCGGCGATCTGCGGCAACGCACGATCCTGACCCGCCCGAAGACCGACGTGCAGCATCCGGCGTTGCTCTATGTGGGCGATGTCGGCGCGGGCTCGGTCGATTGGTTCTCGCCGCAGGTCTCCCCGCCGGCCAAGACGTTGCTTTATCTTTTGACCGCCAAGGGCATGGTCACCATGCGGATCGAATCGCAGGGCGTCGGCGATAGCGAAGGAACGCCCGGTCAGGCGTCGGACTTCGCCGCGCACCTGCCGGGCATTCGCGCCGCGCTGAAGCGGCTGCGCGAGTATCCGTTCGTCGATTCGCAGCGGATCTTTGTGTTCGGCGATCGGCTCGGCGCGCTCGCCGCGGCACAGGTCGCCGCCGAGAATCCGCCGGCGGGCATCATCGCCTGGGCCTCATCCGGTCGCATGCTCGTTCCGTCGCAACTCGACCTCGTCCGCCGCACGCAGAAACTCGGCGCGTTCAGCGACGAGCAGGCGCAGGCGGCGGTGGCGAACGTCGAGAAACTGCTGACGCTGATGCTGATCGACGGAAAGTCGCTCGCTGAGGTTGTCGAGGCGCACCCGGACCTGGCGCAGCCGGCGGCCGAGGGGGGAATCACGGCCGACACCATCGCCGGCCGTTCGATGGCCTTCATGCGCCAATTGGCCAGGACGGATCCGGCCGCGGCGTGGAGCAAAGTGCGCGCGCCGGTGCTGGCGCTGTACGGCGGCGGCGACTGGACGACCTGCGCGGCCGACGCAGACGCCATCGTCTCCGCGGTGAAAGGCGGAAGCGGCACGGCCACCGCCCTGGAGCTGCCGGGCGTGGACGCGTTTTTCAGCAAGGTTCAGGACATGGAAGAAAGTTTTCTGGCCGGACAGCCCGGAACATTCGATCCGCGGGTGGTCGAGGCCGTATGGAAATGGATAAGCGAGCAAACGAACCAGCGCGGCGGGCAATGAGGCCGGCAGCGCGAAAGGATTGACCTTTCCTCACGCATCGCCGCGCTCGGGCCTCCATGCAACCCGACCGGCGATGCGACTTTTCACGAAGCGGCCGTCACTGCACCGCCGTGCTGGCTCTTCGGCGAACAATCGACATGCGATCTGGCTCTGCGGACTTGAGTCGCAACGGCCCAGACAAATGAAACCCTACAGGTTCCTACATATAAACGAATCTCCCGACAAACCCAAGACATTTTTTTCAGGACTCTGCGGAAAAACCGCCCTGCTCGCTCTCCGCCGCTGTTCTTGAGGTTCGTCGCCCGCCGACACGCCGCCCACAGGGTCGCGCGAACTGCACCCAAAATCGCCAACCCCAGTCGCGATCTCGTGTCACACTCCCAAGAGCAAATACCCGGCCGACTCGGCCGAATACAAGCCGGGGCAGCCGCACCGACCAGCCGCCCCTGTCGCAGCCGTTCACGTATCGCCGTTGAACTCAGCCTGTCGCGCACGCGGGGCCGGTCCGCTGCGTCGCGCGGGCGGCTCGTCGAGCATCTCGCACCGGTGGAGAATTTTCATGAACCCCTTCGTGCAGCTTCTGAAAACCCTGTTCGCCCTGGTCGTCGTCGTTGCGGCGCACAGCAGCGCCCGCGGCGATGAGACTTCCAGTCCCTTCTTCCGCGCGTACTACCTCGAAACGCACGACCGCGACTACGCCGCCGCCGCGAAGCTCTACGCCGAGGCCATCGACGACCGCAGTCTCACGGCCGAGCAGCGGACGACCGCGACGACGCGCCGTGCCGCGTGCCTCGAAGAACTGGCCAGCGCCGACTTCGCCACGCTGATGCCGCCGGCCGCGCTGGCGTACGTCGAACTCAGCCGCCCCGGCGAGCGCGTGCTGGGCCTGCTCAAGACGCTGGGACTGACCGCAACCGGCGACCCCGCCGAGGCCGTCGGCCGTCGCGTGGTCATCAGTCCCGATCTGGTGCGGCAGCTCCTGGGCGTGCGCGGAGCGGCGGCGGCCGTAACGGGCTTTGACCCCTTCGGCGGCAAGCCGACCGGCGTCGCCGTGTTGCACGCGGGCGACGTCGCGCTGCTGCGCGGCATCATCGAGACGGCGTTGCCGGCGGCCGCCAAAGCGATCAAGCCGATCGAAGGCTGCGCGACCTATGAGGCGGGGGGCGAGGTCTACATCACGCTCACGCAGCGCCTGGCGATTGTGAGCGCCCAACCGAGCGAGATCGCCGCCGTCATCCGCCGGCTGCGCGGTCAGGAAAAGGAATCGTTCGCCACAAACGCCGACCTCCGCGAGGTGCTGGCCGAGCGGGGCGACGCGCTGCTCTTCTTCTGCGCCAACGTCAAGCCCATCATGCCGATGGTCACCGCGATGATGGCGGCGGCCGGGGGCAACAGCCCGGAACTGACGATGGCGCAGGCGCTGCTCGACCTCGGCAGCCTGCAGGCCGTCGCCGGGCGTCTGGATGTCGGCGCCGACGGCGTGCGGCTCGACGTGTCGCTGCGCCTCGCCGAGGGACACCGTAACCTGGCGTACAACTTCTTCCGCATGCCGCCGGTCGATCGCCAGACGCTCGAATGCGTGCCCGCCGGCGCCGCGGCGTTCGCGGCCTTCGCGCTGAATGAGCCGAACTCGCGCTTCGGCGGCGGCGCGACGCCGGTCGGCGAGGAGAAGCCGATCGTGACGCTGATGGACATCGGCCGCGAGATTTTCGCGAACATCGTCGGCGTGGGTGTGTTCGTGCTGCCGCCGGCGCCGGGCGAGCGCATCGCGCACGAGCTTCCGGACTTCGCCGCGGTAATCAGCGTGAACGACCCGGTGAAGTCGCAGGCGCTCTGGGGGCAGATGCTCGGCATCGCTTCGCTCGCGGCGGGCGGGCGCTCGCTGGACGGCGAGACCCGCGAGATCGCGGGCGTGAAGGCGCAGCGCTTCGCGCTGCCCGAGGGAATGAGCGTGTTTCTGGCGATCTCCGGAAACACGCTGGTGGTCGCGCCGGGCGAGGCGGCGCTGGCGCGGGCCCTGGCGGCGCGGCGCAGCGGCGAGTCGATCCTCAGCGACCCGGCGTATCGCGCCAGCCTCGATCGGCTGGGCACAGACAGCACGTTCGCCGCGTTCGCGCACGTCGGCCGCTGCTTCGCCATCGCGCAGGGCCTCGACCCGGATGATCGCGACGTGCAGGAGGCCGCTCCGTTCGTCGAGCGCATGACGGACACGGTCGGATCACTGGTCGTGACTCATTCGTCGCGCGTCTATCGGCTCTCTCTGATGGTCACCGGCCTGCCGAAGATCGATGACATCGTGTCGCAGTTGATCGAGGGCCGCGCGCTGGTTGCCAGCCGCGCCCACGTCGCGCCGCGGCTGGTTGCGGACGTGCGGCCGGCCGGCGAGACGTCGCTTGCGCTGCGCGGCGCCGATGCCGCCGGCGAGCGTCGCGCGATCGCGATTCCACTGCCGATCGGCGATGCAACTGCCAGGCCGGCGGCCAGGTCCGCGGCCGACGTTGGCGAATCCGGGGCGAAACCCGCGACTGACGCCGCCGAACTTGCACCCAAGCCCGCAACCGACGCAAGCGAGCCCGCCCCCAAAGTCCGCGATGCGAAGCCCGCCGACCTGAAGCGGCTGATCGCGCATGGGGCGCTCGACGAAGCCCGGCAGCACGCCGAGCAAGTCTTCGCGGCCAGCCGGGACAACGCCGCAAAGCTCAACGACCTCGCGTGGCGCTGGCTCACCGAGCCGGCGTATGAGGGCGCGCTCAACGGCGTGGCGCTGCGCATGGCGGCGCGCTGCAACGAACTGACCGGCGAGTCGAACTGGATGTATGTGGACACGCTGGCCTGGGCCCACTTCAAGACCGGCGACGTGGCCCGCGCGATCGAACTGGAGCGCAAGGCGCTGGAGCTGTGCAAGGACGACGGCCGTATCGACGAAGTGAAGGACGCGCTCGCCAGGTTCGAAGCGGAGCGGGCACAGCAGCAGCGCCGCGAAGCGGACACGCGCTAACGCGTCGCGCTTAGGAAGAAGCCGAGCACCGCGGCGCCGGTGGCCCCGAAGGGGTCGAGTGATTTAGCCACGCGTAGAGCGTGTGCGCAGCGCAGTCCTCGCACGCGGTGACCGCGGACCTCGAAGGCGTCGAGTGATGTAGCCATGGATAGGGCGTGTGCGCAGCGCAGTCCTCGCACGCGGCACGCGTGGACCCCGAAGGGGTCGCGGAATGTAGCCACGGGTGGAGCGTGTGCGCGGCGCAGCCCGCACACGCGGAACCCGTGGAGTGCGGGTTCGATCGATCTTCCTGCCCCGGAGGGGCAGAGGAAGCGCGGGTGTCGAGAGGCGTAGTGCATGCGCGCCCGGCATACTTCCTCCGCCCCTCCGGGGCGGGCCGTGCCGCGCGACCGGACTCCACGGGTTCCGGTCGCCTGCGGCGACCTCCACCCGTGGCTACAGTCCGTCGCCCCTTCGGGGCGAAGAGGGTTTGCTCGGACGAACCGCCGAGCGGCGTCAATCAATCGAACACATAGCGCTCGTCGAACTCGATCTCGTGTGCCCGCAGGAACCGCAGAAGCTCCGTCTTGAAATCCTCCCGTTTGTGGTGCTCCGCTTGTCCCGCGATGTACTTCTTCACCGCGTCTTCTTGCGACTTGCTGACCGAGAACGCGCTGTATCCTTCCTGCCACGCGAATGCGGCCAGTTGCGGGAATGTCTGATGCACCCAGAGCGAGGATCGCGACTTGACCGTTTTCATTAGGTTCGAAACCGTCTCGTCGGGCCGCCAGCGCAGATAGCGATGCACATGATCCGCGACGCCGCCGATGTCGCAGAGCACGCCGCGCTCGGCGCGGATGACGCCGCCGATGTAGGGATAGAGGCGCTCGGCGAGGTCGGGTGTGATCCGCGGTTCGCGATGTTTGGTGGAGTAGACGACGTGCAGAAGAATCTGCGTGTACGTGCCGGGCATGAATGCTCCTCGTCCTCGCCCCGGCGGGGCGCCGGAATGTAGCCACGGGTGAAGCGGCGCGGCCGCGCAGCGGCCCGCCGCGCAACCCGTGGAACGCGTGGAGATTTTAGAAGTCCGCCCCGGAGGGGCGGAGGAATCACGCCGCCGGACCGGGCATCATTCGGCAGTCAGGACCGCGCAGCCTGATCCAGGGTGTTTCTTCGATCACACCCGACGCTTGGCAAGAAAGAGTTCCACGTAGAGAGAACACTGGCGGTACGCCGATTCCCGTTTGCCCACCCACTCGGGCTTCTGCATGTTGGCACGGTGCTCCTGAACACACACGGAGACCAGATCCGGCAGGCATGCCTTCAGCACCTCCTCGATCGGCACTTTCCAGCGGAGCGTCCATTTCTTGGCATCCCACTGGGCATTGGCGCGGAATGCGCCGAGCATCGGGTACAGCCAAGCATTCGGTAGCTTGTAGTCGGTTTCGTCGTTGATGAAGTGGAGTCTCGTGCCCTGATGTTCAGGGCTACCGACTCGGGAGTTCTTGTTCGAGGCGATTTTCATGCGCCCGATCTCGAACTCCGCATCCTTCTTCGCGGCGTGCGGCGCGTCGCGCCGGATCATGTCGGCCAGTCGCAGAATCTCGGGCAGCCGCGCGATGACCGGCTCTACGGGAGAGGGCTTTGCACGAACGTCTGCGCCGAACTCCGCGACTGCCTGGTATTGCCGGCCGTACAGGTCGGACGGCTGAACGTCGAGTGGGTACCGGGCGAGGTTGAACATCTCGATGAACGCGAGAACTTCCCCGATGTCCACGTCGCCGTCGGCACCCTCATGGTAGGCGATCTGATCCTCTCCGGCGTGTCCGCGCATCACCTGCTTGATAGACTCGAAGTGCCCGCGGAGGTTTTCGAGCGATGGATTCTGGACCTGCTTCGACCGGTTGAGGCCTTCCGCGATTTCAGGCAGCTTGTCCTGCGGAATGCCGTGCAGCAAATGCAGCCGCACATACGCGCGTTCGAGGCCCTTGAGTTTGTCTGGCTTCGCGTCGTCGATCACCTGACGAATTGCGGCGAACGTGTGACCGCCATTGACGATGCCATGGGTCTCGGAATCGGACAACCGAATGTGCAGAGACCCGACGCCGCCCTTGCCCTTGATGTGCTCGAACGACTCAACCACAAGGTAGATGCCGGCGTTTTTGATCGCCATGTCCTCGGGAGTCTCCTCCAGCGTCTTGATGATGGCCCTGGGCACCGGACCGCTCAGGCGCTCCTTGTCTGTCCGATTCGGAACGCGAGGATTTACTTTCATGAACTCCTCGAGCGCTGCGGGGACTTCGGTGACGCGCACATAGCACGTCCCAAGTCTCCCGACGTTCAGCCCGGGGATTGGAAGCACTCGGAATTCGTTGGCGTCGAAGTTGACGGTGAGGCTTGGAGGAGCCGACCCGCGTGCGCGCGGATGAACTGAAGCTGCGACACTCATGGAGTGTCTCCTTGCTATTCGACGGAAGGCTCGAAGCCCGCCGCCTGCGATTCCCAGCACGAGCAGGCCCAACCTCTGAGCCGATGAAGCCGGTGCTGTTTGAGGCAGGACAACGATCCGCCGCGGCGGTGCAAGTGGAAGTATTGACTAACGCGCGTCAGGCGACGACCAGACTCCCATACCGAACGTGCCGGGGACGTACAGACGGTTCCTCCGCCCCTCCGGGGCGGAATTCCCAAACGACTCCCATCCACGGGTTGCGCTCCGCCCGCCGGCTGCGCCGGCGAGCTGCGCTCCACCCGTGGCTACAGTCCTGCACCCCTCCGGGGCGAAGAGTTCGCGTTCCGGGGCGGCGATGGTGAAGTCGTGGGACGTTCGCGCCGATGCCCCTCCCAGCTTCCCCCGCGTGCCGGTTGATGGCTCGGGTAGCGGGGCCGCGCCCGTCCGGTCCGCCACGGCGTATCCTTGACGCGGGCGGCGCGAAACGCGAGCGGGCCAGCGAATCCGAGATTCAGGAGCACTCTCTCTGCCCGACAATCTGCCCGGACCCGACGCCGACTATCAGGCGTGGGTCACGAACTTCGTCACGTAGTTCGCGGGCGAGACGCCCACGCCACCCGTGGCCGCGCTCGGGCTGGTCGCGGCCGACATAACGCCGGTCACGACCGAGCAGACCGCGTTCCACACTGGCTTCTCCGCGCACATCGCCGCCAAGGCCGCCGCGTAGTTCGTGCCGTCGCGGCACATCCCGCTCCCTCACCAGTTCGACTAGACCATCCGCGAGATCGCCCGGCCGAACCGGGCGTCGAGTCGCGACAAATGCGGCTCACGCGGCCCCTCGGGGTAGGGCCGATCGCCGCGCTTCTAAACCGACTCGGAGTTCCCGCGCAGCGGACGTGGATCACAACGATCTGCGGGAAGGGCTGGTGACGGCCGTCGGGCGCCCCACGCGCGCAAGAAGCTCTGGCGCTCGCCCGGTTCGACCGACTCGGCCTGCGGAATCTCGAACGTCAGTCGGTCGCGTTGCAACAAAGCGGCATGCCGTCAGATACGGTGTATGCGTTCGGTGGCGTGCGAGCACAGGGCGGACGATCCCCTGCCCGTTTTTTCGTCGGCGATGTCCGCTCGAACGTCGCGCGAGCGCGAGGGCGAGCACCGCTCGCCGCGCTCCCGCCGGCCCTACTTGATCTCGCTCAGCTTCACCGCCGAGCGCTGCTTCGCCGCGATCGTCGCCGCCTCCAGCACGCGCTGCGTCTCGTAGGCGTCCGCGAAGTCGGGAATCGGGATGATCGGCGCCTGCCCCGCGATGACCGCCATCATGTCGGCCACCATGTTCACGAACGTGTGCTCGTAGCCCAGCAAGTGCCCCTCGGGCCACCACGCCCCGGCATACGGGTGCTCGCCGGCGGTTGTGCACAGGATCTTCCGCCAGCCCGCGGTGCGCTTCTCCTCGCGGTGGTTGTAGTACGACAGATAGTTCAACTCGGCGAGGTCGAAGCGAAGCGCGCCGTGCTCCGCATTGATCTCGATCGTGTTCGAATTCTGATGTCCCGGCGCCAGCCGCGTCGCCTCGAACGACCCAACCGCGCCGCCGCCGAAGCGCGCCAGGAACAGCACGCAATCGTCCACGTCGCTCTTGCCGCGGTGCTTCTTCGCGGTGTGCGCCGCCGCCGGGCCTTTCGGCTCGGGCCCGGGCAGCCGCCGATCGACGATGAAAGTCTCCGCGATCGCCCCCGTAACCTCGACGACTTCCAGCCCCGTGATGAACCGCGCCAGGTCGATCATGTGCGAGTTCAAATCGCCATGCGCGCCCGAGCCGGCGTACTTTTTCTGAAATCGCCAAGTCAGCGGCGTGTCCGGGCCGGCCCAGCTTTGCAGATAGTTGGCGCGGACGTGATAAATCTTGCCGAGCCGCCCTTCGCGCACCAGTTGGTACGCGAGCGCCACCGCCGGGCAGCGGCGATAGTTGAACCAGACAAACGTCTTGCTGCGGCGGGCGCGGGCCGCGGCATTCCGCATGAGCTTGGCTTCTTTGAGCGTGGCGGCGAGCGGCTTTTCGCAGGCGACGTGCTTACCCGCGCCCAGCGCCGCGACGGCCTGCTCGGCATGGGCATTGTGCGGCGTGCAGATATCGACCAGGTCGATTCCGGGATCGCGCACGGTGTCTTTCCACGACGTGCTGTACTTCTTCCACCCCCAGCGATCCGCGAACGGGGCCAGCGAAATCAGATCCACACCGACGATCGAGTGGGTGGTCGGGATCACCGGTAAGTTGAAGAATCGGCTGGCCTTAAGATAGGCGGCGCTATGCACCCGTCCCATAAACTTCTGGCCGAGGAGCGCGATATTGCACGGCTGCGGCATGACCACTCCCTGCGTGCGGCGATCAAAGCCCTGTTCAGTTCTCGGGGCGGGATAATATTCGCGGGAATCCGGCCTGTCGACGGGGCGCAGCGGTTTCGCGCTGCGGTTTGCGGGCGCCGCGCGGGCGCGCGGCTGGTCCTCAGCCTTCCAGGCAGAGCACCGAACCGTGCGAGTCGGCGGCATCGGCCGGCGGGCGCGCGGCGAATGCGGGGGGGGCGGCGCGAGCCGGCGGCGGCGTGAGGGCGGCGGCCGCGGCCTGATGCTCGGCGGCGAGCTTGTCGATCAGCAGCGCCCAGGTTTCGCGCTCGTGCCGCAGGATGCGCAGCGCATCCTCGACCGCGCCGGGGTCGCGGTGCAGCGTGGCGTCGACCAGGCGTCGATAGACGAAGTTGTAGAGGCTCGTCATGCGGTCGACCAGTTCGGGGTTTACTTCGCGGCGCATCCCGTTGATCAGCTCCAGCACGATGCGCTGGGCGCGATCCATGGCGTTGTAGATCGCTTCGGCGTCGCGAGCCTGGATGGCCTCCACGCCGCGCGTGGCGAAGCGAATCGCGCCATCGAGCAGCATCAGGTGCAACTGCTCCTGGCTGGCGCTGGTGACCGCGCCTTTGAGATACTCCTGTCTGGCTCGGGCTGGGTCGTTCATGCCGGGTGTATCGGCTCTCGACGCGCGGATGTTCAGTTCGCGCGCCGCGGCGCGTGCCGGCCGGCCGGTCATCGGGCCGCGCTTGCCGCGCCTGTGCTGGGTACGGCGAACCCGCCGAGGGCCTGCTGCTGCGCCTGCAAACGCGAAAGCGCCTGTTCCATCGCGAGGAATTGCCGGGTCAGCCGCTCGCGCTTGCGTTCCAGCAGCGTGTTAATCGCGTCGATGCGGTCGGTGAGCGCCTCGCGCTGGTCGCCCAGACCGTCGCTGCGCCGTTTCAGCACGCCGCCGGTTTGCGTCAGGCGGTCCAGCTCCGTCTTCATTCGTGCGGCGACGCCGGTGTCGGGGTTGGTAAAGAACGCGACGACCGCGTCTTCGTTGCCCTCCAGCGCTTCGCTGAAGCGCTCCCGGTCGAAGGTAAGCCGCGCGCCGTCGCCGACGCGCACGCCGACGTCCGACAGACGGCGAATGTCGCCGCCTGCGCCCGGCAGCGCGCCGGTGACCAGGCGAAAGAGCCGATTCTGCACGATCTGCAACGCTCCGTCGCCCAGCAGCGCGCCGGCGCGCTCGGTCTCCGGGTCGTAGCTCGATAGATCGTCGATGCGGTCCATGATGGCGTTGAAGTCGGACACCAGCCCCTCGATCGCGGTGGTGATCGACTCGCGATCGCGTTCCACGGCGACCGTCACCGGCTCGTCGTCGACGCCGGACAGGTTCAGCGTGAGGCCGCCGACGACGTTCTCGAGCGTGTTGGTCGAGCTCGTCAGGACAATGCCCGACTCGGGGTCTTCGCCCACGACGACGACCGCGTCGCGGGCGCGGCTGAGCGTCGAGAAGTTCAGGCCGGTCGTGCCCCCGTCGAGCAGCAGCTCGCCGATGCGCCCGCTGGCGCTCGACGCGATGCTGAGGCGATAGGGGTTGAAACCGCTGCCGTCGTTCAGGCCGGCGGCGGTGGCCAGGTTGCCGCGCTCGTTGATGCGGCCGATCAGCTCGTCGACGGTCTCGCCGCCGGCCACGTCGAAGCGGAATTCGAACGCCCCGTCGATGCGTCCTCCCGTGGCCTCGCCGCGGATGTTCAGGTCGCGGGCCGTCGTGCCGCCGACGTCTTCCACGCGCAGCCCCAGGCCGCCGCCGGCGGAGTCTTCGAGCAGCAGGCCGTCGCCGGTGTCGTTCAGCCGCGCGGTCACGTCGATGTCTGCGGCGTTGATCTCGTCAATCACGTCTTGCAGGGTCGTTACGCGGCCGATGCCGAGGTTGATGTCGGCAATGCGGCCCGCGGAGTTGGTGATGCGGAACGCGCCGAGCGAGACGCCGCGGCCGTTGTTCAGTGCGGCCAGCTCCGTGTTTTCGCCCAGGTAGCGCCGCTGCAGGTTATCGCTGCGGAGCGCGGATGCGGGCGCCGCGCCGGCCAGGCCCAGATCGGCGCCGAGAGAACCGCTGAGATCGGCGACGCTGAGCACGCTGCCGTCGGTTGTGGACAGCAGCAGCCGCGTGCCGTTGCCGTCGAGCGCGGCGGTCACTCCGGCGCCGGCCGCGGTGGCGGCGCTGTTGATGCCGGCGATCACGTCGTTCAGTGTTTGCGCAGCGCTCAGGTCGGCGTCGAACGAAGCGGCGCCCGCGGTGATTCGAAGCACGCCGCCCGCCAGGCCGTTGCCGCCGTTGAGCGTGCTGAGCAGGGTGGTGTCGACCCCGCCGAGGATACGGGCCCCGGCGACCACGCTGTCGCGGCCGTACTCGCCGAACTGGAAGCCGAGGTCCGCCAGCGCCCGCGAGCTGGAGCCGTCCACGGCCTGTAGCGCCAGCCGACCCGTGCCGCCCGCGTTGTCCGTGAGCGTCAGGCTGCGTCCGTCGGCGGCGATCGCGGCGACCACCTGCCCGGTGTTGTTCGATGCGTAGTTGATGGCCGCAATCACCGATCGTAGCGAGTCGACGTGCAGAATGTCGCGACCGGTGTACGTGCCGCTCTCCGCGCGGCCGGCGATACCGAGTTGCCGCGCGGTCGTGCCGCCGTCGATGTCTTCGATAATCAGCGCCCGCGGCGTCCCGGGCGTGCCGTCCTCATTCGGTGGGATGGTGCGCGTGTCGGCCACGACGAGTCGGCTGCCGGTGAGCGTCACGGTGACGCCGTCGACCGCGTCTTCGATGGCGGTCTTGATCTCGCCGACCGTAGTCAGGCCGGTGAGGTCCACTTCCTGCCGGCCGCCGTCGCGCGTGCTGATGCGGATGCGGCCGAGCGTCACGCCCTGGCCGTCGTTGAGGCGCTCGATGCGCGTATCGACCTTGATCACGTCGCTGAGGTCGACTTCGATGTTGGTCAGATCGCTGGCGACGATGCGAAAATCGCCGCCGCCGCGGGCGGTGCGCAGCCCGTTGCCGTCATTGAGCGCCGCGAGCGGCGTCGAATCGGCCAGAAAGAGCAGGTCGCGTCCGGTGAGCACGCCGGTCGCGCTCGTGCTCCCGGCGGCGAAGCCGAGATCGGCGGCGGTGCGGCCGCCGTCCACCTCGCGAATCTGCAACTGCCCGCCGGTGGTCTCGGTAAGCGTCAGGCGATTGCCGTCGACGGCGGCGCGGATGTTGACTCCGGCCTGGTTTATGCGGTCCACCACGTCCGCGAGCGTCTGCGCTTCGCCGATGCGGATTGTGGCCTCCTCGCCGGAAGCGTCGCGCAGGGCGAACGCGCCGCGCTGCACCCCCGTGTGACCGTTGAGCTCGGCCAGGCCGGTGCGGCGGTCGGCGCGGGCGGCCGCGGACTCGATCGTGAGAGCGCCGGCGCTGAGCGTGGCGTCGCCGTTGCGGAAGCCGCCGCTGACGAGCTGATGTGCGGCGGCCAGCGAGCGGACGACGAAAGTGGCGGAGCTGACCGCCGCGCCGGGGGCGGCGCTGACGGTGAGGATCGACTCGTTGCTGGAGGTGGCGCGGGTGGCGGTGAAGGCGGTCTGCGAGCGCAGCGCGCTGACGCGGCCCAGCAGCGCGGTGACCCGCGCCGAGATGTCGGCATACGCTGCGCGTTGCGCGTCGATTCTGCCGATCCGCGCGGTGAGCAGATCGCGCGGCCGGGCCTCGACCGCGATAAGCTGTTCGACGATCTGCTGAATATTCAGGCCGGAAATCAGCCCGACTCCGGAAGAGAGCGTGCCCACGGCGGATCCTCCTCTTGGGAGCGCGTTGTGCAGCGCGGCGTCATCGAGACGTATCGGGTCGATGCAGGGCAAGCTGGATGCCGGGAGCCGGTTGCGGGCTGGATTTCGGCAGTGGGTTGATAACTACATGAACGGCGATGGCTCAGAGCGCGTACCTTGCCGCACTTGAAACGCCGCGCGAACCAGTCGCCTTCCAATTCTTCACGAGTGTGGAGCTTCACGGGCAGCGTCGCCGCAGTATCGCTCGATCTCCTCGACCAGCAGATACACCTCGGTCCACGACTGATCGCCGTTTTTGTGGTGCCGCCGGGCGCGGGCCGCCGCGATCATCCGGCCGCCGACGATTCTGGAATAGTCCGCCTGAGCTTTCTTGCCGAACTGCGCGGCGAACTTCGCCTTCCACTGCTGCTCGATTCGAGCCAGCACGGCGCGACAATCTGCGAACGCCGTTCCCGTGTCTTCAAGATGCAGCAGCGTCCACAGCTCGTAGCAGGGATCGGAAAGCGCCACCGAGATTCCCTGCCGCTGGCCGTCCGCTTTGGCCTTGTGAGCCTGAGTACGGCGCTGTTCGTCGGCCTCCAGGTCGATCAGCGCCCAGACGCTGGTCTTGTCCCCCCGATCGCTCGCACCCTCTCGCCTTAGTGATTTCCGGCGCGCCGCGGCGGCGGCCACAACCTCAGCGGGCGTACAACCGTCGCTCGGGTTTCGCTCTACAAGCAACGTGACCGCGGACTTCACCGCCCGCTTCAACTCCAGAAAGTAGGCCAACGCGGTTCGCGCATCATCGCACACGACCACAACGACCGGCAGCGGCGAGCGAGTCGGCGTCGGGCGCGCGAGCCCGAATCTCGCCCGATCAACTGCGACACTGCGCGAGCGGCGGCTTTTGCGTGCACCCACGGGTCACTCCGCAAGCTCGCCCAGCGCGGGCAAGGCCCCGTAGCGTCCGTGCAGATAGCGGCGGCGCAGATTGAGGTTGTTACGCTCGCGAAACTCCGCGATCGAAAACAGGCGCGCTGCGCCATCCGCACTCTTCTCGGTCAGGTAGACCTGGTCGCGGCGGAGGACGGATCGTCTCGCTTCCGCATCGAGCAGCGAGGTTTCATGCGCGGCGAAGATCAACTGTCCACGTGATTCAGCGGGTAACTCAGAGTTGAAACTCGCAATCACCGTCTGAAACAGCAACGGATGCATCGACGCATCGAACTCGTCGACAAACGCCGCCTGCGGCTCCGCGCTGTGTGTGAGGTCATAGAGCAGCGGCGACCATTCGACGAGGCGCTGGGTTCCCAACGACTCGCGGTCGTAAGGAAGTGAGACTGGCCCGGTTTCGCTGTTGTGCAAGAGATTGAGCAGATAGGGTCGTCTAAGGACTCGTTTGCGGGGAGCGTCGGGCAGCGCCTCGCGCAAGTGAATGTCGAATATTTGATAGAAGTCATACATTTCCTTGTCGCGACCGGCGTCGAACTCTCTCTGCTGCACGTCAACCACGCCGACATCCGCCGCCTTCAGTCGCGCGATAAGCCAGTTGTTGAACGCCTGATCCTCCATTGCCTTGGCCGCGACCTCCATCGCGGCCAGTTGCGGCGGCGCCGCCGGACCGGTGCGTGGGTCTGAGTGTCTGAGCAGCCGCCGCAGCCCAACGGCGATTTTCTTCGCCACGCCGGGCGCAAGGCTGTCGGCCAGCGACAGGAGCAGTGCGTTCTCGCGAAAGTCTGTTTTGACCAGCGCGAATTGTGGATCCTGGGTCCACACGCCGGTGACATCCTGCCCGCGGCGGTCGAACAGAGAGATTGATTCGCCGTCGGCGGAGCGCTCCAGCAACTGCTCGCTCAGGAAAGCCGCTCGATTGAATGAAAACTCGTACTCGTAGACGCGACCGCCTACGACGGCCTTGATCCCGAGTCTAACCGGATCGTTTCGCGTGCTTCCCAGCGCGAATGGTTCGTACTCCGACAGCGGACTGTCGGAGGGGAGTCGCGCCGTCGTGCGCAGCAAATAGGAGAGTGTCCCGGCCGCGCGCAGCACCGTGGACTTTCCAGACGCGTTCGGCCCGTAGAGTGCGACGGCGCGCAGCAGGCGCAGCGGCTCGGCGTCCCCTTCGACCGTCACATTGACGATTCCGCGATCCGAATCCGGGTCGATGTCGGTGGCGAGCATCGAGAGCCGGAACTCATCGCGGAAGCACCCAAAGTTTCGGCCGAATAGCTCGATTAACATTGCTCACCTGGGTTCGCGTCGCGCAGGTTTTCTGCGCTGCCTCGGTGATTCAACGGTAGTTATCGACCATGTAGCGTCGCACCGCAAGAAAAACGAGGGATATGCGCAGATTTTCTGCGCGATTTCAGTGCGCGTCAATCGGGTCCAAGTGGGGGCGAGACTCACAAAACGCACAATTGGTAGTGGCCCGGTCGTCTCTCCGCGCGCAACACACACGGGGCACGGTCAAGCGCACGCTGTGCCGCCGGATTTGCGATGCGGCCTGGGTGTGCGGCCGCGCGGCGCGCACGGGCGTTACGCGGTCCGGCGCCGCGCGGCGCTGGACAAACAAAAACCGCCGAAGCGCGCTCGCAGGCGCGCTCCGGCGATCGTCGATACGAGGCAATCCGCAGACCAGGATCGGCCGCAGAGGATGACGGACTACTGATCGTTGCTCGGCAGGTGCTTCGTGATGATCTCTTCCAGCTCCTTCTCGCCATCCGGGTTGAAGCCGCCGGCGGCGTGAACGATCTTGCCGTCGGGGCCGATCACGTAGAACGTGGGGATGCCGGAGACCTTGTACGCCGTGGCGGCGTCATCGGCCTTCAGCAGCAACATGTACGTGTAGCCCTTCTCCTTCATGAAGCCGGCCGGGTCGCCGCCGCCGCGCTCCCAGCAGTTCATGCCGATGATCTTGACCGGCTTGCCCTTGAAGTGCTCGCTGAGCTTCTGAATCCCCGGCATGGCCCGCTTGCAGGGACCGCACCAGGTTGCCCAGAAATCGAGCAGGACGACGTTGCCGCGCAGGCTCTTGAGCGAGACGGTCTCGCCGCCGGGCGTCTTCAGCTCCCAGTCCGGCGCCTCAGCGCCGACCTTGAGCAGCTCGGGCTCGTCAGGGGCGGCGCGGGGCGTGTGCTTCTTCTCCTCGAAGCCCGTCGGAGTCTTCGGCGCGAAAATCTCGTCGTCGAGCTTCGGGTTGGCTTCGAGCTTGGTGATCTGGATGACGTTCGCGCCGACGATCTTGTCGTCGTCGTTCTTGATGATGCGATCGACGCGACGCGGGAGCGAATCGCCCTTCGCGAAGTACCAGCGCGACTCGCCCATGCCGCCGGCGTAAGTCACGTAGATCACGTCGCACTCGGCGTCGCCGATGGTCTTCGTGCCCTCGTGCTTGGCCGTCTCGGCGTTCAGTTCGTCGCTGAACGGGGTCGGGTGGTTGTATTCCTGGAAGTACAGGCCCTGCGCCATGCCGACGAGATCCATCGCAGCGGGCATCTCGCCGCGGGTCGCGACCTTCGCATCTTCGTCGATGCTCACAATGGCCTTGCCGTCGGAAGCGATGTGGAACTTCTTGACCTCGCCGCCGCTGGGCAGCGTCGCCTGGCCCTTGGTGGCGACAATCAGCGGGCTGCCCTCAGTCTTGCGGATCCACACCTCGCCCGTGAGCTTCGCGCGGCGGGTGGCCATCTCGCCCTCGCCGAACGACTCGGCCGTGTAGTGCACGCCCTTCAGCGCCTTGGTGGCTTCGTCGACCTTGGCGATGATCGCCTTGGCATCCGGCTCGGCGAAAGCCGCGGCGGCCATGCCGGCGGCCAGCAGTACAGCAGAAAGCACCCGTGTTTTCATCGATTTCTCCTGATGAAGTTCAAGAACGATGGCTCTTGCCCGTCGATGGCTCGATTGCGACGCGGGCACGCAGCGGCCGTCGCCAGATTCCATGCATTGTCTGGCGACCTGCGGCCCCCGAGCTTCACTCATCGTCGTTCCCCGCCGCGTGTTTCGCAAGCTTTCCTCCACCGCCGCGACTGTCGAAATCTGTCGCGTGTGGCGTCTTGCAGGCGGGCGGCGGCCGCGCGCCCCGTTGACGCGGACTCCCGAAAACGGCATAAAGACCCATTCTTCAACCCCGAAGCCATCCGTGACCCGCAAGGAGCGAGCCGATGAAGCCAGCGCGTTGGAAATCCTGGGCGGTGCTGTTCATGTCCGGTTCGATGCTGTTTCAGACGCCCGGTTGCGTCGAGACCGCGGCCGTCATCACCTCCGCCGCGTCGGCGCTCTCCGCCGGCGGCATCATCTATCTCGTAACGCGGATCGCAAACGACTGACCGCGCGCGAGCGCTGCGGCCGCAAGCGCGAATCGGGAGGGAGCGATGGCGGAAATCGAAATCGCCTGTCGCGTCGCGAGTTATCGACCACATGAGGGGTTGGCCCTCGCGCATCTGCACGCGCTCGGCGTGCGCGGCGTCGAGGTGCGGCTGCCCCCGCCGGAAGAGCCGCCCAGCGTGCTGGCTCAGCGGCTCGCGAGCTTCGGCCTGCGGGCGGTTGCGGTCCATTCGCCGTTTCACCTGACGCGCGATGACCCGATCGCCGCGATTGCCGCGGCGGCGCCCGTCGCGCGGATGCTGAGCTGCGGCCTGATCTTCATCGCCACCTATCCGGCGCCGCTCAGCTTCGCGGAGCAGTGTGCGAGGCTCCGCGCTGCGGCGGAAACCGCCGCGACGGAAGGACTTACGATTGCACTTGAGACCCATCCCGACCTGGCCGCAAACGCCGAACAGGCGCTGCGGACCCTCGCGCGGGTGAATCATCCCGCGCTGCGGTTGAACTTCGACACGGCGAACGTCGGATACTACGGCGGACCGCTGGACTGCGTCGCGGAGCTGCGGCGCGTGCTGCCGCACGTCGCCTCGGTGCACCTGAAAGACGGCAGCGGGCAGCGCGACCGCCGCTGGTTTCCCGCGCTGGGTGATGGCCAGATCGATTTCTCGGCAGTATTCGCGGCGCTGGACGAGGTCGGTTTCGCCGGCCCGGCGACGATCGAAATCGACACGCCCGACGATCCGGACCACTCGCGGGAAGCCGTGCTGGGGCGCGTGGCGCGCTCGGTCGAGCATCTGCGGCGGATCGGCCGCTTCCCGCCGGCGGTTTGAACGATGGCGCGGTCCGGCGGTTGGCCGCGCCGCGGGCCAACCTGGTCGCGCGCCCGGTGTCTGAGTGTCCGTGAAACGCGAAACCGCCGTAGTCGCCGTGGGAAGCGCGTTGCCGGGCGACGGCGCATTGGCCGCGGCTGCGCGGGGGGCCTACAATTCGGGAAGCGTGGCAGACACACCCCTGAAGCGCTCGGACTCCCCGGGAATGGTGCGTCGGATCGTCGTTTCGGTCGTGCTGATCGGCGTGGTTCTCGCCGGCGCGGGCCTGGGCTTCAAGCGATTGCTTGAGAACCGGGTGGTCGCGCCAGGCGTCGAGGTCACGTCGCGCCCGCTGCGCGTGGACACACTGACCGTGCGGCCGGAGACGGTGGTTGAGCGTCTGCTGGGCTTCGGCACGGCGGCGGCCGAGCGGCATGCCTGGGTTTCCAGCGAGGTCGACGGCGAGGTGGTCGAACTTCCCGACGCCATCAAGGTCGGCGCCGCGGTGGAAGCCGGGCAATTGCTGGTGCAGATCGACGATCGCGACCGCGTGCAGCAGGTGGCGCGGGCGGAGGCGCTGCTGGCCGCCGACACCGCGCTGCTCGAGCAACTCGACCGCGAGGAAGAGAACCTTCAGCGGCTGCGGGTCATCGCGCAGCGCGAGCTCGACGTCGCGCAGCGGGAGTATCAGCGCGTCAAAGGGCTGTTTGAGGCCGGAAACTCGAACCAGCGCGAATACGACCTGGCGCAACTGGCGTTCGAGCAGGCGCGACGCGTGCTGCAGCAACTTGAGAATCAGGCGGCGCTGCTGCCCGACCGCCGGAAGCAGCAGGCCGCGGCGCAGGCGACGCGGACCGCGGAACTGGAGCTGGCGCGGCTGACGCTCTCGCGCTGCCGGATCGTGTCGCCGTTTGCCGGGCGAATCGAAGCGGTGCGAGTCGAGCGTGGCGAGCGCGTGCAGCCGCGGGTTCCGCTGATCGCGGTGCTGGACCCCGACCGGGTGGAAGTGGCGGTCGAACTGCCGATGTCGGCGCGGCCGAGTGTCGCCGAAGGCGCGGGCTGCCAGTTGTGCCTGGAGAGCCGTCTCGACGTGTGTTGGAGCGGCAAGGTCGCGCGCGTCGCCCCATCCGCCGATGCGAGCATGCGGACCTTCGCGGTGTATGTCGAGGTGGACAACCGCCGGCAGCAGCGGGCGCTGGTGCCGGGCATGTTCGTTCGCGCTGAGATCGACGGGTTGACGCTGGCCGACACCCTGGTCGTACCGCGGGCGGCCCTGACCGACGACCGCGTGTTCGTGCTCGAGGGCGATCGCGCCCGCGAGCGGCGCGTGCAGGTGATTCGCGTGCTGCTGGATCGCGTCGCCGTCGGCGGGCTGCGCGCCGGCGAGCGGATCATCACCACGAATCTTGACGT
The DNA here is from genome assembly GCA_964631045.1 of uncultured Planctomycetales bacterium. Classification (GTDB taxonomy): domain Bacteria; phylum Planctomycetota; class Phycisphaerae; order UBA1845; family Fen-1342; genus CAZVWB01. The sequence goes on from CAZVWB010000003.1 coordinate 139,595, forward strand.
CATGACCGACGGCGCGCAGGTCGCCGTGGCCGAGGCCGGCGAACCGGCGTCGCCCGGTCCGGCCGCCGCCGGCGCGGCAGCGCCCGCGGGCAAGCCCAGTCCGCAGTAGTTCCGGGAGTCCCGCCGTGCGCGCCCTGCCGCGATTCAGCGTCGAAAACGGGGTGGTCGCGAACCTGATCATGATCGCGGTGATCGGCGGCGGACTCTATGCGGCCGCCACGCTGATCCGCGAGATGTTCCCCGAGATTCAACCCACCCGCGTGGCGATCACGGCGCTCTATCCGGGTGCGACGCCGATCGAGGTCGAGCGCGGCGTCGCGATGCGCGTCGAGGAAGCGATCAAGGACATCCGCGACGTCGAGAAGGTCCGCACGACCATCGGCGAGGGGTTCTGCTCGATCGTGATCGAGCTGACCAACGACGCGGATGACATCGACACGAAGGTCAACGAGTTCAAGGCGTCCATCGACGCGATTCCGCGCGACGAACTGCCCGAAGAATCCGAGGAGATCCGGGTCACGAAGTTCGAGCCGCGGCTGCCGGTGATTTCGGTCGCGCTCTTCGGCGACCTGCCCGAAGCCACGCTGAAGGCCGCGGGCCAGCGGCTGCGCGACGATCTGCTGGCGCTGCCCGGCATCACCGACGTCGAACTGAGTGGCACGCGCAAGGCCGAGTTGACCGTCGAAGTGCGGCCCGAAGATCTCGTGAAGTACCGCTTGTCGCTCTCGCAGGTGGCCGACGCGATCCGCGCCGCCAATCTCGACCTGCCCGGCGGCACGGTGAAGGGCGCGCAGCAGAACGTCGCAGTGCGCACGCTGGGCGAAACCGACCAGGCCGCCGCGATCGAGCGCACCATTCTGCGCACCAGCCCGAGCGGCCAGATTCTGCGCGTGGCGGACGTGGGTCGCGTGATCGACGCATTCGAGGACGCCGACATTCGCGGGCGTTTCAACGGCAAGCCGACCATCGACGTGACGGTCTACAAGACCGGCGACCAGGACGCGATCGACATCGCTTCGAAGGTGAAGGCGTTCGTCGCCGGCAAGGCCGGGCAGCCGCTGGAGCGCGACTGGACCACCTGGGCCAAGAACCTGCTGGGCTTCGAAACCGAGGCGCAGCAGGTCTACGCGCGCTCGGCGAACGACCCGTATCCGCCGGGGTTGCAGGCGCTGACGCACAGCAATCTGGCGCGGTTCATCGAGGGGCGGCTGGAGCTGCTGACCCGCAACGGCGTCTGGGGCATTTTCTTCGTCTACCTCTCGCTGCTGATCTTCATGCACTGGCGCGTCGCGTTCTGGGTGATGATGGGCGTGGTGTTCTCCGTCTGCGGCACGGCGATTGTGATGCAGGCGATGGGCATCTCGCTGAACCTGATCACCATGTTCGGCCTGATCGTCGTCATGGGCATGCTCGTGGACGATGCGATCGTCGTCGGCGAGAACATCTACTCGCGCTATGAAGCGGGGCAAGACGCGCACAGCGCGGCGATCGCCGGGGCGCAGGAAGTCACCTGGCCCGTCATCGTGGCGGTGACGACCACCATCGGGTCGTTCATGCCGCTGATGTTCATCGAGGGTCAGATCGGCGATTTCATGGGCGTGCTGCCGATCATCGTGGCCGCCGCGCTCAGCATGTCGCTGTTCGAGGCGCTCGCGATCCTGCCGAACCACCTGGCGCATTCGTTGCCGCACATCCGGCGCGGCGAAGCGCACGGCAGCGGCTGGTTCGCGCGGCTCCGGCGGCTGGAGACCGGCTTCGTCATCGGGCCGCTGCAATGGCTCTACGCCCGCGCGCTGCACGCCGCGCTCGACTACCGCTATGTCACGATCTCCCTCGTTCTGGCCGGCCTGATCCTCGCCGTGGGTCTGGTCGCCAGCGGGCGCGTGCCGTTTGTGTTCGTGCAGAAGATGGACTCCGAGACGGTGCTGGTGAACCTCGAAATGCCGGTCGGCTCGCCGGCGGAGCGCACCGAGGCGGCGCTGCGCACGATCGAAAGCGCGGTGCTGGCGCTCAAGGAGCGCGGCGAGGTGAAGTCGATCTGGACGATCATCGGCGCGCAGGTCAGCGCCGACGAGGGCGGCGCGACGCTCTCGCAGCGCAGCCACATCGGCCAGGCGATCATCGAACTCACCGAGATCGAACAACGCGACCGAACCAGCGAGGAGATCATCGCAGACCTGCGGCGGCAGACGGCGGACATCCCGCTGGTCACCCTGCTGAAGTTCCGCCCGATGCAGGGCGGACCGGCCGGCGCGGAGATCGAGATCGAAGTCACCGGCGACGAAATGCCGGCGGTCGTCGCGGCCGCGGGCGCGCTCAAGGCGCGGCTGGCGCAGAAGCAGGGCGTTTACGACATCGCCGACGATTATGAAGAGGGGCGGCGCGAGCTGCAGGTCGAACTGCTCGACTCCGCCCGGCCGCTGGGCATCACCACGCGCTGGCTGGCGACTGAGGTGCGCGGCGCGTTCTACGGCCTGGAGGCCCGCACGATTCAGCGCGACCGCGAGGACGTCGACATCCGCGTTCGCTTTCCGGAGGAGCGCCGCCGGCACGTCTACGAGCTGGAGGCCATGCGAATCGTGACGCCCGCGGGCGCGGCGATTCCGCTGGCGGAAGTGGCCCGCGTGCGCGAGGGCGCCGGGCCGGCCAGCGTCCGGCGGATCGACCAGCGCCGCTCCGTGGTCGTCTCGGCCGACGTGGATCAGGCGCAGACCAACGCCGAGCTCGTGCTGGCCGACCTGCAACCGCTGGTGTCGGAACTGGAGCAGGCCAACCCCGGCCTGCGCGCGGACTTCGCCGGCAACAAGCGCGAGACGCGCAAGGCGTTCGGCTCGCTCGGTCGCGACTTCGTCATCGCGCTGGCGCTGATTTACGCGATGCTGGCCGCGCTGTTTCGCAGCTATACGCAGCCGCTGATCGTCATGTCCGCGGTGCCGTTCGGCCTGAACGGCGCGATCGCCGGACACTACTGGATGGACTATCCGCTGACGATCCTCTCGATGATCGGCATCGTGGCGCTGACGGGCATCGTGGTGAACGACTCGATTGTCATGGTGGACTTCATCAACCACGAACTGCGCAAAGGCGCGCGGATCGGCGAAGCGGTGCGGGCCGCGGCGGTGCGGCGACTGCGGCCGGTGCTGCTCACGTCGATCACGACGATCCTGGGCCTGGGTCCGCTGATGATGGAAACGTCGTTCCAGGCCAGGTTTCTGATTCCGATGGCGGTCTCGATCACCTTCGGCCTGGCGTTCTCGACCGTGCTCACGCTGCTGGTCGTGCCGGCGATCTACCTGGTGATCGATGATGTTCAGGCCGCGGCGCGCTGGGTCTGGACCGGCCGGCGCGACGCACCGGCGGCCGCGCCGCAAACCGGCTAGGCCGCCGAGTCAGATTGCAATCGCGCGGAGAATTGAGGGGAGCGACGGCCGTCCGCGGGGGATCGTCCACCGATCTTTATGCGAACAACGAATAACGAATTCGCGGCGAAAATCGCATTGCGGCTGCTCATATAATTATATAAGCTTAGAGGCGTGGAATGAGGAGGCGCCGACGCTGCACAGGGAGCGGCGTCGGCGTGCACGAGCGAGCAGTCGCGGCGTCCTGTCCAACCCAATTCGCGCCGCGCGGCCCGCGCGTCAACTAACGCGATCTCGAATGAAGGAGGAGGCGTGTCCATGAGAAGCAGCTTGCGCGGTCTGGCCGGCATCTTCGTCGGCGTCATGTGCGTCTGCGTCGCCACGGCGGGGCAGTTGCAGCACATCAGCACCATCGATCTCGGTGCGGAGTTCAACGGAACCACCGGCTATGGCGTGAATCCGCTTTCCGTCGCCTTCGACGGCAACAGCGCCTACATCGGCGGCTTCAACAACTCCGGCGCGACCAGCACCGTCGGCGTCGTCCGCTATGACAACATCTTCGGCGGCCCCGCCAGCCCGAATCTGCTGCCGAACACGTTCTCCGCGGCGGCCGGCCGCGGGATTGACGCGATGGATGCGTTCGGCGGCGGTATCTATCTGGCCGCGGACAACGGCGGCGCATCCACCAGCCGCGTGCGGCGTTTCGACTCCGCCGGGAACATCGGCTGGGATCTGCTCAACCCAGCCGGCGCGCGGCCGTTCGCGATGGCGTACGACGCGGTCGGCAACGGGACGGTTCCGACCGTGACGTTTCTGACGCAGGGCTCGGGCTTTCCGCGAATGATCGACGCGGCGCTCGGCACAGCCCTTCCGAACGGCACGGCGTCATACGCCGATGGCGGCACCGCCTATCGGTCGCTCGACGTCGATTCGTCGGGCAACATCGCGATTACCGATGAGAACTCGTACAACGTCGGCCGCCGCACGGCGCCGTTCCAGATTCGCCAGCTCGATGGCATCACTTCGGGCGTGCAGCAGGTTCTGGTTCGCAACGTCGGCGAGAATCGCAACCTGGTCGCACAGGGCATTGCGATCCTCGAAGACCTCGAGGGTGCGGGGCTCGATCTGCTGGCCGTCTCCGGCCGCGACATCACGCTGCTCGGCGCGGCCGCCGGCCCGGAGAGCCAGCCGGTCAGCGACGTGCAAGTGCAGATTCGCCGGCTCAACGGCACGCTGGCGGGCTTGACGCAGACTTCGCTGCGCGGCGACGAGAACGGAATCGGCACGCCGTGGACCAGCGACAAGAAGAACTTCGCGTTCGGCCTGGACGCCAGCGGCAAACCCACGCTGCTGGTGGTGAGCTTCGATGAGCGCCGCCTGGACGTGTACCAGGTTCCGGAGCCGGCCACGCTGGCGTTGCTGAGCCTCGCGGGCCTGGTGGCGGTGCGCCGCCGGCGCTAGGCGCAGCGCTGGTTTGAACAACTGCGGTCGCGGCCGTGTGGCCGCGGCCGCAAGCGGTCCGGCGGGGCGATCGCGCCGCCGGCGTGGGTGTTTGTCGGCTTGCGCCGCGGGCCGAGCTGGCGATGTGTCGCCGGAGGTGACCATCATGCGACGTGCACGCAACGGATTCACGCTGATCGAGCTGCTGGTGGTTGTGGCGATCGTGGCGCTGCTGATTTCGATTCTGCTGCCCGCGCTGAGCCAGGCGCGGACGCAGGCCAAACGCACGGTCTGCTCGTCGAACCTCCGCAGCATCTGCCAGGCGGTGCTGACCTACGCCAACGAGAACAACGACAAGACGCCGCAGAATCAGGGTTCCGAGCCGGACTATGTTTACGTTCGCGGCTCGACGCTGATCCAGGCGCCGGGCCGGCAGTGGCACCTGGGCGAACTCATCATGCGGCAGATGAGCATGCAGCCCCTCCGCCGCAACGGGCCGGGCGAGACGTTTCTGGATGACGATCTGCGCCTGACGCGGGCGCAGGGCGAAGTCTTCTACTGCCCGCAGACCAACAACGCCAAGGCGCCCGACAATCCGAACTTCCCGCTCTGGGGCAATCCGTCGCAGTTCGGCTCGTTCATGGACTACGCCCAGTTCTGGGGCTGGATCGGCCCCGCCTCGCAGTACATCGGAAACCAGCTCTATGCGGTGTCGTCCGACGGGTTCTACCGCGTCATGGACGACGATCAACAGCTCGTCGAGGCCGAGCCGGGCAACAACTTCGCGCTCTACACGCTCCCCAACGACGTCTCCAAAGATCGCTTCCTGAAGAACGCGGCGGGCAACCGCGACGTCGAAGTTCCGATGTTCGGCGACTATCTCACCAGCTTCAACCGCACGCAGGGCCAGTATCAGACCGACTTCCGCAACGGCGGCGTAAAGCCGCAGGGCGCCAATCACCTGTGGACCGGGCACACCAGCAATTCCGGCGTGCAGGTGCAGGGCGGCAACTTCGGCTTCGTCGACGGACACGTCGAGTGGCGGCTGCCCGCCCGCGTCAAACCGCGGCTGATCGTGGATCGTGTTTTCACCGGCGGCAGCGTCCGCCCGACGTATTGGTGGTAAATGGCGCAGCGCCGCCGCAGGGCGCTGCCGCAAGGAGGTGCTGCAGATGAATCGCTCGCTGACGCCGCTGTGCGCGGCCGGGCTGCTGGCGCTGGTCGCCGCGCCGCGGGCCGTCGCGCAGCAGGATCACCCCTTCACGCTCGTGAATGTGGTCGACCTGTTCGCGATTTACAACAAGCCGACCGGCTTTTTCGACCTCACATTCCCGACCGCCGACCCGCCGCCGAACTGGACCGCATACATGCAGTCGCCGCGGATGGGCAACAGCCCCGCCGCCGTCGCCACCGACGGCGAGCGCGCCTGGGTGGCCGGGTTCTACAACGGCGCGAACTACACCAGCGGCGGCACTTCGTCGAACCTGGCGTGGTATGCGTCGATCGGCGTAGCCGAGGTGCCGAACATCCTGACGATTTCCGGCAGCGGCGATCCGTTCACGCGCTATCTGCCGACTGCGATCATCGAGCCGTACACCACGCGCAACGGCGTGGCCGACTCGCTGCCCGATCCGCTGTATGACGACGTGGCGCTGGTTTCGCAGGGTTCGCCGGTCGCCGCCGGTCAGCCGATCATCGGCCCCGGCCCCGACGGCGTGCTTCAGACCCTGCCGCGCGGCGACGACGCGTACAACGCGCCGCTGATCGCCGGGCCCGGCACGTTCAACGGCGACTGGATTAGCGGGCTGACCTTCGACGAAGCCACGCAAACGCTGTATCTGTCGTTCGACGACAACGTCGATTCGTTCCCGCTGTTCCTGCCGACCCGCGCCTGGCAGCCGGACACGTACATCGGCGGCGTAGACGTGAACCCGCAGAGCGCGACCTACGGGAAGTTCAAGACCGGCTGGCCGCGCTGGAACCCCAGCTCGAACGCCGTGCCCAACCCGCTCAGCCCCGCGGGCGAGCGCAGTTTCTCGGGCATCACGCACGACGCGCTGGACGCCCGCTACCTGCTGTTCCCGAACTTCAGCACGGGGTTCGTGCGCGTGTTCGACGCGCTGAACCCGTCCACAAACGCGACGCTGCTGCGCATCTATGATCAGGACGCGACCGGCTGCAACTCGTCGGCCTATCGCAGCAGCACGTTCGACCCGTCCACCGGCGACTTCTACATTCGCCAGGCCAATGGCGTGCAGCGCGTCGATCGCGACACGCGGACGACGCTGTTGCCCTTCCAGAACTTCCCGCGCTTCATTCGCGAACCGGTCAACGGCGGCGCCGGCGGCAATCTGCTCGCGGACACCGCCGCAATCGGCGACGACGAGCAACTCGTCGCCGTCGGACAGCCGGCGGGCCCCGGGCAGAACATCATCGGCGTCGGCGTCAACGGCGTGCTCGACACGACGCCGGCCGGCGACGATCAGTTCAACGGCGATACGCTGGTTACGTCGCGGGTGGTCGGCAACAACGCGGCGCTGCCGGGTTCGTGCGCCGGCGACGATCCGACCGGTTTCGCCTTCGGCACCGCCAAGGGGCAGGGACTGGCGTTCATCAGCGCGGCGAACCTGGCCAACCTGTCCGAAGACCTGATCCTGGCGACCGGCCGGGCGCTCGACGGCGACAGCCAGCTCGCGGACATCCGGTTCTTCCGGCTGGACGGCAGCGAATACGCGCGGCTGGACCTGCCGTGCACGCCGCCGGCCGGGCCGTCGCCGTGCGGGCTCTCGTTCTACGACGCGGACTATCACGCGCCGAGCGGCACGCTGGTCATCAGCGACTTCGAGTCGCGCAAGCTCTATGTATTCCGCGCGAACGTCATCAATCGCCCGGTGTTCCCGCGCTATGACTTCACGCGCAACGGCAGCACGGACCTGGCGGACTTCTGGGGCTTCCAGCAGTGCTTCACCGGGCAGCGCGACATTCCCTGCGGCGACAACCCTAATGACCCGCCCAACGACCCGAGCGACGATCCGCTCTCGCTGAACTGCCATCGCGTCAACAGCGACAGCGATTGCGACGTCGATTTTGACGACTACCTGATCTTCCAGGAGTATTGGGATCTGCTGGGCGGTCCCTGATTCTGCCGGCAAGGACGCACAACAGGATGCACGCATGCCACGGACGGCGGAGAAGCGCCCGGCGCGGCCCCGCGCCGCCAGAGGATTGAAGTCGATGCGGCACGCACTGACGCTGCAAAAGGTGGACGTTCGCGACCCGATGCCGAAGTACCTTCAGGCGCAGGACATCCTCGTCGCCGCGATTCGCTCCGGCAAACTGCCGCCGGGCGCGAAGCTGCCGCCGACGGCGGAAATCTGCGAACTGGTGGACATCAGTCTGATCACGGCGCAGAAAGCCCTGGAGGGACTGGTGCATGACGGCTGGCTGCGGCGCGAAGTCGGGCGCGGCACGTTCGTCCGCGACGACATCGATCTGTCGCGGCGGTCGGCGCCGCCCATGTCCGTCGGCCTGCTCTTCCCGCCGCACGTCAACATCGACGACTACTATCACGGCACGCTGATTAACGCGCTGCGCAATCATGCCCGCAGCGCGACGCGGCGGATCGAGTTCTTCTTCCACGAACGCTTCGAGGCGCCCAAGCGCACCAGCGGCGAGCTGGGGCTGATCTGCGTCCACCCGCCGCTGGAGAACCAGGCCGACGTCGAGCGGATCGCGCGGCGCTTTCCGACGGTCGTGCTGGGCGGCACGCTGCCCGGCGGCCGCGTCAGCACCGTCGACTGCGACAACATCAGCGGCGCGCGCGACGCGATTCGGCTGCTGTGGCGATCGGAGCACCGCCGCTTCCTGGTGCTCTCCGGTCCGACCAACCTGACCAACGCGCGCGACCGCAACGCGGGCGCGGCGGCCGAGCTGGCCGCGCACGGCGCCGCGCTCGACGCCGATCACTTGCTGATCAGCCGCGACAGCGTTGTGGTCGATGAGGAGACGCGCGGGAAACTGGCCGCGCTCCTGACGGGAAGCGAGCGTCCGACGGCGATTGTCGCCGGCGGCTTTTACCTGGCGCTCGCGGCGATTCAGGTCGTTCGACAGTGCGGACTGACGCCGCCGGCGGACGTATCGGTGATCGGCTTCGACGATCCGCCGTCCACGCCGCTGCTGGATCCGCCGCTCACGACGGTCCGGCAGCCGCTGGCGGCGATGGCCGAGCAGGCGCTGCGGATCGTGACCGAGGCGGGCCCGTCGCGCGACGCGAAGCCTGTTCATTTGAATCTGCCGACCGAACTGGTCGAGCGGCAGTCGACCGGGCCGGCGCCGCGCGCGGCGCGACCGGTGTACTGACATCGTATTGGCATTGAAGAAACGAACGCGAGATGGCGAAACGCCATAGTTCAAGGCGAGGTGTTCAGATGCGACGACTTGGCATTGCATGCGCGACGGCCGGCCTGCTGCTGGCTGCGCCGGCCGGCGCTGATACGGTTACGGTGGCCCTGACTTCGCCGCAAAACGGCGCGACCGTCTCCGCCGGAGATACCATCAACTGGGAAATCGCGTTCACGGTCTCGGCCGGCGACAACTTCGGGCTGGCGCTGCTGGCCACCGACCTGCGCCAAGCCGACACCAACCCCGGCTTCCTCGACATCCCGCCGGGCGCCGCGGTTCCCGTGGCCATGAGCAACTTCAGCCGCCCCGCCGGCATCTCCAACCCCGGCGAGTCGAACCCGACCACCGGCTACACCGGCCTGCAGCGCGGCACGCCGGGCCGCCGCAACCTGGTGCAGATCGGCGGCGGGCAGAACACGTTCGGCCAGGCCAACGTGGGCGGCGGCGTGGGGGAGAATGCGACGGTCGTGCTGGGCGTCGGTCAGAGCGGCAGCGTGCAGTTGGCCGCCGGCTCGTTCGCCGCACCCGCCGCGCCGGGCACGTACACGTTCTCGCTGGCGAATACGCTGGCGAACACGCTGGATTCGGAGAGCCTCACCCCGGCGTTCTGGCGCGTAGCCGCGGCGACGGTCGTGACCACGCCGAACAGCTTCACGTTTACGGTGCAGGATCAGACCGTGCTGCGCGGCGACGTGAACTGCGACGGCAGCATCGATTTCTTCGACATCGATCCGTTCCTGCTGGCGCTGTTCGACCTGCCGGCGTATCAGTCGCAATTCTGCGGCGGCTCGATCGCGACGGCGGACGTGGATTGCTCCGGCGGCGTAGACTTCTTCGACATCGACCCGTTCCTGGCGTGTCTGTTCAGCACTTGCCCGCCGTGCCCGTAGCAGGCCCCGGCGGATTACTGCCGGATTCGCATAGCGGACCGGAAGGGGCCAATCGGCCCCTTCCTCGCCAACCACCTAACGCACGCCGAACCGGAATCGCCTGGCCGCCGCGCCCGTGAGTAGCTGTTGCTTTGGGCGGTTACATTCGCCTTGCGGCCGTGACCAACCGTTTGCCGGTGTCTTTTCTAGAGTGGGTCAGCCCGCGACCGACCGTACGAAGTGATCCTCGGGCAGCGCGACGCGGAAGTGGTAGTAGCAGAATCGCGTCGCAAGATGCTCGCGATATGGCGGCTCCAGATAAGCGCGGCGTTTTAGTTCGCCGAGTTCCAGACGGCGCAGCACTTCGTCCGTCGGGATCGAGAAGTACCGCTTGAAGTCAAGTACCAGGCCGGGTGTTCCCTCCCTGACGGCATCGCATGAAGCATCAACGGCACGGATGTACTGGAATCGCTCGTCCTTGTTCAACACGACGCGATCCCAGACCCTGCTGTTGTTAATCTGCTCTTTCGCTTCTGATTCATGCCGCGCTTCGCAAAAGAGCAGCGATGGGAGCAGAACGCCAGTGTTTCGGACTCCGGCGCGCCGCGCGTGGTCGGTTTCCAGGTCACAAGATTGCGTGAGTAGCACTGCAAACGCGTGCCTGGTCTCGATTACCCTCGGCGTCGCTTCACCAATCGTTTCAATGTCGAGGTGCGCGTGTACGAGATTCGAGAGGACTTCACCTTGCGAGAACTGGCCGCCAGTCGTTGATGGTCGGTACACTCGTCAGCGCCGCTCGTGCTATTCCTCGTCATCGTACTGAAACGGCGGCGGCTCGACACGGGGACCAAGCGTCGCGTCGACTCGCCTTACGGACGCCAGCGCCGGTCGTGGCTGCGCTGGCTGTTCGAGGTGAAACTCGTATATGCCGGTTAGCGACTCGTACAGCTCGCCGAGTCCCCGTTCAGGGATCTCATCGACGAGAATGTGGCATACGACACGCGCCAGCAAGGCGGTCTGCACGCGCCACGCGTCAACGCTGGTCTGCATCGGATCGAACCGAAGCCGGTGAGCTAACTGCCCACCCGGAACATCGCGGATCCAATGGATCGCAATGTCCGTTCCCGTACCGGGCGAGGCTGTTTCACTCGTCAACGACGGTCGGCCGCATCGCGCTATGGAGTGTCTCCTGGATGCACCAGCGGAACAGGCGACCGGAGTTTCGATTGAAACTGCCGAGGCGTTCGAGGGCATTCTGCGGCTCCAGGCGGCGCTCTGTGAAGAAGTCGCTATCGATGACGAAGCACTGTTCGTTCGCGCCTTCATCGACGGCGATACCGTGGCGGATCATCACCGAACCTTCGTCTGCCAGTCTTATTCGCAACTCGCGCGCGGCATGTTCGATCTGATCGGCAAGCTCAGTCGCGGCGAACTCACCGGCGATATGCGGCTTCAGCAACTCTAACCAAGGCCGATCCATTAGCCCTAGCATCGATCGCTGAATCACGTCCACATAGCGGAGCCCAACGCGCGAGAACAACGCGGGCTTATAAAGCTCGCTAAGGCTGCGGAGCGGCCCGTCGAGGTGATCTCGAAAATCCTCCCATCGCCCGTAAGCTGTCGTCTTCAAGGCGACCGCATCGCGCGACAGTGTGATCGACCACGCGCCGTCTTCGGACGCGAACTCGTACGCGGTCGAGCGCGCTCGCGTCGAGAGCATTGACCGAAAGATGCTCACCATCTCCGCCGGCATGTTTGTGGTCGGCAGCTCCGGCTGCACCTCACGAAACATCGGATACTCGGCCCGTACGCGATCCTGGAAAGCCGCTGGCGGTTCGGTTTCAATCCGAAGGATCGGCGGGAAACGCACTTGGCAGATTACTTCGCGCAGCGGATTCCGCTCATAGATGACGCGTGGAGATTCCGGAAATGGCATGGCGTCCTCGCGGGGCCGATTCCGCACCGCTGCTTCGGCATACCCAGCTACGACATCGTAAGTTACGTCACGTCCTGCTTCAAGGATCAACCGGCGCGTTCACTCCATGCGTCAGGTACCCCGTCCTGTGATTCCACCCGCGTCGGAAACCCGAAGGTGAGTTTCCCCGCGCTGCGTAGGCGCGAACTTAAAGGACACCGGCGGACGCTTTTTCATACTCCGCCGGGCCGCGGAAGCTGTTCATCTGCGGGCGAATCGTACGCGCGTCTCGCGGCCCCGCGCTTCTCGACGGTCTTTCGCGCCGCCGTCCTCGCCTCTACCGCCGCCGCGCCTCCGCGCCGTCGTGCCATGAAGCCCGCGTGGTGTCCTCGAACGAGATCCGCAGCCGCACCGTGTCGCCCTCGGGCGTCGAGTCGACCGGGTAGCCGCACTTCTCGAACACGCGCAGCATGCGGATGTTGTTGGTAAACACCAGCGCGGTGAACCCGCGCAGGCCGCGGGCCTCGGCCACTTCCGTCAGCCGGCGCATCAACACCGTGCCGATGCCCTGTCCCTGGTACGCATCATCGACGACGAACGCCGTCTCCGCGAAGCCGGTCTGCGGGTCGAGCGTATACATCGCCCAGCCGATGATCTGCTCGCCGCTGCCGTCCGGGATCACCGCCGCAATCGTCATGTCGCGGTCGTAGTCGATCGTGCAGAAGCGCTGCAGATTCTCGTGCGGCATGTACTTCCGCGTCGCGAAAAAGCGCTGATACACCGTCTCCTGGCTCAGGCGATAGAACATCTCGCGCAGCAGCCCCTCGTCGGTCGGCTTGATCGGCCGCACCAGGTAGCCGCGGCCATCGTGCATCGCCGCGCGCGTCTCGAGCGCCTTCGGGTAGATCGGGGCGTAGATCGGCGGCTCGAGCTGATCGCTGTAGATGAACTTCAACCGCTTGGCCTCCGCCAGCAGCCACGGGCGGAACTTCGGGTGTGCGATCGAAATCAGCGCCATCGCCCGCTCGCGCACCGTGCGGCCGTGCAGATCGGCCACGCCGAATTCGGTGACGACATAGTGCACGTCGCCGCGAGTGGTGACGACGCCCGCCCCATCGCTCAGCCGCGGGATGATGCGCGAGACCGTTCCGTCGCACGCCGTCGACGGCAGCGCGATGATCGGCTTGCCGCCGCGCGAGCGGGCCGCGCCGCGGATGAAGTCCACCTGACCGCCGATGCCGCTGTAGAAGCTGGCCCCGATCGAGTCCGAGCACACCTGACCGGTCAGGTCGATCTCCAGGCAGGTGTTGATCGCGACCATGTTGTCGTTCTGGGCGATGACGAACGGGTCGTTCGAATAGTCGACCGGGTGCAGCTCCACCATCGGGTTGTTGTTGATGAAGTCGTACACCCGCCGGGTGCCCATGACGAAGCTCGAAATGATCTTGCCGGGGTTCAGCGTCTTGCGGGCCCCGGTAATCACGCCGCGCTCGACCAGCTCCACCACGCCGTCGCTGAACATCTCGGTGTGAATGCCGAGATCCTTGCGATCCCGCAGGTAGTTCAGCACCCCGTCGGGAATGCCGCCGATGCCCATCTGCAGCGTCGCGCCGTCCGGCACCAGCTCGGCGATGTGCCGCGCGATGGCTTCGGTCTCCGGGCGCTTCTTGGGCGGCTTGAGTTCCGGAATCGGCCGGTCGAGCTCGACCATCGAATGCACCTGGTCCATGTGTACGCGCCCCGGGCCCAGCGTGCGCGGCAACGACGGGTTGATCTGCGCGATCACCAGCCGCGCCATGCCCACCGCGGCCAGCGCGCAGTCCACGTGCGTACCCAGGCTGCACCAGCCGTCTGCGTCCGGCGGCGTCAGCGAGATCATCGCCACGTCGATCGGGATGCGCCCGCTGCGAATCAACCCCGGAATCTCGGAGAGGAACACCGGCGTATAATCCGCCCGCCCGTCGCCGACGGCTTCGCGAACATTCGGGCCGATGAACAGCGCATTGTGCCGAAAGCGGCTCGAGAACTCCGGCTGCACGTAGGGTGCATCGCCCAGCGTCAGCAGGTGGATGATCTGATTGTCGACCAGCGGCGCGCTGGGGGCCACCAGACCCTCGATCAGCCCGTGCGGCGTCGCGGAACCGTCGGACAGGTAAATGTGCTCGCCGCGACGCACCATCGCAATCGCGCGATCCAGTGCGATCAGCTTGCTCTCGCAGCGCTTCCGCCAATCGCCCGGCGTCCCGCGCGCGGCGCGGCTCTCGTTGATGGCAATCATCTGTGCTCCAATCGTCAAATGGGGGAGCCGATCATAGCGGCGGCAGGTCAGTCGCACTCACGCCCAGCAGCAGCGCCAGTTCGGCGAGGTCGAAGGGCTTCTCAAGCGTGCTCCACGTGCCCAGCATCGCCGCCTTGTTGTGATTTCCACAGCAAGGCCTGCGCCGCGTCACCGCCCGCGGCGCATGCACCCGTCGCGGACCGCCTGTTCCCTGATCGGCAGAACCCCCACCGGAATCCGCAACCCCCGTAACGGTTCGAACCAGCCGGACCCCCGGCTGATTGCGCACGGCATGGGCCTCCAGCTCGGCCGCACCGTGACTCGAAATCGCATCCGAAACGACAACGGCTTCAAGCTGTTGCGTATCAAGCAGTTGCCGTGCTGACTCGATTGAATCGGTGCTGGTTACGTCAAACCAGCGGCTGAGGTACGCGACGAGCGACCACCGCATCAGGTTATCCGGCTCCACCAGGAGCACACGCCGGCGACCGGAAACACCAATTGTCGCCGGGAGCCGTCGGCGGCGCGGTTTGGATGAGCGCACGTACACGATACCTCCCGTAGGCGCTACGGCAGACGCCGTGCCACGCCACGACCGACGCGCCTGGGAATTCTGGGTGTGGCGGGCAGCCTGCCCACCCAGGTCCGGGGGTGGGCATGGGGCGAGCATCCTGCCCGCCTCGGTTCTCGCGGACCTTCCACCACAGCAAGTGAATCCAATAAGTTCTCAGGTGTGACCGCCCAGACCGTCGCCGGCCGCCGTTCAAGCGCGAGTTTGGCTCGATTCGATCGCTTCAGAGAGGTGATTCCGGGAATTGTCCGCCCGCCGGACGACGTGTGGGTACGCGCCCGACGAGCGCGGTGCACTCCACGCGGGCGGGCAACGTGGGATTTGGCGCTACCAGCGTGCGACTTCGCGCACGGGGGGCAGGCGACCGCACCCGACGGTTGCGGGCCCCCGGCGCGACGCCGGCTATCGTACACTCCGCAGCCTGCCGGGGTCCGGGCCGACCGGCCTGTACTAGCGGAACCCGATCGGCGCGCGACTCGATTCGGCCAGCGCGCCGGGTAGCGCGTCCGCGACTTCGCGCGCCAGATAACCAACCGGGGCCACGCCCGCGGCCAGCCGGTCAGCCGCGGTTCCGTGCGCGTGCACGGCGAGTCGCGCCGCGTCGAATGCCGCCATGCCCTGCCCAACTAGCGCCGCGATCAGCCCGGTCAACACATCACCCATGCCGCCGGTCGCCATGCCAGGGTTGCCCGTGACGTTCACGAAGGCGCGTGCAGAGTCGGCGACGACTGTGCGGCGGCCCTTGAGCACGACGATTGTGTCCGTGAGCAGCGCGAACGCGTGCGCGACGCGAATCCGCGTCTCGTCGTCCGGGCCGATCTCCGCATCGGATTCGCCCAGCGCCGCTCGCAGACGGCGCATCTCGCCCGGGTGCGGCGTGACCACAACCGGGGGCTTGATGCCGGGCGCGGATTGCGGCGCTGCGGCGGCTTGTCGCTCGCGCCACCAGCGGGCCGGCCAGCGTCCCGCGGCGGCGACGTTCAGTGCGTCGGCATCCATCACCAGCGGCCCGGGAAAGGTCTGAAACACTGCATTCACCAGGTCGGCGAGGCCCGGATCGTGTCCAAGCCCCGGGCCGATCGCGCAAACGTCGGCCCAGTCCGGCGTGGAGAGAATCGCGACGCCGGACTGCTTGAAGGAGAGCGCGCCGGAATGCGACTCCGGCAGCGGATAGGTCATCAGGCACGGCTCGGACGCCGCGACGATCGGCTGCACCGACTCCGGCGTGTATACCCGCACCAGGCCCGCGCCGCCGCGCAGCGCCCCCAGGCCGCACAGAACCGCTGCGCCGCTCATCCCCCGGCTGCCGGCCACGATCGCAACGCGGCCGCAGTCGCCCTTATGAGCGTGCGGGGCGCGCGGCGGCAAAGGCGGAACGTCTGTGACCAGCGGCGGGAGTGAATTCGGATTCATGGCGTTGTCGCTTGTTCACGCGGCTCGCCGGCGGGCGGCGCCGCTTCGCCGAGGCGATTGATCATCGCGGCCTGGAAACCCGCACCGAAGCCGTTGTCGATGTTCACGACGGTGACGCCCGCAGCGCAACTGTTGAGCATGGCGAGCAGCGCCGCCAGGCCGCCGAAGCTGGCGCCGTAGCCCACGCTCGTGGGCACGGCGATCACGGGGGCATCGACCAGGCCGCCCACGACGCTGGGCAGCGCCCCCTCCATGCCGGCAACCACAATGACGACCCGCGCGCTTCGCAGAACCGCCGACTGCGAGAGCAGCCGGTGCAACCCGGCCACACCGACGTCGTACAGCGTCAGCGTGCGCTGGCCCATCATCTCCGCAGTCACGCGGGCTTCCTCGGCGACCGGCAGGTCGGCAGTGCCGGCGCAGCAGATCGCGATTGCCGCGCGGCTCAGAGGACGCTGGCTTTGTCGGAGAGTCAGTGTGCGGGCAGATTGCTCGTAAACCAGCGGCAGGCCGGTGGCGGCACGCACCGCCTCCGCCGCATCGCCGGCGACGCGCGTCGCCAGCACGTCATGCCCGGCGGCGGCGAGGCGCGAGAAGATCGCGGCGATCTGCTCGGGGGTTTTGCCCTGTCCGAAGATCACCTCGGCGAATCCGCTGCGCAGCGCTCGGTGATGATCCACGCGGGCGAAGCCCAGGTCCTCGAACGGCAGCGTCTTCAGCCGCTCCTGCGCAGCCGCCGGGGCGAGCCGTCCCGCAGCGACGGAGTCGAGCAGTTCTCTCAGGCGATCTGGATTCACGCCGGGCCTCTCAACACGAGCGGATCGTACACCGGCGCGCATCGGCGCTTAAGCGTGGCCGTTAGTCGCTTGTGAAGCCGCCCCCCGGAAACGCGGCGCCGTCACACCAGCCGGCCCTCGGCCGCCAGCTTGCGCGCCAGGCCGACGAGATAGACGGAACCCGTGATGCAGATCAGGTCTTCGCGGGTAACGCAGTGCCGCGCGATGCGGTACGCCTCCTCGAGCGACGGGGCGACCTGGGCCATCTTGCTGCTTTTTTCGAGGAAGCGTGCGTGCAGCTCGTGCGGCAGCGCCGAACGCGACGACCCGTTGTCGGTGAAGATGATCTTGTCGGCGCCCAGTTCCAACTGCCCGAGCATGCCGTCGATGTCCTTGTCCGACGAGCAGCCGAAGATCACCACCATCGAGTCGTAGCTGATGTTCTGGCCGATGGCCCGCATGAGCGCGGCGATGCTGGCCGCGTTGTGGGCCGCGTCCACGATGGTGCGCGGCTCGTCGCGAATCTGCTCCAGCCGGCCGATGACCTTGAGACGGGCAAGCCCGTCGCCGGCGGCCTGCTCGGAAATGGTCATGCCGCGTTGCCGCAGTACGTCGATCATTCCCAGCGCTACGCCGCAGTTGTAAGCCTGGTGCTCGCCCAGCAGCGGCACGTGCAGATGATCGAACCGGCTGGTGGGCGTGGCCATGCAGACGCGCGTCTGCGGACCGGTCGTGCGCGAGGACTCGAACCGGAAGCTGAACTCCAGGTCGTCCTCGACAAACCGCAGATCGCAGCCGACACGCTGGGCCGCGCGGCGCAGCACGCGCTTCACCGCCGGGGCCTGCGGAGCGCTGATGACCGGAACTCCGGGCTTAAAAATGCCGGCCTTCTCCTCGGCGATTTTCTCGAGGGTGTTCCCGAGCTGGGCCATGTGGTCGTAGCTGATGTTCGTGATGCCGCACACCTCGGGCTTGAGGACGTTCGTCGAATCGAGCCGGCCGCCCAGGCCGGTTTCGATCACGGCGATATCGACCTTCTGCCGGGCGAAGTGATAGAAGGCCGCAGCGGTCATGATCTCGAAGAACGTGGGATTCTCTTTCTCCAGCTTCCGCACGACGGGGGCGATCTTGGCGAGCGCTCGCGTGAACTCAGCCTCGCTGATCAGCTTGCCGTCGATCTGAATCCGCTCGCGGAGGTCCATGAAGTGCGGCGAGGTGTACAGGCCGGTCCGATAACCGGAAGCCTGGAGCATCGCGGCGGCCATGTGGCAGGTCGAGCCTTTGCCCTTGGTGCCGGCCACGTGCAACGTGCGCAGGGTCTTGTGAGGATTGCCAATCGCCGCGAGAATGCGCAACATGCGAGACAGATTGAAGTTAGTGTGGTTGTAGCCCACACGCGTCATCTTCTCGTAGTTGGTCTGACTGTTCAGGAAGTTCAGCGCGGAACGGTAGTTCCGGATGCCAGTGCCCGTATTCGGCGAGGCCGTGCGGCGCGCAGCGCGCGCCGGCCGAGCGGCAACCGGCGTGCGTCGGCGCTTTGTTACTGTTCTTGGCATAGGGAGTTAGGGTACCAGTTTGGCCCGAATTCGTCAACACGGCGAAAACGCATGCGCAATTCTACACAATGCGGTTTTCTGCTGGTAATTTATTCACCATAAAAGAGTTACGGGCGAACCGCGATGGCCATGCCCCGGCTCCGTCGCGATTCCGACCCACTTATCCACAGTTCATCCACTGGCTGTACGCACGGCCGCCGACCGGGTGCGGAGCGCCGCGAGAACGCCAACGAGGCGGACCATGAGGACGATCGAAGTCGCCATACCGGATCACCAATATCGGATACAGATCGGGTCGGGGCTAGGTGCGATGCTTGCGGAGTCCCTGGAAGCGTTGCGGCCGACGCGCGTGCTACTGATCACTGACGAGAACGTTGCCGGGCTGCACCTTGCGACGGTGACCGCTGCGCTTTCCGACGGACTGCGGGCGCGGATGAACACGCTGATTGTCGCGCCGGGGGAGACATCCAAGAGCCTCGCCGTCGCAGAACGCGCTTATGACCGACTCATGCACGCCGGGGCGGATCGCGCCAGCGTCTTGCTGGGGGTCGGCGGCGGCGTGGTGGGCGACCTGACGGGGTTCGTCGCGGCGACCTACATGCGCGGCGTGCGGTTCGTGCTCGTCGCAACGACGGTCGAGGCTGCGGTTGACGCTTCGATCGGCGGCAAGACCGCACTGAACCACCCCGGAGCCAAAAATCTGATCGGGGCGTTCCATCAGCCCGCGGCGGTTTTCATCGATACGGACTTGCTGGAGACGCTAGCCGAGCGGGATTTCGTGGCGGGACTCGCCGAGAGCGTAAAGCACGCGGCGATCTGCGACCCTGAGTTTCTGGAGTGGCACGAGCGGCACGCGACCTTGATCCGAAGGCGCGACAGCTCCGTGCTCGAACCGCTGCTCGCGCGGAACTGCGAGATCAAGGCGGAAGTCGTGGCGGCGGACGAGCGCGACCGGGGCCGGCGGGCAATCCTGAACCACGGTCACACGATCGGACATGCGATCGAACATCTGCTGGAGTATGAACTGCGACACGGCGAGTGCGTGGCGCTCGGGATGCTTGTCGAGAACCGCATCGCCGTCGAGCGCGGCTGGCTCGCGTCGGGCGACGCGGCGCGAGTTGCCGAGGTGATCGGCGCGCTTGGCCTTCCGCGCTGCCTTCCGCGAGCGGTGAATGCGGATGACATATTGACCGCAACGCGAGCCGACAAAAAGAACCGCGATGGCAGGGTGGGCTACGTTCTTCTCGGCGGGCTGGGCACGGCACGACAGACGCACGATGTCGATGACGCAGCAGTCAGAAACGCGCTCAGCACGATAGACCCCGCGTAGCGATCGCGATCGCCGGGCCGCGGCGCTTCCCGGAGATGCGGGCGCGCGTTTCCGCCGGACCGTCAGACGCAGGTCGCTGGCGACTCGCGGCGTAACTGCTGCAATCGAGCCCGCGAGCGACGTTAGACTGCAAAAAAAAGGCGAAGGGTCGAACCCGAAGGTCCGACCCTTGCCGTAGATCACACAGTCCAAGCTAGCCGACAGTCAGTCGCAGGATTAGCGACGACGGAAGGCCGCCAGGCCCGCCAGAGCGAGCAGCGCGAGGCTGGCCGGCTCCGGAACGATGTTGATCGACGCGTCCGCGATCGGGCTGTACACGTCGCGCTGGTTGCTGGGGATGGAACCATCGCCCCAACCGAAGAAGACCGGCTGCACGCCCGAGCCCGAGCGGCTGATGCCGTTCGTGCCGACCGCGAAGCGGACTTCGACCTTGCTGCCGGCATCGGCGCCCGCGACATCGACATAACCCAGCAGGGTCACGTCCTGACGCACGCCACCGACCAGACGCAGGTACTGACGGTCGTTCGTGTTCGCGGTGGCGCTGTTGTTGACGCCGGCGCCGCTGACGACGGCCGCACCGGACAGGTCAACTTCGTTCGCCGCGATCGGCGTCTCGCCGATGTTCTGCCAACGGCCGGTCGTGCCGTAGTTGCCGTTCGTGTAGTTCCAGAAATCGTAACCGGTGATCGCACCACCGGCGCCGGTCGCGCGAACGCGCATCGCCAGACCGTTGTAGACAACGGAGTTCGGCGTGCTCGGAGCGCCGCCGCCCGGACCCAGGATCTGCGCCCAGATCCAGAGACGGACCGACTGACCCGGCTCAGCGCTCACCTTGGGGTTCGCGCCAATGTCGGCAACCGGAGCGACCGCGTCGCTGTTGGTGTTGCCGCCATCGGACAGGCCGGATGTCGCGGAGAAGAACAGGCGCAGGGGGCGATCCTGAGCCAGCGCCGGAGCCGCCAACATGGCGACGCCAGCCAGTGCAAGCAGATACTTCTTCATGAAACTCTCCCTCTCAGCTACGCTGTGACTTGCGGAGGTGCTTCCCGCCTCCTGGGACCAGAAATACCGATGTGGGTGCCGCTCACCCTCACGTAACGAATCTCATGTATAGCCTAGCTGCCCGGCGAAAGCAACTGGTAGTTGGAAAAAATTAGCCGGGACTCCCTCGTCCGCGCGTCCGGCCAACAGTCGGCGGCGATGGTCGTGGCTCATAAACAACATCAAAATAAGCACTTATATCGATAATCGCCGAATCATCAGGGCGATCCGCTCCGGAATCGGCGCCTGGCGAGCAGTGCCCGGAATTTTCGAGTGGGTTCGCGATTTTTCTCGCGTTCCGGGCGGGCGCGTTCCCGGTGACATGCATCAGGGAGCTTGTGAGTTTTTGGGCTTGGCTCACGTTCGTGGGCGGTTCGCGAGCCCCTTGGGCGGGCAGAATGCCCGCCCCACCCAGAGGGGCGGGCAGAACGCCCGCCCCACCCAGAGGGGCGGGCAGAACGCCCGCCCCACCCAGAGATTCACACGCTCAGAGAATGGCGCGGCGCGGTCCGACGCGGAATACGACTGAATGGGTCTGGTTCGGCGGAAATGAGTCGGGGAATCGGCAGACGGGCGCCGGCGTGCGTCGCCGGTGGTGCTACGGCAGGCGCGCGTACGAATCCGGCGCGGGGACGATCCACGCAGCCGTATCAACCGCGTTGGCCAGGCTGAGCAGCTCATCGCTCTCCATCTGACCGGCGAGCGCGTAGCTGGCCCCGCGCTCATCCCACTTAACGAGCGAGACCTCGTTATGGCGGGCCACGTCGTACGCGCGCTTCAGCGGCGTGCCGCGCTTGCACTTGCCCGGCTCGCAGCAGCGCAGCGTGACGCAGCGATTGAGCGAGAAGACCGAGACGATCTGCGGCGGCGTGCCTTCCTTGCGATAGAACGCGTGAACCGCGTCCACGCTCTTGTCCGGGAAGCAGGGGCAGACGCCATCGAGCTCGAACCCGGCGCTGCGCAGGTCGGGCACCAGAAGCGGAAACTTGGCGGAGGACGCGAGCTCGCGGCGCACGGCGTTCGGATCGCCGCCGTGCTTCTGAAAGCGGTCGTGGTGATTCTCGATCGCGCAAAGCCGGTAAATCATCGCGAACTGGCTGACGTCCACCGGGCCGCTCGCGGCCAGCGCGCCTGCGCCGGAATCGGCGACGATGGGAGTGGTCGAGGCGGGGGGCGCGGAGACGCGCTGGTAGACCAGGACCGCCGCAGCGAGCGCGGCCGCGGCCGCAACGCCGATACCGAAGAGTCGTACGACGCGGCGGCGGCGCGAGTCGGCCGCCAGCCCCAGACGAATGCGCTGCGAAACCGCGACTGGCGCGCATTCGCAGCACACCGCACGATTCACGCAGCAGCGCAAGGCGCGCCAACGCGCCAGCTCGCCGCGCAGCTCCGCCGAGTCGCGGAGCGCGGCTTCGACCTGCGCTGCCTGGGCCGGCGGCAATTCGCCGTCGGCGTAGGTCGGCAACCACTCGCGGAGTTGCGGGTTCATGGCTGTCCCCGTGCCGGCGCCAGCCGGTGCTCGCGTGCGAAATCCGCCAAAACCGTGTTCAGGGCCTGGCGGGCGCGGTGCAGGCGGCTCATCACGGTGCCGATCGGCACACCGAGGATGTCTGCGATTTCCTGGTAGCTGTGTTCCATCGTCGCCCACAGAAGCAAAACGGACCGAAATTCGGGCTGCAAGCCGTCGATCGCCAGCTTCACCTCGCCATCGAGGCGTTCGTAGTCCAGCGGCGGCGGTGCGTCGCCGGCCGCGCGTCCATCGCCCGCGCCGCCGGCACCTTCCAGCGTCTGCGGCTCCACCGCCCGCGGGGCCCGGCTCTCGCGGGTGCTGCGGTTGATGAACGTATTGTGCAGTATCCGCAGCAGCCACGGGCGGATGCCGAAGTCGCGCATTTCGTACGCTCCGAAGGCCCGATAGGCCTTGAGGAACGTCTCCTGAACCAGGTCTTCGGCCTCGTGCTCGTTCCGCGCAAGCCGGCGAGCGATGCGATAGATCGCATCCAGGTGCGGGAGCGCCAAGGCTTCGAATGAATCTTTGCCGGTCGCGGACATCCGCTCTCGTGTCGGCCGGCCGCCGACCGTCACCTGACAAAACAGCGGACGCCGGCGGCCGATTCCCAAAGGGCAGCCCGCGGCCGATTATCACGTCGGGCGGGCGGTCTGGCCAGTTTTCCCGGCTACAATCTCGGCCATGGGGTGCGACGGACTATGGCAATTCGGGAACGGTCGCCCCCGCCGCGGCGTTTGGAGACCATCATGTTTCGCTGCCGTACGTACTGGGCGGGGTGGGTCGCCGGCATGCTGCTCGCGGGACCGGCCCTGGCGGGCGAGCCCGTCGCGGCGCTGTTCGAAACCTCCGACGGTGTGACGATTTCGGGCGATTACTACGCCCCGTTGAAGACGGGGGAGCCGGCGCCGTTCGCAATCCTGCTGCACATGTATCGGAGCGACCGCAGCGCGTGGGCGGTGCTGGTTCCGCGCCTGCAGGACGCGGGGTTTGCGGTGCTGGCGATCGACCTGCGCGGGCACGGCCTGAGCGGAACCGCCGAGCTCCGCGAGCGGGCCGAGCGGCGCGACGAGACGCTGTTTGCGGCCATGGATCTCGACGTCGGGGCGGCGTACGAGTGGATCGTGAAGCAGCCGGACATCGACCGGTCGCGGTTCGCCATCGTGGGCGCCAGCGTGGGGTGCAGCGTCGCGCTGCGATACGCGGCGGCGGACCGCAGCGTGGACGCGATCGTCTGCATGACGCCGGGTACGAACTACCTCGGGCTGGATTCGCGGGCCGACATTCGCAAGGTGGTCGGCCGCGACGTGCTGCTGCTTGCGACCGAAGACGAGGCCGAAGACGCCCGTCTGCTGCACAAGGACAACCGCGCGGCGAAGGTCAAGGAGTGCGACGGGGCGGCGCATGGCACGCGCATGCTCGGGCAGGTTTCTTATGTCGAGCGCGACATCGTGAACTTCCTGCGCGACGGCGTGGGCGGCGCGTCGAAGAAGGTGGTGTGGGGCAGCCTGCAACGCGACGTGTATCACCTGCCCGGATCGGGCTGGATCGAGAAGATCAACCCGAGCAATCTGCGGTGCTACTCATCGCGCGAAGAGGCGGAGCAGCGCGGTCTGCGGCAGAGCAGGAGCACGGGGCCGGAGGATCGCGCGCGGGGCGGCAAGAAACCCTGACTGCGGCTCGAACCCGCGGCCTGGCCGCGCAATCTTCACCAAGGCGCCTCGGGCAAGGAATCTCGACAATGGGCCGGCTGATCGCCTGGGGTCTGCTCGTGACCGTCTCGATCACTGCGATGTTGCTCTTTCTGCGTCGCGCGCCGGGAGTGGAGGATTGGCGCCGCCAGTTGCCGGCGGCGGCCGCCGCGGCGGAGCGGACAGGGACGGTCGCCGCGTATCTTCACGCGCTCGACGTGGCTTGGCGCGGCGATGAATGGATGGAAGGGGCGCGGCTGGCGCGGCTGGCCGCCGCGAAGCACCCGTCCGACGGCGAATTGGCGGTGCGTGCGGCGCGGGCATTGTGGCGGGCCGGCGATCTGCTCGCGGCGGAGGCGGCCCTGGACCCGCAGCGGGACCTGCCGGAGGACGCCGCGGCGATCGCCGTGCGGGTCACCCTGCTGAGCGCCCGCGGCGAGCACCGCGAAGCGCTGGCGCTCGCCGACCGCATGGAGCCGGCGGGCGGGACGAGCGCCGCAGACCTCACGACGGTGCTCGGCGCGCGGCTGGCCGCGGGTCGCTATGAGGGGCTAAGCCGGTTGATCGATCGTATCAGCGAACACGCCGATCCGAACGCGGGGTATCCGGAGAACCTGGTCGCGGAGTCGATCGCCGGGCTGGCGGACTACTTTCGCGCCGTCGGACCCCAGCCGCTGAACCAGATCGCGGCGTACGGCGCCGCGCCGATGCCGCGGTCGCTGGTCGGGCTGCCGACCTGTCAGGCGCTGATCAACGGTCGCGGGCCGTACACCCTGCTGATCGACACCGGCGGCAGCATCGCGCTGTCGCTCGATCGGGAAGTCGCGGAGGAGCTGGGCATTCGCTCGGTCGCCGCCGCCAGCATCCACGGCATCGCCGGGCGCGATGAATCCGGGCAGGCAGTGGTGGACGAGCTGCGGATCGGCGAGATCGCGGTGCGGCGGGTGATGACGCGCATCTTCGACGTGCGCAAAGCCGCCGCGAATCTGTTTGACGGCATCCTCGGCACCGGCATTTTCTCTTCGGGCCGCATGACGCTGGACTTCTTCGAGGGCCGGCTGGTGGTCGCCGCGTCGGGCACGCAGGCGGCGGCGGGCGAAGCGGTGGTCGTGCGCATCGTGGGGGATGCCAAGCTGATCGCGCCGGTGACGATCGAGGGACAGCCGGGTGCGGCGCTGCTGGACAGCGGGGCCGACATTCTGGCGCTGGCGCCGTCGCGGCTGAAGCGGCACTTTCCGGAGCGGCCGGTCTACGCCCTGCCGCTGCCGATGGCCGCGGGCGTCGGCGGCGGGCAGATGCCCGAGCTGAGCATGGTCCCGGGGGTCGACGTGCAATTCGCCGGCCGCGAGCACGCGAACATCGGCGGCCTCGGGCTGGACGTGCTCGACACGCTGCTGTCGCCGATGATGGGCGTGCAGTGCGACCTGTTGATCGGCATGGGGCTGCTGTCGAGGATGCGCACGCTGACGGTGGATTACCCGCATGCGCGGATGTGGGTGGAGTGGAATGAGGATTGAGCCGCCGAGAAGCGGCTAACCCGAAAGCTGGCCGGGCCGAGAGGAGTAACCCTCCCGGCGGCTGCCGAGTTTTCCGGTTCGCAAGCGAGTGGCTTTGCCGAACCGCCGCGGCGTCACGGCGTAGGAGGAAGCATGAGCCACCGAGTTGTCGGGCCGGTGTTGGGCATTGCGATCAAGGTGGGCGAGCGCCAGCCGCTGCAGACGGTCGAGTCCGCGGAGGTGGCCGTGGACGGCGGCATCATCGGCGCTGCGAAGAGCTCGCCGGATCGCGGGGTGACCTTCCTCAGCGTCCGGCAGTGGGCGGCGGTGCAGCAGGATCTGGGCGCCGCGCTCGACTGGCGCACGCGCCGCGCGAATGTACTGATCGATGCGGAGGGGCTGGGTCCGCTGATCGGCCGCGAGGTGCAGCTCGGGACGGCCCGCCTGCTGGTGAAGGACGAAACGCGGCCGTGCGGATTGATGGACGAGTTCTTCAACGGGTTGCGGCAGGCGCTGAAGCCCGATTGCCGCGGGGGCGTGCACGCGCGCGTGATTCAGGCGGGGGTGTTCCGCATCGGCGACGTGCTGGCGGTCGTCGAGTAAGCGAGGTGAATCGCGGGACCGGTGCTGGACGGACCCGCGACGATGCGAACTCGAGCAGGTACGGCGGGCTGCGGACTCTCGGCGCGGGCGTAGGGGGACGGGCAGTCCCACGCTTAGACCACAAGTCCCTTGATCGCGCCGCGCTGGCGGGCCTGCCAGTAGCGGTCGAGCGCGTCGCGGATGATCGGGTGGGCGGCCTCGGCGGGTTGAATCTCCTCGACCGCAACTTCGCGGCCCTCGAGCTGCTTGTAGTCCTCGAAGAAGCGCTTGAGCATTTTGAAAATGTGCTTGGGGAAGTGGGCCGCGGCGGTGAACTCGGAGTAGATCGGGTCTTCGAGCAGCACGCCCACGACTTTGTGATCGCCCTGGCCCGTGTCGATCATCGTCATCAGACCCACGGCGCGAACGTTGCAGATGCACAACGGCGGGATTTCCTCGGTGCAGTAGACCAGCACGTCCAGCGGATCGTCGTCTTCGCCGAGCGTCTGGGGAATAAAGCCGTAGTTGGCGGGGTAATGCACGGCGGAGGAGATCACGCGGTCGAGCCGCAGCAGGCCGGAGCCTTTGTCCAGCTCGTACTTGTTGCGCGAGCTCTTGGGGATCTCGATGACCGCCTTGAAGCACTCGGGCAGGGCGCGGCCCTCGATCGCCGGAGTTACGTCGTGCCAGGGGTGGACCATGCGGGCGCTCCGAGAGTTTGTAAGCGTATTCTATGGGTAGCGAGTTGCGAGTCGCGAGTTCTGCGGATGGGCGACGTGCGAGTGCGCGGGACGAGAATGCGCGCCGTGCGAGCGCGGGTCGCTTCAGGCAGCGTTGCGGTGCTGCGAGTGGATCGGGTGTTACGGCAATCGCCGCCAGCGGCGCAGGCTGATTTCGAGCAGCAGCGCCGCAAGCAACATCGAGAGCAACCAGGCCGGGAAGCGCTCCGCCGGGGCGATGCGGGCCTCGACCCGGCGGGCGATGCGGCGGTCGATGTTGGCGATGTCGGCGAGGACCTGCGGCAGCGCATCCACCTCGTCGTATCGGCTTGAAGGCGCGGGGGAGAGTTCGGCCAGCTCTTGCAGCAGCGCCAGATTCGCCGTCGGCGGCTGATGCTCCACGTCGATCTCGGCGATTTCGAACTGCGAATCGGCGATCAGCGGCAGCGCGTTCCACAGCGCGGCGCTCTCGGGCGACTGCGAGCGCAGTGCGGCGCTGTCGGGCGACTGCGGTGCGGCGGTGGTCCCGCGCGGATCGCTGCCCGCGTTCGCCTCGGGAGCGATGCTGAAAGTGCACGTCACGCTGAACAAACCCGGCAGCGCGGCCAGGCGGGTCGCATCTGCGGCCGACAACTCGGCCACCCACTCGTCAGACTCCTGGCGCATCGCGAGCTCCACCGGCGGCAGCGCCAGCCGATCGGCGGATGGGGCCGCGCGACCGCTCGCGGATGCGGGGGCGGACGCGATGCCAGAAGTGCGGCTTGTCGGTCCGCTCGTCGCAGTTTGCACCGGCTCAATCGCACGGACCACGAGCGTCGCGCGCAGCCGGGGCGCAGCGTCTCTCAATACATCCGCGTCCAGACCGGCGACTGCGGCGCGAAAGCGGACCGGCAGCCGTGCAGCGCGCAGCGCAGCGGCGGCGTAGCGCGGCTGCGTACTCAGCACCCACGCGGCGGGCCGGCGATTCGCCAACCAAACCACCAGCCGCCGCCAGAGATCGCCGTGCAGGGTCGCGCCCTGCTCGCTGCTCATGCACCACGGCCAGGTCCGCTCCCACAGCGCCAACCCGCAGCGACCCGCGCCGCTGGGCTGAACCACCAGCAGCGGCCGCTCGCGCGAGTCGGTCGCCAGCACGGTCGCGAGCGGACGGGGCGCGGCGGCGGTGTCCACGGGGCCGGCGTCCGGCAGCGCGGCCCACGCGGCGCGGAGCGCGTCAACTTCCGCGCCAGAGCCGGACAGAATCGGGTGCCGCAGGCCGGCGTCGGTGGGAAGGAACTGCGCCGGTCGCGGCTGACCGCGGCGCGCGAGCGGAGTTTCGATCGGGAGGATCTCTTCGAACGCCGCAAGCAGCCCGGAATCCGGGGTGGGGCCCGCGGCGAGGAGCAAGCCGACACCCGCGTCGCGCACCGCCGACGCGAGTTCCGCGGCGCGCGTCGCGGTGAACGTCGCCTCGGGCGCAGCGCCGACGATCACCACGTCGAAGTCTTCCCAGGCGTCGGTCGGCGGCGGCTCGCCGCGAAAGGTGGGCCGATAGGTCACGTCGAGGCCGTCGTCCGCACGCAGCGCGCGGAGAACAAACGTGGCTTCGTGCCGCGGCGGACCATCGGCGAACAGGACGCGGATCTGCCGCGGGACGACTTCGACGAACGCGGTCGATTCCCACTTCGTCTCGCCGAACACGGCCGGCGCGGCGGGCTGCACGCTGACGCGGTGCACGCCCGGCCGATCCGCGACGATGGCGTGACGATGCGTGATGGCGGCATCGTCGCTTCCGATCGCCGCGACGTGCGTCGCGACCTCGCGATCGTCCCAGAGCACGCGCAGCTCGGCGCTGGCGCCGGCGCAGCGCCGCGCGCGGATCGTGGCGACCACGTCAAAGGTCTCGCGCAGGCCGACGCGCGGCGGCGCTCGCAACTGCTCAAGCTCGATCGTCGGCGTCTGGCCGGCCCCCGGGCCGACGCCGATCGCCACCAGACCGGCGCCGCGCGCCGCCAGGGCGCGGCCTGCGTCGCGCACTGCGGCCGCGTCGCGGGCGGTCTCGGCGCCGTCGGAGATCAGAATCGTCAGCGCCAAGTCGTCGATCTCGCGTGCGCCGGCGAGGGCGTCGGCCAGGGGCGTGGCCGCGCCGTCGGGCGTGCAGCGCCATTGATCGAGCAAGCCGCCGGCCGCGCCGACGCCGACGCGCCGCACGTCGTAGAGCGCTTCGATCCGGGCGATGGCTGCGGCGCTGCGTCCGAGCGCCGCATTGGCCCGCTCGGCGCGCGACGGCTGGCTCTCACCCACGTCGCGAATGTCCATGGATCGCGAACAGTCCAGGAGAACCGCGAGGGCGGGACGGTGACGGGTTTCGACGGAGAGTGTGAGCGCCGGCTCCGCGAGCGCTACGAGCGCGGCCAGCCAGGCGAGCGTGCGGAGGCCGACCAGCGCAGCCCGCATGGCCCGCCCGACGCCGGCCCGCGGCAACACGGATACGGCGGCCCAGACGCTCGCGGCGACGGCCAGCAACCCGAGCAGCAGCAGCGCCATGGGCGTGCGCTCGCGGAGCAGCGCCAAGCCGACAAACGCCGCCGCCGTCGTCCAGGCCGCGGCGATCAGCGCCGCCCGCAGGCGCGCGCCGGACAGCGCGCCGCGGGCATCCGCCGAGCCGGCGACGACCCGCGCCGCCGCACTCGGACTGCCGCGCGGCAGCGCGGCGAGCAGCGTCTGCCCGACCAGCGCTGCGACCAGCCACCCAGGTTGCGCAAACTCAAGCGATTCGAGCACCGCGGCCTCCGCCGGGTCGCCGGTTGATCCCGCGGCGGCCGCCGGCGGGGCGTGGGGCTACTCGATCAGGAAGTCGCGCGCCCCGGACTTCACGGTCAGCACGGCGCAGGGAGCGTGCTGCACGATGCGCTCGGCCGTGCTGCCGATCAGCATGTGCATCAGGCCGGTGCGGCCGTGGGTCGGCACGATGATCAGGTCCGCGTCGCAGGTTCTGGCGTACTCGCAGATCGACGACCACGGATTGCCGACGATCGCTTCGAGCACGATCTTCGGATCGCCGCCGAAGTCGCGATCGACGATCTGCTTGAGCCCGCGCAGCGCCGTCTGCACCATCTCGCGGTCGTCAAACGCCGCCGGCGCCTCGGTCGGCACCATCACCGTCAGATCGGGGCTCATCGGCGGCGTGATGACGTGCACGATGTGCAGCCGGGCGCCGAACACGTCGCGAAACGCCCGCGCATAGCGCCCGGCGAGCAGCGACAGCGGCGAGAAATCGGTCGGCCAGAGCACGTTTTTGGGGCTGAGCACCATGATTCGGCCTCCGCACGCATCCTGCCGGCCGTCGCGGGCCTACGCCGGCGACGCGACCGACGCCGTCGTTAGATTCTAGCAATCCACGTTCCAGCCTGTCCTTCGCATGCCCGCGCCAGGTTTTCGGCGCTGCAGATAATGACGACCGCGTCGGGGCGGGGCGAAGACTCCAGGAACGCGATCGCCGATTCGATCTTCGGACCCATCGACCCCGCCGGAAACTGGCCGGCGGCGAGCAGCCGCCGCGCTTCCGTCACGCTCATGTGCGGCAAAGCCCGCTGCGTCGCGCGACCATAATCCACACACACGCACTCGACGCTGGTCACCAGCACGATCGCCGCCGCGCCGATCGCGGTCGCGAGCAGTGCCGACGTGCGGTCCTTGTCCACCACCGCGGGAACTCCCCGGTAGCCGCCGTCCGTGCCGCGAACCACCGGCACCCCCCCGCCGCCCGCAGCGATCACGATCTGCCCGGCGGCGACGAGCGTCTGAACCAGCGGCAACTCGGGCACCGCGAGTGGTCGCGGGGAAGGGGCGACGCGGCGAAATCCCTGCCCCGGCGCCTCGCGCAGCACCCAGCCCGCGGCGGCGAGTTGCGCAGCGCGGGCGGCGTCGTAGAACGGACCGATCGGCTTCTGCGGATCGGTCATGGCCGGGTCGGCGGGGTCGATTTCGACGCGGGTGACGATCGCGCCGACGTCGCGCGAAATGCCGCGTGCGCGCAGCGCGTTCGTGAGGCACTGCGCGATCATGTAGCCCATGCCGCCCTGCGTGTCCGCGACGCAAACGTCCAGCGGAATGGTGTACACCTCGCGGGCCGCCAGCTCGACGCGTCGGAGTTCGCTGCCGACCTGCGGACCGTTGCCGTGGGTGATGACCACCGGGCGCTGCGCGTCGATACACTCGACGATCGCCGCTGCGGTCTGGCGCGTGTGCTCGAATTGCTGGCCGATGTTGCCCTCTTCGCTGGGCAGTGTGATGGCGTTGCCGCCGAGCGCGAAGACGATCGGTCCTTCGGGGATGCGCATCGCCGGGAGTATATCGGCGGCCTGCGGCGGGCGGCGCGGGCGGCTAACCGGCGAGTTCCGCCAGATTCGCCTCGATGCGCGTCAGCCGCTCGCGGAACTCGGCCAGGCGCGTGCGCTCCGCCTCCACCTTCGCCGGCGGCGCTTTGGCGACGAAGCCGGCATTGGCCAGCGTGCCTTCGATCTTCGCGATCAGCCCCGCGACTTCCTCGCGCTCCTTGCCCAGCCGCTCGCGGGCCGGACCGAGATCGGCCAGGCCGCTGAGCGACACGAACACCTCGATGCCGGCGAGCACCTTCGCGGTCGACTCCGGCGGACGCGCCACCTCCGGACCGATCGACAGCGCCTCGACCTGCGCCAACCGCCGGATCGCCGGCAAGCCGCGCTGCAATCGGCCGGCCGTCTCCGCGTCGCAGCGGATGGTCGCGGCGGGCAGCGTGCGAATCGCCGACTGCTTTTCCTGCGAACGAAGTCCGTTGATCCACGTGCGGATGTCGCGCAGGGCGCGAATCACGTCCTGCAGCGGCCCGATCTCGCGCTCGGCGTCGAGATCGCGCGGGGAGTCGGCGGCGCGGGGCCACTCTGCCGCGATCAGCAGGTCGCAGACGCCGGCGGCGCACGCCGGATCGCCAGGCGAAGAACGCGTGGCGGCGAGCGCAGCGGGGTGGTCGCCGCCCGGCGGTTCGCGAAGAGCGTCCGACGCCGTCGCGGAGCGCGCCGCGGGCGGAACGCGGCGCGGCGCGGCGGCGCTTAGCTTCTCCCAGAGCGCCTCGGTGACGAACGGGATCGCCGGGTGCAGCAGCCGCAGCGATTGATCGAGCACCCAGGCCAGCACGTCGCGCGCGGTCCGCGACGAGGCGTCATCCGTCCGGGCGGCGGCCGGGCCGGCGTCGGCGTAGAGCCGCGGCTTGGCGAGTTCGATGTACCAGTCGCAGAAGTCGCTCCAGAAGAACGCGTACGCCGTGTTGATATACTCGTTGAACAAGTAGCTCTCGAGGCTGCGATCGACCGATTCGATCGTCGCGGCGAGCCGCGAGAGAATCCAACGGTCCTCGACCGCGAGCTCGACGGCCGCACCGGCGAGACGCCGATGCTCCCCCGCGTCGCTCCGTCGCTTCGTCGCTCCGTCGCTCTCTACCCCTTCGTCGCTCCGTCGCTTCGTCGCTTCGTCGCTTCCCCCAATATTCGGCAACACAAACCCCGTCGCCGCCTGCCACAGCTTGGTGACGAAGTTGCGGCCATACTCGAAGCGCGGCGAGAGCAGCAGGCCCAGCCCGAGCCGCGCGATGGTCGCATCATCGGCGACGCGCGTGGCGAACTCCTTCTTGCACAGACGACAGGCGATCGACGTCTTCTTGAGGTCGGCCGGCTGCTGCGGGAACTCGCCGCTGCAATGCGGGCAGCGATAAGAACCGGGGATGCGGATGTCCTGCGTCTCGCCCGCGAGCTGCGCGAGCGAAAAGCGCATGCCGTCGGCCCCGTAGGCGTCGATCAGGTCGAGCGGGTCGATGCCGTTGCCGGCGGACTTGCTCATCCGCGAGCCCCAGGCGTCTTGAATGACGCCGTGGATGTACACGTGTTGAAACGGCACGCGGCCGGTGTTGTACAGCCCGGTCATCACCATGCGGGCCACCCAGAGCGTGATGATGTCGCGGGCGGTGGAGAGCACGGAGGTGGGGTAGAAGTAATCAAGCTCAGCGACGGTTTCGCCGGGCGACGAAGCGACGGGGCGACGGAGCGACGAAGCGTCGGAGCTTTCCCCGGCGCCTCCGCCCGGCCAGCCGAAGGTGCTGAACGGCCAGAGCGCGGAGCTGAACCAGGTGTCGAGGACGTCGGGGTCCTGGATGAAGCCAAGCTGCTGCGCGATCTTCTCAAACCGATCGCGGAACTCGTCGCGAGGGCAGAAGCCGGGCTTCGTCATGCTCGCGTTCGCCGCCCCCGGGAAACCCGAGAGCAGCGCGCCCGCCTTCTCAGGCCCGAAGATTTCAGCGAGGGTCGCGAACTCCCGGCTGTCCTGAATCTCGCGCACCACAACCTGACCGGCGTGAAGGGCCTCGTAGAGCTGCGCGCTCGCCTCAGTGTTAACACCGCGCGGGCCGCGCGGCGCTGTCCACACCGGTATCCGGTGCCCCCACCAGAGTTGCCGGCTGATGCACCAGTCGCGCTTCTCGCCCAGCCAGTCGAGATACGACTTCGCGTAGCGCTCCGGGAAGAATCGCACGCGGCCGTCGCGCACCGCGTCCAGCGCCACTTCGGCCAGTCGCGGCGCGCCCTCCTTGTCCATCGCCACGAACCACTGCTCGCTGAGAAACGGCTGGATCGGCGTCTTGCTGCGGTCGCTGTGGCCGACGTCGGTCTCATAGGGCTCGACCTTCTCCAGCAGCCCCGCCGCCTCGAGGTCGGCCACGATCCGTTTGCGGGCCTCCTCCATCTTCAACCCGGCGTACTTTCCGCCTTCGCCGGCGTTGTCGGCGTGCACGCGGCCGTCGGGCGTCATCATGTTGCGGCGCTCGATCTCGTCGGCCTGACCGAGCTTGCGCTGCCAGCAGGCGTAGTCGTTGGGGTCGTGCCCCGGCGTCACCTTCACGCAGCCGGTGCCGAACTCGCGCTTCACCAGCAGCCCGTCGGCCACCACCGGAATGGTGCGGCCGGTCAGCGGCAGCACGACCGCGTGGGTGGGGCGGGCATTCTGCCCGCCGTGCAAGTGCTTGTAGCGTTCGTCATCCGGATGCACGGCGACCGCGGTGTCGGCGAGCATGGTTTCGGGCCGGGTGGTGGCGACAACGAGATAGTCCGCCCCGAGTTGGGCATCGGCGGGCAGAATGCCCGCCCCACCCGTCGCTGCGTCGCTCAGAATCGGATACCGCACATGCCACAGGTGCCCGCGCACCGTCTCGTGATACACCTCGTCATCGGCGACCGCCGTCTGCAACTGCGTGTCCCAGTTCACCAGCCGCAGCCCGCGATAGATCAGCCCGTCCTTGAAAAAGCGGAAGAACGTCTCGTACACCGCCTTGCCGCACTGTTCATCGAGCGTAAAGCGCGTCCGCGGCCAGTCGCACGAGCAGCCCATGCGGCGAAGCTGTCCCAGGATGCGGGCGTTGTAGTCCTCCTTCCACGCCCAGATGCGCTCCACCAGCCCGTCGCGGCCCACGTCGTGCCGCGAGAGGTTCTGCTCCTCCTTCAGCCGCTTCTCCACCACCGCCTGCGTCGCGATGCCCGCGTGGTCCGTACCCGGCAGCCAGCAGGCGTTGAAACCCTGCATGCGCTTGCGGCGAATCAGGATGTCCTGCAGCGTGTTGTTCAGCGCGTGACCCAGGTGCAGCGCCCCCGTCACGTTCGGCGGCGGGATGACGATGGTGAACGGCCGCCGCGCCGGGTCCGGATCGGCGTGGAAGCAACCGCGCGCTTCCCACAACGCGTAGATGCGCGACTCGACGCTGCGCGGGTCATACCCGCCGGCGGGCGTGGACATGCGACACTCAGCACGGACCGTCAGGCGCGGCGCCGCGGCCACGGGGGACGGTCACGACGCCCCGGGACGCGGAAAGCGGGCATGATCGGGGATTCGCCGGTCGGTCGCAACGAGGCGGGCGGCACGCGCGGCAGAGGACCGCGCTTCGCCGTCGCTGAATGCGCGCGGGGTGCAACGCGTCGCGGTCAGCGCTGCAGATGATCTTCGCGCAGCGCCAGCGGAGGCTGCAGAATCTCCGCCAGGATCAGCGCGCCGCGCAACCCGGCGCGGTTGGTCAGCACCTTGCGCAGGCGATCGGCCTGCTCGTTCTTCGCGCGCTGCGGCGGGCGGGCGGCGGCTTCCGGCAGGTGACGGTGCGCGATGCTCTCGCCCTCGGGCTCTTCGTGCGCCGCCGTCACGGGCGACATTCGCGGCGTGGCCTGCTGAACCACCGGCGGCGACGGACGGCGGACGACCGGCTCCGGGCGGCGCGGTGCGGGTTGCGGAGCGGCGGGCGGACGCGTCGCCGGGCGCGAACGCGGCGGCTCCACGCGCGGGGGGCGCGGCGGAAGCGGCAACGGAGCGGGCGGCTGGCCCGGCTGGCGCGGAAAACCGGTGCGCGGCGGGCGCGGCGGCCCGGAAGGCCGCGGCGGCATGGGCATCGTCGGCCGCGGGGGCTGCGGCGCGGGGATCGTCGGTTGCGGCGCGGGCGTCGTCGGCGGCGGGCGCGGGGCGTCCTCGCGCTGCTCGGGCGTGGGCGGCGGGATGGGGAACTCGCGCCGCCGCTGCGGATCGGGTTTCTTGCGCCCGCCGAGAATCGAGCTGAGAATGTAGAGGATGAAGACGGCCGCCCCGACCATCGTCTCCCAGCTATCAAACCAGCCGGCTTGCAGCAACGTCAGCACGCGATTCTCCGACCGCACCGCATGACCCAGGCGGCGGCGCTCGCCTCAGCGAACACACACCCGCGCCCCAGCAGGGCGCCCGAGAAAGTTCGCCGCACGTCGGGCGACCGCCGTAGCAGCCGCCGGGCCCGGCGGCCCTTCAAACCCACACGTTCCCGCGAGCGGTTCGCACGGGCCGGAGGCCCATGCTCCCCGCGCTGGCGTTGCACGACTCGCAAGGCAACGCGCGCGTGCCGGCGAAGAGGGCGCGGGAGGCGCGGCGTTTTGCGTGCAGCGTGCAGCGCTCGACGCTCAACGCTCCGCGTTTCCTTTTCACCGCTTCTCCGACGTGTCGCCGGCGATGTGCTCGCGCATGCTGGTGTCGGCCTGCACGTTGCGGAGGCGGGCGTAGTCCATGATGCCCAGGTTGCCGCTGCGAAACGCCTCGGCCATGGCCCGCGGAATTTCGGCCTCGGCCAGCACGACCATCGCGCGGTTCTCTTCGATCTTGGCGCGGTTTTCCTGCTCCTGGGCGATGGCCATCGCGCGGCGCTTCTCGGCTTCGGCCTGGAAGCGCTTCTTGTCGGCCTCGGCCTGATCGGCCTGGAGCTGCGCGCCGATGTTCGCACCCACGTCCACGTCGGCGATGTCGATCGAGAGGATCGAGAACGCCGTTCCGGCGTCCAGCCCCTTCGCCAGCACCGCTTTGGAGATTTTGTCCGGGTTTTCCAGCACTTCCTTGTGGCTGTCGGCCGAGCCGATCGCCGACACGATGCCCTCGCCGACGCGGGCGATGATCGTCTCTTCGGTGGCGCCGCCGACCAGGCCGCGGATGTTCGTCCGCACGGTCACGCGGGCCTTCACCTTCAACTGAATGCCGTCCTTGGCGACGGCGTCGATCGTGGTGCGGCCGGCGACGGGGTTGGGCACGTCGATGACCTTCGGATTCACGCTGGTGTGCACCGCGTCGACGATGTCGCGGCCGGCCAGGTCGATGGCGCAGGCCGTGCGATAGTCGAGCGGGATGTTGGCGCGCTGCGCCGAGATCAGCGCCACGACCACGTTCGGCACGCGGCCGCGGGCCAGGTAGTGCGTCTCCAGGTCCTCGGTCGTGACCTCCGAAATGCCCGCTTTCCAGGCCTGTATCTTGGTGTTGACGATGATCGAGCTGTTCACGCCGCGCATCCACATTCCGATCAGTTCCGCAAACGTGATGCGCGTGCGGGCCGCCCAGGCGCGAATCCACAGGCTGCCGAAATTGAGGAAAACCAGCAGCAGGCCCAGGCCGATCAGCGCGCCGACGACCAGCGCGGCGACCCAGACCCAGTCGAGCGCTGCATTTGCCAGGATCATCGAAGTCCCTCGTTTCTGTTTATGAAGTCGCCGCTTCGTGCGGCGCGGGCGACGGTCGAACCACGAGTGCCGCGCCCTCCCGCTTCACGATCTGAACACGCGTCGCCGTTTCAACGTACTCGCCCTGCGTGCGAACGTCCACCAGTTCGTCGCCGAAGCGCGCCCGGCCGCTGGGCCGCAGAGGCGAGGTTGCGACGCCGACGTCGCCCACTTCGCAACGCGGGCGCTGCGGCGACGGCACAAGCTGCTCGCGCTGCGGGTTGCGCAGCCGCATCTGCTCCATGAACGGCAACTGCGGCACGTGCCGCCACATCAGCCGCAGCCCCCACAGCCCGCTCAGCCCGCCGCCGACCGCGATGGCATCGACCGGGCGCAGCGGGCCGAGCTGCGCCGCGCCCAGCCAGGGATGAGCGCGACCGTCCGGCAGCGCCGCGCCCAGGAACCCGACCACCAGAAACACCGCAGACAACACGGCGATCGGGCTGAGCCCCGGGAACACAAAGATCTCCAGCGCCAGCAAAAACACCCCCAGCAGCAGCGCGGCGATCACCCACGACGCGGGCATGCCGCCCAGGCCGAAGATCAGTCCGGCGCTGCCGGCGACCAGCAGCAGCAGGCCGGCCAGCGCCGCGGCGTAGCTGCCGAGACCCTTATCCTCGGCCGGGGCTGCCGGGTGCGATGCTGTCGTCCGCGCGTCGCGCATGGGTCGCCTCAGGCCGTCGGCAGGTCCGCCGGCAACGGTCGCACGGTGATCGTCATGCCTTCGCGCTTCAGCACCTGCACGCGCGAACCGGTTTCCACGTATTCGCCCTGGCTCTGCACCTCCAGCACTTCGGTGCCGAAGCGGGCGTGACCCGCCGGGCGCAGCGTGCCCACCACGACGCCGATGTCGCCGACCAGCGCGACATCCGGATGGGGATCGGCCAGCGCCAGGGCGCGGCCGTCCGGCGTGTTCAGCATCAACTGGCGGCCGATCGGCAGTTGCGGCAGGAAGCGCATGACGAGCAGGATTCCGACGATGCCCGCGATGATGCTTCCCGAGACCACCACGACGCCGGTCTTCAGCGCCGTCCAGGTGCCTTGCAGCGTCGGCAGCGTGAACGTCGGCAGCCCCGGCTCGGCCGGGACGAACGTGCCGACGACCGAGATCAGGATCGCCGCGATGCCCAGGATGCCGGCGATGCCGAACCCCGGCAGGATGAAGATCTCGACGCCCAGCAGCAGCAGGCCGATGCCCAGCACGATGAAGGTCCAGACGTTGGCCAGACCCGCCGCATAGGGCGCGCCCAGGAAGATGGCCAGCGCCACGAGGGCGACCACGCCCGGCACGATCAGGCCGAAGTGCTGGAACTCGACGTAGCCGCCGACGATCACCAGCACGAACAGGATGCCGCGCACGATCGGGCTGTTGAGCCAGATCGCGAAGTTCTCCCAGCCGCTGAAGTCGAGCCGACTGGCCGGGCCGACGAGCTGCAGCTCGCGCGCCAGATCGTCGGCGCTGTTCGCGATGCCGCGGGCGAAGCCATACGCCACCGCCTCGGTCTGCGAGAGCGTCAGCAGGCCGTCCTTGCGGTCGATGGGCTGTTCGACGGGCGTCTCTTCGCCCCGGTAGTTCTTGAACGTGGCGACCAGCCGCCACTGCGGCTCTTTTGCGTCATCGATCAGCTTTTTCTTTTCTTCGCCCTCGACGAAGCGGCGCGTGCCGTCGGCGCTGCTCTCGATCCACCACACTTCGGTTTCCGTCACGACCATGGCGCGCGAGAGCAGCGGGTCGTAGGCGTTCTTGCGGGCCGAGTCGCGAAACTCTTCGAGGATCGGGCCTTCGACCTTGGCGCGGACCGTGCCGTCGGGTGCGTCCACGCCCTGCGGAGTGACCATAATCGGGGCGCAATCGCCGATCGACGATCGCTCCGCCATCCAGATCTCGTTGCAGGCGACCGAGATCATCGCGCCGGCGCTGTAGGCGTCCGGGTTGACCCACGCCACCGTCCGCACCTCCGCCGGCAGCGCCTTGATCAGCCGGCAGATGTCCAGCGCGCTGGTCACCGCGCCGCCGGGAGTGTCCATTTCAAAGATGATCGTGCCCGCACCGGCCGCGCGGGCTTCGTCGAGCCGGCGGCTGATGCTGTCGCGCACGATGTCGTTGATCTCGCCGCTGATCGGGATGATGGCGGCGTTGCCGCGCACGGGCGGCGGGCTGGCCGCCAGCGGCAGCGTCGCAAGCAGGACCGCCAGGCCGCACAGCGCGCCGGCCTGTACGCGCCGGCGGGTCGAGGCGAGCCGGTTCCGGCGAGTTCGGCGTCGAATCGATCGCATGGACACACCTCCTCCGCCCACAGCGCGGCGCCACCTGATGCAGTATTGCAGCGACGGCTGGCTGCGGGCCACTATAAAACTACCGTAATAGTATATCCCGCGCCGCAGCCGCCGAGGGTTGCAGGGCGTCGGCCGCCGCCTCCCAGTCCAGCGGTTGCGGGGTGGGGCCGGTGTATCCGATCGTGTCGCGAATTGTCGGACGCAGCGGCACGTTGCGCGAAGTGCTGCGCGCCAGCGCTTCTTCGCACGCGGCGCTTACCAGAAAATCGACCAGCCGCCGGGCGTTGGATGAGTTGCGAGCGCCGCGCAGCACGGCCACCGTGCACGGAATCCAGACCGGAGGCTGACCGGCGTCGAGGGCCGGATAGACCAGGTCGATCGGCTGGCCGCGCGACTGCGCGACCCACACGTCGTCGGTATCCGTCATGGCGATGGCCGCACTGCCGGCGGCGACCAGCCGCACGGCGTGGCCGTTGCCGTCGGCCAGTTGTGCGCCCGCGTCTCGAAACGCCTGGAGCATGCGGCGCGTTTCCAGCTCGCCATATCGCGCGAACATGGCCGCGACGTGGCCGCGGGTCGTGCCGAACTGCGGGTTGGCCAGCGCGAGCTGCGACGCCCAGCGCGGCTCGCCCAGTTCGCGCCACGTGCGCGGCATGTCCTCCGCCTTCGCGCGGCGCGTGTCGAACGCCAGCACGCGGGCCCGCGCCGCCACGCCCGTCCAGCGGCCGTCGCGATCGCTCCAGCCCGACGGCAGATCGGCGGCGGCGGGGCTGACATACGCCGCCAGCGCGTCGGCCCGCGCCAGTTCGATCGTTCCGAAGATCTCTCCCGACCACCAGACGTCGCAGCGCGGTGCGTCGCGCTCCGCGAGCAGGCGGCGCACCAGGCCGGTCGTCTTTCCTGCTTCGCTGTCGAAGACGGGCTGCACGTCGACGCCGGTCTGCTGCTCGAAGCGCGCCAGAATCGCCTCGGCGAACTCCTGATCGACCGACGTGTAGACGACGACGCGCTCGGCCGGTGCGGACCGCTCGCAGCCGCACGGAAGCAGGCAGACGAGCGCCGCGAGATGCGCGAGGCCGCGCGCCCGCCGCGCGGCGGGGCGGAAATCGTCGGTTTTTTTTCCGCGCGTACTTAACCGGCAACTTGTGCGTTCCGATACGAACAGTGCGATTTCAACAACCCGGGCGCTAGCGTCCGAACAGCGAGCTATTGGAGATCTACATGCCGACATCGAAGTACTCGCGTAAGGCTACCAGCCGCACGACCGGCTGGGGTTCGACGACCTCGAGCACGACCACCAACACCGGTCGCTCGTTCAGCGCGTCGTCGTACAACAAGGTTACCAGCAGCATTCAGCAGAAGATCGGTTCGTATCGCAACATCTGGGCGCAGTGCAAGGGTACGGGCGCGACCCCGTTCTCGCCCACGACCGCCAACAAGTGGATCAACCTGGTCGACAACGGCGCGTCGGTCTACAAGTTCACCAGCAACGATTTCTCGCGCTGGTTCGGCCCGCAGTTCGACACCAACTGGACGTCGAACACCGCGACGCGCTACTGCCGCCAGCGCTTCGGCACGGGCATCAAGGCCGTCAATCGCGGCCGCAACAACACCTGGCTGGTGTGCGCCACGCGCACCGTCAGCGCCCGCCCGTTCAACACGTACAACTGGAACGCCTAGTGCAATCCGCCGGCGCGGCCGCGGGCCGCGCCGGCATTTCTTGCGCTCGCTGATGCGGCAGCCCGACGGCCCGCCACCCCGAGGGGGCGGGCCGTTTCCGCGCGCCCAGCGCCTCCCGTCGCATGCCCACGCTGAGCGCCGCCTTCCGGCGCATCCCCACGTTGAGCGCCGCCTTCCGGCGCATGCCCACACGGAGCGCCGCCTCCCGACGCATGCCCACACGGAGCGCCGTTTTCCGGCGCATGCCGCCACGGAGCGCCGCCGCCCGGCGCATTTCTCCGTTCATCATCCTTTAATTGGTGAGTTCAAGACGGGGGTAGCATGGGCCTCCGGCCCGTGCGTCTCGCGGCGAGCAGCGGAAAACACCTTCGTCAGCGCCCCACAGGCAGCCCCCGCATCCCCCGGCCCGTCGCAGCCCCGCCCCTGCCCCTTCCCGATCCGCCGGCGCGACTGGATAATGGGCGTGTTCAGGCGTCGGCAACTCCGCCGCAATGAAACTCTTTCAACACTTTCCACGGAGCAGACCATGAAGCGGTTCTCGTATTGGGCGTGCGTTTCGTGCCTCGCGGCCGCGAGTGTCGCCGCGCTGGCGCATGATGAAGGCGGCATCTCGGCGGCTGACGCGGCGAAGGCCGTGAAGCTGCTGGACGAAGGCAAGCTGACCCTCGCGCGGGCGATCGAAGTCGCCGAGAAGGAGACCGGCGGCCGCGCGTTCGGCGTCATGTGCGAGATGGAAGGCGATAAGCTCGAAGTCGACGTGAAGTGCGTCGCCGGAGACAAGATCAAAGAGGTCGACCTGGACGCCAGCGGCAAGGTGACCGAGGTCTCGGATGAAACGCCTTCGGCCGAAGCGGCCGCCAAACACGGACACGATCACATGGCCGACGCGCGAGCGGCGCTGCCGGCGCTGGACGCGGCCAAGATGACGCTGGCCGGCGCGATCGAGAAGGCCGAAGCGCACAGCAAGGGCCGCGCCGTGGCCGTTCTCGCGGGAACCGAGAACAAGGAGCCGGTGGTCTACGTCGCGTGCCTGACCGGCGACAAGCTCATGCACTGCGCCGTGGCGAAAGACGGCAAGGTGACCGCCAAGCCGGTCGACGACAAGCACGCCGGCCACGATCACGCGGGGCACGATCACGGCGGCGCGAAGAAGCCTTGAAGATCGCGTCGCCGCAGGCTGCACCGGCCGGTCGCCGCGCGCATCGCGCGGGGACCGGCCGGTTCGCCCGGAGCCGGGCTGCGGCATGATGCTGATAACCGCGGCGTCACCCGCGCGCCCGCGCGCAGCGCTTGGGCGGAAGCGCTGGAATCGCCGCGGCTCCAGCCGTAAACTACCGGTTCTGGGCGTTTCCTGACTGCGCTATCCGGACTGCGATCTCAGGCTGGCCGCATGAACATCCTCGGAATCTCCGCGTTCTACCATGACAGCGCTGCGGCGCTGGTGCAGGACGGGCGCATCGTCGCCGCGGCTCAGGAAGAGCGCTTCACGCGCAAGAAGCACGACTACCGCTTTCCGCAGAACGCGCTGGAGTTCTGCCTGAAGCAGGGCGGCATCACCGCGGCGCAGCTCGATCACGTCGCGTTCTACGACAAGCCGTTCCTGAAATTCGAGCGGCTGCTCGAGACCTACGTGGGCTTCGCACCGGCCGGTTTCAAGAGCTTCATGCAGGCGATGCCGCTCTGGATCAAGCAGAAGCTCCATCTGCCGCGCGAACTCGACCGCGGGCTGGGCGGGCAGTTCAAGCGGCGCTTCGTTTTTACGGAGCACCATGAGTCGCATGCGGCCAGCGCCTTCTTTCCCTCGCCCTTCCCCGAAGCGGCGATTCTGACGCTCGACGGCGTGGGCGAGTGGGCCACCGCCAGCTACGGCGTGGGCCGCGGAAACCGCATCGACGTGACCCACGAGATGCACTTTCCGCATTCGCTGGGGCTGCTCTATAGCGCGTTCACGTATTACACGGGCTTCAAGGTCAACAGCGGCGAGTACAAGCTGATGGGCCTGGCGCCCTACGGCGAGCCGCTGTTCAAGGACATCATCCTCAAGGAGCTCGTCGACCTGAAGCCCGACGGCTCGCTGCGCATGAACATGCGCTACTTCAACTACTGCCAGGGGCTGACGATGACCAACGCGCGCTTCCACGCGCTGTTCGGCGCGCCGCCCCGTACGCGCGAGACGCCCATCCGCCAGATGGACATGGACATCGCCGCGTCGATCCAGTGGGTGACCGAGGAGGCCATGCTGCGCTCCGCCCGGCACGTCCACAAAGAAACCGGCATGAAGCACCTGTGCCTGGCCGGTGGCGTGGCGCTGAACTGCGTGGGCAACGGCCGCATCCTGCGCGAGGGGCCGTTCGAGGACATGTGGATTCAGCCCGCCGCGGGCGACGCCGGCGGGGCCCTCGGCGCGGCGCTCTTCGTCTGGCACCAGTTGCTCGACAAGCCGCGCGCGGTGCGCGGCGGCGACCTGCAATTCGGCTCGCTGCTGGGTCCGGGGTATGCGGCGGACGAGACCCGCGCGATCCTGGACCGCGCCGGCGCGAAGTATCACTACCTCGCCGACGAGGAGCAGCTCGTCGCCACCATCGCCGATGCGATCGCGAGCGAGAAAGTCGTCGGCCACATGGCGGGCCGCATGGAGTTCGGCCCGCGGGCGCTGGGTTCGCGTTCGATCATCGGCGACGCGCGCTCGCGGAACATGCAGTCGGTCATGAACCTGAAGATCAAATTCCGCGAGAGTTTCCGGCCGTTCGCGCCGTGCGTGCTGCGCGATCACGTGCACGAGTTCTTCGACATGCGGCCGGGCCAGGACAGCCCGTACATGCTGCTGGTCGCCCCCGTGAAGACCGAGAAGCGGCTGCCGGTGAACGGCGACCCGCGCAAGGGCCTCGACAAGCTCAAGCAGATTCGGTCGGTCGTG
Source organism: uncultured Planctomycetales bacterium (assembly GCA_964631045.1). GTDB lineage: Bacteria > Planctomycetota > Phycisphaerae > UBA1845 > Fen-1342 > CAZVWB01. The sequence goes on from CAZVWB010000003.1 coordinate 183,462, forward strand.
CCGGCCATTACGCACGTCGACTATTCGGCCCGCGTGCAGACGGTCGATCCCGTGCGGCACCCGCGCATGCACCGCATCATGCAGCGCTTCAAGGAGGCCACCGGCTGCCCGGTGATCATCAACACCAGCTTCAACGTCCGCGGCGAGCCGATCGTCTGCTCGCCCGAGCACGCCTATCGCTGCTTCATGGCCTGCAACATGGACGTGCTGGTGATCGACAACTTCGTGCTTTACAAGAACGAGCAGCCCAACGCCAAAAAGCACGAGATCGACGAGTATCTGGCGCAGTTCGACCTGGACTAGGGCCGCGCGAGGTAGGAACTGATGGGTGGAGCGGGCATTCTGCCCGCCCGTGCAGACAGAATGCCGGCACCACCCGATCTGACGAAGCGTTCATGGCGGAGCTCGAGGAGTGCCTCAGACGAACCGCGTGTATTCGGCAACGGGAGCGTAGGCCTCCGGCCTGTGCGAACCGCTGACGACGACGCGATAAGCACGAGTGAATCCGAGTCGTTACGCTCACCCCGGCCGGCGGGCCGCCCCCCGCTACGCCGTCGGCAGAATGCAGGAGACCGCGGAGCCGCACATGATCAAGCTCGACCTCAAGCCGACCGACAAGATGCTGCGGACCTTCGCCCTGATCGGCGTGGTCGCGTTCGGCGTGCTGGCGCTCACGGTGTATCTGTGGAACCGCATCGTCTTCATCCCGGTGGGCGTCGGCGCCCGCGGGCCGCTGCTGTGGACCTTCGGCGGCCTGGCGGTGTATTGCCTGCTGGCGCGGCTGCTGCTGCCGCGCGTCGCACTGCCGCTCTACGTCGTCATGACGATCATCAGCTTTCCGATCGGCTTTGTGATGTCCTATCTGATCTTCGGCGTGTTGTTCTACCTGATCATCACGCCGATCGGGCTGTTCTTTCGATTGATCGGTCGCGATGCGATGACCCGCCGCTTCGAGCCGGCCGCGCAGACCTACTGGGTCCGCCGCCGGCCGGTGACCGATCCGCGTCGTTACTTCCGCCAGTTTTGATCGCGCGGCCGCCGCGCGTGAGTGTCGTCAGGAGCGCGCCATGAGCGCTGACAAGAAACCGGGATCCAACGAGTCGTCGAAGGCTTTCTCCGAGCACGCCGATACCGGCCGCAGCGGTCTGCTGGCGGAGTTCTGGGAGTTCCTGGCGCATAACGGCAAATGGTGGATGCTGCCCATCCTGCTGCTGATGGTCGCGCTGGGCGCGCTCGTGGCGCTGACGGCCACCGGCGCGGCGCCGTTTATCTACACGTTGTTCTAAACGCCGCATGAACGGGTTGCACGCCGCGCCGCCGAAGCGGCCGGCGTGCCCGCCGCCCTCACCGATCGGTCGCAGGCCCCCGCATGAGCACGACGCACTCAACGCCCGACCCGCCGCCGGCCGCCGGCGCAGCGCCGCAGCCCGCAGCCCGCGCCCGGCGCAAGCTGCCGCTGTGGAAGAAGCTGCTGTTCAGCACCATCATCGTGGTCGCGCCGTTCGCGCTGCTGGAAGGCTGCCTGCGGCTGCTGATGCCGCAGCAGATCTGGACCGACCCGGAAGGCCGGGTCGTCGCCACCGAAGACGTTCCCTGGGCGATGATTCCCAATAAGCAGTGGCGGATGGGCGGGCCGGGCATCGGCCTGGTTCACGTCGCGACCAATGCCGACGGCATCGTCGACAACGAACACTACACGGTGGAGAAGCCGGCGGGCGTGCTGCGCGTGCTGTTTCTGGGCGACTCGTTCGCGGAGGGCTGGGCGCTGAACTACGAACATCGCTTCGCGGTGGTCGTGGAGCGGGCCTTGCAGTCGCGGCTGGGAAAACAGCGCGTCGAAGTGATCAAAGCCGGCATCCGCGGTTTCGACTCGTTCGACGAGCTGAACGCCTTCGAGCGCAAATGGGCGGCGTACAAGCCCGACGTCGTTCTGGTCGGCTTCCTGCTGAATGACCTCATCATGAACCCGCCGTTCGACCCCGCCATGAGCGCCGACCAGCGCAACGACCTGGTCAAGCAGCGCCGCCGGCGGATCGGCGGCGGTTCCTTCGAACGGCTGTCGCTGCAATTTCACACGCTCGGGCTGATCAAGCGGATGCTGATGGAGAGCGACGCGCTGTACACGCGGCTCTACTTCACGTGGCGCGACGGTCATCAATACTTCCGCACGCCGCTGAGCGCCGCTTCCGAGCAGCGCTACGCGGACACGGTGGGGTGGCTTGGCCTGTTGAATCAGCGCTGCCGCGACGTCGGTGCGGAGCTGCACGTGTTCTTTCTGCCCCAGCGGATTCAGGTGCTGGTGACGCAAAAGCCGGTGGAGGGCATCGACCCCTACCTGCTGCCGCGGCATCTGGGCGAGTTGCTCCGCGCCGCCGGCGTCGCATCGCACGATCTGCTGCCGGCGATGTCGATCTACGACCCGGAGCTGACGCACTTCACCGGCGACGGCCACTTCAACCCCAGCGGCGCGAGCATCGCGGCGCGCGAGATGCTCACCTGGCTTCTGACCGAATCGCCGGCCGTGCGGCGCGCGATCGCGGCCCGCGACGCGCGCGCACCGAGCAGCACGGCGAGCGCTCCGTAGGCGGGATTCGGAACGAGCGAACTGACGCCTCGTCGGTGGGCCGGCTCGTTCACCACGAGGCGAGCCGTGGGGCGAATCGCCGCGCCGCCCATTCGGGACGCACTCCAATCGAAGCCGCGCGACGGAAAATCTCCGCGGGCTAAGGCGGTTCGCGGATTCGCCGCGACGCGGCTTTCGCGACGCGCCGTCTAAAGGAATTTTCAAAGGCCCCGGAGGCTTTTAAAAAAACGGCCGAAAATTTACAAAGCGTTAGACGCTTTGTATATTCCTTTCGGAGCGCCTAACCAATGGACCCTGAAAGCTTTGTGACTGATCTGGCGGGCGACGTCCGCAAGACGGCCTCTGGCTACTGGACGTTCGTGCCACGCCCGCTGCCGCCGAAGGTCGAGTACACACCGGAGCTGACGCTGCTGCTGTCGCAGGCGGATGCGGCCCTGAGCGAGCTTTCGGGCCTGGGGCGATACCTGCCGAATCCTGACCTGTTGATCGCGCCGTACGTGCAGCGCGAGGCGGTCGCGTCGAGCCGCATCGAAGGGACACAGGCCGATCTGTCGGATTTGCTGCTCGATGAAATCGACCCCCAGCGAACGCCGACGGGTAGCGACGTGCTCGAGGTGCGCAATTATGTGGCAGCGCTGAATCGCGGTCTGCGGCTGCTCGACAAGCTACCGCTCGCCGGGCGGCTGGTGTGCGACTTGCACAAAGTGCTGATGCACGGCGTGCGCGGCCAGGAACGGACGCCCGGCGAGTTTCGCCGCTCGCCGAACTGGATCGGTCCGCCCGGCTCGACGCTGACGACGGCGACGTATGTTCCGCCGCCGCCCGATCCCGAGATGCACGAGTGCCTGAAACACTGGGAGATCTTTCTCAATCAGCGCGGCAGGATGCCCGAGCTGGTCCAGTGTGCCCTGGTCCACGAGCACTTTGAGGCGATTCATCCGTTCCTGGACGGCAACGGCCGCATCGGCCGCCTGCTGATCACGCTCTTTCTGATCGAGCGCGGGCGGCTCAGCAAGCCTCTGCTCTACCTGTCGAGCTACATCGAGCAGAACAAGGCTGCCTACTACGAGTCGCTGCAGCGCATCCGCACGCACGGCGACTGGCCGGCGTGGCTGCGGTACTTCCTGACCGCGGTGCGCGACACGGGCCGCAGCGCGATCGCGCACAGCCAGTTGATCCTGAGAGTTCGCGACGACTATCGAGAAAAGCTCGCGAAGCAGCACCGGGCCCTGACGCTGCTCGATGCGCTCTTCATCAACCCATACACCACCGTGGCGCATGCATCCGAGCGCCTGGGCGTCACGGCGCCCACTGCGGCGAAGACGATCGCAGCCCTTGAGAAGGCCGGGATGCTCACGCGAGCCGACGGCGCGAAGTGGGGCCGCGTGTGGCTGGCGCGGCCGATCCTGAACGCGATCGAAGACGCGCCCGCCGCCGCGGCGCCGCGAGCCGGCAGCCCGAGCCGCCCGCGCCGGCGTCGTCTATGATCCGCGCTGCACGCGAGGGCCTGTGAACTTTTTGGCTTCACTTACTTTCGCGAGCGGTTCCCGAGCCCCGTGGGCGAGCGGGATGCCTGCCCCACCCCGAGAATTCACAGGCTCGGAGAACGGTGCATGAAAGTCGGAATCGTGGGTTGCGGGAACGTCGGGAGCACCACGGCGTACACTCTGGCGCTGCAGGGGCAAGCCAGAGAACTCGTATTGGTCGACGCCAACGAGGCGCTCGCGCGAGCCCACGCCGACGACATCCTGCACGCCACGCCGTTCGCGGAAGCCGTGCGGCTCACCGCGGGTGGATTCGAGCGGCTCGCGGGCGCAGCGGTCGTCGTGCTGGCGTGCGGGCTGGGTCAGCGGCCGGGAGAGACGCGGCTGCAACTGCTGGAGCGCAACCGCAAGGTGCTGGAGAGCGTCGTTCCGCCGATCCGCGCCCACGCGGCGGACGCGGTTCTGCTTGTCGCGTCCAATCCCGTCGACGTGCTCACGCAACTGCTGGCGCGCATCTCCAACCTGCCCCCCGGTCGCGTGATCGGCACCGGCACCACGCTGGACACTTCGCGCTTCCGCACGCTGCTCGCGGAGCACGTCGGCGTCGCGCCGCAGTCGGTGCACGCATACGTCCTTGGCGAACACGGCGATTCCGAGGTGCTGGTGTGGTCCAGCGCCAAGGTCGGCGGCGTGCCGCTCGCGGATTTCGCATCGCAGGTCGGCAAGCCGCTCACGCACGAAGTCAAACAGAGGATCGACGAGGGCGTGCGCAAAGCCGCCTATCGCATCATCGCCGGCAAGGGCTCGACCTATTACGGCATCGCCGCGGCGATCTCGCGGATCGTGAACGCGATCCGGGTGAACGAGCGCGCGGTGCTGACCGTTTCGACGTGCATCGGCGACGGCGGCGCGCTCGACGGCGTCAGCCTCTCGCTGCCGCGAATCGTGGGGTCGGAGGGGGTCGAAACAACGCTGCTCCCGCCGCTCTCCGACGCGGAGCGCGACGCACTGCATCGGAGCGCAGACGTGCTTCGCCAGGCCGCCAGCGACCTTCCGTAGGCTCAGCGCCGCTTGCCGCGCGCCAGACCCGGGCGACGGTTGGAGCGGCGCGGGGACGCGCCGCCCTGGATTCAGGGTCGAAGTACGCCGCACCCTCGCATTCATCCGTATCGATGCGCAACGGATAATGATCACGAATTCGCCGCGGGCGGCGGCAAACTCGCAGGAGCGCGCTGGGCCTCCGCAGGGTCGGGCGGCTCCGGAAGGCTGGCGGTCACCGGCTGTTCGATCGCCCCGCGTGACGCGACCACCGACATCGGCGACACCGCGATCGGCGCCGCCGGCAGCGGTGCGGGGTTGATCCGCAGAAGCAGCGGCACGGTGAGCACGCGCAGCAGCGTGGACGCGCCGAAGACGATGAAGTACGCCAGCGGCGTCGCGCCGTTCGACTCCAGCACCACCGCCCCGGCCATCGAGCCGAGCGTGAGCGCCATCGCGTTCGCGAGGTTGAACGTGGTGAGCACGCTGGTACGCTCTTCCTGGCGGATGGCCTCGAACTGGTAGAGAAACGTGCCGAGTTCGTAGGCGGCCCACGTCATCCCGGCCAGGAACTGCACGACGATCAGAAACGCGAACGACTCCGCCCCGATCCACAGCGCCGCCAGCGGCACGATGCTCAGCCCGCCGAAGCGCAGCAGCGCCTGCGTGCCATAGCGCTTCGCGAACCGCGCCAGCAGCGGCAGCGTGACGATCCGCGCTCCGTAGGAGACCGCCAGCAGCGCCATGTAGCCGCCGTAGGAAAAGTGCAGTTGCTCGAGCATGTACGGCGCGAAGTACGGACCGGCGAAGTAGGCCGCGGACTGCATCGCCAGCATGTACGCCAGCAGTCGGCCGTCGGTGGTGTGCAGCATCCGACGCCCCAGCTCGCGGGGCGAGACGTGCCGCTGACCCGGCGGCAGCGGGATCGGCTCGCTGATCGTGCTGAGCTTGCGGGCCGAGTACAGCCGGGCGGCCAGCGCGATCGCGAAGGGGACGGCGAAGATCGCCGGTCCCCAGCCCGCGTGCCGGCCCGAGTGCAGCAGCAGCCCGGCGCCGACCAGCGCGATCAGCAGCGCGATCTGCATGTAGCGCGAACGCCGCGCGAAGAAGCTCGACCGCATTCCCGCCGGCACGAGCGTGGCGGTCCACGTGTTCCAGGCGCCGGCGGAGGCGTAGCCCGCGCCCCAGTACGTCGCCACGACGGCGAACACCAGCGCGACCGGGGCGGAGCCCCGCAGGGCGATCAGGGCCAGCGGGAGGAAGCACAATCCCTGCACCGTGACCGACAGCACCACCCAGCGGCGATTGGAGCCGACCCAGCGCACGCCCAGCGGCGCGATGAGTTGCAGCAGCGCCCCGATCAGCAGGGGAACCGACCCGAGCAGGCCGGCGATCGACTCGCGCATGCCGATCGCCAGGCCGAACGGCACGATGTAGGACTCGCCGGCCCCCACCATGACGCTGAACACCGCCCCGTCGCACGTGCTGGCGCGCAGATCCTTGCGGAGCGACTTCACCCGGCGACTCGACATAGAACCCGACAAGCGTAGGGACCGCCCGGCGGGCGTCAAGCGCGGAGCGGGCCGCCATGCGCCGCGCCGCGCTTCAACCCCCGGCGTGGGCCGGGGTTGGAGATTCGGGGCGGCGGCGACCACAAGCGCTGCGCCAGACGGGAATAGCCCGCCCGCAACACGCGAGACCCGCGGCGAAGCGCGCATCGCGGGCGGGCGGGCCGCGTACCTGACATTTTGCGAACAATTTTCTAGATTCTCTACGAATCTGTGCTATCCTATCAGTATCGCCCGCGGCGGCGCCTGCGGCCCGGCGATAAAGACAGGAGAGCGCATGTTCGGCCGCCCGCATGATTCCTCGAGTCCTCCGCCGACCGGTGCGGATCGGCCCGCGCGATCCGTCGCAACGCCGCCCGCGCACGCCGCGCCGCACCCGTGGCCGACGTCGCCCGGCGAGAAACTCCGCCGGCCGCCGGGGCTGGGCAGCATCCTGAAAGCGCTGGGGAGCCTGCTGCCCGGCCGCGCCCGACGCCGCACGGCGCTCGGGCGCGAACCGGCGGCCGGGCGGGTGCTGCTGCCATGGCGCGAGGACAGCCTGCGAACCTATCCCACCATCGGACTGACCCCGTCGCGGGCGCTCTCGCTCCTGCAAACCGCGGACGCCGGCAGCCCGGCGCAGCTCTTCGAGCTGTTTCGCGAAATGCTGCAGAAGTGGCCGCGGCTGGCCGCCGTGGAGGCGACGCGCCGCCTGGCGCTCACCGGCCTGGAGTGGGAGATCATGCCGGCGATCGCGCCAAGCAGCGCGCGTCCGCCCGGTGCGGTTCGGTCGGCGGGCGCCGCACGGTCGGATCGCGTCGAACGCGACTCGCGACAACCCGAACAATCGTCGGAAGTGCACACCCGCGCGGCGGACCTGTGTGTCGAAGCGTTGCAGCGGCTGGACAGTTTTGACGCGGCGCTGCGGCACCTGGCCCAGGCGATCGGCACGGGCGTCGCAGTCGCCGAACTGGTGTGGGAGGACGGCCGGCTGATCGACGTGACGCCTGTGCCCTACAGCCGGCTGGTGTGCGACCCGCACGAGCCGTGGCGGCTGCGGGTGCGCACGCAGGACGAGCCGACCTGGGGCGTGGCGCTCGACGAGCAGCCCAGCAAGTGGGTGGTGCACTGCCCCGCCGCGCAGCCCGGCCGACCCTTCGACGGCGGCCTGTTGCGAGCGTCGCTGCTGATGTTTCTCGCACAGAACCTGAGCTTCAAGGACTGGCTGATCGCGTCGCAGGCGGCGGGCATGCCGGTCCGCATCGCCCGCTACGAGCCGGGCACGCCGGAGCCGGACAAGCAGCAGATTCTGAAGATGCTCGAAGCGCTGGGCACCGACGCGGTCGCGGCGATCAGCAAGAACGTCGAGGTGCAGATGCTGGAGTCGCGCCGCAGCGGCGACGGCCCGTATCGCGACCTGCAGGACTACTGCAACACCGAGATCACGATCCTGTGGCTGGGGCAACACCTGACGACGGACATGGGCGACAGCGGCTCGCGGGCCGCCGCAGAGGTGCACGACCGCGTCCGCGAAGACCTGCTGGTGCAGGACATCGCCGACGAGGGCGCGACCATTCGGCGCGACGTGCTGACGCCGATGGTCCGCGCGGTGCTGGGCGCCGACGCGCCGACGCCGCGGTTTCGGCGGGCGCTGTCGCAGGCGATCGACACGCGGGCGCTGGCGCAGACGCTGGCGGTCGCCGTGAATGAACTGGGCATGGCCGTCCCGGCCGACTGGGCGCATCGCGCGCTGGGCATTCCGCCGCGGGACGGGGCGATCGGCGCCGTGCTGCCGGGAAGGGGGACGCGATGAACGCCGCCGACTTCTCGAGCGGGCCGGATCGCGGCGGCGCGGCGGCGGCGGACGCGGCGCTGACGCTGCGCGCGGCCGGCCCCGCGGACCTTCAACCGCTGATCTTCTTTTTCGACACCGTGCTGCGGCGCGACTACTTCATGCGGCGCGGGCAGATCGCCGAGATTCTCGCCGACCGTTGCCATCGCGTGCTGATCGCCGAGGTCGGCGGAATCCTGATCGGCGTCGCGATTCTCAGCAGCGGCGCGACGCTCATCAACCTGTTGATCCATCCGGCCTATCGCGGGATCGGGATCGGCCGCGCGCTGCTGCGGGCCAGCGGCGCGACGCGCATTCGCGCGAAACTCGACATGAGCAGCGGCGATCCGCGGCCGTTCTACGCCGCGGCCGGGTTCGTGCCGACCACCGCGGGCAGCGGCAAGCCGACCATCGAAATCCTTGAAAGTCGCGACGCCGGCGCACCGCAAGTCGGCGACGTCGCGCCAGCGATCGAGTGCCGAGGCGCGCGGCCTGCGCCGGCGAACCCGGCGGGATCGGAAACCTCAAACGATGCAGGAGAAACGACGAATGACGACGCACGACTCGATTGTCGGCATGCACACGTCGCCCCCGCTGACGGCGCTGGCCGCCCAGCGCATCGAAGAGCGCCTGCACGCCGCGATGGCGCTGCTGCGGGAGCCGAAGACAAACGCGGCGGCGCTGCGCGACGCGCTGTCTGAGGCGCTGGACCGCGCGGATGCGCTGGAAGTGGCCCTGGTCTGCGGCGGTGCGCGCGATGCACACGAAGGCGACGCGGCCGAAGGCGCGATCGCGCCGGACACCTGCGCCGCAGACGCCGCAGCGCGCGATCCCGCTTCGCCGCGGCACGCGGCCTGCCTGCGAAGCGCCGCGCTGCGCGCCGGCGGCGAACCGGTCCGCGAGTTTCTGCTGATCCCGCTGGGCGACGTGGAGGTCGAGCGGCCGCTGCGCGGCGGGCGCTTCACGTTCACGCGCGATCACGCCGAGGCGGCGCTGGCGTGGTTCGAGCGGATCGGCCGCAAGCTGGTCATCGACTACGAACACCAGAGTTTTGACGCGCTCAACGGTCGCCCGGACGGGCTGCGGCCGGCGGCGGGCTGGATCGGCGGGTTGTCGCTCCGCGATGACGGGCTGTGGGCCACCGACGTGACGTGGACGCCGCGCGCGGAGCAATTGCTGCGCGCCGGCGAATATCGCTACTTCTCGCCCGTGCTGTTCTGGAGCGACGCGGAGCAGACGCAGTTCGCCGGGCTGGGGCCCGTCGCGCTGACGAACGACCCGGCGATGCATGGGGTGCAGGCGCTCGCGGCGCGGCGGGCCGAGGGCGACACGGCTGCGCTGGTCGCGGCGCTGGCGCGGGCCCGCGAGGAACTGGATGCGTTGCAGCAGCGCGTGGCGTCGGATCGTGCGGAGCACTTCGTCGCCGCGGGGCTGCGGAGCGGACAGATCACCCCTGCGACGCGCAGCGACTGGCGCGAAGACTACCTGCGCGACCCGGTCGGGGCGGAAGCTCGCTTGCAGCGCGCGCCGGTGGTGCTGCCGCCCGGACGCCTCATCGCGGCAGCGCGCGAGGGCGCGGCGCGGGGCGCGCCGCGCGGCGCCTGGGGCGCGCCGCGGCACGCCGGCGTCGTCGAGGCGGCGGATATCGAAGCGTACGAGCGGGCGGTCGCCTCGGGTTGCGTACGGAACAGCGGTCCGGCGCGGTAGTCGCGCCGGTCTGCGGCAGCAGCGCACGCGCGACGCGGGTCGCGCGGCGAGTCAAGAGAACGGAGGATGCACGATGGCATTGACAGCGGATCGGAGTCTGGACTTCTTCACCTCACCGGAACTGGTCGACGTGCCGGTTGCGGACAACGTGGTGATCTACAAAGGCGGCCTGGTCGGACGGCAACGGTCGACCGGCTACGCGCGACCGCTCGTCGCCGGGGACGAGTTCCTGGGCGTGGCCTACCAGCGGGCGGACAACACGATCGCCGGTCACACGGCCGGCGGCATCAACGTGCGCGTACACCAGAACATCGACGTGGTGCACGCGCTGACGGGCGTGGTGACCGGCGACATCGGCAAGGACGTCTACGCCAGCGACGACGCCACGCTGACGCTCTCGCCCGCGGGCAACTCGCGGATCGGCCGCATCGTCGCCGTCGAAGCAACCAGTCTGGCGCGGGTCCGCTGTCAGCCGCTGGCGAGCCTGTCGGGGGTCGTGGAGAACGCGCCGACCCTCGCACTGGCCGATGCGAGCGTCACGCTGACGCTGGACCAGATCAACCGCGTGCTGCTGATCGCCAACACGGTGGCGCGGACGCTGACGCTGCCCGCCGCGGCCACGGTGCGGGCCGGCGGCTGGATTCGGGTTGTCAAGACTTCGGCTGCGGCGGCGGCGGTGACGCTGGACGGCAACGCCTCCGAGACGATCGACGGGGCGGCCACGCTGGCGACGCTCGATGCACAGTACGACTGCGCGCACCTGCTGTGCACCGGCAGCGAGTGGATCGTGCTGAGTCGCGACATTGCGTAGCGGCACAGTGAACCGGGGACGCCAGACTTTGAAGACTGAAGGCAGAATGTCGCGACGAAGCGACGAAGCGACGGAGCGACGGAGCGACGGAGCGACGGAGCGACGAAGACGCTGGGGCGCTGAAGCCGGAACGTACTACGCGGCGCTTGAGACGCTGCGCGCGGAACCGGTTGTCAGTACACATGCTTTCGGAACACATACTGGGAGATGAACGATGAGTGTTGTCGTCGACACGGGGTTGACTTCGCAAGGGATCATCGGGCGGTTCTATCGCCGGCTGGAGGAGTTCGCGCAGAGCGCGTGGTGGACGCGGCTGGCGATGCGATTTCCGAGCTCGCAGGCCTCCGAGACCTACAAGTGGCTCGGCATGGTTCCGCAGGTGCGCGAGTGGGTCAGCGGGCGGCGCGTGAAGCCGCTGCGCGCCAGCGGCGTGACCATCGTCAACAAGACCTGGGAATCCACGATCCGCGTGGACGCGGACGAAATGCGGCGCGACAAGACGGGGCAGATCCTGGTGCGCGTCAACGAGCTCGCGCGGCGGGTGGCGCTGCACCCCAACAAGCTGCTGAGCACGTTGATCGAGGGCGGCGTCTCCGCCGCGGCGTATGACGGGCAGTTCTTCTTCGACACCGATCACAGCGAGGGCGACAGCGGAACGCAGAGCAACAGCATCAGCGTGGACGTGGCGACGCCCACGGCGCCGACCGAATCGGAGATGTTCACCGCGATCATCCGCGGCATCTCGCAGATTCTGGCGTTTCGCGACGACGACGGCGAGCCGATGAACGAGGCCGCGCGCGAGTTTGTGGTGATGTCGCCGATGGGGCTGCTCGCGCCGACGCTGGTGGCGCTCTCCGGGCGCGAGATCGACGCCACCGCCAATCCGCTCGCGGCGCGCGCGCCGTTCCGGGTCGAATGGGTGGCGAACCCGCGGCTGACGTGGACCGACAAGTTCGCGATTTTCCGCACCGACGGCGAGTCGCGACCGTTCATCTTCCAGGAGGAGCTGCCGGTGCAGGTGCATGCGCTGGCCGAGGGCAGCGAGCTGGAGGCCAACGAGAATCAACACCAGTACGGCGTCAAGGCGATTCATGCCGCCGGGTATGGGTTCTGGCAGGATGCGTGCTTGGTGACGCTGAGTTAATACAGAATAGCGAATAGCGAATGGCGAATGGCGAATGGCGAATGGCGAAATTCAAGTACCGAATGGCTAATGGCGAATGGCAAATGGCTGTTAGTCAATACCGGATGCCTACTCGCTAATTGCGAATAGCGGTTCGACAGTTGCAGATTGCTGATACGAGAGTCTCGAACGCGGCGCGATCTGCTGGGTATTGGGTGTGGTGCTCCTTCAAGCTTGGAGATGTTATGGCGTATGTCACGACTACAGACCTTGCGGCGCGCGTCGGCAGCACGCTGTATGCGCGGCTCACCGACCGCGTGAACGGGGCGGCCGCCGACGCCAACGTGGCGCAGCAGATCGTGGATGAGGCCGAAGCCGAGGCGAACGGCTATCTGGCCGCGCGGTATGCGACGCCCGTGAACCTCGCGGCCTATCCCGAAGCGGCCGACCTGCTGACGGCGCGGGTGCTGGACCTGGCCGAGTACACGGCATGGAAGAGTTCGCCCTTCGTCGCGAACGTGCCGGAGCGCATCCGACTGATCTACACCGCGGCGATCGAGTGGCTGCGGGCCGTGGCGCGCGGCGAAGTCCCGCTGCCGGCGGCGACGATCCTGCCGGCGCGGACCGCGGAGAACGAGGCCCCGCGGTTTACGGCGACGCCGCGGGTGTTCACGGCGGAGCAGTTGAGCGGGCTGTGATTGCGAGTGTTCACGGTTGAGCAGTTGAGCGGGCTGTGAGCGCTGCGCTTCGCTGGGATGCTGGGTTTTGCGTTGCTCACCCCCGCCGACGGGGGCGAGAAGACCACAGTTGCCGGGGATGACTCTCCGGGAATGCGTTTCTGGGAATGGAGGTTCGAGTCGTGAGTCTGGAATCCGTCATGCAACAGATCAACCCGACGACCGCGCAGGCGTTCGTGCGGGCGGCGCGGCACGTGATCGATGCGCTGCTGATCGAAGGGCAACGCGTGCGGGCCGCACAGGGACCGGAAATGGTGGACTATGAGACCGCCGGGCTGCCGCGCGAGGCGCCGGCCGGCGGCTGGATCGCCGATGACGAGCTGCGGGCCGGCGTGCAGCAGATGTCCGAGGCGATCGCGGCCGAGAAATGGGTCGAGGGCGCGGTGTTCGCAATCCGCGTGCTCGTGGCGATGGGAGGTGGGTTGTGAAGCAGCGCTTTTTCGACGCATGGGGGCAAGCGGCGGCGGCGAGTCTGGGTGTGGTGCTGCTGCTGGCGCTGCTGACTGCGGCGGGCGGGTGTACGGCGGAGAGCACGCGGATCGCGCTCGCAGCGCAGCGACGGGCCGACGAGGTGCAGCAGGCGCTCTTCGATCGGCAGCAGGCCGGGCTGCGGGCGATGCTGTTTCGCGACACCCTGGCCCGCATGGCGACCGACGATGCGCCGCTGACGCCCCAGCAGCGGACGACGCTGAACGCCGCGTGGAACGAACGCGACCTGCTGGAGTTCTGGGCGGTGCAGTTCGAGCGGTCGAAGGCCCTGCGGATGATCGGAGTGGACGCGAAGCTGTTCGCCGACCAGTCGCCGGTCGATCTGCTGACGAAGGCGCTGGACGCGCGGCTGCGGCGGATCGAGTCGGGCCTGGCGGCGCACGCGACCGAGCAGGCGGCGGCGCGGGTGTACTCGCCGCCTGCGGACCCGGCGGACCGGCGAGCGCCGGCGGCGGTTCATCCGACGGTGAGTGGCGAACGGCTGCGAGCCCCCGGCGAATCGGAGGTGACGCCATGAACGGACTGCGCCCGCTGCAGCCGAACCCGCCGCCGGCGATGCCGGGGTGGAAGCTCTGGCTCTGGCCGCTGCGAAGCCGGAAGGTACAGGTGGCGCTGGCGACGGTGATCGTGGCGTACACCGGGCAGATCGGCCTGGCCATTAGCGAGGAGACGATGACCACGCTGCTGGGCGTGAGCATCGCGCTGATTCTGGGAATTGCGGTGGAGGACGCGGGGAAGGGGCGCTGAGGCGCCGGGTTTTCCGGGTGATGCGCTGCCGGCGGCGGACTGCCATGAAGGCGGTCCGCCGCCGGTGGTTGTTTAGTGCGCGCTATCGGTTTCCGACACTCACCCGAACACGCCGCGGGCGCGCGCGGGCGGCGTTTTGGGGTCGGCGAGCGCGGTAGTGCGGGTTGATCCGAAGCTGCGGACGGTCACCACGTTCGGGTGTTACTTTTCGCAGGATGTGAGCACCGATCCCGAGGTTTACGTGGTGACCGCGTTTGTCTACATCCCCAGGGTGCAGGGCGCGACGAGCTATAGCGTTGTCGGGCAGGGCATGCATGACAGCGCGTACTACGGCACGGGCTGGTCGTGGTACTTCTCGGGCAACCCGCCGACGGGCGGCATTCCGATCGAAGATGTCGGCGGCGGATATCGCTTCGGGTTGTCGCTGGCGAGCGGGTCGCTGGCATCGGGCGGGCTGGCCGGCGCGTATGGATGGATGGACAGCCGCTTCAGCGGGATGCGGGTGATCGTGACGGCGGCGGTGCCGGAGTGAGCGAACCGGGGGGTGGGGAGTCAGCGGAGGGGCGGGCCGCGCACGCTGAGCGCCAGCCGGCGTGCGCGTGCCACTGCTCTGCGAGCAGAGCATGCGGAGGTCGTTGGGCTTCTGAGGACACTGCTTACAGAGCTTGCTGTTACCCACAGTTCAATTGCGTGATCTTCGACCCTGAAGGGGTCACGGATTGTAGCCACGGGTGGAGTCGCCGCGCAGCAGCGACGGAACCCGTGGTAGTCGTTTCGAGGCGTTTTCGCCCCAGCGGGGCGAAGGAGACTGCGCGACCGGTCCTTCCACCGCAGCAACGCTCCCGCCGCCCCTGCCGGGGCGGAGACCGCACATGACGCTCGATCCACGGGTTGCGCTTCGGCCTGCGGCCTGCGCTCCACCCGTGGCTAAACTCCCGCGTCCCTTCGGGACTGAACGCAGAGAAGCGGACGCGCTCCGAAAAATGTGGGTAATAGCAAGCTAGAGTGCAGCGGCACGCCGATTTCGGCTGTCCTACCTGCCGGCCGCCGACGGTTCCGATCGTCGGATATGTTCAGTTTTCAATGCATCACTACACTAGTCGCTCTCCGCTAAAGCTGCACGAATGCTCTCCAGTAACTCACAATGACTGCTGTCCGTCGCTACAACAGTGCGGCCTTCAAGAATATGCTTCTGATGAATGAGACATCTCTTTCGGACCTCACCAACAGTCTCTCCCGCCAACTTGGATACATCGTCTACGACATCGCGAAACGCATGTCCCACAAAGTTGTGAGCACGACAGGTCGACGCAATATCGATACAACATCCGAGACAAATGAGTGCGTTCTTCACAATGGGACACTCAACCCATCCAGTATCATGCTTATCCAGAACTGTTTGCGAACGACACGTAGGGCAGTGGTATGTGCGACCGCACATCTCGGCGACACGCGGCGCCTTCACAACAAGCGGAATAACATCCATTGGCTCTATCACCTAGGGTCTTATCGTAATCAACACACCGGTCTCGGCATTTACGACAATGGCAAATGCGCTATACGCGATATCGCTATGTAGCCACGTAGGTTGGGCTGAGCGAATCGGAACCCACCACGCGTGGAAGCGACGGAGCGACCAAGCGCCGGAGCAAAACCCGGCACGCAGGTGTGCCGCCTTCCGACGGGTGGGTTTCGCTGCGCTCAACCCACCCTACGGCTACCCACCCTACGGTTACCATTCGCCATTCGCTATCCGCCATTCGACATTCTCGCGCTACGGCCCCGCCGCGATGCGGCGTTCGAATTCCGCCTTGAGCGGCGGATCGGCCAGGATCGCGTTGATGCGCTCCTGGACCGCCGCCAGGTAGGTCGCGCCGGACAGGCGCTCCTCCTCCGTCGTGCGGCGGTAGAGCAGGTCGAGGGCGTCGTCGGCGTCGGGCATGACGCCCATCAGGGCTTGGCGGTCGACGCGGGCGTTCGCGAAGAACGCGCCCATGCGGTTATAGGCGACGATCCGCTCGTCGAGGAACGCCGCCCGCTCCGCGCCGCGCAGGGACTGATAGCGGTTGATGTCCGCGAGGACGATGGGCTTGAACGTGTCGAAGATGTGGGTGCGGAACGCGGACTGCTCTTCGCCGGTGGAGCTGCGCAGGGCGGCGATCATCTCGGCGCGGAACGCCGGCTCGTCCACGGCGCGGCGCAGCAGGGTCTGCAGCACCTCCAGCCGCTGCGGCGACGGCAGCCGCGGCAGGCCGTGCTCGTGGCGGATGAAGCGCACCACCTCTTCGCCGGTCGCGGTGTTCCCCGGAACGGCGCGGGCCAGCACGAACGTGTTGACCGCCCACCACGCCGCGCCCATGAGCAGCAGCGGCGAGATGCAGAGGCCGACCCACAGCAGTCGGCGTGCCAGCGTCGTGCGCGGCGGCAGCACCGCCGGTGTCGCATCCACGTCACAAGCCTCCGGGCAGGTTCCGCGCGGCGGCGGGGCCGTGAATCCGCCGGACCCGCGCGCCGTTTCGAGCGGTTCGCGCGGGCCGGAGAGCTTGTGAACTTCTTGTTACGCGCACGTGGTCGTGAGCGGTTCGCACGGGCCAGAGGCCCACGCTCCCCGCTCCCGCGATGAAAGACTCACAAGCTCGGTGGCCCATGCGAACCTTTGCGCGGCGCGAAGCCCGTTGGGCGGGCAGAATGCCCGCCCCACCCAAAAACTCACCCGCGATCAGCGGGCGGGCAGGATGCCCGCCCCACCCAGAAATTTCACAGGCTCGGAGGCCCAGGCGTACCCTTGGCACGGCGCACGGGGCTTGAATCCGTCCGAACGGGACGGGGCCATACAGTATCGGGCCGCACGGGCCGGAGGCCCATGCTACCCTTGGCGGTTCGCACGGGCCCTTGGCGGGTCGCACGGGGCTACCCTTGGCGGTTCGCACGGGCCGGAGGCCCATGCTACCCTTGGTGGTTCGCACGGGCCCTTCGCGCGGCGCGCGGCATTTGCGGACGGTATAGTCGATGCGTCGGGGTTCGTACAGAGTTTCGCCATGCGGTTCGTCCTTCTGGAGCATGACACGCGCAGCGCGGCGGCGGCCGCGGGCAAGCCGCCGGCGGAGGCGGTGCATTGGGACCTGATGGTCGAAGCCGCGGCGGATCAGCCGCTGCGGACGTGGCGGCTGCTGCGCGATCCGCGCGGCGGCCGGGAGACGCCGGTGGAGCCGCTGGGGCCGCACCGCCGGGAGTACCTGACGTATGAGGGCGAGATCAGCGGCGGGCGCGGGCGGGTGCGGCGCGTGGATGCGGGCGAGGCCCGCTGGCTGGGCGAGACCGACGGGGAGGCACGCTTCGAGCTCATGGGCGGTGAACTGCGTGGGGTGTTTGCGGTCGCGGCGAACGCGGCCGGCGGGGTGTGCTTCCGCCGCGTGGAGTAAGTCGCCCCTCGCGCGCCGCGCGCCGCGGTCGGCGAGGGGCGTTCGTGAGAGGCGGCAGTCCGGCGGGGCGCTGCGCGGAGAGCGCGATTGGGCGTTTCGGGCGCGTGCGCGGTGCGCCCGGCGTTTGCACGCGGCACCGCGGGCAGGATGCCCGAGCCACATGCGGACGGGCAGGATGCCCGAGCCACATGCAGGCGGGCAGGATGCCCGGGCCGCCGCGGGGTTACTCGGGCAGCAGCACCGCGCATTCCAGGTAGAGGTTGCACGTCGGCGGCTGGTTGCGGCGCTCGAAGCACGTGGGCTTCTCATACGGCAGCAGTTGCTTGCACACCCGGATGATGTGGTATGGATTGGTGATCGAGCGATTACAGAACTCGTCGCACGGGATGCGCTCGCGGATGAAGATCTTCACGCCGCAGTCCGTCGGCTGGATGTGCGTAATCTCGATGCCCAGGCAACCGCCATTGGGCTTCGGGCCGGAGATGACCGCGACTACCACGTCGCGATCAAAATCGACCGTCGGCGGCGGGCCGCCGGCGTGCTGCTCCCAGAAGTCGTTCCACGCGCAATCGTCGCGGATGATCATCTCGACGGCCGGGTGGGCCACGTCGGCGTAGCACGGCGGCGTGCCGGTGGTGAAGCGGACCTCGAAGAAATCGCCGCCGCAGTAATCGCCGAACTGGCTGTACTGGCCCAGGTCGATGGTCGAGAAGCCGTAGCAGACGTTGCGGGGCGTGGGGGCGCCGGGGTCGACGTCGACGGGCTGCACGACGCGGCGCTGGGCGGGCGGCTCGTCGGATTGGGCGTTTCCGATGTTGATCCACATTCCCGCGAGGGCGACGAAGCCGGCGAGCGTCAGAATGGTGGAGCGAGTGCGCATGCGCGGTCTCCTGTCGAGCCCGTCGGCCGGTCGGTGCGCTGCTGCCGCCGCGAAACTGTTTCGAAGCGCCATGCAATCAGCCGCGCGGCCGGCGGACGAGGTGACGGGGACAGGTGTACTCGCGATTTGCGCCATGCCGAACGGCGACGCGGAAGTAGCAAGGCGGGGAGAAATGAGGAAGGCGCGGCGGGCGCGCGTTCGCCGGTCGCTGCCGCCGTGAACCGCTCACGCGGCGCGTCTACGGGGGTTTCACGCGCTGATTCGCCGCCAGTGTGGGTTTGCTCGAGCGACGTGCGAAGAGGAATCAGTCGCGGCGTTCGGACAGCGTGCCTACCAGAGCGGAAGCGGCCTAGGCGCAGACTCACACGTGCGACCAGGGCGGAAATCGCCTGATGAAAACGGATACTCTCGCATCGCCGGCGGTGGTAACAAGTTATCATTATGATGTCGCGGCCGGGAACTCGCCGGAGACGTATGGGTCGTGGAACAACCGGCTGATGTGGTTCGAGACCGTGCAGGGCGAGAGCGTGCTGGAGAAGACCTGGTACGCGTACAACGGGGCCGGACACGTGCGGACGCAGGTGACGCAATATCCGCAGAGCGCCAAACCGGATACGTATCACATCACTTGCTTCCACTACACGGCGGGGCAGAATCTGTGGCTGCTCCGCAAGTTCACGGGGAAGACCTTGCCGGCGTCTGAGGATCTCGATCCGGAATCGGTCGAGCCGGTTCTGGCCCGCGAGTTCCGCTATGACGGCAACCGGCAGCGGTACATGGAGCGCGACCGCGACGCGGTCACGCTTGTACCGATCAGCGGTTCGGCGCGGTGGCACGACTACGTCGGCAATCTCGTCGCGAAGGACTACGAGGTCGACGCGGACACGGGCGACGCGTTTCCGACCACGCGGTATGTGCACGGGCTCGGATTGGCGGCGATGCAGGGCGGGCCGGGTGTGCCGCCGGGGGATTGGCGCTACTTCCACGCCGACATGCTGGGGACGACGCGGCTGATCACCGGCGGCGGCGGGTTTCAGCCGGCGAACCTGGCGTACACGGCGTTCGGCGAGGTGCTGCCGCTGCCGGCGTATGGATCGCCGGCGGGTTCGGGCGGCGGCGGGGCGGAGACGCGCTACGGGTACTGCGGGGCGTGGGGCTATCAGAACGACGGCCTGTCGGATGCGGCGGCGGACATCGGGCTGCTGCACGTGGGCGCGCGCTATTACGATCCGCGGCTGGGGCGGTTCGTGATGCGGGACCCGATTGGGTTAGCTGGGGGACTAAACACGTATGCATACGCGCGGAATTCTCCCACGGTGGGGGTCGATCCGACCGGAAACGAACTCAACCTGGTCGGCGTCACGATGGCTGCGGCAATCGGCGCTACGCTCGGCGCTGTAACGACCCAGACGGTGAGCGGGGCAGCGATAGGCGCGATCGCCGGTTTGACCGGAGGAGTATTTGGCGCGTACGTGGCCGGAGCTTCCGGCAGCATGATGTGGGGAGGCGCGGTCGGCGGCGCAATGACTGGGTTCGTCGGGAGCGCCCTGTCGACGTACGCGAGCTACTCACCCAATCCCGTCGCTGTCATTTCGATCTCGACGCTGGCTGGGGGCCTCCTGGGATTGGGAGGCGCCGCGTATGCTGTTTCGAACAACGTCGGCGACGACATGATCGCTTACATGCTTGATGGGCTTTTTGGGATTGAGGCCGGCTTGGCATCCGGCGTCGTCGAGTGGATGTGTAGCTTGTCACGGTAGAAACGCGCCGCCGTGAGGGTTTGCGGATTGTCAATGTCTGTAGTCCTTGATAGAGCTCGAATCATGGGCACCATACGGCTTCAATGCCCGGCGATCGGCCGCATGCCTGCTTATGTATGCACTTTAGTTTTCGTGTATTACTTTCTTTGCTCACTTGGTGTGAGTAGCCATCTGCCGGGCTACGCGAGTTGGAGCGAGCGGCCGCAAGGGCCAGTCGTCGCCGCTGTTCTGCTGCTTGTCGGCGTGATTCTGTCGTTAGTGCGCTCCGCGTTCCTTTGTGTGACTCCGACAGGTCTTCATATCCGACGCTTTGGAATCTCGCGGGTCATTTCCTGGAGCTCGGTGACACGCTTTGCTCTCAAGAGTTCCCCCGGCAAAGCGAAGTATGAGGTTGAGTTTGGCGGTCGTTGCCTTCGCGGTTCGCTCGAGGTTATCGACGCCCATGTACAGTGTGCGCAGGCACGCGTTCTCGCAACCCGGTATGCGCCGCATATTCTGGTGGAATAGGGCGTGGTCGCCGACGCCGGAGGCGGCATATGCGCTGTCGTACGCCTACGATCAGGGCGGCAACCGGCTGACGCACACGGACAATCGCGCATTGCCGGCGGTATTGACGAGCAGACATTGTGGCGTAGATGCCGGGAACACTCCGGAGACGTATGGGTCGTGGAGTAACCGGCTGATGTGGTTCGAGACCGTGCAGGGCGAGAGCGTGCTGGAGAAGACCTGGTACGCGTACAACGGGGCCGGACTGGCTGATGATACTAAGCTCGACCTCATTGTGATGTTGGCTGAGTTCAACTTTGCGATGGTTTCAACGTGCAACCCATAGAGCCGGAGCCTTGGTGCGCATGTTCAACAGCTGGGCCAAGCTCGTCGCGATCCTCGCCCCACCCATTGGAATCGTCGCAACAATACCGAATGCTCTTGGTCAACCGGTATTGAACATCGTGTTGTATCTCGCATTCCTGCTCTTACTGCTGGCCATGTGGCTCGTTGCACACGCCAGGCGTCGCGTCCGCCGCAGCCGTCCTGCGCCATCGTCACGGATGGTAGACGTAGAGCGCCTCAACAGGGTGCCAGGCGCCGTGCTGCTCGTTGCTGCCGCCGTCTCAATCGTTGTTGGGGCGCTTCGATTTCATGAAGATCGTGGGGGCCCGCCTGGCAATACCCTGGTTCTGTTGGGGCTCTGGTTTCTGTTAATTGACTTCGTTGGCCGAATTGAATTCTGGATATCACGCAAGCGCGCCCAAACGGGTCTGATTCGGTGATGTGCGCGCCGGTCCGTCGGTCGCAGTGGTGCGGCTACGCGAATCGGTGCTAATCGGAGCGATTGTCGGTGATTGCGCACTCCGCACTATTGAAGCTCGCTGTTGTGTGTGGGCTTGGTTGCTATTCCTGTCAAGCCGCGTGCCGGTGCGCAAGTTTGCTTGACGCGGCGGGCGGTTGGTGCGACGGCCACCATTGCGGGCTGGCGTACGGCGTTCCCGTACCCAACGAAGTGCTCTTCGTCGCCCTGACTGCGGAGTTGCCGGTCGCAGCAGATGTGAAGTGCGAGGGCTGTGGCGCCGCCGCGGCGTGCGACGGCGAATGCCGGACGTGCAAGCTGCACTTCGCTCGCGGCCGCGCGTACAAGTCGTGGCTGGCGGCGGCCCTGGAGCGGGGCCAGTCGGTCGCGGCGGATGAACTTGATCGCGTCGAGTGCGAGATATGCCGCGGGGCGTTGCGACGCTCGCGGGCGGCCATGCAGGCCGCCGTGCGGAAGGTGATGCTCGCCAAGGGCGACCCGGACCTACGCGAGCGGTTGATGCGCGCGGCGCAGCCGGCGAGCGCGGTGACGGCGGATGCGACGGGGCCGGGCGGGGCGCCCGCGAACCAGCTCACGCTGTCGCCGGCGCTGGACGCGGGGTATTGCGCCGCGTGCCAGCGCGGCGTCGTTTCGGGCCGGCTGTTCGCGGGGCGCGCGGCTTATGCGCGGGCCGTGTCCGCCGTCGCCGCACTGCGAAGCTGCCAGGATCTGAACTGCCAGATGTGCTGCCTCAGTGCGATTCTGGACGGCGAGTGCGCGTGCTGCAATCGGCGTTTCTCCGCCGGCCTGTTCTGCCCGATGGTGGTGAAGCAGCGGCCGTGAAGTTGTTGCACGGCCCAGCCGCCGGCGGGGTCGCATCCCGCGGAGTCGCGCCGCGCGCTACAACTTGCACATCGGCACCGCCCCGGGCCCGAGAGAGGCCCTGCGCCAGCGTCGTCAATCCCTTGATCGCGGAGGCCATGAAACCCCCTTTGGCTCCGCACGGACCGATTCGACGTCGAAACGCGGAGCTCGACAGGCGTTCCAGCGATTTATAGGAGTGTCGCCCGCCGCTTTCAATACGCACGACTTCGCGGTTGACGTGCGCGCGAGGATCGCCGTTATGAGAGTGAGCCTTCGTCGGGCGTCGCCGCCAGCGAGCGCTTCAGCGGCTCGACGAGCGCGGGCAGGTCGTTGCGAATCGTGTCCCGGACGATCTGCGGATCGACTTGGCAGTAGACGTGAACCAGTCGGTTTCGCATACCGCACATCAGCCCCCGCGGAGTTTCGACGCTTGCGGTCTGAATCTCAGCCGGAATTCGCGACGTTGCCTCATCAATGACGATGAACTTCAGCAGGACGGCTTCGATGTGCGCGCGTCACCGCGAAACTGTTCGACCGTGACTCCCCGCACGAACTCGTCGATTTCGCCGATCGCCGCGAGGATGTCGCGGACGCGCTCTTGCCAGCGCCTATGCGACACGGATGCACTCGGCGCGGGCCCGCGCGCGGATCCGCGGCTTGAGAGCGACGGCGGTGTTTACATCCACCGCGCGACCCAACAGTTCGGCGAGATAATCCTGAAGCCGGAACAAGCCAAAGTAGCCGGTGGGTCGGTCAAACTCGACCAGAAAGTCCAAGTCGCAGGTCGGGGCGGCTTCGGGGCGGGCGGTTGAGCCGAAGAGCGCGAGCGACTTCGCGCCGAAACGGCCGCGAAGCTATTCGGAGCGGTGCGCGAGCGTCTCGCGCACCTCAAGTGAAGTCGGCGCACGATCCACATCGACTAATACCAGCCCAACGATAGCGAGTCGCCAGGTACGCTGCGGATCAAAACGCGATTCGCGGCCTAGCCCGGTCGGCCGTGCGACGGCTACTTCGCCGCCTTCGCCTTGCGGGCCTTCTCGACGACTTCTTCCTGCACGTCGCGGGGCGCCTGGCGGTACGCGGAGAATTCCATCGAGAACGTGCCGCGGCCCTGCGTCATCGAGCGCAGGTCCGTCGCGTAGCCGAACATCTTCGCCAGCGGCACTTCCGCAAGGATGATCGTCGCGTCGCTCTTGCCGTCCGTGCCCAGGATCATGCCGCGGCGGCTGGTCAGGTCGCCGACGACCGGCCCCTGAAACTCGGCCGGCACCTCCACCTCGACCTTCATGATCGGTTCGAGAATGGCCGGCTTGCTCTTGAGATACGCCTCCTTGAAGGCGTCGCGAGCGGCGATCTGGAAGGCGATGTCGGACGAGTCGACCGAGTGCGACGAGCCGTCCTCGAGCACCATCTTCACGCGGACGACTTCGTAACCCGCGAGCGGGCCGTTCAGCCGGGCGGCCTGGAAGCCCTTGTCGCACGAGGGGATGTACTCGGTCGGGATGCGGCCGCCGATGACCTTGTTGTCGAAGACGTAAACCTCCGGCGTGCCTTCGGGCAGCGGCTCCAGCTTGCCCACGACGTGGCCATACTGGCCCGAGCCGCCGGTCTGCTTCTTGTGCTTGTGGTTGAACTCGGCGGTGACGGTCGGGGCTTCCTTGTAGTTGACCTTGGGCGCGCCGGTCTCGACCTCGCACTTGTACTCGCGGCGGATGCGCTCGATGTAGATCTCAAGCTGCAGCTCGCCGACGCCGGCGATGATCGTCTCGCCGGTTTCCTGGTCGGTGCGGACGTGGAAGGTCGGATCTTCGCGGACGAAGCGCTGCAGCGCCTTCGCGAGGCGGTCGCGGTCGCCGGTCTTCTGCTTGGGCGCGATGGCCAGCGAGATGACCGGGGCGGCGGCATGGATGCTCTCGAGCGAGTAGTTCAGCGCTTCGTCGCAGAAGGTGTCGCCCGATGCGCAATCGACGCCGACCATGGCGATGATGTCGCCGGCGCGGGCCTCGGCGATGTCCTCGCGGTCGTTGGCGTGCATGCGCACCAGGCGGCCGACGCGGCGGCTGCGGCGGTCGCGGGTGTTGACCAGCGTGTCGGCCTTGCGAAGCGTGCCCTGGTAGATACGGGTGTACGTGAGCTGGCCGAACTGCTCATCGACCAGCTTGAACGCCATCGCCACGACCGGCGCGTCCGGATCGGCGGTGATGGTGACTTCGGCGGCGTCGTTGTCGTTGTCCTTGGCATAGTAGATGCGGTCGAGCGGCGACGGCAGGTAGCGCACGATCGCGTCGAGCAGCAACTGCACGCCCTTGTTCTTGAACGCGCTGCCCATCATCACCGGCACGATGTCGCGGGCGATGGTCAGCCGCCGGATGATGGCGTGGAGCTGGTCGACGGTCGGCTCCTGCTCGCCGAGCATCATCTCCATGAGTTCGTCGTCATACAGCGAGAGCGCGTCGAGCATGCCGTGGCGGGCCTTGTCGGCCTCGGCCCGCATGGCCTCGGGAATGTCCTCGTAGCGGACGTCCTCGCCCTTCTCGCCGTCGAAGTACGCGGCCTTCATCATCAGCAGGTCGATCACGCCCTTGTGGTCCTGTTCGACGCCGATGGGCAGTTGCAGCGGCACGGCGACCAGGCCCAGTTTCTCTTCGATCTCGCCGACGACCCGCGAAGGATCGGCCCCGACGCGGTCGAGCTTGTTGATGAACGCGATCCGCGGAACGCCGTAGCGCTTCATCTGGCGGTCGACGGTCAGCGACTGCGACTGCACGCCGCCGACGCCGCAGAGCACCAGAATCGCACCGTCGAGCACGCGCAGGGAGCGCTCGACTTCGACGGTGAAGTCGACGTGGCCCGGCGTGTCGATCAGGTTGACCTGGTGGTCCATCCAGTGCACGGTGGTGGCGGCGGAGGTGATGGTGATACCGCGCTCCTTCTCCAGCTCCATGTGGTCCATGGTGGCGCCGGTGCCCTTGACCTCGCCGATCTTGTGGATGCGGCCGGAGTAGTAGAGGATGCGCTCGCTGAGCGTGGTCTTGCCCGAGTCGATGTGCGCCGAAATACCGATGTTGCGGATGAGGTTGATTTCTGTCATCGCCAGCTACCGTCTAAGTCCATTTCTCGCAGCAAGTTACCACAGTGCTCGCCCCTGCGTGGGCAGAGCATGATGAACGGATTCCGTGCTGCTCGGCGAGCAGCTTCAGCGACCACCGGCGATCGCTTTACATAAGCGAGGCGACCTGCTCAGGCGGGCGACGCGGCTGGGCCGCCGCCGCCTGAAGCGCCCCCGCCGTTGGAGGGCCGTGGTTCCCTTCGCCGCCGGCCGATTATGCCTTATCGGCACGCCCGGCGACAGCGGTCCAGCGCGAGAACCTCTACGCGGCCCCCGCCGGACCTCTAAAGTCACCGGGAAAATAGCAGGAGCGCGTCAGGATTTCAAGTGTAAAGATGGCCGTAACCGCCTATTTGCGAAACAGTAGCGCAAAGCGGCATGCAGGCGACCGAGCGTGTGAACCTTTGAGCTTCACTCACTTTCGTCAGCGGTTCGCGAGACCCTTGGGCGGGCAGAATGCCCGCCCCACCCAAAAAAATCACACGCTCACCGGCCCGCGGGGCACTTTGCACCGCCGCGAACTCGGTACCGCGCCCGGACTCCGCAGCGGCTCACTGGGCAATCGGCGGCCGCTCGATCGGCGGCAGATTGCGGCCCGCCGGCCCATGTACGACTATAGTCCGCAGCAATGGTGCCCGCCGAGAAACCGCAGTCGGCTGCCGACCCGCCGGCCGCATCGGGTCGTGCCGCGGTGACCCCGCGGCGCGTCCTCATCATCAAGCCGAGCTCGCTGGGCGACGTGGTTCACGCATTGCCGGTGCTGGATGCGCTGCGGCGGGCGTGGCCGCAGGCGAAGATCAGTTGGCTGATCGCGGCGCCGTTCGCTCCGCTGCTGGAAGGGCATCCGCAGCTTGACGAGCTGATCGTCTTCGACCGTCGCCGCTACGGACGGATGCTGCGGAGCCTGGCGGCGATGCGGGATTTCTGCCGCTTTGTCCTGCACTTGCGACGTCGGAAATTCGACCTGGTGATCGATCTGCAGGGACTGTTTCGCAGCGGGTTTCTGGCTTGGACCAGCGGCGCCGCCCAACGGATCGGCTTCGCGGCGGCGCGGGAGCTGGCCTGGATCTTCTACACGCAGCGCGTGCGATGCGCGGACGAGCGCGGACACGCCGTGGCGCGGAATCTGGCGGTCGCAGACCTCGCGTGCGAGGGGGGCGCGGCGGGCAGCGCGAATGCGTCGGTGGAAGCACCGCGGGTCCAACTGCCCATCCGCCCGGCGGATTCGGCCAGCGCGCGGCGCAAGCTCGATGCTGCGGCGGGGCGGACGCTGGATGCGTATGTCGCGGTGCTGCCCGGTGCGCGGTGGGAGAGCAAGCTGTGGTCGGCGGCGCAGTGGTGCGAACTCATCGACGCACTCGACGCTGACGGCGGGCCGCCGGTGGTGCTCTTGGGCGCGCCCGATGACGCGCCGCTGGCGGACGCGATCGCGGCGGCGTGCCGGACTGCGCCCGTGAATCTGGTGGGGCGAACCACGCTGCCAGAGCTGGTGGCGCTGCTGGCGGCTGCGCAACACGTCTACTGTCTGGACTCGGGTCCGATGCACATCGCCGCGGCCCTAGGGACGCCGCTGACGGCGATCTTCGGGCCGACCGACCCGCGTCGCACCGGACCCTGGAGCGACCGGGCGCGGGTGGTCGCGCTGCCGCTGCCGTGTGCGCCTTGCCTGCGGCGGCGCTGCCCGCTGGGTCATCATGACTGCATGCGCACTTTGCCCGCCGAGCAGGTCCTGCGCCCGCGGTGACGCCCGCGGCCCTCCGCCGCCGGTCTTTTCGGACGCGCAGGCTTCTTCGCCGCCGCGCGATCCGGTCGCGGGACAATTACGCGATTCACGCCGCGCGACGGCCGATGCAACAGTCACGGCGCGCCCGCAGCGCGCCACTTGCCGAGATAAGGTAGGGAACGTGCATGGCCGTGACGCTCCGGATTTGCTTGTTTGACAGCGCCGGCAGTCCGCCCCAGGCGATTCGGCACCCGTTTCAGCGGCTGGCCGACGTGCACATCGTCGGGGAGTTCGCGAACTGGGAGAAGCTGCAGGCCTGCATCACCACCGGTACGATCCACGTCGTCGCCGTAAACCTGGACAGCACAGACCTCTCGGGGCTGAGCGTCGTCGAACACGTGGCGGAGCTCGCGCCGAATTGCAGCATCGTCGGCCTGAGCCGGTCGAACGATCCGCAGACGATCATCGCGGCGATGCGGTCCGGCTGCGCGCAGTTCGTGGCCGCGCCGATCGATCTGGATGATCTGTCGGCCGCCATCGAGCGCATCCGGGTCGCGCACGCGCCCAGCGCGATGGAGTCGCGGCGCTTCTGCGTGGTCGGCAGCGCCGGCGGCGCCGGGGCGACCACGCTGGCCTGCAACCTGGCGACGGAGCTGTGCCACGCCACTTCTCAGAAATGCGCGCTGATCGATCTGAATCTCGAATTCGGCGACGTTAGCTGCGCGTTCGACTGCGCCCCGAAATACTCGGTGGCCGACGTTTGCCGCGACGGCGTGCAGGTCGATCGCACGCTGATCGAAAGCGCGATGCACGACCTGAACAACGGCATCGTACTGCTCGCGCGGCCGGAGCGCGTGGATGACGCCCGCATCGTAACGCCCGAAGGCGTGAGCGACATGTTCCACGTGCTCGGTCAGGTTCACCCGTTCGTGGTGGCCGACCTTCCGCGAAACTACAGCTTCATGACCTCGGCGGCCGTGCAGGGCGCCGATCGCGTGCTGATCGTTACGCAGCTCTCGGTGCCGCACCTGCGGAACGCCAAGCGCATTCACGATTGCCTGATTCAGATGGGCGCGGCCGAGGACCGGCTGGAGATCGTGCTCAATCGCTGCAATGCGAACTTCGAGCGGATTACGCCGGACGAAGTCGCGCGGCACTTCGCGCGGCCCGTGTTTGCGATCATCCCGAACGACTACCGCCGCGTCGGCGCTTCGCGCGACCTGGGACAGCCGATGCTGACCGACGCGCCCAACAGCCCGGCCCGCCTGGCGATTCAGGCGCTGGCGCGACAGCTCGCGGGCGTCGACAACAAGACCGAGGCGAGCGGGAACAGCGGCCTGCTTGGAAAGCTCTGGAAGCGCGGAAAGCCCCCAGCGCCGCCCAAGCCCGCAACCTGATCGCGTCGCTGCGGCCGGCCCGGACCCGGCGGGCCGCCTACGGGGACAAGCGCTCGATGCGCCACGCACCAGCCGCGCGGCGATAGACCAGCCGGTCGTGAAGGCGATTGGTCCGGCCCTGCCAGAACTCGATCTCATCCGGGGTCACACGATAACCACCCCAGTGCGGCGGCCGCGGGACAGCCTCGCCGGGATACGCGCGCTCCAGCTCCGCCAGCCGCGCTTCCAGCACTGCCCGGCCCGCGATGGCCGCACTCTGGGCCGAGACGCAGGCGCCGAGCTTGTGCCCGCGCGGCCGCGTCGCGAAGTAGGCGTCGGACTCTTCGGCGGACACCAGCGCCACGTCGCCGCGGATGCGCACCTGCCGCTCCAGCTCCGGCCACCAGAAGACGAGCACGGCCCGCGGCAGCGCCGCCAGCTCGCGGCCTTTGCAGCTCTCATAGTTGGTGTAGAACACAAATCCGCGGGCGTCGACGCCGCGCAGCAGCACGACCCGCGCGTTGGGGCCGCCGGCTGCGTCGACCGTCGCCAGGGTCATCGCGTTCGGTTCGTGCGCGTCGATCCGCAGGGCGTCGGCCAGCCAGGTTTGGAATTGCGCGATCGGATCGGGATCGACGGCGGACTCGATGAGTTCGCCGCGATCGTAGGATGTGCGGATCGACCGCAGTCGTTCGTTCACGTCACCCACCTCCGTCGCCGTCGCCCAGGCGCACGCCCGGCACATCCTGCCGGCGGGCGATCCGGCTTGCACGACCCGCGCAGCGCTGCGCCTGGCTCGCGGCGCCGCTATAGCAAGCGGACGCCGAGCGCGGCCGCCACCGGGCGCAGGGCCGCGTTCAACTTCGCGAACGCGGCGAAATCCAGTGATTGCAGGCCGTCGGAGAGCGCCCGCGCCGGCGTCGGGTGCACCTCGATCATCAGGCCGTCGGCCCCCGCTGCCAGCGCGGCCAGCGACATCGCCGGAACATACTCGGCCTTGCCCGTTCCGTGGCTGGGGTCGACGATCACCGGCAGGTGCGAGACGTGCTTGGCGACCGGCACGATCGCGAGGTCGAGCGTGTTGCGGGTGTGGTCGGCGAAGGTGCGCACGCCGCGCTCGCAGAGGATCACGTTGTAGTTGCCGCCGCTCATGATGTACTCGGCGGCCATCAGCCACTCTTCGAGCGTCGCGGCCATGCCGCGCTTCAGCAGCACCGGCCGCTCGGCCTTCGAGAGCCGCCGCAGCAGCGGATAGTTCTGCATGTTGCGCGTGCCGACCTGCAGGACGTCGGCGACTTCCTCGATGCGGCCGACGCTCTCGCTGTCCATCACTTCGGTAACGATGCCCACGCCGGTCTCGGCCTTGGCGCGGGCCAGATAGCGCAGCCCCTCCTCGCCCAGCCCCTGGAAGCTGTAGGGGCTGGTGCGCGGCTTGTACGCGCCGCCGCGCAGCAGCCGCACGCCCTGGCCGGCGAGGAACTGCGCCGTCTCCAGGATCATTTTTTCGTTCTCGACCGAGCACGGGCCGGCGATCAGCGTAAAGCCGCCGCCGATCGTCGTCGCGCCGACCGACACGCGGGTGGCTTCCTGGTGCATTTCTCGCGAGACGAGCTTGAAGGGGACGGTGACGCGGATGACGTCGGCGACGGCCGGCATCATCAGCAGCGCGTCGCGGCCCTCCGCGCCCTTGTTTCCGGTGATTCCGACGGCGGTGCGCGTCGCGCCGGGGATGACGTGCGGGACCATGCCGAGTTCGCGGATTCGTTGCGCGACCGCGTCGATCTCGGCCGGGGTTGCGTTCGAGTTCATCACCACCAGCATGCAGCGCTCCTGCCCACGCGGCGATCGTCGCGTTCGCCTCAAGCGACCGTCGCGAATCCGGTAGCGTACAGCGCCGCGGGCTGAGAGCAAAACCGGGGAGAGCGCGGGTCGCAAAGAGCATGGCTGCGCAGGCACGCATCGCCGCGACTGGGGTTGGTTTGGGGGCTACGTCGCCCCGCAACGATCAACGCTGCGTCCTAAGCACGGGCGGCTCAGCGCGAATGTTGTCAATCAGCCGCGTTCGCCCGATGCGGACGGCCAGCGCGAGCTGCACTGCGCGATCGATCGGCGCGACCGGCGCCAGCGTCTCCGGGTCCGCCACGCTGATGTAGTCGATCTCCGCCGGTCCGGCGGCGGCGATCTCGGCACGGATCGCCGCGACCACCCGCTCCGCCGAACTTTCGCCGCCGGCGATCAGCGCCCGGCCCCGCTGTAACCCGCGAATCAGCGCGGCGGCCTGGACGCGCTCGGTGGGGCTGAGATAGCGATTGCGGCTGCTCAGCGCCAGACCGTCCGGCTCGCGGACCGTCGGGCAGCCGATCACCGTGACAGGCATGTTCAGGTCCACGACCATGCGGCGGATGATCGCCAGTTGCTGATAGTCCTTCTCGCCGAAGCACGCGGCGTCGGGCTGCACGATGTTGAACAACTTCGCCACGACCGTGGCCACGCCGTCGAAGTGACCCGGGCGATGCGGGCCGCACAGCCCGTCGCTGAGGCCGGCGACGTGAATCCGCGTCGCCGCCGCGGCGCCGCCGGTCTCCGGCGGATACATGTCGTCCACGTGGGGCAGAAACGCCAGCTCGACGCCGGCGTCGCGACAGCGCGCCAGGTCGCCGGCTTCGTCGCGCGGATACCGGGAGAAGTCTTCGTGGGGCGCGAACTGCGTGGGGTTCACGAAGATGCTGACGACCACGAACGGTGCCGCGGCCGATGCGTGCTGCCGCGCGCGGGCGACGAGCGCCAGGTGGCCGGTGTGCAGCGCGCCCATCGTCGGCACGAACACGATCGGGCGACTGGCCGCACGGGCCGCGGCGACAGACCGTCGGCAATCCGGAATGTTGTGCACGACTTCCATGTGCGACATTCAAGCGGAACGACCGCCGCGTGTCATCGGGTGCGGATGAGCGAAGGGGCAAAAGCCAATAGCGAATAGCGAATGGCGAATAGCGAAGGACGAGCCGGGAGCGCCCGCTCGGCTTCTGACTCGCTCTTCGCTCTTCGCACTTCGCACATCTTCCCCATCGCCCCGCGCGCGTCTGACTCGCTCTTCGCCCTTCGCTCTTCGCTCTTCTTCCCCATCGCCCCGCGCGCGTCCGACTCGCTCTTCGCCCTTCGCTCTTCGCACTTCTCTTGACGCTCGCTCCGCGGGCCGCGAAACTGAAATCACGAGCCGCGTGAGCGCTCGGATCGGTGTCGTTGCGGCCGACGGGGTTGGAGCCATTCCAGTGAACGATTCGAGTACGCCCCCCGGGCCGACGCCCGCGTCGCCCACCGGCGGCGAGCCCGGCGGCCAACCTCCGCCGAGCGCGAAGGTCGCCCCGCCGCGACGCAAGCGCCGCTGGCTGCGCCGCCTGTTTTTCATCGGCGCGGGGCTGTTCATCCTGCTGCTGGTGACGGTCGTGGCCGCGCCGTACGCGCTGGCGACCCGGCCGGGACTCGACCTGATCTTCAACCTGGTCAACAACCGCATCGACGGCTTCGTCGACGCGGAGAGCGCGCAGCTCTCCTGGTTCGCGCCCGTCGAGCTCCGCGGCGTGAAGATCAGCGACGGCTACAAGCGCGAGCTCCTCAAAGTCGAGTCCATCCGCTGCACCAACAGCCTGCTGGGTTTCGCAACCGGCGGCCTCGACTTCGGCGAGGTGGTGATCGACGCTCCGGACGTGACGCTCGCGTTCGACGAGCAAAACCGAATCACGCTGATCGAGGCCCTCGGCCCGCCGGAGGGTGCACCGCCCCCGGCCGCGACGGAGAGCGCCGCCGGGCTGCCCGCACCGCGCGGCCGCGTCGTCATCCGCAACGGCACGCTCCGCGCCGAACGCGGCGGCGCAGCGCCGCTCGCGCTGCGCGACGTGCAGCTCGACCTGAAGCTCGAAACGTTGGCGAAGATCGACGGCTCGCTGTCGCTGACCTTTCCCGACGGCGTGCAGGCCCGCGGAACTCTTGCGCTGCGCGACCTGGCCGATGAGCGCGAAATCCGCGTCGACCGCGTGAGCGGGCGCGTCGACCTGGCCACCACGGGCGAGGTGCAGCTTGAAGCGCTGACGCGCGTGCTGACGCCCACGCAGCCGCTCCAGGGCGCGATCAGTCTGAATCTGCAGGCCGATTCGCAGGGCCAGGACGTGTCCGCCCGCCTCGCGATCCAGGCCCGCGGACTGCAAGCCGGCGCCGGCGGGGGGATGTCTCCCGCGAATCTCGCGATCGACGCGACCGCACAGCGCAAAAGCGGCCAGCTCGCCGGGAGCGCCAAGCTGACTGGCGACGCCGGCGAACTGTCGCTCGACGCAAACGCCGATCTGTCGCGCCCGCTGCCGCCGCTCGATGCCGAGAAAATCGTCTCCGCACTGCTGACCGGCGCGCCGCTAGCGCTGCCGGAACTCACCCTGACCACCAACGGCCGGATCGATGTCGCGCGGCTGCACGCCGTCGCGCCCGGGCTGATTCCCGCGCAGGCCGGCACGCAGATTACGGCGGGACGAATCGACATCGAGGATGTTCAGTTGCGCGGCGGCCCGCAACCGGCCCTGCGCGGCGCCGTCGCGATCCGCGATCTGGCGGGAACGGCGAGCGGCCGGCCGATCCGGGTCGAGCCGATTTCGCTGCGCGTGGATTCCGTGCTCGCGGAAGGGGTCGGGCTGCGCGTCGATAGCGCCGAACTGGTTTCCGGTTTCGCGAGTCTCAAGGCGAGCGGCTCCGCGGCGAATCTGAAGGCCGAATTCCGCAGCAGCCTCTCGAAGCTGCAGCAAGATCTCGGCCGGCTGATCGACCTTGGCGCGGCGCAGCTCGCCGGGGAACTGTCCGGCACGCTCGACGTCGCCCGCCCCGGCGCGGACCGCGTCAGCGTCGCGGTCGCGGCGCAGGGAACCGGGCTGCGCGTCGCGAGCGGGCAGACGCGGCTGGACGTGCAGCGGCTCACGCTGCGTCAGGGCGGGTTCGTCACGTTGCAGAGCGGCCGCGCCACGCGCGCCGACCTCGAATCGCTCGACATCGACCTAGACGGGCAGGTGACCGCGGCGGCCCGCGGCTGGTATGACCTGACCAGCAGCGCTTTCTCCGCCGCGCTGGATGTGAAACGCGCCGACCTGGGCTTCGCCGCGACGCGGGCCGCAGCGCTTGGCTCGACCGAACTGCAGCGCTACTCCGGCGTCATCACCGGCAGCGCTCGCGCCGAACGCGCGGATGCCGCAGCGCCGCTGGTCGCCAGCGGCGGACTGCTGCTACAAAACCTGGGCGTCGACGGCGGCGCGATTCTGGAAGGCGACACGCGCATCGAGTGGTCCAACGTGCAGGCCGGCGGCGCAGATGGCGTCGTGCGGGCCGCGAATGTGACCGTCACCAGCAGCGCCGCCGCACTGAGCGCCCGGAACATCAGTTTGCGGAGCGGCGGCGCCCTCGACGCCGGCGCCGAGCTGCAAGCCAGCGCGGACCTCGAGCGGCTGTCGCGCGCCATCGGCCGTATCGCGAAAATGGACAAGCCGCCGCAGATCGCCGGCCGCCTGAACCTGGACGCCACGGTCGCCGGCAGCGGCGGACAAGTGACCGCCCGCGGCCGCGGGGGCATCGAGCAGTTGGCAGTGGGTGCGGGGCCGAGCGCGGTCCGCGAGCCGCGCGTCACGCTCGACTTCGACGCGGGGATTGATCACGCCGCGCGGCGCATCACACTGACGCGCGCCGGGCTTGCGTCTTCGCCGCTCACGGCGGAGATGTCGGGCACGATCGAGCAATTCGACGGCGCCTGCAATCTGGCCCTTCGCGGCAAGTACGACGCCGCGTGGGAGCAACTGACCCGCATCCTGCACGAACTCGCGCCCACGACCTCGCAGACGGTGATCGTCAGCGGCAGGAGCACCAGCCAGTTCGAGATTCGCGGCCCGCTGAATCAGCCCGCGGCCCGCCCGGCCTTTCGCGGCGCGACCGGCGGCGTCGACGTGGCCTGGTCCGCGGCGGAGCTTTACGGCGTCAAGCTTGGACCCGCGACGCTGAAGCCTGGGCTTCGCGATGGGCAGTTTGTCTTGCCCACTACGGCGATCGCCGTGGCCCAGGGCCGCGTGAACCTGGGCGGCGCGCTCGACATGACGGCGGCAGACCCGACTGTGCGCATCCCCGGCGCCCTCGCGCTGCTCGAAGGCGTGGAGGTCACGCCGCTGCTGGGGCAATTGCTGCTGAGCCGAATCAATCCGGTGTTCATGCAGATGACGCGCACCGAGGGTCGCGTTTCGCTGAATGTGCAGGACATCGCCTTCCCCCTCGGCGACTCGGCCAAAACCAGCGGGCAAGGGAAGGGACGACTCGATCTGGCGACGGTCAAGGTGCAACCGTCCGGATTTTTGCAGGTGCTGCTCGAACTCGGCGGCTACGGCGGCGATCGCATGCACGCGATTACGTTCGGCACGCTGGACTTCGTGATCCGCGACGGCCGCGTCGTCTACGACAATTTCACGATGACGCTGCCGCCGGACTTCGACCTGCGCTTCCGCGGATCGGTCGGACTGGACAGCACGCTCGATCTCATCGTCTCGGTGCCGGTGCGCAAGGGGTTGCTGGAGAAGCTAGGGGTAAAGGGGCCGGCGCTGGCCGCGGCCGAGCAGTTGACCGGTTTGCGGGTCGATATTCCGGTGGCCGGGACGCGCGAGCGTCCGCAACTTGACCTGAGCAAGGTGGACGTGAAAAAGCTGCTGAGCGAAGCGATTCTCAAGCAGAAGCCGGACGAGGGCGTCAAGAAAATCCTCGACATCCTCAAGCCGCCGGCGGAGAAGCAGAAGCCATAGCCTCGGCGGCGTCTGTGGCGCCGGTTTCCAACCGGTGGTTGTCTTGCGTCTGTGGCGCCGGTTTCCAACCTTGCTGTTACCCACAATTGGGCTGCTTGATCTTCGACCCCGAAGGGGTCGCGGGTTGTAGCCACGGGCGGAGTCGCCGCGCAGCGGCGACGGAACCCGTGGTCGGCGACGCGAGGCGTCTTCGCCCCGGCAGGGGCGAAGGAGAGCGTACGATTCGTGCTCGCAGAGCAGCCCCGCTCCCGCCGCCCCTGCCGGGGCGGAGACCGCACATGACGCTCGATCCACGGGTTGCGCTTCGGCCTGCGGCCTGCGCTTCACCCGTGGCTACACTCCCGCGTCCCTTCGGGACTGAACGCAGGAAGCCGGACGCGCTCCGAAAAATGTGGGTAACAGCGAGGTTTCCAACCGGTGGTTGTCTTGCCGGGTCTCCGACTCGGCCCGCTGCAAAGAAAAATCAACAGTCAATCAGTTTTCGTAAACAGGCTGCGGCAAGGAAGCAGGCGCCTCAAGGCTCACGGCTCCGAATCGACCGGCTGAGTCTCCGGCTGCGACAACCCACACTCGTACACCCCCACCCGAATGTCGCCCCGCCCCGACAACGAATACTCGCGTACCGCCGCGACTCGCCGCCCAATTCTCGCCGCAACTTCCTCGACTCGCGCCCGCTGCGGCCCCCAATCGCCGTGCTGATCGCTGCCGTGAAACGTCAGGAGATAGCCCGTCGCCCGTGGCGGCGGCGCTTCCCCGCACCAGTGCGGCCTCACCGGCGTGAACAGCTCAAGGTAGTAACGCAGCGTCGGGGGAAACTCCGGACCGTCCGGCGGCCGCGTCCCATCCGCCCGCGGGCGATCGTGCCGCGTGTTCACGATGGCGACGACCGCCCCCGGCGGCAGCTCGCCCGCGATGGTTCGCATCGCGTCCCGCGCCGCCGCATACTCCGGCAACTTGTAGGGCTGCGCGATGTCCACCCCCGCGCCGCCCACCGGCAGCAACATCAGCAGCGCCAGGCAGACGGCCGTGGCGCGCTCGCGCAGCCCAGCGCGCGGCACAAGCGCCAGCGCGCGGGCCGCCCCGGCGCCCGCCAGCAGGCAGATGGACGGCGCCAGGTAGATGCAAACGCGCGCGCTGCCGCCATATGGGTACTTGTGCAGCAGCGCCGCCAGCAGCGCCGGCACGATCGGCGCCAGCAGCATGAGGAGTTGCGGGCGCGACAATCGCTCTGAAGCATCCGCCGCCCCGCCCCGCGTCCAGAGCGCGACAGCGCCGATCACGCACAACAGCAGAGTCCCGCTGCTCGCGAAACTTCCGCCGCCCAGCGGATAAGCCATCATCTTGCCGGTGTGCACCTCCAGCAGCCACCAACCCAGAGCCGCGGCGCTGTGCGTAGGCGGAAATCCCTCGTCCCAATACGCCTCCAGCCACGTTCCGGCCGCCCGGCGCGACAATCCCACGGCGAACGTGAAGTAGAACGTCAGAAAACTCGCGCCGCTGACAACCCCAAACAGCACAGTATTGAGAAGCGCACGCCCGCTGCGCTGCGAAACCGCCGCACCGAGCAGCACCAACCCGACGCCGCCGGCCACAAAGACGAGCGGAAAGCTCGCCCAGACGACCACCGCCGTCAGCAGCACGGCGGCGGCCGCGCGCCGCCGGCACTCCGGCTGCTGCACCCACGAGAGCCCCAGCGTAAGCAGCGCCAGCGCCGCGAGCAGGTCGGTCGCGTACTGCTTGGCTTCCGTGGTGTGCCGCACGAGCACGTAGCTGCCCGCAAACAGCGCGATCGCGAACACCGCAGGCCGCCCGCCCAGCCGCACCCACGCGAGCCGCGCGAAGAGGAGCAGCGCCGCCGCCCCGGCAAGCAGCGGCACGACGCGAATCGCGTACTCCCCGCCGCCGAAGAAATCCATCGCCGTCCGCTGTGCCCACAGAAACAGCAGGGGCGCGACTTGCAGATATTCGAGCGCCCCCGACGACAGCGATCCGTAGTCGCCGCGCCAGATGCTGATATTGAGGTAGGCCTCGTCCTGCCAGATCGGGAATGCAAGCGCGAAGCGCACGCCGCGCCACAGCAGACCGAGCGCCACGCACGCAATGGCCAGCCCGAGTGCTCTGCGGCGCGCGTCCTCGGGCATGCTCCGCTCTCGTCGCGAGGGGTCTATGGAATCTCGTGTCGCAGTTCGCCGGTGAAGCGCTCGACGAAGTCGCGCAATCGCGCTGCGGTCGGAAACTGGCTCAGCACCGCCAGCACCGCGACGCCGATGATCGCCAGCAGCCACTTCTGACCGGTCATCATCAGCACGACGCCGGCAAACAGCGCCACGCCCTCCGCCAGCGCCGCGGGGACGATCGTCGCAGTGAGGTACCCCTGTGCGAGAAGCGCATCGCGTGCGGCCCGATCGGCGACGGCCGCGACGCGCGCCCGAAGCCGCCCGCCGAAGACGCTCCCAGACACGATTGCGACGGCCGCGGCGATCGGTGCGAATGCCAGCAGCGTGTTTGTCAGCAGCGCCGCATCAATCGTGGAGGCCGAAGCCGGCCTCGCTACCCCGAGGGCGACTCCGACAAAGGCCGCGACCCCGATCGCCATCGCGGGGATCACAAGCCTCAACATTTGAAGCACCTGCCGGTAACTCACCGCGCCGCTCCGCTCGCCGCCGCATGCCGCGGGTTGCGGCTGCCAATAATACCGCGTGCGGCGATGCACCGTTGTGCGCCGCCCGCGTCGCGCCGCCGGCGCAGGCACTCGAATCACCGGCAAAGCGCTTCGCGTGGCGCAGATCGTTGACACGCCGGCGTCGAAACGGGTACGAATAGAGGATGCGTGGCGCGCCTCGTGCGTTGCCAAGTCCATGAAGCGTCTGAGTTTCCGAACATCCGGGGATCGCGCGTGAAGCTCGCTCACCTTGCGCCCTGCGCTTTGCTGCCCGCATTGCTGCTGGCCCTCGCCACGGTCGGATGCGGGCCGCCGGGCGAGCGCGTCCGCTACCAGTTGCTGCAGGGCGATGCGGCGCTGGCTGCCAAAGACCTCGACGCGGCGCTGAGCGCGTTCAAGCAGGCGGTGGTGCTCGACCCGACGTCGGTCGATGCGCACACCAAGCTGGGCGTGGTCTATAAGGAGAAGGGGCAGCTCGAGAGCGCCGCCGGCTCGCTCGAAACCGCCGTGAAGCTCGATCCGGAGGCGTTTCGCCCGATCTTCGAGCTGGGCGAGGTCTATCGGTTGATGGAGAAGCTCGGCAAGGCGATCCGCGCGTACATCACGGCGTGCGAGCTGGACCCGCGCAGCTTCGACGCGCACTTCCGCCTGGCGGCGTGCTATCACCAGAACCAGGAGCTCGACAAGGCGGCCGAGACGTATGAGGCGGCGCTGAAGATCGACGCCCGCAGCGCCTTCGCGTGGAGCAACCTCGGCGCGGTCTACGACTCGCAGGGCCAGTACTACGAGGCGATCCGCGCCTATAAGCAGTCGTTGGAGTGCGACACCCGGCAGCCGGTCGTGCTCGTGAACCTGGCGACGGCCTATTTGAATCAGGACCGCTGGCCCACGGCGCGGCGTACGCTGCAACTGGCGCTGAAGATGGACGACAACATGTCCATCGCGCATGAGCGCCTGGGTTACTGCCACTGGCGCGAGGGCAACCTCGACGAAGCCGCGCAGAGCTACCTGCGATCGATCACGCTCGACGACCGCAACGCGGCGGCGCACGCCGGCTACGGGGTGGTTCGCATGACGCAGTACCTCGCCAACCCGGACAAATCCGCGTATCTGACCGAAGCGGTGGAGGCGTGGCACAGCAGCCTGGAGATTCAGCCGGACCAGCCGAAGCTGCGGGCGCTCCTGGAAAAGTACCGCCCGAAAGAGCCGCTGCCGGTGATATCGGATCGGAACTGACGGATGCCGCCGTCGCGACTCAACAAAGCGTCGCGTACGTGGGCGAGCGGGATGGCGCTGATGGCCGCCGGCCTCGCAGCCCCCGCCATCGCGCAAGTTCGAATCCTGCCCCTGGGAGACTCCATCACCAACGGCGGGCAGGGGTATGTCTCCTATCGCTACGACCTGTGGTTCGATCTGCTCGTCGGCGGCTACGGCGTCGATTTCGTCGGATCGCGCAGCGACCTCTTCGGCGGAGACCCGATTCCGTCGCTGTACCCAAACTACTTCACGACGTTCGATCGCCAGCACGAGGGCTACTGGGGCTGGCGCACCGACCAGATCGATGCGGCCATCACTCCGCTCGCCCAGGCGGCACAGCCGGACATCGTGCTGATGCACCTTGGCAGCAACGACGTCGGCCAATCCGGGTCCGCCGGCGTCGCGAACGCGGATTTCTACCTGCGATCGATCATCAGCCGCATCCGCGGCGTCAACCCGAATGTTGTGATCCTGATCGGACAGATCATTCCAATCGGGCCGGGCACGTCGTACTTCGACAACAGCGCGTGGATTCCGGCGCTGAACGCCGTGGTCGCGGATGTCGCGGCCGATCTCTCGACGCCGCTGTCCCCCGTTGTCGCCGTCGATCACTTCACCGGCTTCGACGTGGGCACGATGATGCAGCCGGACGGCCTGCACCCCAACGAACTGGGCGAGGCGTTTCAGGGCGGCCGCTGGCAAGCCGCGCTTCAGCCGTTTCTTACCGCCGGGAACATCCCGCCAAACGTCGCGCTGACGACGCCGGCCGGCGGCGCGACTTTCATCGCGCCGGCTTCCATCCCGTTGGCCGCCACGGCCAGTGACGCAGACGGCGCGGTCACCGCCGTGCGGTTCTTTGCGGGTTCGACCTTGCTGGCCACCGACACGACGGAACCCTACGAGTTTCTGTGGACCAGCGCCGCGCTCGGGCCGCACGTGCTGACCGCCGTCGCCGAGGACGACGCCTGGGCGACGCGTACGTCCGCCGCTGCGGCGATCCTCGTGCTCGCCCCCGGCGACTGGACGCCGATCGCCGTGGCCAACCCCAGCTTCGAGACCCCGATTCTCGGCGACGGTCAACTCGTCGAGGGTCCGGGAGTCATCGGCGGCTGGACGTTCAACCAGTCGCCGCTGACATACACCGGCATCTTCAACCCGCCCGAAGGCAGCTATCCGGGCGCCGGCGGCGCGGGCACGCCCAGCGGCGCGGACGCCGCGAACGCCGCGTACCTGTTCAAGAACGGACCGGATCAGTCGGTCGAACTGCTGCAAACTCTGGCGGAGACGCTGTCGCCGGGCACGGACTATCGCCTGCGCGTCGCGATCGGGCGCTTCCTGCCGGATCAGCCCTACGCATTCTCGACCTACGGCGGCTACGCGCTCGAACTGCGCGCCGGCGGCACGGTCATCGCCGGCGACTCCGACGGCGTCAGCCCCCCGGTCGGGCAGTTCACGGATGCGATCGTGACCGTGTCGTCTGATGCGCTCGATCCGCAGCTCGTCGGCCAGCCGCTGAGCCTGCGTCTGACGATCAGCGCGCTCGACTGGCCGCGCTCATCGCACTTCGACAATGTCCGCCTCGACCGCCGGCCAACCCCACCCCCGCCGCCGGGCGACATGGATGGCGATTTCGACGTCGACTCGGCCGATGCGCTGCTCTTTCTCGATTGCATCGGCGGTCCGTCATCGCCCGTCGCCCCGGCCTGCATCCCCGGCGACCTGAATGCGGACGGCGACGTCGACGCGGCCGATCTTTCGGCCTTTCAGACGCTGATCTGACGCGGCGAAGCGCCGGGCCCGCTCGCGCTCGCGTTGCCCGCGCTGGGCCGGGAGACGCCCATCCGGCGGGCAGGATGCCCACCCCACCCTGCAAAATGCGACCGGCGGCGAGGCGCGTCCGCCGGCGCATCCGCCAGCGCACTCGCCAGTGCATCCGCCAGCGCATCCGCCGGCGGCCGCGTATGGACCGTGGCCGCGGCGGGGCATACTATCCGGCGCGGCCAGGTGCGGCCCCGCCCGCGGTTCGGCGGGGCGCCGCGGGAAGCAGGTGACCTTCGCATGATGCCGGTTGTTTGGACCATTCCGTTTCTGGGCCGCGACATCCCGGGGTATGGCCTGCTCATGATGATCGGGTTTCTGGCCGCGATCATCTGGGCCGCGCGGCGCGCCCAGCGCTCCGGCGCTGATCCCGACGTGGTGCTGAACTGCGGCTTCATCGCGCTGATCGCGGGCGTCGTCGGCTGCCGGGCGATGTACGTGATTCACTACTGGGACCAATACAAGTCGCGCGGCAGCCTGCTGGAAATCGCCTGGGCCATCGTGGACGTGAGCAAGGGCGGGCTGGAGTTCTACGGCGGGTTTATCCTCTCCGTCATCGGCGTCACGTTCTACCTCTGGCGCTGGGGGCACTCGCTGCGGTGGTATCTGGACATCATGGCGCCGTCCTCCGCGCTAGGGCTCGCTTTCGGCCGCATCGGTTGCTTCCTGAACGGCTGCTGCTTCGGCTCACCCACCGATCTGCCGTGGGCGGTGAAGTTCCCCTACGGGAGCAACGCGGTCATCGAGCAGTGGGCGTCGAAAACGCCGGGAGCCGGCTTGCCGCAGGAGCTGATCTGCTTCCCGACCAGCGTCGGCGGACAGGCGGTCCCCGTAACTCGCGAGAGCCTGGCGGCGTCCGACGCGAAGATCGCGGCGGCGGAGGCGGCCGAGATTCAGGCGCGCGAGGCGTTCGAAAAGGCCGTCGCCGCGTTCAACACCGCCGGCGAAGGCGCGGCGCGGCAGAAGGCCGAGCGCGAAAAACAGCGCCGCGCCCGCGACCTGGCGTATGCCAAGGCGAGTCTGGCCGACATTCGTCACCAGATGAAGACCTACCGGAAATCCGCCGCCGAGCTGCGGGCGATCGCGGCGCAGCACCCGTCGGTCGCGGTGCACCCGGCCCAGATTTACTCGACGATCACGGCGGGCATGCTGGCGATGCTGCTCAGCGCCGTGTATTGGCGCAGAACGCGCGATGGTCAGGTGATTCTCACCCTGTTGCTGGTCGAGCCGACCGCCCGCTATCTGCTCGAGATGATCCGCTCCGACAATCCGGCGGATACGCTCGGGTTCACCGTCTCGCAGTTCCTGGCGATCTGCATGACCAGCGTCGCGATCATCGGCTTCGCGGCCCTGCGGTTCCTGCCGGCGCGATCGCCGCGGGCGCAGCTTTGGGTTCCCGAGCCCGCGGCGTCCGGCGCCGCGCCGTCCGTCGCTTCCAGGTAACGATGCATGCCGCGGCCCCGCGCCGCGAGGAGGAAACGAACGAATGTCGGACCCCGGCAAGCCCAAGATCATCGTAGACGACGACTGGAAGGCCGAAGCCGAGCGCGAGAAGGAGCGCCTGGCGGAGACCAGTTCACAGCCCCGCGGGGCGCTGCCCAACGCCAGCTTCGCAGAACTGGTGAACCTGCTCGCGGTTCAGGCCCTGGCCGGCCTGGGCATGCTCGCCGGCCCCGGCGGCGAGCGCATGCCGCCGCAGATCGAAGTCGCCAAGCACTTCATCGACATGCTGCAGATGCTCGAGGACAAGACCCGCGGCAACACCTCGCCCGAGGAGAAGCGGCTGCTCGACCAGGTGCTGTATGAAGTGCGCACGCAATACGTGTCGATGGCGTCCGGCGGGATGCCGCCGGGGATGGTCTAGGGTAGTTAATTGTGCTGCCTGCGTGATTGCTTGGGTGCGGTGGGCATCCCGCCCGCTCGCGCCCACGGGCGGAGACGGCGTATAATCGGTTGACCGATGCGAGTGGTCGTGGACGGACGCCGCCCCTGGCGGCCCGCGTGGGAGGATGGTTCGCTGTGACGCCTGCTGCTCCATCGCCCGCGCCGCCCCCGCTTCGCACCGTGCCGGAGTCGCTGCTTGATCGCGAGCGGCTCAACCCGTGGCTGTTCTGGGTGATCCACATCGGGTTGCCGATGGTGGTCAGCCTGCTTTTTCACTTCTCGATTTTTGTCGCGCTGGGTCTGACCACCTGGCAGGTGCTGTCGGAAGGCAACGATCGCGAGTACTCGGCCAGCCTGAAGGCCACCGGCGGCGATCCGTTCTCGACGCAGTTCCAGTGGCCCGGGCAGGAGACGCTGGAGGACTTCCAGCCGGAGCCGGTGCCGCGGCTCGAATCGCTCAGCGACCTGCGCGAGCTCTCGCGCACCAGCGATCTGGCCGTCGCGGCACCCACGCAGATCGGCGACGCCGGCGGCTTCGGCCTGGGGGAGCGCGGTCC
Organism: uncultured Planctomycetales bacterium; assembly: GCA_964631045.1. GTDB lineage: Bacteria > Planctomycetota > Phycisphaerae > UBA1845 > Fen-1342 > CAZVWB01. The sequence continues at coordinate 226,969 of CAZVWB010000003.1, forward strand.
GCTCGGTCTGTTGGGCACCGGCGGGGGGGCGCCGGAATCGGGCAGCGGCGGGGGCGTCGGCGCGGGGCTGGGCGAGCGCCCGGGCATCGGCCGGGCCGGGGTGTGGAGCGTCGAGGTCGCGGCCAACCGCGTGTGCTACGTCGTCGATTTCTCCGGATCGACCATCGGCGCGATCGACGACCTGAAGCGCGAACTGAAGCGCTCGGTCGGCAACCTCGGCGGCGAGCAGCAGTTCAACGTTTTCGTGTTCTACAGCAAACAGGATCGCTACATCACCGAGAGCTTCAAGCCGCGGCTGATGGCGGCGGACAGCGAGAACAAGCGCGACTTCTTCGCCTGGCTGGACGCGCAGACGCCCGACGGCCACACCGACCCGCTCAAGGCGATGGAGCGGGCGCTCAAGCTCAACCCGGAGGCCGTGTTCCTGTTCTCCGACGGCTACTTCGACGATCCGAAGGCCGAGGAAAAAATCGCCGCGATGAACCGCAAAGTGCGGGCCACGATTCACTGCCTGGTGTTTGACGATATCCTGCTCGAAAACTTCAGCGACCTGGCGCAGACCACGGAGGGCGCCCGGCGCATGAAGAAAGTCGCCGAGCAGAACAACGGCAAGATGAAGATCGTGACCGGCAAGGACCTGGCCGGCGGCTAAGGCGCCGCGGCGCTCCCGCGGCTGATCGAGGGTTTTGCGATATGCGCCAAACCACCTGGGTTCGTTATCTGCTGGCGGCGCTCGCCCTGGCGGCCGCGCCCGCCGCGGCCGCGGCGGCCGACGGAGCCGACAAGTCGCAGTCGCTGATGGGCCTGCTCTGGGCCGGAATGGAGTGGCCCGCGTGGCTGATCCTGGCCGGCTCGGTCACCGCCATCTCGCTGATCGTCGAGCACTTCATCATGGTGCGGCGCTCGACCGTCGCGCCGGTGGAGCAGGTGCGTAAGGCCAAGCAACTGATCGAAAACCGCAACTTCCGCGAGTGCCTCGACACGATGCGGCGCAGCTCGACTTTCTTCGCGACCGTCATGTCGGCCGCGTTGCAGCACGCCCGCCACGGCTTCGAAGCCATGCACGAGGCCGCCGTCGAAAAATCCGGCGAACTCTCCGGCCGCATGTTTCGCAAAGTCGAGTACATGAACATCCTGGGCAACCTCGGGCCGCTGATGGGGCTGCTCGGCACAGTGCTGGGCATGATCTTTGCGTTTCAGGGGTTGTCGAAGGGCGGCGGCAGCGCCAACGCCGGCGAACTGGCCCGCGGCATCAGCCTGGCGCTGGTCAACACGCTGCTCGGGCTGGGGCTGGCCGTGGTGGGCATCGGATTTTTCGGCATCTGCCGCAACCGCATTGATTCCCTGACCGTTACCGCGACGGTCGAAGTGCTCGACCTGCTGGAGTATTTCCGACCGACCGGCGCCGCGCCGCTCCGCGCCGCGGAGCCGGCGGCAGCCCGCGCCGCCGCGCCGCCGC
>CAZVWB010000004.1:0-143868 GCA_964631045.1 uncultured Planctomycetales bacterium
CGGCTGTGCGGCGGCGATGCGAAAGCCGATCGGCGCGCCGTAGTCCTGCACGTACATCACGAACGCGTCGATCTCGACGGCGCGCGTGAACTGATCGACGACGCGGGCGAGGTTGTCGAACGAGTAATCGAACGCACCGACCGGCGGCATCGAGCTGTTCCCGAAGCCGGGATAGTCCGGGGCCACGACGCGATACTTGTCAGCAAGCTGCGGGATCAGATTGCGGAACATGTGAGAGGACGTGGGGAAGCCGTGCAGCAGCAGAATGACCGGGCCGTCTTTCGGGCCGGCCTCGCGATAGAAGATATCCAGGCCATCGACCTTCACGGTGCGGTGACTCACGCGCGGAGGCGATGCGCCGCCGCTCGCCGGCGGCGGGTCCCCGGCGTGCGCGGCGGACGACGCCGCCGCGAGCGAAGCGGCGAACAGCGGGATCGATGCAGCCAGCGCCAATTCGGCTCGATTCACGAAGCGACTCCTTCTGGTGCGACTCACGAGCCGCAACGCGCGGCCCCAGGACACCCGGTGAGGTGCCCGCCGGCGGCGATGTGTGACAGGGTGCTGTGCCGCGTCTGCGCTGATTCGCGGGTCGAAGCCGCGCATGGCGGCAGCTACCGACACGCCGCCTGCGATGGGGATTGAACAGTGGAGTACCACGCTCGCGCGAGTCGAGCGGTGCGCTGATCGCGAGGTTACGCGCCGCGGTCGACTCTTGACGCGTGCGATCGGGTCACCCGAATCACGTCTGGAAGCCCCGCTTGGTTGACCGGGCCAACGCCGGTCGTCGCCCATCGGAGCGAACCCCACACCCCGCCGGGACCGATGCCCGATAACTTCATTGCAGGGACGGCTGGCTCTTCCTACAATCTCCCCGGCTACCCGGCGAACGGAGTTGTTACGCGACCGTGTCGCGTGCCGGCGCCACTTTGATGACAAACATCAGCACTCCGACCATCCCGGTTCGCGCTGCAGCGGAGTCTGCGGCGACTCCGGTCGTCCGGCCGCCGCTAGCGGACACGCCTTCGGCAGGCCTGTTCGACGGGCTGCACTGGACGATCCGCAACGGCTTCGACCGCGTGCTGGCGCGCGTGCCGGCGCGGGCCTGGTGCGACCCCGCGTCGCAGGGCTGGGAGCGCATCAAGCACAACGGCTCGCGCGACGTCTGGCGGGCGCGGATCGGCGATCAGGTCTTCTATCTCAAATACTATTACTGCCGCGGCTTCCGCGCCACGCTGAAGCGCTGGCTGCGCGGACCGGCGTGCATCGCGGAGTGGCGAACCGGGATCTACACGCTGGAACACGGCATCGACGCCGTGCGCCCGGCGGGCTATACGCCGCGGCTCCGCTCCAGGGGTGGGGCGTGCTCGCTGCTCGTGACCGAGGCCGCCGAGCCGTCGCACCCGCTCGATGCGTTCTGGCGCATGATCCAGTCCGATCCCGACGTCGCGCGGCGGCGAGCGGACACGCAGCAACTGATCGAGCGGCTGGCGCAGATGATCGCCCGCGCGCACCAGGCCGGGTTCGAACATCTCGACATGCACGCGTCGAACATCCTCGTGCAGCCCATTGGTCCGCGGCAGTACCGCACGCTCTTCGTCGACCTGCATACGGCGCGGATGGGTGTGGCGCTCGACGCCCGCGCGCTCGTGCGCAACCTGGCGCAGCTTAATCAGTGGTTCCGGCGGCACAGTTCGGTGGGCGACCGTCTGCGGTTTCTCCGGGCGTACTTCCGCTGGCGAAACGAGTTCGAGCACCGCGCGCCGCACGGTCGCCCGTTGGAACTGACCTTCGAGCAGTTGGTGCGGGCGCTCGTGGCCGCCGCGGCGCGGCACGCCGACCGGCTCTGGAGCCAGCGCGACCGCCGGGCGGCGCGGCGCGGGCGCTACTTCTCGCCGCTGCGTCTGCCGGATGGCTGGCGCGGCCTCGCATTTGTGCGCTGCAAGCATGCGCTCGACGAGTCGCCCGTGTCGAAGCGGACGCTGGAACCCGAGTGGTGGCGCGAGCGGCTTGCGGATCCGCTGACGCTCTTCCGCGGCGATTCGTGCAAAAACTCGCATTCGGCGCAAGTGACGCGCGTGCAGCTACCGCACCCGGACGGCGAGATCAGCGTGATCGTCAAGCGTCCGCGGGCGCGGAACTGGCGGCGGCGGCTGGCCATGATGCTCGCACCCTCGCGCAGCCTGCGCGGTTGGCGGATCGGGCACGCCATGCTGCATCGCGACATTGCGGTGGCGCGACCGCTGGCCGTGCTGGAGCGGCGCGCCGGTCCGGTGTTGCGCGACAGCCTGCTGATTACCGAGGCGGTCCCCAACGCCCAGAATCTCGAAGAGCACCTGCGCCGCGCCGCGGTGCGGCTCCCCGCTGCCGCCTGGACGGGCTACAAGCGAAAGCTCGCGCGGCTGCTGGTGCGGCATCTGCGGCAGCTTGAGGATCGCGGCTTCGCTCACCGCGATTGCAAGGCCAGCAACATCCTGGTCGTCGACGGTGCGGGCGGGCCAAAGCTTCTGTGGATCGACATGGACGGGCTGCGGCCGGCCGGCGCCCTCAGCCGCGCGCGGCGCGCGGCGCCGCTGATGCGGCTGCACGTCAGCCTCGAATCCGTCCCCGGCCTGACGCGCACCGATCGCGCCCGCTTTCTGCGAGATTACTGCGCCCGCTTCGGCAGCCGGCCCGACGCGTGGCGTGAGCTTTGGCGGCGGCTGGAAGCCCCGGCGCGCCGCAAGCGGGCGGCGAAGGAAACACGCCGGCAGTGGAAGTTGCAGCGCTACGGGCGCGAGTAGCGCCGGCGGCGGGTTCGGCGGCTTGAGAGGACTCCCCGGCTTGCGCATTCTGATCACCGCCGGTCCCACCCGCGAGTACATCGATCCGGTTCGCTATCTCTCCAATGAATCCTCCGGCAAGATGGGTGTCGCGCTAGTCGCGGCGGCGGCCGCGCGCGGGCACCGCGTCACGCTCATCCACGGGCCCATTGCGGTCGCGTGCCCCGCCGGTGTGCGGGCGGTGGCCGTGACCTCCGCGGCGGACATGCTGCGGGCCTGCCTGGCGGCATGGACAAGGCAGGACGTCCTGATCATGGCGGCGGCGGTGGCGGATTACGCGCCGGCCCGGACCGAACCCGCCAAGCGCAAGAAATCCCCTCGCGATCTGACCCTGCGGCTCGTGCCGACGGTGGACATTCTGGCCGCGCTCTCCGCGGCGCGGCGAACCAGGCAGGTGGCGATCGGCTTCGCGCTGGAAGACCGCCACGGCCGGCGCAACGCCGCCGCCAAGCTTGCGCGAAAAAAGCTGGATGCGATCGTCCTGAACGCCCCGTCCGCGCTGTCGGCCGATCGCGCCCAGTGGCAGATTCTGACCGCGGCGGAAGGCTGGCAGCGCGTCCCGCCAGGACCGAAGCCGGCCCTGGCGGTGCGACTCATACGGCTCGCCGAGCGGCTGCATGCCGCGAAATCCGACGATTGATCCGGGTGTCGGCGCGCTTCTACAATCCCAATAGGGATGAACCGCAATCCCGCGCGAGGCGCTTGTGCTCAACCGGTGGATCGGAATCACGGCCGTCGCGCTCATGCTGAGCGCGAATGTCTCGCTCGTAATGCGCGACATGGTGCCGGACTGGATCGCGGGCGACCCGCCGGACAACATCAGCCTGCGCCTCGGTGAAGACGAGACCCGCAAGCTGCAGGTCGGCATCTACGACGTGCACGGCGGCATGGTCGGGCAAAGCTGGTCCGTGGCGCTGCTGTCCACGAATCAACTTCGCGTGAGCTCCTGGACGATTCTCTATCCGCTGCGCCTGCCCGGCGGCGCGGCAACCCCGCGCGTGCGGATCGACACCGAGTGGATCTTCGCCAGCAGCGGCCTGATCGATACGCTGGAAATCCGCGTACACGGCTTCGACTTGCCGGTGTACTTCAAGGGCGAGCACGTTCCGCCGGACAAGTTTCCGTGCGAGTGGCGGGTCGGCGACCAATCGGGCGAGCTGGTGCTGGATTCCGACCGGATGCGGTCGCTGGGCGACATGTTTCGGCCCTTCGATCACCTCCCCGGCATGTACGTCGGTCGCAGTTGGCGACTCAAACTGTTCAACCCGCTCGCCAAGCTCGTTCCGCCGTGGCGCACGTCGGACATGGCGATGGAGTCGGTGCTGGTGCGGGTGGTGGCGCTGGACACGATCAAGCACGAGGGTCGCGAGGTCGAGGCGTACCGCATCGAGGCGCCGCAGATACGCGCGTGGGTCGGCCACGACGGCCGCGTGTATCGCCAGGAGCTCGATCTGCCGCTGTTCGGCCGGCTGGTCGTGCAGAGTCAGGTCTTCGACAACGAATTGCGCAAGCGGCGGATTCATGAGTTTGTTCCGTCCGATTGAGTGTGGGACACCCGACGCGTGAACGACCCCGCCCGCCCGCCGCTCGTTGATCCCGCCGCCGCCGCGCCGCGCGCTGCGGGCGAAGAGCTGGTGTCGCTGCAGAGCGTCACCAAGCGCTACGGTCACAAGGTGGCGGTCTCGAACGTGTCGCTGACGGTGCGCGCCGGGGAGGTCTTCGCGTTCCTGGGGCCGAATGGCGCGGGGAAGACCACCACGCTCAAGATGACCACCGGCCTGTTGCGGGCCGACAGCGGGCACGTCGCGGTCTGCGGCCACGACATGGTTCGCGACGGGCGCCGCGCCAAGCAGCAGATCGCGTACGTTCCCGACCTGCCCTTTCTTTACGACAAGCTCACCGGGCGCGAGTTCATCCGCTTCGCGTGCGAGATGTACGGCGTGCCGCCGGACCTCTCACGCACCCGTCTGGAAGTGCTGGCCGAGCGACTCGACATGCACGGGTTTCTGGACCAGCTCGCTGAGCACTATAGCCACGGAATGAAGCAGAAAGTCGTGATGGCGGCGGCCATGATCCACGCCCCGCGTCTGCTGATCGTGGACGAGCCGATGGTGGGGCTCGATCCCCGCACCATCCGCGTGATGAAGACCATGTTCCGCGAACTGGCGGATGCCGGCGGGGCGGTGTTCATGAGCATCCACGTGCTCGACGTGGCGGAGGCGGTCGCCGACCGCATCGCGATCATCCACGAAGGGCGGCTGGTGGCGCTGGGGACGATGGCGGAGCTGCGACAGAGCGCGACCCGCCACGAGCGGCTGGAGGACATCTTCCTGCGGCTGACAGCGCGCGACGGAAACGGCGAGAAACGAGAATAGCGTCGTGCGAGTGCCGACTCGCGCGCCGGAGAAATCTGGCCGGGCGGACCTCCCCACGGCTGGCGGTCCGTCGTGCCGCCGGACTGCCGCTCGCGGTTCGCGGATCGCCGCTGGCGGGGTGCATCTCGCATTCGGTTGCGGCGCACCGGGTGGAGCGGGCATTCTGCCCGCTCCCTGGAGTTTGGCACTTTGGTTGATCCGGGGGCGGTTTGGAGCGGGCATTCTGCCCGCTCCGGTCAGGCAACCCCGTTCGGCGGGCAGGATGCCGGCCCCACCCTGCGAAACGCAACCGCTGGCGAGATGCACCCCCGGTGGCCCGCTGGCCCGATCCGGCGTTTTGATTTTGACAACCGCCCGCGCGGTGCTCATACTGCCGGTCTCGCGACCTGCGTGTGGCGCCGCAAGTGAGCCGCTCCAGGGCACCCGACGTACGGCGGAGCATGCTTCCCACTGAGTTGCGTTTGAAGGAGTGATCGATGGCAGGTCGTCCGGTTGCGTCCCGCGGGGGTGGTCTCACCGGCCTGCATTACGGGCTGATCACGTTCGTAATCCTCACGGTGCTGATGCTCGTCTTGTTCGTTCTGCAGCTCACCAAGAACAGCGATCTTGTCACCACCGCCGACCGGGCGACGAAAAAGGCGCAGGAGTTCGGCGATCCGGCCTCGTGGTACGTCGAAGAGGCCGGCCGGCGCTCGACGTCGGTCTCGGCCGTGATGGACGACGAGCGGCGCACGCTCGCCAAGCTCATCGCCGGCACACCGGATGCGTTTGCGGCCCCGGTCGCGAGCGATGCGGCCGGCCGCCTGAAGGAAATCGCGGCCCGGCACAACGTGGATGGTCGCACGATCATCAATGAGACCGCGACGCTGCTGACGGCCTTGCAGGCGCTGTCCGACGCGCTGGGCGCCGCCCGCCAGGCCGAGCGCACGGCGACCGAAGCGGCCGACGTGCTGAAGCGCGAGAAGGAATCGCTGGTGCAGCAGGCCGACGCCCGCGACAAGGAGTTCCGCGGTCAGGTCGACGAGCTGAACAAGCGCGTCAGCGGAGCCGAAGAGGAGAAGACGCGGCAGATCGCCGAGAAGGATCAGCAGTTGGCCGACGTGCAGGCGGCACTCGAGGCGGCGAACCAGGAGCTGCAGCAACTCCGGACCGAGGTGGTCCGCGGCGAGCGCGAGAAGGACCTCATCATCGCCCGGCTGGAGAAGCAGGTCGACGCGCTGCGGCAGGAGCTGCAGGTGGTCAAGCCATCGACCTTCGATGCGGAATCGATCCTGACCAAGAGCGACGGGCGCGTGCTGCGGGCCATTCCGGGCAGCGAGATTGTGTACATCAGCCTCGGCGCGCGGGACAAAATCAAGGTCGGCATGGGCTTCGAGATCTACTCGCAGACGCGCGAGGCGAAGGACAACCTGCGCGGCAAGGCCTCGATCGAGGTGCTTACGGTGATGAACGACACCGCCGAGTGCCGCGTGTCGCGCGCCAGCCCCGGCCAGCCGATCGTCGAGGGCGATTTCGTCGTCAACGTCGCGTACGAGAAGAACCGCAAGCCGCGGTTCGTGGTCGCCGGCGACTTCGACCTGGACTACAACGGCGTGGTCGACTTCGAAGGCGGCGAGAAGATCAAAGCCATCATCCGCGAGTGGGGCGGACAGGTGGCCGAAAACCTGGACGAGTCGACCGACTACGTCGTGATCGGTCTGGCGCCGCAGGTGCCGCCGCTTTCCGGCGACAACGTCAGCGCGGTGGTGCGGGCGCTCGCCGATGACAAGGAAATCGAGAAGAGCAAGTTCCGCGACCTGGTGAACGAAGCGCGCTCGATGTACATCCCGGTCATGACCCAGAACGCCTTCCTGGTGCTGACGGGATACGCCGGCACGGGCTCGGCGACGGTGCGCTAGCCGGTCGCCGCGAGGTTCTCGCCGCACCGGGTCGCGCGAGGAGCGCGCGAAGCCTCGCCCGCTCCGCATCCGGCGCGGCGCACAAGGGCTGCTGTGATGGCCGCGGACCACTTTGTCTTCGCGGGTGGGGGCACCGGCGGACACCTGTTTCCCGGGATTGCCGTCGCCGATGCGCTTCGCGCGCGGGCCCCGTCGGCGACCATCACGTTCCTGACCACCACACGCGATCTCGACCGGCAACTGCTGTCGCCCACGCCATATGAGCGCGCCGCACAGCCCGTTCGGCCGTTCTCGTCGAACCCGCTGCACTGGCCGGGTTTCTGGCTTGCTTGGCGCAGAAGCGTCGCCCAGGCCCGCGCCCACCTGCAACGGACCGCCGCCCGGGCGGTGCTCGGGCTGGGCGGCTACGCGGCCGGCCCGGCCGTCGTCGCCGCTCGCGGCCTGGGCATACCCACGGCGATTCTGAACCCGGATGCGATTCCCGGCCGCGCCAACCGGCACCTGGCCCGCTATGCCGACGTGGTGGTGCTGCAGTGGGACGTCTCGCGCCAGCACTTCCCGCCGCAGACCCGTTGCGAGAGCTTCGGCTGCCCGATTCGGCGCGCGTTCGCAGACGCCGACGCGGCGGCGGGCCGGCGTCGGTTCGGTCTCGAACCGCAGCGCCCGGTGTTGCTCGTGACCGGTGCGTCACAAGGGGCCCGCACGCTCAATCAGGTCATGCAGCGCGCCTGGCCGGAGTTTTCGCGCCGCCACCCGGAGTGGCTGCTGCTGCATCTGACCGGCAGCGCCGACGAGGCCGCCACGCGGGCGACCTACGTGGCGGCCCGCTGCCCGGCGCAGGTGTTGAGCTTCACGCACGACATGCCGCTCGCGCTCGCCGCCGCGGACCTCGTCATCACGCGGGCGGGGGCCTCGACCCTGGCCGAACTCGGCGCGCTCGGCCGCGCCGCGATTCTGCTACCGTATCCGTATCACCGCGATCGCCATCAGCACGCCAACGCCGACGTGCTCGTCGCCGCGGGCGCCGCCGTCGTGCTTGAGGATCGCATCGATCCGCAGCTCAATCGCGTTCCGCTGCTGGAGCAACTGACGACGCTGGCCGATCCCGCCCGCCGCGCCCGCATGGCGGAAGCGGCGCGCGGGCTGGGGCGGCCCTACGCGGCCGAGGCCGTGGCGCGCTGGCTCCTGAGTTGCGGCGGCGGCCGCGGAGCGCCGGTCGAGTGGCTGGCTGATTCGGAGTTTCGGCCCGCCGAGGGCGATGCGGCGAGCGCCTCCCCGCACGAAGCGCCGGCGGCAAACGAAGCGCCGGCGGCGGCGCTCGGGCCGCGGAGCTTGTGAATTTTTTGGGTGGGGCGGGCATTCGGCCCGCCCGCTGCGCTCGCGAACCGCTCACGAAGCTGATTGAAGCCGAAAAAACCCACAAGCTCGCGGGCCTGAACGCCGGTGCGGCGCCCGTGGCCGACGCGCAGCGCTACGCGCGCACCAGCGCCGCGAACGCCAAGCCCCGCTCGCGATAGTCGCTGAACATGCCCCACGATGCGCACCCGGGCGAGAGCAGCACCACGTCGCCGGCCCGCGCGGCGGACTTGCAGCAGCGCACCGCCGCGGCGAGATCGTCGCACAGCTCCGCCCGTCCCCCGGCGGCGCGAATCGTCTCAGAGATCACCGGTGCGGTCACGCCGATGCACGCCGCGAGGCGGGCGCGAGCGGCCACCCGTCGCATCGTCGGACGCAGGTCCGCGCCCTTGTCGTATCCGCCGACAATCAGCAGCAGAGGCTCGTCGAATGCGGCCAGCGCCGTGTCCAGGGCTTCGGGCGTTGTGCTCTTCGAGTCGTCGTAGTAGCGCACCCCGTCGCGCTCGGCCACGAGTTGCAGGCGATGCGGCAATGCCTCAAACGTGCTGAGCGCCGCGGACGCCGGGCCGGGAGATACGCCCAGAGCGTGCGCGGCGGATAGCGCCGCGGCCGCGTTGAGGCAATTGTGCCGACCCGGAAGCGCCAGACGGCAGTCAGCCCAGGTCAGCGTGGGTGCATCCGGGTTCGCGACGCTCGCTTGCCAGGCGCACGGCACGCCGTCGCACTGGCCGACGTGCCAGCGCTGCCGCGCGGGCAGCGCTGCGCGGTCAACCGCGTCCGCAAGCTCGCGCGAGCCGTCGAGGATCAGCGCGTCTTCCGGGCCGCGCGCACGGCGGGCGATGTTCAGCTTGGCGCTCACGTAGGCGTCGAACGATCCGTGCCAATCGAGGTGATTCGCCGCGATGTTGGTGATGACGGCGACGAGCGGGCTCCAGTCGACGGCCGGCAGCCGCTCCAACTGAAAACTGGAGAGCTCCAGAACGACGAGGTCCTCCGCCGCGATTTCGTGAACGCGGTCCAGCAGGCATATGCCGATGTTGCCGCCGACCCAGACGCGCCGCGCGGGGCTGCACCGTTGCAGGACGTGCCCGAGCATCGCGGTAGTGGTGCTCTTGCCGACGGTTCCGGTGACGCCGACGCCGACGCCGCGGCAGCGTTCGACGAAGAGGTTCAATTCGGTGGCGACGGGAACGCCCGCCGTCGCCGCCAGTTGCAGAAAGGGTGAATCGGGCTTCACCGCCGGGTTTACGACGATCAGATCGGCGTCGCGAAAGTCGCGCTCGTCGTGCCCTCCGAGCCGTAGCTGAAGATCCAGCCCGCGAAGCTGGTCCAGCGACGCCGAGAGCTTCTCCGCCGGGTCGCTGTCGGTGACGGTGATCCGGGCGCCCTGCGCCGCGAGCCAGCGCGTCACTCCCACGCCGCCGCCGAAGCGGCCCAGCCCCATGACGGTAACGCGGCGTCCGTGCCAGTGGGTGATCATCGTGTTCTCGCTGCGGATGCGCATGGTGGCCGTGGCGGTGCGGGTCGCGACGCGCGCGGCCGCGACCGACGACGCGCGCAGTCGCGGGTTGCGGCTGCATCTCGCCGGCGGTCGCACTTCGCAGGGTGGGGCGGGCATCCTGCCCCCCGAACGGGGTTGCCTGGCCGGAGCGGGCAGAATGCCCGCTCCGCCTGGTACGCCGCAACTGAATGCGAGATGCACCCGTGGGTTGTGCGATCGCCGGCGCGGGGCATGCGCGTCGGCCCGCGGCGCGCGCCGCCCGATGGCGCGTCGAAAATCCTCCGGGCGCGCCCCGGCTTCGCATCACGGCTAGAATGCGCCGAGTATGGATGCGAATCGTGTTGATGTACGACCTGCTTCACGCAGCGACCTCGACACGCTCGTCCGTTTCAATCTGGCCATGGCGCTGGAAACTGAGCACCGCGAACTGGACCCGCACCAGGTGCGCGCGGGCGTGCTGCACGTGCTGAACGACCCGGCGCGCGGAGTGTACTACGTCGCCGAGCGCGGCGGCAACGTCGTCGGTCAGATGTTCATCACGCACGAGTGGAGCGACTGGCGCGACGGCGAATTCTGGTGGATTCAGAGCGTGTACGTGCGCCCCGCGGCCCGCCGGGGCGGCGTCTATCGCGCGCTGCACGACCACGTCGCGCAGATCGCCCGGCGCAACGAGCGGGTGTGCGGCCTGCGCTTGTACGTCGAGTCGGAGAATCACGCAGCCCAGCGCGTCTACGAGCGCATGGGCATGCACGCGACCCGCTATCGGTTGTACGAGGTCGACTGGAAGTCGCCGGCCGGGGCCGTGGACGGCGGATTGACGTGGCCCGGCGGTTTGCCGTCGCTGGACGTGCCCGCGCGGCGGGTAGCCGCGCCGTCCGCCGGCCGCGAGGCGGTGGCGATCGATCTGTATTGCCTGACGTGCGGCTACAACCTGCGCGGACTGACCGGAGATCCGGTGCGCTGCCCGGAGTGCGGGAACGAAAACCCGCGCGGCGACATGGAGCTGCCCGCGCCCGTGATTCGGGATCAGCTTCGCCGCATGGAGACCGGGCCGGCGCTGGGCGTCGCGATGCTGTCATTGATCGTCGTGATGGCGGCGGGCATGCTGGTCGCATCGCCGGGCGTGCGGGCCAATTTCCTGCCCTCATTCTCGGTGATCGGCGTGTTGTGTGCGATCGTCTGGGGGGGCGCCGTGAGTCACTTTGGGCGGAGCTGTCTGCATCAGCCCGGCTGGGGCGGCACGCTGGCGCGCTATCAGGCCACCGGCGCCGCCGGGGTCGCGGTCGTTGTGTTCGGCATCGGCGGATACAGTTGGCTGCTCAATCGTCTGACCGGTATGCGAGTCGGCGCGGCGGTGCCGCTGGGCTATTACGTGGGCGTGGTGCTCCTGATAGCGGTGGTGGCCGGCGTGCTGGGGCTGACGTGGCGCCCGCTGCAGCGCTTCGCGAAAGGCGACATGGAAACGCTGCAGCGCAGCGTGGCGGTCGAAGTCGCGCGGCGCGAGCTGCGGCAGCGCCTGCTTCGGCGGTAGCCCGACCCGTCGGCGAAAGCACCGGCTCCGGCTCCGCCTCGTCCGCCGATGGCCGACCGCCGAATGAGCGACGGGCGCGGCAGCCTTCAGCCGCCGCGCCCGTACCCACGCACCCGGTCAGGACAATATTTCGAGACTATCGGTGTATCGGCAGAATCTGCCGGAGGCTTGAAGCGGATTTTTCCGCAGGGCGCCCACGCATAGCCCGATACCTCAACTTCGCGCTGGGAAGGCGGTTTCCGGGTGCTCTTCGGAGTAAATCACGCTACACTGTTGGATAGAGTTATTGATGACGCCCACACGCAACACATGGCCTTGGGGAGCCCGAGCGGCTGCGATTCTCGCGGCCGTCGGCTGGCTTGCGCTCCCGCGTCCCGACGCGCCGTGCTGCGTCCGACCCCCATCGCTCGCACAGCCTGCGACGGGAGCGCCCGTCGTGAGGGCGAGTTGCTGCTGCGGGCGTCCGGCGGCGCAACCCATCTCGCCATCGGAGCCGGGCAAGACCGGTGACCCGCGCGAGACTCAAGCCCCGTTCTGCTCGTGCCCGTCGCCTTGTTGCGCGAAAGCCCCCGCGCCCAGCGAGCCGGTCTGCTGCGGCGAAGCGGTCGCGATCGTTGGTCGCGCTTGTCATCGCTCCGATTTGCCGCCGGAGTCGCTGACCACCCGCGGCGTGTTTCACCCTCCTCGCCCGCCATTCACGCTGTAGAGCTTCTTCGAAATCACGAAAACTATGGGTCGGGTTGGCGCAGCGGCGCGCACGGGCAATGCGCCCCTCCGCGCAGCGATCGGCTGAATTCCGGCGCTATCGCGCGGCGACGCGCTAGCGCAAGCGATCGGCGATCGATTCGCAAAGCGCGCCTCTGCGGCGAACCCCGGCGGAGCGACCGGGCCGCACTACGTCCGCGTTGATCGCGAGCGTCGATTGGCCGCATCGACGCGCGCAGGTGCGCCGGGCTCGCCAGGATACGCTCATCAAGCAAGGATTCTCCCATGCAGGTGCAGACACCTGATCTCTCCATATTCTCCGCACGAGCCGATCGGAGCCGCCCCGGGCGCGCTTCGAGCGACGTATCCGCGCCGCGCGACGGGCTCGCGGCGACATCCATCGGGCCGCCCCGGCGGCGCTGGACTACCCGCATCCTCGTGCCGGGTCTGATCCTGGGCGGCGCCATTGGTGTACTCGCGTACGCCGCGCGCGACGCGCTCGCGCCGCGCGTGCCCGTGCAGGTCGTGCCCGTCATGGTGCGCAGCGGTGTCGCGGCGGCGGCAGGCAGCACGACCGTGCAAGCCCCCGGCTGGGTGGAAGCCGCGCCGTTCGCGCATTCGGCCTCGGCGCTGATTAGCGGAATCGTGGCCGAAGTCCTGGTGCTCGAAGGCCAGCCGGTGGAGGCCGGTCAAGTCGTGGCCCGACTCGTCGACGCGGATGCGCGGTTGGCGCTGCGGGCGGCCGAGGCCGAACTGGCGGAGCGGCGCTCCGCCCTGATCGCGGCCGAGGCGCAGGCCGACGCCGCGCAGCGCACCTGGGACAATCCCGTCGACCTGACCCGCGCCGTCGCCGCAGCGCAGGCGATGCTGGCCGAGCGCCGCGCGGAACTGACGCGCTGGCCGGCCGAACTCGCCGCGGAAGAGGCGCTGGCCGCCGAACTGGAGGCCGAGTTGCGGCGGATCGAACCGCTGCAAGCCACCGGCGAGGCCAGCGCCATCGAGCTGATTCGCGCGCAGAAGCGCTTCGACGCGCAGCAAGCCAAGGTGCAGGCCACGCGCGCCCGCGAGGCGATCCTGACGGCGCAGATCGCAGCGGCGCAGGCCGACCACGTCGCGGCCGCGGAGAACTTGCGGCTGCGGATCGGCGAGACACAGGCGCTGGCGCAGTCGCAGGCGCAGCGCGAAGCGGCCCGCGCGGCGATCCTGCGGGCCGAAGCGAGCGTCGATCAGGCCCGGCTCACCCTCGAACGAACCGAGGTGCGCGCGCCGGTTGCCGGCGTCGTGGCGGCACGGCTGGTCGCGCCCGGCTCCAAGCTGATGCTCGACAGCGACATGGCGCAATCAGCCCAGGTTGTGCGCATCTATGATCCGCGCCAGTTGCAGGTCCGGGCGGATGTGCCGTTGGGCGAGGTCGCCGCGGTCGGCGTCGGGCAGCGAGCGGAGATCGTCGTCAACGTGCTTCCCGACCGCGTGTTCAGCGGGGTCGTGACGCGCGTCGTGCACGAGGCCGATATTCAGAAAAACACGCTGCAGATCAAAGTGCAGATCGACGATCCGACGCCCGAGGTGAAACCCGAGATGCTGGCGCGGGTGCGCTTCCTGGCCGAGGCGAAGGAGTCGGGCGGCGCGCCGTCGCCGCGGATTTTCGTGCCGGAGTCGCTCGTCGAGCGGCGCGGTTCGGGCGACGCGTTCGTCTGGCTGGCGGATCGCGTGCGCGAAGCGGCCGTGCACCAGCCGGTCACGCTCGGCGCCGCGCGGCTGGAGGGCTGGATCGAGATCGCCAGCGGCCTGAGCCCGGGCGACCGCCTGATCGCCGACGCGCCGCCGGGGCTGTCGAACGGTCGAAGCGTGCGAATCGTCGGCGAGACGGAAGCCGTCGCGGGGCATCACGAAGGAGGGCCGCAGTAATGGCGCTGATCGAGTGCCGCAACCTGACGCGGGCGTATCAGAAGGGCGAGCTGCGCATCCTGCCGCTCTCGGATTTGAATCTGGAGGTTGATGAGGGCGACTTCCTGGCGTTGATGGGGCCGTCGGGCAGCGGCAAGACGACGCTGCTGAACCTGATCGCCGGGATCGACTCCCCGACCTCGGGCAGCCTGCGAATCGACGGCCACGAACTGGCCGGCATGTCGCGCTCGCGGCTGGCCGCGTGGCGCAGCAGCTACATCGGCTACATCTTCCAGCTCTACAACCTGATCCCGACGCTGACGGCGTACGAGAACGTCGAGCTGCCGCTGCTGCTTCATCCGCTCTCGCGGAGGCTGCGGCATGAGCGCGTCGCGCTGGCGCTCTCGCTGGTAGGGTTGAACGACCGCCACGACCACTATCCGCGGCAACTCTCCGGCGGGCAGGAGCAGCGCGTCGCGATCGCCCGCGCGATCGTGACCGATCCGCGCATCATCGTGGCGGACGAGCCGACGGGCGATCTGGATGCGGCGGCGGCGGAGTCGGTCATGCATCTGTTGCTGCGGCTCAATCGCGAGCTGGGCAAGACGCTGCTGATGGTCACGCACGACCATCGCACGGCAACCTATGCGAAGCGGACGCTGCACCTGGAGAAGGGGAAACTGGTGGAGGCGGCGGAGCGGCCGGCGGGAAGCAGCGCGCCGCGAGAACTTGCGCCGGCGACATAGATGCACTGCGCGGGCGCGGGGCGGGTCGAAGACCCGCAAAGACAAACACCGGTCGCAGACCGGTGCCACAAAGAGTTCACCGGTCGGAGAGCTTGTGACTCTTATGGGTGGGGCGGGCATTCTGCCCGCCCGAAGCACTCGCGAAGCGCTCAAGAGAGCAAGTGAAACCAGATAGTTCACAAGCTCGAATGCTGATGCCGAATACATGACCGGCTGGATGCCCTTGGACTGGGCTGCGGCCACCGGAGTGAATTGGAGGTTTTCATGTTGTCGCCGAGGTTTGTGCCTTACGCCCTTAAGCAGATCGTGCGACACCCGACGCGCAGCGTGCTCACGCTCGCGGGTGTGGCCGTCGCGATGTTCCTTTTTTGCGGCGTGCAGGCCATGCGGGCCGGCGCCGAGCTGGCCACGCGGACGGCCGCCAGCGACAACACGCTCGTCGTCTATCGCAAGGACCGCTATTGCCCCTTCGCCAGCCGCATGCCGGAGTCGTACGCCCCGCGCATCCGCCAGATCGCCGGCGTCGCCAGCGTCGTGCCCATGAAAATCGTGGTCACGAACTGCCGCACCAGCCTCGACGTAGTCACATTTCGCGGCGTGCCGGTCGAGGAGTTCGAGCGCACCTTCGGCGGCGGCCTGAAGCTGATCGACGGTTCCTTCGAGGAGTGGCGCCGCCGGACGGACGCGGTCATCCTGGGAGACGCGCTCGCCCAGCGCCGCGGCCTGCGCGTCGGCGACAGCTTTGAGGCGGTCAACATCCGCGCATACGTCGCCGGCGTCGTCCACTCCGACGAGCCGCACCACCAGAACGTCGCGTACGCACATCTGGCGTTCATCCAGGCGGCGTCGGGTAGTGTTCAAGGCGGCGTCGTGACGCAATTCAACGTCCGCGTGGCGGACCCCGATCATCTCGACGCCGTCGCCGCGGCCATCGACGCCGAGTTCGTCTCCGACGCGGAGCCGACGCACACGCGCAGCGAGAAAGCCTTCGTCGCGAGCGCCGCACGCGACGTATTGGAGATCATCGGGTTCACGCAGTGGCTCGGATGGGGTTGCCTGATCGCCGTCCTGGCGCTGGTCGGCAACGCGATCGCGCTGGCCGTGATGGACCGGGTGCGCGAGCACGCCGTGCTGCAGACGCTCGGTTACAAAGGCCACCTCATCGGCCGGTTGATTCTCGCCGAGGGACTGCTGCTGAGCGTCGCCGGCGGATTGCTGGGCACGATCCTGGCGGCGCTGTTCCTGCGCTGGACGCGTTTCGCGCTGTCGGTCGAGGGTGTCAGCATCGGCGTTTCGACCAGCCCCGCCGTATTCGTTCAGGGCATGGCCATCGCCGTTGCGCTCGGCGTGCTGGCGAGTCTGACCCCCGCGATTCAAGCCGCGCGGCGGCCGATCGCCGCGTGCTTCCGGGCCGTGTGAGGAGCCGCCGCAGATGCGCCTGATACCATTCGAATACGCCGTAAGAAACCTGGGCCGCTCGCCCCGCCGCCTCGTCGCCATGCTGCTGGGCAGCACGCTCTTGATCGGGCTGCTTCTGGCGGCGGCCGCGTTCGTACGCGGCATGAACCGCGGGCTGAGCGCCGGCGGCAGCGCCGGCAACGTCATCGTCCTCGGCGCCGGCAGCGAAGAGAGTCTGGAGCGCAGCGAGATTCCCGCCAGCGTCGGCGATCTGCTGCGTGCCACGGTGCCCGGCCTGCGCACGCGGCTGGGACAGGCGTACGTCTCGCCGGAAGTCGTGATGGCGCTGGTCGTTCGGTTGCGGCGAGACGCGCCGGCGGAGCTTCAGGCGGTGCTGCGCGGCGCGACGCCGACGGCGCTGCTGGTGCACGACCGCGTCCAGATGATCGCAGGCCGCCCGCCGGAGACGGCCCGTGACGAAGTCATGGTCGGTGCGCTGGCCGCGACGCGCCTCGGTGTCAGCGAAGCGGAGCTGGCGGTGGGGCGGCAGATCTGGTTCGCCGATCGGGCGTGGACGATCAGCGGCCGTTTCGCCGCGCCCGGCTCGGTGATGGAATCGGAAATCTGGTTTCCGCTGGCCGACCTGATGACCGCCACGAAACGCACCACGCTCTCGTGCGTCGTGGCCACTCTCGGGCAGGCGGAATTCGACGACGTCGACGCGTTCTGCAAGCAGCGCCTCGATCTTGAGATCGTGGCGCTGCCGGAAGCGGCGTACTACGCACGACTCCGCGATTTTTTCGGTCCGATTCGCACGATGGTAATGGTCACGGCCGGGCTGGTGGCGCTGGGTGGGCTGTTCGGCGGGCTGAACACGCTCTACGCCGCGTTCGCGTCGCGCATCCGCGAGCTGGCGACGTTGCAGACCCTCGGATTTTCGCGGCTGGCCGTGTTGCTCAGCCTGCTTCAGGAAGCGGTGTTGACGACGGCCGCCGGGGCGCTGCTCAGCACATTGCTGGCGATGCTGCTGCTTGATGGTCTGGCGGTGCGTTTTTCGATGGGTGCGTTTGGATTAGTAGTGGATGCACCGGTCGTGGCCGTCGGGCTGGCCAGCGGGCTGCTGCTCGGCGCGATCGGGGCGCTGCCGCCGGCATGGCGCTGTCTGCGCGTGCCGGTCAAGGACGCGCTGCGCGCGGTATAGGTGCCGCGAGTCGGGCGTGTGAATGCCACCGCGCCGGTTCTTGCTGCGATTCGGCATGTTCTGCGGCGCGTGCGACGCGCGCCGCCCTACGAGTGAGCTGAGGAGAATCCGATGTTCCGAGCTTGTTGCGCGCTGCGGGCTGCTGCGATTCTGGGATTAGCCGTGCTGGCGGGATGCGACGGCCAGCGCGGCGCCGCCGGCGGCAAGGCTGAGAACCCGGCGGCGGCGGAGGTCGCGCTGCCCGCCGAGTTGTTCGTTTCGACGCCCCCGGCGGACGCGAAACCGGTGGCGGATGTCAAGAAACAGGCGGCGGTCGGCGATGCGGTGGTGCTCGTCGGTCGCATCGGGGGACAACTGGAGCCGTTTGTCGAAAGCCGCGCGATGTTTCTGCTGGCCGACAAGTCGCTGCCGATGTGCTCAGACCGCGGCGACGATCACTGCCCGACGCCGTGGGACGCGTGCTGCGAGCCGCAGCAGGACATCACTGCGAAGACGACGACGATTCAGGTGGTCGACGGGCAGGGCAAACCGCTGAAGCGCGGCCTGAACAACGCCAAGGGGCTCAAGCCGCTGGCTGAAGTGGTTGTCAAAGGCACCGTGGCGCTCAAGCCGGACGAGAAGACCATGGTGGTGAACGCCACCGCGATCTACGTGAAGCCGTAGCGAGGCGCGCGGACCGCGGTCCGGGCGGCGGGCTGCTCGCGTTTCGCATGAGACCCGCCTTACGGTATCTCCGCGAGCTGGGCCCGCGCGGCTTCGCGAGCGCTGCGGTACGCCGGGTTCTGCGGCTCGGCTTCGCAGAGCTCTTCGAGCGCCGCGAGCGCCTCGTGCACATGCGCTCGGGCGACGGTGGGCCGCTGGTTGGCCGCCAGCCGCGCCACGCGCAGCCCCGCCAGCGCCAGCTCATAGCGATAGGTCGGGTGATCGGGCGACCCCGTCGCCAGCCGTTCCTTGGCCCCGAACATCTGGTCGGCCCAGTTCCGCGCGGCCTCCTTGTCGCCGCGCTGCTCGGCTACGACGGAGAGGCGTTCGAACGCGAACGACTGCGTCCACGTGTAGCTGGGGTTGTCAGGCACCTGCGCGAGCAGTTCTTCGCAGAAAGCAAGCGCCTGCTCGAAGTGTGCCGCCGCCGCCGGCAGATCGCCGCGCAGCCGCGCCAGGTCGCCCAGGCGATTGTGGCTGCTCGCGACGCTGTGGCAGCGAGTCGCGTCGTTCGGATCGGCGATCCACAGCGCCTCCATCAGCGCATGCGCCTCCCTCTGCCAGCCGGCTGCTTCCTCCGGCCGCCCCAGCCTCGATGAGACCACGCCCAGCCGGTCGCACGCGATCGCCACGCGGCGGCGAAAACCCTCCGAACCGGGGTCGATGTCGAGCAGCTTCAGATTGATCTCGTAGTGCCGCCGGTAGTGCGACTCGGCGGCTTCGACGTCCTGCTGCCGCATCGCCAGATCGCCGAGCGAGTTATAGATCGCGGCATGCGACGCGATCACCCGCCAGTTGTCGGGTTGGTCGGCCGCCAGAGTCTCGACCCAGCAGAGCGCCGCTTCGTAGTGCGCCGTGGCTTCGGCCACGCGCCCCAGCTCGGCGGCGATTCCGCCGAGATTGTCGCGCACGCGGACGCGGTCCAGCGCCAGGCCGGGGTCGTCGCCATGATCCTCGGCCAGTTTCTCGTAACGCTCATACGCTTCGGTCAGCAGCTCGCGGCGCAGCTTGGCGCTGCCCGGCAGACTTCTCAGGCGACTCGAGAACTCCTCGAGCAGAAACTCGGTCGTCTCGCGCGCCAGGCGGAACTTCCGCCGGGCGTCTTCGGCCGCGGTGTTGGCGCGATCGCGCTCCGCGGCGGCGATCCGACCCAGTTCTTCGGCCCGCGCGGTGAGCTCCACCTGGCGGGCGTACATTACGCTCAATCCTGCGAGCGCGGCGGCGACCGTCGTGGCGATGCCGCCGATTGCGAGCAACGCGGCGCGGTGGCGGCTTGCGAGCTTGCGCAGCACGTAAAGGGCGCTGTCGCGCCGCGCGTCGATCGCCTCGCCGGCCACGTAGCGGCGCAGGTCGCGCGCCAGGTCGCCGGCGTTCTGATAGCGACGGGCGGGCTCTTTCGCCAGGCACCGCAGAACGATCGCGTCCAGCTCGCGGTCGATGCCCCGTCGCCGCGTGCTCGGGGGCGGCGGCGCCTCATTCACGATGCGATCCATCGCCTCGCGGATCGGGCCGGTCGTGTCGTACGGGAACACGCCCGTGAGTCCCTGATAGAGCAACACACCCAGTGAATAGACGTCCGTCCGCAGGTCCAGCCCGGCGCGGCGACCCTCGACCTGCTCCGGACTGGCCCAGGGCAGCGAGCCGATGAACTGACCGGTCTGCGTCATCAGCCGGGCCCCGCCCGAGTCGCCCTCGGGATTGATGGGCCGCGCCAGGCCGAAGTCGAGGATTTTCGGCGCGAGCCGCGCCGCGCCCCCGCCCGGGGCGGCGCTGCGCGGCACGGCGGAGGCGCTGCCATCGCGGCTCGCGCTCGTCGCCGGGTCTTGCGACGCGACGAGAATGTTCCCCGGCTTGAGGTCGCGGTGAATCACGCCGCGCAGATGGGCCTCGTTCACCGCCTCACCGATCTCGGCGAACAGCCGCGCCGTCTCCTGCAACTGTGCGCGGGCGATCGGCGCGGCGGGCGTCGCCGTGCAGAGCAGACCGGCCAGCGCCCGATCGAGCGGCGCGCCGTCCACGAAATCCATCACGTAGTAGAAGAAGCCGCCGGCCGAGCCGCTGTCGTGGATGGCGACGATGTTGGGGTGCCGCAGGCTGCCGAGAATCTGCACCTCGCGCTCGAATCGCAGCCGATCGGCGGCGCTGGCGAACGGTCCCTCGCGCAGCACCTTGATGGCGACCACGCGGCCGGACGAGCGATGGCGGGCGCGGTACACGACGCCCTGGCCCCCGCGATGAACCTCGTCGAAGCCCTCGTACTGAGGAAGAAAACTCGCCGCCAGGCTGCCCGCTGTGTTTTCACTCGCCGCTGCACTGGTGGGCGCGTCCGATGGGCCGCTCGACGAGCGGCGGGCGTGGGCTGCCTGCTGCCGCGCTCCGAGTATCAGGTCCAGGTCGTTTTTTTGATTGGCCATGGGCTGACTGGCTCCGGGCAGCGTGCGTCTGGGGCGCTCGGTCCGGGTGTTCACCCGCGGCAGCGCCCGCCGAAGCGACTAGCGTCGGACGCTGCCGCGCACTCACGCGCCGGCCAGGCGCGAATCCGCCGCCAGCATCTCGCGCAGGCGATCATGCGCCCGCGAGCGAAGCATGTAGACGGCCCCCTCGGAGCGCTGTAGTTGCGACGCAACCTCAGCCGCGGAAAGACCTTGCAGATCGTAGAGGCGCACCACGGCGCTGTAGTCCGGCGGCAGCCGATCGACCGCACCGTACACCGCGGCGCTAACTTCGTGCCGCGCCGCGTGGCGGCTGGGGGTGGTGGTCGTGCAGCCGAGTTCATCGAGCAGGTTGACGGCGGTGGTGAACTCGTCGCCGCCCACGCGGCGCTCGGCCGGGGGCCGCTTGCGGCGCTCGAGCTCGCGGATGGCGTCGCGCAGATTGTTGTGCGCGACCCGCGCGAACCACCCGGAGAACGTACCGGCCGCGTCGGCCTTGAACGCGCGAATCCGCAGGAACATCTCCAGGTAGGTGATCTGGAGCACGTCGTCCACGTCCAGGGCCGCTTGCCACTTGCTCGAGATCGCCGCCGCCAACTGGCCGCGCATGGATGGAGTGTGCCGGCGGAGCAACTCGGTGAGTGCGTCCTCGTCGCCTTCGACGGCTGACGCGACCAGACTGCTCTCGGATGCGGTTGCGGGATCGCCCACGAAATGCCCTCGGCCTCGAACGTCAGTTCGAGTCTACCGACTTGCGATCCGCACTTCAAACCATGTTCGCCGTTGCGGCGGCGATGCGCGCCTCAGGAGTGGTCGCGGTATCCAGAGTGGGGCGGCACTCCGCCCGCCCAATCGGCATTTCTCACTGGGCGCCGGCAATCTGCCCACCCCAACCCGCCTCCACCTCGCCGCGCTGCTGCAAACCTACGGATTGGCGATCAGGCCGATGAGCAGCGGAACACCGGCATCCGGCGTGATCGTGTCCGCGCCGCCCAGGCCGTTGATCGTCAGGGTATCGGTGGCCGACTCTGGGCGCGTGACGCGCACGAGGGCGGACAAACCCGACACTTCGACCGCGCCGCCGGTGGACCGAACCTCGATCGTGTCGGCGCCGTTTGTTCCGTTGATGGTGATCGCGTCGGCCGCGGCGTCGCCGCTGGCGCCGCCCAGCGTCCCGGCGAGGTCGATGTGGATGAGTCCGAGACTCGTGCCGACCAGGCTGTTGACCGTGACGGCATCGGTGCTGGCCAGCGTGCGCAGGTCGAATTCTTCAACGGCGTCGGCGTCCAGGACGATGTTGCCCAGGTTGCGCGTGAAGCGCAGCCGCGCGCCGTTCGCCGAGAACTCAAAGACCTCCGAGCCGGCCGATCCGTTGAATCTCACCGTATCGTGGCCGGCCTGGCCTTCGATAGTATCGTTTCCGTCGCCCGGATCCCATTGGAACGTGTCATCGCCGCTCCCGAGAAATGCCACGTCGAGACCCTGATTGCCGTCGATGAAGTCGTTGTCGTCGCCGCCGAGCAGCAGGTCCGCCCCGTTGCTGCCCAGCAGAGTGTCGTCGCCCGCGCCGCCATCGGCGGTGATCCGGATCAGCGCAGCCAGGTTGCCGGTGCACGCCAGGCTGTCATCGCCGGCGTTGGCGTTCAACACGAGCTGTTCGCATGTGCCGATGTCGAGCGCGAACGGTACGGGGCTGATTCGGTCGAAGCGCACGCGCGTGCCGTTCGCCGTGGTCGTAAACGCCTCCGACTCGTCGGCGCCGTTGATCTCCACCGTGTCGACGCCGTCACCGCCCTCAACCAGGTCCGTCTCGTCGCCCGGACTCCAGATGAACGCGTCGGCCCCGGCGCCGAGCAGCACCGTGTCGCCGCCGGGGCCGCCGGTAATCGTGTCGTTGTCGTCGTCTCCGTTCAGTTGGTCGCCGCCGGCGCTGCCGAGCAGTTCGTCGTCGCCGAGTCCGCCATTGAGCGTGAGAGCCACCACGCCCGCGGCCAGGC
The DNA here is from genome assembly GCA_964631045.1 of uncultured Planctomycetales bacterium. GTDB lineage: Bacteria > Planctomycetota > Phycisphaerae > UBA1845 > Fen-1342 > CAZVWB01. The sequence continues at coordinate 22,549 of CAZVWB010000004.1, forward strand.
CGCTCGCGCTCACCACGTCATCTCCGCCCAGCGCGTTGATCGTGATGCGGTCGAGCGCGGCCTCCGCCGACGTGATGTTCAGAATCGCCGTCATGCCCGCCAGCGTCGCCGCCGTGCCGCTGCCGGCGACAGTCAGGGTGTCGGACTCGCTGGTCGCGTTCACGATCACGCTGTCCGGCTGCGCATCGCCGCCGCCGCCGCCGATGGTTCCGGCGAGTTCGACGTTGATCGCGGTCACGTCCGTCCCGCTCAGGCTGTTGACGGTGACAGCGTCGGCGCTGCCGAGCGTACGCAGGTCGAACTGCTCGACGTCTTCGCCGTCAATGACGATGTTTCCGATGTTTCGCGTGAAGCGCAGTCGCGCTCCGTTAGCGGCGAACTCGAAAATCTCAGCGGCGTTTGACCCATTGAAAGTCACGATATCGTGTCCCGCCTGGCCCTCGACCGCGTCGCTGCCGTCGCCGGGATCCCACTGAAACGTATCGTCGCCTGCGCCCAGCAGGGCGATGTCGGCGCCCTGGTTGCCGTCGATGAAGTCGTCATCGTCGCCGCCGAGCAGCACGTCCGCGCCGTTGCTGCCCAGCAGGGTGTCGTCGCCCGCGCCGCCATCGGCGGTGATCTGAATCAGCGCGGCCAGATTGCCGGTACACGCCAGGTTGTCGTTTCCGCCGTTGGCGCTTAACACAAGTTGCTCGCACGCGCCGATGTCGAGGGCGAATGGCACGGGGTTTAGGCGGTCGAAGCGTACGCGTGTGCCATTCGCGGTGACGGTGAAGGCTTCCGCAGCGTTGCTGCCGTTGATCCGCACCGTGTCGATGCCGTCGCCGCCTTCTACAAAGTCGCTTTCGCCGCCGAAGTCCCAGATGAACACATCACTCCCGCCGCCAAGTTGCGCAACGTCTTCGCCCGGTCCGCCGTCGAAGGTCTCCGGGCCGCTGCCGCCGGTCAGGGTGTCGTCGCCGACGCCGCCGCGAACGGTCGTGGCCTCGGTGTCGGTGAAGACGCCGTTGGTTTCGTCGATGAGAATCTGATCGTCGCCTCCGCGGGCGTCAATCACGATGCACGTGAACAAGCTGCGATCAAAGCCGAACTCGATGCTTCCGTCGTTTCCCACGTCGATTTCCAGTACCGACGGCTGTGCGGCTCGTAGGCGCAGCGCCAGGTTCGAGCTGGCGGTCGTACCGATGACGTGCAGGCAGTCGCCATCGAGTCGCACTGTGTGCGGCGCGCAATCCGGAAAGGCGGGTAGACTCGCGCCGCTGAAACATCGCTGAAACGCGCCGACGTCGCGAATGTCGAGGTCGCCGTCAAAATCGGCGTCATAAAACTCCTGACAGACGGGTATGGATGGAATGTCCGGCCCAAACTGACAGAGCGCGAGCAGCGCGAAGTCGTCGAAATCCACGTCGCCGTCGCCGTCGGCGTCTCCGGGGGTGTCCGCGAATGCGCTCGTGGTCAGCGCCGCCAGCACAGCGATACTCCAGGAGGACTTACGATTCCAGACCATTCTCTGTCTCCTCGATCGTCACGGACCAGCCGCATCTGCGGCAACATACGGGGTAGCGGCGCCGGCACGGCGCCCGGCCGGCGCCGCCGGACGGCCGCGTCTCTCTACTCGGCGACGAACGCCGACCCGGACACACGCGGCGCCGCGTGTTTCTGCGCGAAGTCGCGCCGCCGGCGGTTCGCGTTCGGCCGTTCTCACTCCTTTCCCGCGATTCCGTAGCGGATGCGTGTAGGAACCGGCGCCGCGTCGCTTCGATCGCAGGGCCGAGTCAGCCGCCGACAACCGGCGGCGACCACGACCGAGGAGAAACGGCGATGTGCAATCGATGGTCGGGTGTGAGCTTCGTCGGACTGCTGGCTTTCGCGCCCGTCGCGCCGGCCGCGGATTTTTTCGTTAACGGGAGCAGCGCGGCGGGCGGGAACGGGTCGCGGCAGTCTCCGTTTCGCACGGTGCAGGCCGGCGTCGATGCGGCGGTCGATGGCGACGTAATTCGCGTCGCCGCAGGTACTTACGCCGAGAACATCCGCGTCGCCGCCAAGGCCGTCGTTCTCGAAGGCGGCTACGCCGCGGATTGGACGCGCGATCTGAGTCGGAACACGACCACGCTTCGCGGCCTCGGCAACGACGCCGTGATTAACCTGATCGGCGCGAACGCGACGATCGACGGCTTCCGCATCACCGGCGGCACGGGCAGCACCCAGGAACTGCCCTACGGCTATCACGGCGGCGGCATCTACAGCAGCGACGGCTCGCCCGTGATTTCCAATAACACCATTGAAGATAATGACTTGCGCCGAGCAAATGAGGCGGCGGACTACTTCTTCGGCGGCGGGATTCACGTCACCAACGCCGGCAGCGCCACGATCATGAACAACACGATTCGGCGCAACGTCGCCGGGCGCGGCGGCGGCGTGTCGGCTTTCGGCCAGGCGGTGCGGATCGAGGGAAACACGATCGAGAGCAACGTGGGCGTCGGCGATCACGGCGGCGGGCTGTATGTAGCCGCAGCGAACACGGTCATCACCCGAAACGTGTTCCGCCGGAACGAGATCGGCCGCGATCTGGGCTACGGGTGGGGCGGTGGGCTGATCGTGTTCGGCGCCAGCAACGTGGCCGAGCTGTCATACAACGTGCTGAGCGAGAACTTCGCGGCGGCCTACGGTGCGGCGGAGTTCATCGACGAGGGCGCGACCGCCAACATCCACCACGAGTTGATATTTGGGAATCTGTCGGCCGCCGGTTGCGAAGCCGTCTCGGCGATCGCGGTAGACGGCGGCGACGGTATCGGCTCGCGGGCGACGATCAGCCAGTGCACGGTGGTCGGCAACCTGTGCGCGACCGCGATTCGCGGCAACGGCCTTCAGGTTGAGAACCTCTCCGAGGTGACGGTCACGAACAGCATCTTCTGGAACAACGGCGGCGACGACTTCGCCACGGACGGCACAGCCACGCTCCGGGTGACCTACACGAACTCGCAGGAGCGCATGAGCGGCGTCGGAAACATCTCGGCCGATCCGCGGTTCGTCAGCGCCGGCACGAACGACTACCGGCTTGCCGCCGGATCGCCCTGCATCGACGCCGGCGACCCCGCCAGCCCGGTCGACAATGCCGATGCCGGCGACCGCCGGGCGGACATGGGAGTATTCAGCGGCGGAGCGGCTCCGACACCCCTTCCTGCACCCGCGCCGGACATGGTCGGCAACGACGCGCCGGACCCGACCCCGGTTCCGCCGGGGCGCGATGATGACGCATGGCCGCATGACGATGGCAGCGACGGGGCGGATCACGATGCGGGATATGACACGCCGAACATCGACGAGTTCGACCTTCCGATCGGCTCCTCGCTGTGCCCGATGAGCGCCGGGATGTTGCTGTCGCTCTCGGTGGTCGGGCTGACGACCTCGCGGCGGCGCGTGCGACGCTAAGCGGCCGCTCGATCGCGAAGCAGTCGAGGTCAGAAGCGGAAGCGGACAACAGCCGAACGTTGTCCGCTTCTGCGTTTGGACTCGGCCCGGCAAGCGACTGCGGCTGCAGGCGCTCCACGCGGTGGCCGGGTCGGCGGCGAGCAACGGGGCGACTATGATTCGCGCCGGTTCCCAAGTGTGGAGGCGCGCAAATGCACCCGTTGCTCGATGAATTCGAACGCGCGGCGGCGACCTATCCCGATCAGCCGGCTGCCGTGGATCAGAGCCTGGCGCTGGACTACAAGAGCTTCCGGGCCGTGGCCGCGGGACTCGCCGCGCAGGTCGCCGCGCTGTCGCAGCAGCCGCGCATCGGCATCATGGCGCCGACTTCCGCCGCGGCGGCGGTCTCGATTTTCGCGGCGTGGTATGCCGGCAAGACGCCGGTGCCGCTCAACTTCCTGCTGGCGCCGGAGGAGCTTCGCAAGATCATCGCCGATTCCGGCATCGATCTGGTGCTCACGATCGAGCGCTTCGCACCGGCCTTCGCGGGCACGCCGCTTCGCACCCTGATCCTGGACGGGCGAACGCTGGTTCCCGCCGCCGCGGCCGCCCCGGCGGCCGCGCCGATCGACACGGGCGTCGTGCTCTACACCAGCGGCACCAGCGGCGACCCGAAGGGCGTCTGCCTGAGCTTCAACAACCTGCAGATGAACGCGCACGCCTGCATACAACACGCGCGGATGGACGCCGATCAGGTCTTTCTCGGCGTGCTGCCGCAGTTCCACAGCTTCGGCTTTACCGCGATGACGGTGATCCCGCTCACGCTCGGCGCGACCGTCTACTACGTGCCGCGCTTCAGCCCGGCGGCGATCCTGGAGACCATCCGCGAGAAACGCGTCACGATCTTCATGGCGGTCGCGAGCATGTACGCCGCGCTGGCCCAGATGAAGAGCGCCGAGCCGGCTGATTTTTCGACGCTTCGGCTGGCCGTCAGCGGCGGAGAGCCGCTGCCCGCGCGCGTCGCAGCGGCGTTTCACGCCCGCTTCGGAGTGACGCTGATGGAGGGTTATGGCCTGACCGAGACCTCGCCCGTTGTGGCGATCAACCTGCCGTGGGCGCACCGCGCGGGATCGGTGGGGACTACCTTGCCGGGCATCCACGTCGCCGCATGCGACGAAACCGGCCGGGAGCTGCCCGCCGGCAAGGACGCCGAGCTCGTGATTCGCGGCCACTGCGTCATGCAGGGCTATCTGAACAAACCGCGCGAGACCGCGGCGGCGGTGCGCGGCGGCGCGCTCTTCACCGGCGACATGGGACACGTCGACGCCGACGGCTTCGTGCACATCACCGGGCGCATCAAGGAAATGCTGATCATCGGCGGCGAGAACGTGTTTCCGCGGGAGATCGAGAACGTGCTCGCCGAGCATCCGGCGGTGGCGGAGGCCGCGGTCATCGGCGTTCGTGATGATCTGCGCGGAGAGCTTCCGATCGCGTTCGTGCTGCTCAAGGATGGAGCGACCGCGACGGAGACCGAGCTGCGCGGCTTCTGCCGCGACCGGCTGGCGGGCTACAAGGCGCCGCGCGACGTATACATCCGCACCGACTTTCCGCGCGGGCCGACCGGGAAGATCCTGAAGCGCGCTTTGAAGGTGGAGTAGTCGCGGCGGGGCGCACCGCGGCTCCGCAGTTCGCCGGCTCGCCCGCAGCGGCCGGCCATGTCTCCCTCGCGCACCCATGAACACACGCGGACCGCCTGCGAGGGTCCGGGATCGGGAGAGTGTCACCGTGGCGACCGACACGATTGACCGCCTGGACGCCGAGTCGCTTCGCGAAGTCTGGTACGCGCTGTCGGATGAGGAGCGCGTCGACGGTTTTCGTCTGTTGCCCGCCGGCGAGTCGCGCGACTTCTTCGACGGGCTCTCCAGCGCTGACCAGGCCGCGCTGTTGCTGGGGTTCTCGGCCGCCGAGGCGGGCGTCTGGATGCGCGTCCTGGCGCCCGACGACGCCGCCGACCTGTTGCAGCAACTGCCGGCCGAGAATCGCGAGCGCTTCGAAGGGCTGCTCGACGACGCGACGCGCCGCGAGACGCAGGCGCTGCTGGCCTACGCCGAGGACGAAGCCGGCGGGCTGATGAACCCGCGTTTCGCGCGGGTGCGGCCGGATGTCACGGTCGACGTGGCGATTCGCTACCTGCGCCGCCAGACGCAGTCCGATCTGGCGACGTTTTACTATGCCTACGTGCTCGGAAACGACCAGAAACTGCTGGGCGTGATCTCCTTCCGCGAGCTGTTCTCGGCGCGCGGGGAGCGGCTGGTGGCGGACGTGATGCGCCGCGAGGTCGTCAGCGTGCAGGAAGACGCCGATCAGGAGACGGTCGCGCGGGTGTTCGCCGAGCAGGACCTCACCGCCGTTCCTGTCGTCGACGCCGACGGCCGGATGCGCGGCGTCATTACCGTAGACGACGTCGTCGACGTCGTGCAGGAAGAGGCCACCGAGGACATTCAGAAGCTGGGCGGCAGCGAGGCGCTCGGCGCGCCATACCTGAACGTCGGTTTCGCAGAGATGATGCGGAAGCGCGGCGGCTGGCTGTCGGTCCTGTTTCTCGGGCAGATGTTGACCGCGACCGTGATGACCGCTTTCGAGCATGAACTGCAACAGGCTGTCATCCTGGCGATGTTCATCCCGCTGATCATCAGCAGCGGCGGCAACACGGGTTCGCAGGCCGCCACGATGATCGTCCGATCGCTCGCGCTGCGCGAGCTGCGACTGGGCGACTGGCTGCGGGTGTTCGGTCGCGAGCTGCGCTCGGGCCTGGCGCTGGGCGCGTGGCTGGGCGCGTTCGGATTCGCGCGCGTGCTGCTCTGGCAGCAGGCCGGGTGGTACGACTACGGGCCGCACGTCCTGCTGATCGCCGTGACGGTGTGGGTCAGCGTGGTTGGCGTCGTCAGTTTCGGCACGCTGATGGGCAGCATGCTGCCGTTCATCATGCGGCGTGTCGGCTTCGACCCGGCGGCCAGCTCGGTGCCGTTCGTCGCGACCCTCGTCGACGTGACCGGGCTGGCGATCTACTTCGGCGTTGCCGCGGCGGTGCTGCGCGGAACGCTGCTCTAGTCTCGCCCGCGCCCCGGTGGAGCAGGCATCGCTGTCCGGGTGGAGCGGACATCGCTGTCTGGGTGGAGCGGACATCGCTGTCTGGGTGGAGCGGGCATTCTGCCCGCTCCAGCAACTGACTCAGGCCCCGCGCCGCACTACTCCCCAATCGCGATAACCTGCCCCTTCGTGCGAAAGTAAACGACGCCCGCGGAGATCGCCGGCGTGGCCAGGCACACGTCGCCGAGCTTGTTTTGCGCGAGCAGCTCGTACTCCGGTCCGGCCTTGACCACGAAGATGTCGCCGTCTTCGCTCGTCAGGTACAGCTTGCCATCGCCCGCGATCGGCGACGCCGTGTATCCGCCGCCGGCGCCGTCAGCCACTCGCCGCCGGTATACCTGCTTGCCCGTCAGCGGCTCGTAGCAGGTCAGCACGCCGCGGTCGTCCGCCGTGTAGAAGTAGTCTCCATAGGCGATCGCCGTCGGTTGATACGGGCCGCCGCGCTTTCGGCTCCACGCGACGAAGGCGTTGGAAGTTTCGTCGCCGCTCAGCGATATGTCGCCGCTTCCGCCCGGCCGGACCGCGTAAATCGGCGAGCCCGGTCCGTGGGCGCTATGCAGAAAGATGAGGCCGTGCGCGTAGACCGGAGTCGGCGTCGGGATGTCGCCGGTGCCGCGCATCTCCCACAGCAGCCGTCCGTCCGCCGGGTCGTAGCCCGCGATCTGCTTGAAACCATTAAGCACCAGTTCCGTGCGTGCGGCGGCCGGGACGATCGTGGGCGTGCTCCACGTACACACTTCGTTCCGCGGCGTGCGCCACAGTTCGCGACCGTCGCGGATGTCCAGCGCGGCGACGAAGGGGTTGTCCTGCACGTCACACTGCACGATCACTTTGCCGTCGTGGATGATCGGTGAACTGCCGAAACCCCATTGGGCGTTCTTCATGGCGAAATAGCCCGCGTCGAGCACGCCGAAGTCCTTCTTCCACTTCAGTTCGCCGTCAACTGTGTAGCAATACAGCCCCTCCGACCCAAAGAACGCGATGACGTGCTCGCCATCGGTCGCCGCCGTGCTGTTGGCGTGCGTGGCTTTCGTGTGTCGCTTGATCTTCGGGACGCCGCTGAAGGCTTCCCGGTTCCACAGGATGGCGCCGGTGTTCTTGTCCAGGCAGATGACGTGCCACGTGTGCTCCGTGTCGTCGATGACCGGGACGATGTCGCCGTATAGCCCGTGTTTGAGTTGCGGGTCTTTCTTGCCGCTGACCGCGGTGGTCACAAAGAGCCGATCGCCCCAGATCACCGGGCCGGAGTGGCCCAGGCCGATGATCTCGGTTTTCCACTTCACGCCTTTGTTCTCGGCTACGTCCCACGTCGTCGGCAGCGCGTGGCCGTCCGCGACGCCGCTGGCGCCCGGGCCGCGGAACTGCGGCCAGTGCGGCGACGGCGCTTTCGGCGCGTCCGACTTTTCCGTCGCCGGCGGCGCGGCGCCCGGCTGCGCATCCGCCGTACCCGCCGCGAGAACCGCTGCAATCACCGCCCAGCCGATCGGCCACAGGAACCTAGCCATGCCCGTCTCCTGCTCAGTTTGGCCACCAGAGTCTCGACCCGAATGCAGGAAGTTTCGCGGGGCGCGGGTGCGGCTGTCGAGTCGAAGCTTGTCGAAAACGGTTGGTCGCCGCGCGTGCGGCGGCGCCAACAAACACAGCGAGCGGCGTCATGGGCGACGCCGCTCGCTGCCTTTCGTGACTGATCACTCGTTGTGCGCGACCCTCGGTGCGGCCGCCGCCCGCCGATCGATTTCCTAGTCGATCGACAGTGTATACAGGTTGGCCAGCCGGCCGACGTTGCGAACCTCGATGCGGATCGTGGTCGTGGTCGGCGTGAAGACCCACACCGCGGCCTGGTCGCTCAGCCCCTCATCCTTCACGATCAGGTTGCCGGCCGCGTCGAACACGAACAGGTCCAGGTCCGAATCGCCGTCGCCCGACAGCGTGATGTTGGTCCGCTCGCCGCCGCGGATCATCTCGTGGTAGTAGACGAAGCTGCCGGCCGCCACCACCTTGCGATCCGAACCGGGACCGCCGACGCGTCCGGCGTGCGCCGGTGCAACCAGCATCGCAGCCGCCAGCGCGATTCCGAGGACCGCCTTCGCCTTGCTTTCGATTGACTTGGTCATGGGGACAACTCCTTGCGGCTGAGCCGCTCAGTTGCTCGCGACCGGCGTCCGCGCTACGCACACCCCACCGCGGGGGCGTCGCGTGCGTTCGTCGTGTCGCGTACACCCATGCCTGCGAGGGCTGCCCCACGACCCCTGAAAAATCGCCCCGAGAAATCTGCGAGCAGGTCGCCGCCGCCGCAGGGCAAGCGTCCGCGCGCGATGTAAGTGCATTTCGGGCAAGATGTTGCTGCTGCTGCCGCCGCGGGCCGCGGCGCGACCGCGAGCACTGTCATGCCGGCCGCATGCCCGCTACTCTGGAGTCTGCGGCGGTCTAGCACTTCGGCATTGCAGCGTACGAGGCCGTCAGATGGGCGAAGCGCAGACTCAACTCACGCACTGGATCGCGCTGGCGCGCGACGGCGACGCCGCGGCCCGACAGCACCTCATCGACGCGGTGTACGCGGAGCTTCGCCGCATCGCCGGCGGCTTCATGCGCCGCGAGCGGCCGGATCACACGCTGCAACCCACCGCGCTGGTGAACGAGTCGCTGCTGCGCCTGCTGCAGGGCGACGCGCTTCGCGATGTGCGCGACCGCGCCTACCTGTTCGCCGCCGCCGCTCAGGCCATGCGGCGGGTGCTCGTCGATCATGCCCGGGCGCGGTTTGCGGCCAAGCGCGGCGGGGGCGCCGCCGCGCGCGAACCGCTCGACGCGATCGTCGAGCAGATCGAAAACCAGAGCGTCGATTTGCTGGGCCTCGACGAAGCTCTCGAGACGCTCCGAACCCTCAGCCAGCGGCAGTACGACGTCGTGATGCTGCGATTTTTCGGCGGCCTGTCCGTGCCCGAAACGGCGGAGCATCTCGACGTTTCCGTCGGAACGGTCGAGAACGACTTTCGCATCGCGCGGGCGTGGCTGCGCTCGCGTTTTCCGGATGCACCATGATGCCCACGTTGCGAGCCGCCCGATGACCCCGGACCGCTGGCAGCAGGTGAACGATGCGTTCCTCGCGGTCGCGTCGGCGAGCGCGACCCAGCGCGGCGCGCAGCTCGCGGCGCTGCGCGACCGCGATCCCGAGCTGCACGCGGCGGTCATGCGCTTGCTCGCGGGCGACCAGGCCGCCGCGCACGACGGCTTTCTCGAGAACTCGCCGCTGGCCGCGTTGCGCGAGCGCCGCCGCGACTCGGATAGCGCCGTCGCCGCCGGCTCCAGCGACGCGCGACTCGCGACCCCGGATGGCGGCCCGACGCACACGAGCGCCCCGGCCGGGCGCCTGATCGGCGGGCGCGAGATGCCGGAGGTGCCCGACTTCGATCTGATCCGCCCGCTCGATCGCGGCGGTTTCGGCGAGGTGTGGCTCGCCCGTGCGCGTAACGGCGTGCACCGCGCGATCAAGCTCCTGCCGCCGGACATGCTGGCGCTGACCGAGCTGCGCGGGCTGCGAACCTACGAGACCTGGGCGGGCCGGCACCCACACTTGATCGACGTGCGGCACGTCGGCGAGACGGCCGCGCACGTGTACTACGTCATGGAGCTGGCGGACGGATATCAGGCCGCCGCGGCGACGTTCGACCCGGCCGACTATGTTCCGCGCACGCTGAAATCCGATCTGCGCCGCCGCGGCGCGTTGCCGCTGGACGAAGCGGTCGCAGTCGTTCGCGCCATTCTCGCCGGCTTACAGCAGTTGCATGCGTCCGAAGTGCTGCACCGCGACGTGAAGCCGGCAAACGTCGTGTTCGTGGGCGGCGTCGCGAAACTCGCGGACATCGGTCTGCTGGCGCACACGCAGAGCGCCGGGATGCAGGGCCACACGCCGGAGTACGCACCCCCCGGCGGCGTGGTCGACGTGAGCGGCGACTTGTATTGCGTCGGCCGTGTGCTGGCGGAACTGGTCCTCGGCCGCCTTCCCGATTCCGAGCTGCGCCCGCCGGGCGACACGCCCGCCGAGCGGCTGGCGGCGTTCCGCGAGCTGCTGCCGATCCTGCGGACCGCGTGTGCGCTGCCGCCGGCGGCGCGTTATTCCTCGGCGGAGGCGTTCGACCGGGCGCTGGTTGACGCTTTCGGCGATCTCGCACACGCCGGCGCGCCGCCGGGCACTCCGCAAGCACAGGAGACGCGTCCCGCACTCGTTAACCGTCGCCGCCGACCAGCCGGCGGCTTCGTTCTGGTCGCCGCGCTTGCGGTCGCGATCGTCGCCCTCGTCGCGTGGTTCTCGATGCCGCCGGCGGCGCTGTACGGCGAGCTGCGCCTCTGGGTCGCGCCTCCGGGCGGCTCGACCGATCAGGCGCAGCCGGCGGAGCAGGTGTTTCCACTGCGCAGTGGGCAACTCCTGTATTGCGAGGTCGAGTTCTCGCGGCCGTCCTACCCGCTGGTCGCGATTATCTCGGCGGTGGGGGAGGTCGACGTGGTGTATCCCGTTGGCGGCGCGGCCGGCGAGGCGTCGCCCGCGCCGGTCACTCGCTTGCGACTTCCGCCTGGCGACGGCGCCTGGCCCATTCCAGCCGAAGACGGCGCGCTGACGGTCATCGTGCTGGCGGGCTCGTCGCCGGTTGCGGACACGACCGCGATTCGCGCGCGCATCGCGGCTCTTGGCGTCCCCGAGATTCGTCCGGATGAAATGCTGGTGCTGGCCGGCGGAAAGCTGGAGAAAATCCCCGCCGCCGAGCGCGTCCGCGGCCCATTCTCGCCGCAGGCGGTGTCTCGCATCCGTCCGGGCGTTGTCGAACGCATTCGCGAAGAATTCGGCGGTGCGTTCCGTGTGATCGAAGTCGTCGCCATTCCGCAGCGCCGCGAGTAGCGCAGCCTGAACCGCGAGCCTGTGAAGTCTGCGTTGCGCGTTCGATCGTTACGCCACCGTTACATCCGCCGCCGCCCGCGGCGATACACTTCCAGCGGACGAAGCGCATCCGCCTTCTTCACACTCGGGAGGCTCGCCATGACGCGACCAATACGGATATCAGCCATCGCCGCGGCGCTCGCAGCCGCCGGCGGGTTCGTACTCTCGGCCGCCGCACAGGGCACTTCGACCGGCAACGCGATTCAGGCCAGCCGCTTGGGCATGCCGCCGGTGAAGGAAGTCACGATCTACAAGGACGGCCACGCCTTCGTCGCCCACGAAGGCCGCCTGCCGGTGCACGACGGGCAGGTCGTGATCGACCATTTGCCGCAGCCGATCCTCGGCACGTTCTGGGCGTATTCGGCTGACAAGGCGGTCAGGCTCTCGGCCGTTTCCGCCGGTCCGCGTCTGGTGGGCGTCGAGCGCACCGCGCTCTCGCTCTTCGAGCTGCTGCTGGCCAACCCCGGCGCGGCCGTGACGGTCACCGAGGTCGATAAGCCGCCGTACGCAGCTACGTTCATCGGAGTTCCGGAGCGCAGCACCGCCGAACTGCTGCGCACCGATCTGCCCGGCAGCATGCCGCGTCCGCCGGAGCGCGGCACGCTGTGCCTGTTCCGCACCGCGGAGGGTCTGCGCACGGTGCCGTTGGAGCGCCTCCGCGACATCACGTTTCGAGACGAGCCGCAGCCGCGTTACGCCCAAACCGAGCAGCGCACGGCGCTGACGCTGCGGCTGGACTGGAACGGGCAACCCGCCGCGGCGGACGCCGCCGTCGGCATGGTGTACGTGCAGCGCGGACTGCGCTGGATCCCGAGCTATCGCATCGACATCGACGGCCAGGGCAAAGCGCGCGTGGAGCTGCAGGCCACGCTGATCAACGAGATGGTCGACCTGCAGGACGCGACCGCGCACCTGGTCATCGGCGTGCCGTCGTTCCTGATGACGCACACGATCGACCCGATCGCGTTGCAGGACACCTTCGCCCAGCTTTCGCAGTACTTCGATCAGGCCCCGGCCGGTCAGCAGATCGCGAGCAATTTCTCGAACGCCGTTCAGGTACAGACCGCCCGCATGGGTGAGTATCGCGGCGGTGTGCCGGCGACGCCGGAGGGCGCGGGCGGCGACGCCGCCGATCTTGAGGGCAGCCGTAGCGAAGACCTGTTCATTTTCACGATCCCGAAAGTGACGTTGCGGCGCGGCGAGCGCATGGTGCTGCCCGTAGCGACGTTCACGCTCGACTACAGCGACGTCTACAAGCTCGACCTGCCGATCGCGCCGCCGGCGGAGCTGCGCGAGCGCAACGAGCACGACGCGGAGCTGTCGCGGCTGCTCGGCGCGCCGAAGGTGAAGCACAGCCTGCGGCTCAAAAACACCAGCGCGTATCCGCTCACGACCGCCCCGGCGTTGATCCTGCGCGAGGGCCGCATTCTGGCGCAGGGCCTCATGACCTACACGTCGGTCGGGGCCAACAGCGACCTCGAAGTCACCGCGGCGGTCGACATTCAGGTAAACCGCAGCGAACGCGAGACGGGCCGCACGCAGAATGCCGAAAAGTGGGACAACGACCAGTATCACCGCGTCGACCTGGAAGGCACGATTCATCTTTGCAATCACCGCGCGAAGCCGGTCGAAATCGAGGTGCGCCGCTACGTCATCGGTCATCCCGACCGGGCTGATCGCGACGGCAAGGCGGAGAAGGTCAACGCCTACGAAGAGGACGAGGCCGAGGTGATGCTCCCGCGAGCCGCGTCCGCCTACCGCTACAACTGGCCGTACTGGTGGAACCGCTACAACGGCTTTGGAAAGTTCACGTGGAAGGTCAAACTCGCCCCCGGCGAGGCGGTGGACCTGACCTACACGTGGCACTACTTCTGGCGGTGACCTGTCCCGCGGCCGCCGCCCGATTTCGCCGGGCGAAACGGGCAAATCTCGCTGCGTGCGGGCTTCGCGGGGTCGATTTGGCGACCGGCGAAGCCCGCAGCGCCTCCCGGCTGTTCTCGCTGCTTCGCGCCGACATTATCTGACGCGCCCCCTGAACTCGCCGTAACCGACACGCGGCGGCGCGTGTCTCATACAATACCCCGCGATTCCGGGCGACGCGCCCGGGGCGATCATGGTCCGTCTCGGATTCTGGAATGGTCCCAAGCCTGTTTGCCCGCCGCACTCAGACCGTGCTGCTGGCGCTGCTGGCGCTCGTATTCGCAGAGGGTTGCGGCATTCCCCGCCGCTTCCGGGCCGAGGACCGCTACAAACACGGCGTCGTCTACATCCTCCCGGGCATCGAGGGCCGCAGCGTCTGGAACCGCGACCTGGCGATCGGCCTCGATGAAGGCGGCGTCGCCTCCGCCATCGAAATCTTCGATTGGACCACCGGTCTGCCCGGCGGGTTCGTCTTCAACCTGACCGACTACGCCCGCAACCAGCGCCAGGCGCAGAAACTGGCCGACAAGATCGTCGCCCACCGCAAGCGATACCCCGGCAGCGCGGTGCACCTGATCGGGCACTCCGGCGGCGGCGGCATCGCCCCGCTGGTGATCGAGTCGCTGCCGGCCGGACGGCAGATCGACATGGCGATTCTGCTGGCCCCGGCGCTCTCGCCCGAGTACGACCTGACCACCGCGCTGCGCCGCACGCGCTTCGGAATCTGCAGTTTCTATTCTTCCTATGACGTCAGTTTCCTGAAGGTCGGCACGTCGCTTTTCGGAACGATCGACCGCGACGCCGGGGCCTCGGCCGGGGCCGTCGGCTTCCGCCTGCCGCCCGATGCGCCGCCGGCCACGCGCCACGCCTACCAGACGCGGCTGCGGCAGATTCGATGGACGGAGCGGCTGGAGCGCTATGGCGCCAGCGGCACGCACCTGGGCTGGGCGTCGCGGCGCTTCGCGAAAGAGTATCTCGCCCCGCTGATTCTGCGGAACGAGGGCACGCGCGTCATCGACCGGGCCGGCGGCGAGCCTGCGGAGCCGCCGGCGGTCGAGCCCACCGGCGAGTCGCAGTAAGCCCGTACCACTCTCACCGGCCGCCGCCTCTATTTTTGAGCCGCGACCCGCACCGGCCGGATTTTTCTTGACTTTCCGACGCAGCGCTGCGGAAATGGTCAGTCGCGGGCCGCACTGCGCATCCACATCGGCCAGATGCGTGCACGAACAACGCGAGGAGCCGACCATGCCGACGGTTCGGGACGTCCTGTCGCGGAAGGGGAGCGCCGTCCACACCATCGCCGCCGATGCCACCGTGCTGGCCGCTGCGCGAGTCATGAACGAGCGCCGCATCGGCGCGCTGGTCGTGACCCGCGGCGAGAAAGTCGTGGGCATCTTCACCGAGCGCGACATTCTCAATCGCATCGTCGCCGCGAGTCGCGATGCCGCCGCGACGCGGGTCGAAGAGGTCATGACCGCGCCGATCGCATGCTGCTCGCTCGACACCACGCGGGCCGAGTGTCGCTCGGTGATGCGCAATCGCCGCATCCGGCATCTGCCGGTCGTCGAGAACGAGAAGCTCTGCGGCATCGTGTCCATCGGCGACCTCATGGAAGTCGAAGGCGCCGAGCAGCAGCAGACGATCGAGTATTTGTACGAATACATGCACGGGCACTGGACCTGATCGCCGCAGCCCGCCCCGCGCGTCGACCGCGGCGCGATACACTCTCGGCCGGGCCCCGTCACGCGAACCGGACGAAGTGATATGCACATGCTGCGGTCTCCTGAGCGGTTGCGGCGAATCTGCGGAACGGCGATCGCGCTCGGCTTCGCGCTGTGCGACGCGCGCGGCGACTCTGCGGATGAAGCGCGGATCGACGCGCTGCTCGCGCAGATGAGCGTCGCGCAGAAAGTGGGGCAGCTCACGCAATTGACCTGCTGGCCGCTCGCACCGGACGCCGATGCGGAGCAGCGGGCGGCGCATCAGGCCGTTCTCGACGCGATCCGCCGCGGCGAGGTCGGCTCCGTGCTCGGCGCGCACGGCGCGGAGTACACCAACAGCCTGCAGCGCATCGCGATCGAGGAGTCGCCGCTCAAGATACCGCTGCTCTTCGCCAACGACGTGATCCACGGATATCGCACGACGTTTCCGATTCCGCTGGGCGAAGCCGCGACGTGGGATCCGGAGCTGATCCGCGCGGCGTGCCGGCTCGCGGCCCGCGAGGCCCGCGCCGCCGGCACGCACTGGACGTTCGCACCGATGATCGACGTCTGCCGCGACCCGCGCTGGGGCCGCATCGCGGAAACCGCCGGTGAAGACCCGTACCTGGGGGCGGAGATCGCCGCCGCCCGCGTGATTGGTTTCCAGGGCGACCCGCCGCTGGGCGCTGAATCCGTTCTCGCCTGCGCGAAGCACTTCGTGGCCTATGGCGGTGCGGAAGGCGGTCGCGACTACAACACCGTCGATATCTCGCCGCAGACGCTGCACGAGATTCACCTGCCGACGTTCCAGGCCGCGGTTCGCGCCGGCGTCGGTTCGATCATGTCATCTTTCAACGAGATCAACGGCGTACCCGCGTCGGCGAACGAGTACACCCTTCGGCGCATCCTGCGCGACCGTTGGGGTTTCGATGGTCTGGTCGTCAGCGATTACGAGTCGATCCGCGAAATGGTCGCGCACGGCTTCGCCGCGGACAACGCTGCGGCCGCGCTGGCGTCGCTTCGCGCCGGCGTCGACATCGACATGGTGTCAAAGGTCTATCAGAACCACCTGCCCGAACACCTGGCGGCCGGTCGCATCGACATGGCCGCGCTCGACGCGGCGGTGCGCCGCGTGCTGCGCGCCAAGGCGGCGCTCGGCTTGTTCGGCAGCAACCCCTACGCCGATCCGCAGCGCGAGGCCCAAACGCTGCTCACGCCCGAGAACCGGTTGCTGGCCCGTGAGGTGGCGCGGCGCACGCTGGTGCTGCTCAAGAACGGCGGCGTGCTTCCGCTCGCGGCCGAGCTGCGACGTGTCGCCGTGATCGGTCCGCTGGCCGACAATCGCGTCGATCCCCTCGGAACCTGGCGTTTCCTCGGTCGCCCGGAGGACGCAGTCACGGTGCTGGCGGGGATGAAGACCGCGCTCGGCGCGGCCGTTGAGATTCGCCATGAACCCGGCTGCGAGATCGACGCCGCGATCGACGGCGGGCTGGAGCGTGCCGCGACGGCCGCCCGCGAGAGCGACGTAGCCCTGCTGTTTCTCGGCGAAAGCGAGGGCATGTCCGGCGAAGGTCTGAGCCGCGCGAATATCGAGCTGCCCGCGCCGCAGCGAGCGCTCTTCGACGCCGTGCATGCCGCCGGGCGACCGACCGTCGTCGTCCTGCTCGCCGGGCGGCCGCTGGCGATTCCCGAGCTGGCCGATCGAGCCGCGGCGATCATCATGGCCTGGCACCCCGGCATCGAGTGCGGCAACGCGGTCGCCGACGTGCTGACTGGGCGTTTCAACCCCGGCGGCAAGCTGCCGGCGGGTTTCCCGCGCACGACAGGCCAGATTCCGATTCACTACAACCACAAACCCACCGGTCGTCCGGGCGTTGAGGGCGAGCGCTATACGTCGCGCTACAGCGATCTGCCGCTCGGGCCGCTCTACCCATTCGGATTCGGGCTGAGCTACACAACGTTCGCGATCGAGAATCTGACGGTGACGCCGGCGCAGTCGCCGCCGGGCGGCCGCATCGAGATTTCGGTGCAGGTGCGAAACACGGGCGACCGCGCCGGGCACGAAGTGGTGCAAATCTACTTCCGCGACCCTGTCGCTTCGCAGACCCGTCCCGTGCGGCGCTTGTGCGCGTTTCAGCGCGTTTCGCTGGAACCGGGGCAGTCGCAGACCCTTTCGTTCTCCCGCGATGTCTCCGCGCTGGGCTTTCCCGATGCCGACGGCCGCATCATCATCGAACCCGGTGCGATTCAGCTTTTCGCGGGCGGCGACAGCAGCGCCCGGCTGATGACCACGCTCGAAATCACGGCGGCCGGCACCGTGCCGCCGGCGTCGCAACCGCGCTGAGTGCGATCGCCACGCCGGGCGAGCGGGCATCCTGCGCGCTCTCGGCGCGATGCACCGACTCGGAGTGCGAAACGCCCGGCCCACCCTGAGAGACGCGTCCGTTCGCCGGTTCCGCACCGATCGATGAACGTTCCGCGCCGGCTTTCCCGCTCGGCCGCGCGGCTCGCTACAATGCCGCGGCTTTCCCAGTCCATCGCCTGACCGCGAGGAGCGAAATGAGCCCGCTTTTCATGTCGATTCTGCTGGTCGCCGGTCTCGGCGTCTTCGGCTGGACGGCCCGCCGCCGCTGGAAGCTGATGTTCGCGGCCGCGGCGCCCGCAGCGCTGGGCGACGCGGGCGATCGCGTCGGCCGCGTGCTGCGCTACGCCCTCGGGCAGGCGCGGATGTTCCGCTACAGCGCCGCGGGCATCGCGCACGCCTTCATCTTCACCGGCTTTGTGATTCTGGGTCTTCGAACGCTGATCCTGTTCGCCCGCGGCTACACGCGGCACGATTTCGGATTCTGGCTCTTCGACGATGGGGCGCTGCTGGGCCGCGTCTATCTGCTGCTGAAAGACCTGATCGGCGTATTCGTGATCGCCGGTGTGGTCTACTTCCTGCACACCCGCCTGGTGGTGAAGCCCCGGCGGATGGAGCTCTCGCGCGAGGGCGTCTTCATCCTGTGCATGATCCTGGGCATCATCCTGTCCGACATGTTCTACGAGGCCGGCCTGATCGCGGTCGGCGCGGGTTCCGGCGGCGGCCGCTTTCACTTCGCCACGCCGATCGCGTCGCTGCTGTCGCTGCCGCTGCAGCTTCTGCCCGTGCAAATCCCAGCCAACCTCGCGACGCTCGGCTTCTGGCTGCACGCCGTCATCGTGCTCACGTTTTTGAACTTCCTGCCGTACGGCAAGCACTTCCACGTGTTGACGATCATTCCGCAGGTGTTCTTCAGCCGCCCGCAGCCCCACGGCAGGCTGCAACCCATCGCCGACATCGAGGGCAAGCTGGAGCGCAGCGAGACGCTCGGCGTGAAAGCCGCCCGCGATTTCTCCTGGAAGAGCGTGCTCGATTTCTACACCTGCACCGAGTGCGGCCGCTGCTCCGACCATTGCCCGGCGTTCAACACCGGCAAGCTGCTGTCGCCCAAGCACCTGACGATGGATCTTCGCGATCACATGTATCGCAACGAGGCCGCGCTGCTTTCCGCCCCGCGCGGCGATGCGAGCGGCGGCGCGGCGCCCGTGGACGCCGTCGCCCCGCCGGGCGGCCGCCCGGCGGCCGCGTGGGTTCGCAAGGATGGCGCTGCGGACGAGTCCGGCGGCGAACTCGTCGCAGGCTGGGTCGATCCCGAGATGCTCTGGGCCTGCACCACCTGCGGCGCGTGCGAGCAGGAATGCCCGGTGTTCATCTCCTACATCGACAAGATCGTCGACCTGCGCCGCAATCTGGTGATGGAGAAAGGCGAGTTTCCGCAACAGCTTCAGAACGCCTTCCGCGGGCTGGAGACCGTCCAGAATCCCTACAGTTTCGATAACTCCCAGCGGGCCGAGTGGGCCGAGGGCCTGAACATCCCGCTCAAGGCCGACAAGCCCGACGCGGAAATCCTCTACTGGGTCGGCTGCGCGCCGTCCTATGACGACCGCTCGAAAAAGATCGCCCGCGCCATGGCCCAGCTCATGCAACACGCCGGCGTCGACTTCGCCATCCTCGGTCCCGAGGAGTGCTGCACCGGCGACCCCGCCCGCCGCGCCGGCAACGAATACCTATTCGAGATGCTCGCCCGGCAGAACGTCGAGACGCTAAACAACCACGGCGTGAAGCGCGTCGTCACCACCTGCCCGCACTGCTTCAACACGCTCAAGAACGAGTACGGCGACTTCGGCGGGCGATACGAAGTGATCCATCACACCGACTTTCTGGCCGAACTGCTCCGCGCCGGGCGCATCCGCCCGCAGGGCCGCATCGAGGGGACCATCGCGTATCACGACGCCTGCTACATCGGCCGCCACAACGGCATCTACGACGCGCCGCGCGACCTGCTCCGCGCCATTCCCGGCCTCACGCTGGTCGACCCGCCCGAGAGCCGCGACCGCGGCATGTGCTGCGGCGCCGGCGGCGCCCAGATGTGGAAAGAGGACGAGCCCGTCCGCCGCCCCGGCAGCCGCGAGGGCGACGGCAAGGTCAACCACGCCCGCACGCGGCAACTGCTGAGAGTGCTCCCCGCGCCCGCCGCAGCCGCCTCCGGCGGCGCCATGGTCGCAGCCGCCTCGGGCAACGCCGCGCCCGGCGGCTGCCGCAAGATCGCCTCAGCCTGTCCGTTCTGCAAGACGATGCTCAGCGACGGGCTGAAGGACCAGGGCCACGACGACGTGGAGCAAGCCGACATCGCCGAACTGCTCTGGAAGAGCGTCTCGGGCGCGTAGGAACAATATTCCTCGTGGCACGGGCTTCCAGCCCGTGCGTGTGAACTCTTGGGTGGGGCGGGCTTCCAGCCCGTGCGTGTGAACTCTTGGGTGGGGCGGGCATTCTGCCCGCCCACGGGTGCGCTTCCAGTCCGTGCGCGCGTCTCGCCCGCAACCGCCGTGTCGGCCCACTCGCGGGTAGCACGGGCTTCCAGCCCGTGCGTGCGTCTCACGAGCGATCGCCGTGTCGGCCCACTCGTGGGTAGCATGGGCTTCCAGCCCGTGCGTGCGTCTCACGAGCGATCGCCGTGCCGGCCCACTCGCGGGTAGCATGGGCTTCCAGCCCGTGCGCCCCCAGCCCGCGCTCGCCCCGCCTCGATCCCCCTGACATCACCCGCGACGCTCGCCGCCGCGCGGCGTGGATCGCGCCAACCTCAACCGTCGCCTCCAAGAAAAACAACGAGCCGCGGAACACGGTCCGCGGCTCGCAATTTCCTCGAAATTTTTGCGGCACCCGTCCGGCGGCGCTATCCCCGCTGCCGCCCGCGCATCATCAACAGTGCCAGCGGCACGAAGCCCACCATGAACAGGCTGCCGCCGCAGAGCGGTGCAACCTGGTTCGGGGTCGCGGTCGGTGCGGGCTGGCCCTGGTCGTTCGTCGACGGCGTGGCCCCGGCGTCAGCCGGCGGAATCACGTCGTTTCGTGCGAACGCCACGCCCAGCGTCCCCGGGGCGACCACGTTGATCTCGACGCGCGCCGAGTCCTCCAAACGCCCGTCGCTGACCAGCAGGCGGAAGTAGTACGTCCCCGGCCGGATCGCCTGCCACGAGGAGATCGGAGTCTCGATCCCGCCCAGCGGCTGAAACACGTCGCGAAGCTCGCTGAACGGCAGAACCCCGCCCAGTTCATCCGTCTGCCGCCAGCGGAACGAGAGCGGATCGCCATCCGGGTCCGATGACGGTGTTCCGTCCAGCGTGATGATGCTGCCGGTGACGATCACCGGCGTCGGGCGCGAGATCGCGGCCCGCGGCGCGCGATTCTCCGGAATGGTCGAGACGACTTCGACCAGCACGGCGTCGCTCGTCGGGATCGGATTCACGCCGTCGCTGGCGAGCAGCCGGAAGCTGTAATTGCCGACGGTGTTCAGCGTCACCTCGGCGATCGCAGGCGCGTTGACCGGGTCGCGCACGATCGGATCGACCCGCTCCGGCCCGCCGATCCACTCCCAGGCGTACGTGATGTCGTCTTTGTCGAGCACTTCAGGATCGAGGGCGCTGAAACCCGTGTTGTAGCTGTCGAACGTCCGCGTTCCATCAAGCTGCACGGTGCTGCCGGCGGCGACCATCACGTCGGCCCCGGCGTCCGCGAACACCGGCGGGTTCGCCGGCTGAACGACCGGGTTCTCGACTGCAAAAATCAGGTCCGTGAAGATTGTGACGCCGGAGGTTGGCACGCACCCTTCGAGGAAGCCTTCGATGTCGAAATTACAGCCGTCGGGCTGTTGCTCGTTCGACAGGGCGATCAGGAATGACCAGGCCACGTCATAGTTGATGTCCCCACGCAGCCGCGCCTGATTGCGTCCGGTGTAGGGTGGGATGGTGAAGACGACGAAGAAATCCACGGTCGTCGCCGGCGGCGCCGGGGCCAGCCCGTCGCCTTCCTCGGGCGTAAACGTCGTGCGATTCTGGGGAATCGGCGGCGGCTCAGGCGCAGGATAGCCGGGAACCGGAATCCAGATGGCTTGCTGCAGAAAATAGATTCCGTCGCCGCCGCCGTTGTCGTCGCCGCCCGCAAAGTCCGGATCGGTCGCGGTAACACGTCCGACCAGAACGTCAAGCTCGCGCGCGGTGTCGGTGTCCGGATCAAATGGAGCCATCGCATTGAACGGCAACGGCGAGGCGAGCAGCAGCACGCTCGTGGGGTTCCGGAAAATGCGCCATTCGATCGATTGCACCAGCGGAGGCGCGTTGCCGTCATCGGGCTGAGCCAGGCAAACCGGCGCAACCAGCGCCCCAGCGAGCATCGTGAGCAGCCGGAATTCGAGACGCTTCATCGCAGTGTCCTCGTCTCTGACAGTGCCTAACCCGCGTTGCTAGGTCGGTCCTCAGAAACCCGTGACCGACCCGGCAGTCGACGGAGTCGCGGGACGGAAAGCCGCGTGCGGTTAGTTTCCGCTTGCGATCGTCACCACGGCGGCGTCGCCGTTGGCGTTCGGCTGATCAAAGAAATCGAACCGCACGCTCTCGCCCTCGAAATACTCATTCGGCAGCTTGGCGCCGCCGCCCAACTTGATGAACAGTCCCGGCCGCAGCGGTTCACACTGGTACGCGTCCACCTGCGCCAGCGTCTTCTGGCCGCCCCCGGCAGTTGCGCCGCCGAACAATCCCTGATCGGGGTTAGCGGACGCAATCGGGTCGTCGTCCACCGTGAAATAGAACGCGACCGAGTCGCACGACGTCGGCGGCTGCGTGAAAGCGAGCAGCACGTCCGGCGTGATGAGCGTAAAAGACCGTGTGGTGGGCGCCCCGGCGGCCCCGGGCGCGACACGCAGGGCGGTCGCCCCGGCCACGCCCGGTCCGTTGAACACAAACGTGCCAGGGGGAAGCGCGAATACGCTGCCGATCCGCACCTCGCGAGTAATCTGCACATACCCGTTCGCGAGCAGTGCGTCCTGCTGCTCCGCCGAACGCAGGCTGCTCGGGTTCACCCAGGCTGCGAACGAGACGTTCAAGTCGAAGGTCGAGTTGTTCGCGAACGTCACGGTCGAAGTGCGCCGGAAGGTGTCCGTCGCGCCCTGCCCGCCGCCGGAAGAGTTGTCGTTGTCATTGTCCGACACAGGTGCGATTCCGAGCGTCTCGGTCAGGGTCAGAAACGGATTTCGCTCGCCGGCGGTCTGCAGACAACCGCAGAGCGCGAGCGCCCCGATGATCACCCCGGCCAACATTCGCGTGTGACTGTTCATAACGGTCCTTCAAACCACCGAGTCGAACCGAGCGAGCTCGCAACGCAGCACCGCGGAGGCCCGGCTAGTCGCCCTCTCCATAAAGCAGATACACTTCGCCGGCCCGCACACGGTTGCGCGGCGCCGCCGTCACCGAACTCATCATCAGATCGTTGCGGCCGTCGCCGTCGACGTCGCCGGCGCCGGCGATGCCCACGCTGCGATCGCCAAGTTCGCCGAGGCCGGCGCCGAGAAAGTCCCCGCTGTTGCGGCCGACGAACACCGCGCCGGGCAATTGCTCGGTCCCGATCTGCGCGAGGCTGATCGTGCCCCGCAGGTTCGGCGAACCGTAGATCAGGTATACGACGCCGCAGGTTTCGCGATCGATTTCGATGTCGCCGTCCAGATCGATGTCGAGCCGTACGGAGCGATTCGGCGCGGCGATCAGAATGTCATCGTTGCCGTCGCCGTCGATGTCGTTCACGCCGGCGACGCGCGCTCCGGCCAGATCGCCCGCCTCCTCGCCGACGAAGATCACGCCCAAGCCGCGCGCGGGGATCTCCGCGAACGGAATCTCCGATTCGGTCAGGTTGATGACCTCGCGCGATCCCAGGAACACGGCCACGCCGCCTTGGCGGTTGTTCACCAGCGGCGAGCCGATCACCACGTCGAAGATGCCGTCACCGTTGAAGTCGCCCGCGCTGTCCTGGGTTTGCCCGAGCCGATCGCCCGGTGCGCCGACGATGCGAATCCCGTCGAAAACACGACCACCGTTTGCTTCCGGCGAGTTCAGCGGCCGCGCGAGCTGCTCGACCTCCAGTTCGCCGGCCATCACCAGGTCGCGCAGGCGACCCAGAACCAGGAAGCACGCGCCCGAGCCGGCTTCTGCGAACGGAGCTCCGATCAGAATATCCTGAAGCCCGTCGGCGTTGAAATCCGCGACGCTGGCGGCGTTGCTCAGGCGGGCACCGACCGTACTGCTCCACAGACGCGTCGTGCGAGCGGGACGCGGCGTATTCTCCCAGAAATCCCGAACACAAGGCGCGCCGTCCTGCGGGTCGACCGTATAGCCCGGGCTGCCCGTGAATGGAACCTGAGCCTGCGCGAAGACGCGAAACTCGTCCACAATGTAGTGATACGGTCCGCCGTGCGGCAGGAGGTCTTCTGGCCCTGGCTCCAGCGTTCCGGGATAACCAAACTGGTCGTTCGCGGCTGGCGTGTTCACGCCCGACCACGGAGCCCCGCCGATCCGATAGAAGATCGAGATCGTGCCGCCGCCGGGGATCGAGCCGCCGACCTGGCTGTTTCGAAACGTGGCCACCAGCGGATCGCGATTCGGCGCGGACATGATGATCGAGCTGAACTCGCCCGCAGCGACCGTCTCGCCGAACTGGTCCCCGAACTCGTTGCTCGAAATGCGGCATCCCATCACGAGGCCGCCGGCGCCAGGCGGCTCATCGACGCGGTGACGATGGAAGCAAGTTGATGAATCGGCCGAGGTCGGGGACTTCGGGGTGACAAACCCTTCCGGACACGCGCAGGGCGTGAGACCTTCATGCGCAATCGTGCCAAACTCCGCCAGGTTGAAGACGTGCCGTCCGGGGAATCCCAGGTCCGGACGCAACGACGACCCGGCGGCGATCACGCACACGCCGGAACGGAAGTAGCCGGCCGGATCGAGCGGTGCGATGGTTCCCGCGTCGGTCCCGACGCCGAGGTTGCCGACGGGCAGTGAATCGACGAATGGCAGGCCGAACGCAATCTCGCGAACACCGTCGCCATCCCAGTCCGTCAGGATCGCGCAACTGGTGATGCCGCGGCTGGGGCGAATCGGGTCGGGCAGCTCAGGAACCCCGCCGTAGATGTCGCCGCGCAGCAGCGTGCCGACCGAGTTGACGCTGATGGCCCCGCTGAATCGCTCCGGTCGTCCGTAGACGAGGTACGCTTCGCCCACGCCGGTGTTTTGCGAAACGTTCAACTGAAACTGCGGCTTGCCGAACTGCGACAGCATGATGATGTCGCCGAAGCCGTCGCCGTCGATGTCCGTCGCCCGCGCCAGGAAGCTGCCGCAGTTGTCGCGCGGGTTAAAGCCCTCGAACACAGCGCCTTCCAAGCCGCTGGTGGGCAGCGCGATGTCGCGCAGGTCGATCACGCCCGCCAGTCGCGACCGCAGCCGGATCGAACCCGGCGCGTACGTCGCGAACGAATCCACGCCGTCCGTCACCAGAGCGAGCAGCCGGTAGGTGCCCGCGTCGAATGCCGCGGTCGGCAGGTCGAACGTGAAGCTGTCGCCTGACTGCGAGTTGCTTTCGCGCAGCAGAATCTCGTTGCCGTTCGGCGACTGGTCCGGATCGAGGAAAATCTGCACGGAGACGATGCTGTCCGGGTCGTCCAGTTCCCACGCCACGTCGAAGCGCGGATTGGCCTGTTCCGTGCGGTCGAACGTGAAATTGTCGCGCGGCGACGTGAAGAACAGCAGCGGCCGCTGGTTCACGGTGATGCGGCCCGGGGCGTAATTGAAAGCGACGATCACCCCCGTCTGCTCGACCCGCACGCCGACGAAGAAGTCGCCCGCGTTCAGCCGCGTCGTGTCCAATACGGAAGTCGCGTCGGTGATCGGTAGATTCGACGAAATGATGACTTCGTTGCCGTTGTCCGGGCTCAGGTCCGCGTCGAAGAACACATCGACAACGGCCGTCCGCGACGTCGCCACCGCCCGCCAGTTCACCTCGATCGGCGTGCCCCCGGCGATCGACAGGTCGCTCACCGGCGAAAGCACCGTGACGCTGGCCGCATCGCCGATCACTGCGGGGTCGCCCGTGCCGCCGGCGATGAACTCCAGGGCCGGCAAGCCGGTGGTGGGCAGGCAGCCGCCGGCGGGGATCATCAGCGCCACAAACGCCGCGACAATGCTGCGTTGCATACCCGGTTGCATGCGTTACCTCGTCTTCAACCCGGCGGCGGCGCGTTTCGCCCGTTCGCCGATCTTGGCTACGACAGACAGCCGGCGGGCCGCAGCCCGCCAACGGGGAGCGCCCGGTCTACTGCCCGGTGCGCTGCACGAAGGCGAATACCTGAAAGCCCGACAGCGTCACGCCGGACGGCACCACGGCGAACGTCACCGAATCGCCGCAATCGAAATTCACACCGTCCTGCAGCAGAACGCCGAACGGCTCCACCTCGATAAACGGATCGGCGGCGGTGCCCGCGCCCAGGCGAATGATGGCGCCGACCTCGTCGAGGTTCGAGACGTCGCCCAGCGTCGCTTCCGTGATCGGGCAGGGGATGGCCTGCGCGGTCTTCTCGCCGGCCTGCACCGTCGTGATGTAGGTCTCGACCGCATCGTCCAGCGTGCGGTACGACACCTGCGCCTCCAGCAGCCGCGTGGTGCGATTCTCCACGGTGACCAGGACGGCGGGTGCGTCGCCCGGCAGGCTCGCCACGCGCGGTCCCAGCGAAACCGACTGCAGAAATTCTTCGTTAAACAGCGATGTAATGCTTGTGCAGCCGGCCAGCCCCAGCACGCCGCACGCCACGGCGACTCGCAACGAGAACCACGCGCACCGCATCGATCACCTCATCAGCTTCGCCGCTCGCGCCGCGCCGGCCCGCTCCGGCCGGCATCGCGGAGGGCGGTCCTGTCCGTCGCGATCAGCGACCGCGCACCACCTGAACCGTGATTCCCACGCCGGGGTCGACCGCGATCGGGACGAGAGAGACAATCACCACGTCCCCGCAGAAAAAGTCCTGATTCGCCGCGAGCGGCTGGCCCAGGTAGGCCACCTCGACGCCGTCGGCATCTGCACCGAAGACGACCACCGCCTGATCGGGCACAATCTCGAGTTCCTGCCCGGTGCCGCCGATCGCGCCCAGACCCAGTCCGCCGATCGGACAATCGAGCACTTCGTTCCGAGTCTCGCCGGGGTCGACTACGACGTTGAAGTTTCGCGAGTCGATGCCGAGATCGGCCAGGTCGTCGGTCTCGAAGGCGTTGAACAGCGCCAAGTCGTTCGTCTGGTTCTGAAAGACGACGATGACCGTCCCGCGACGCGGGAACACCGCGTTCGGGTCAAAACCCAAGGAGCTGAGCAGGCTGGGATTCAGCGCGTCCGCCGCGAAGATGCAGCCCCCGGGGAGGATCGCCAGCAATCCGGTCGCGGCAAACAGGAGCCGTGCAAAGCCGTTCGAACCCATCGGTCGTCTCCGTCGACTCAGCCGTGACCGGGCGCGAAACCGCTACGTAACCCGGCTTGGTTGTTAGACTTACAGGCAAGCACCGCCGCCCGCGGGGGCTCGCAGCGGCGCGATTCTCGGCCGGATCAGCGGGGCGGGCGCCTCCAGACTCGTCCTCATTCTGGCGTCGCCAGCAAGCTCCAGAGTGTCCGCTCCCGGAGCATCGTCGCAGGGCGTCGCCGCGCCGCAACCTCAACCGCCGAAAAAAGTTATCTCGCCGCGCCGGCGCAGTCGCCAGGCGCGCTCAATAGCGCAGGACGCTGAACACCGGCTCCTCGCCGAGTCGCGAACGTCCTGATAACTCGTCCAGCTCGATCAGCACCACGACCGCCGCGACGCTCGCGCCGCACTGCCGCGCCAGCGCGCAACACGCGGCCAGAGTCCCGCCGGTGGCGAGAACGTCGTCTACGATCAGAACTTTCTGACCCTTGGTAAGCCCGTCGGCGTGAATTTCGAGTGCGTCAGTCCCGTACTCCAGCTCGTACTCGCTGCGCAGCGTGCGGCGCGGCAGCTTGCCCGGCTTGCGCACCGGGACAAACCCCACCGAAAGCGCATTCGCGATGGCCGTGCCGAAGATGAACCCGCGCGACTCCGCCCCAACGACAGCATCGACGTGCTTTCCGCGGAACGGCTGCACCATCAACTCGACGGCCAGCGCCAGCCCGGCCGGGTCGGCCAGAAGCGGTGTGATGTCCTTGAACAGGATTCCGGGTTTCGGAAAGTCGGGCACGTCGCGGATCAGGCGACGCAGGTCGGCGATGCCGGGGTGAGTTTTGCCCAAATCGTGCAAGAACATTTCGTACCCGTTTGTCGGGGAAAACTCACGCACGGCCGGAAGCGGCGACGGCCGTCGGTCGGGAAACGGCGCCGGATCGGCACGGTCCGCCGTCAGGCGCGCAGATAGTAGTGAAGCCGTTGCCGCTCGGCAAGATGACGGCCGCGCGGTTTTGACCCGCGTCGCCGATCCGCGGTGCGCAGGTGAAGGCACGCGAGCGCCGCGCCGATCACACGTTGGACGGCGGTTCGCTGCATCGGCGGCCGCGCGGGCGGCGGCGGATTGATGACGCTGAATACAATCATTATCGGGGCGGCGATCACCGCAGGGCTGCTCCTGCTCGCGGGCTTGGCGCGCTTGCAGGAGGCCGCCGAGAACATGATGGAAAAGTACGAGGACATGCTGCGGGAGTACCGTGACGCCCGGCAGCGCGGTCCGGGCGAGGACTCCGACGAGCCCGAGGAAGTCACCTAGCTCCCGGACGCGGCGTTCGCCCGCCTCCGTCCGCCGCGCGGCGCGTCTTCTGCGCCCGCACTTGCCGCCGTGGCGCACCCGCCCGCCCCCGATCAGCCGATGAAAGAGAATATGTGCCGGCGGATCGCCGCCGCGCCCCCGCGAGTCACCGTCCGCGGAGCCGCCATGCCGCCGCCGCATGTACAGGTAATCTTGGGTGCGAACCAAATTCCCGAACATCTGAAATCGGCGCTTCGCCGCAGCGGCGCGACCGCCAGCTTCCGGCCGCTGGCCGAGGTGCTGCGCAGCGGCATCACGCCGAACGCCGATGCGGTGGTGGTCGTCGCGCCGGAAGACACGCGCGACGTGCAGACGCACTTGCGCGTCCTGCTGGATCGCATGGCCGAGCGCCCACGGGCCACGCTGGTAATGAAGGCCGCCGGACAGACGATCCCGCGCTTCGCACACCCGCCGACCGTGCCGGTCGCGTTCGGATGCGGCATGAGCGAAGACGAATTGTCGATCCGCCTGACGACCATGCTGGAGATGCGGCACTCGCTCGACACGCTGCATCGCGAAGCGCGCCAGGCGCGGCACGACGACGAACTCATCGCCCGCCAATTCGCCAGTCAGTTGCGGCTCGCCAGCCGTGTGCAGCGCGAGTTTCTGCCCGGCGCGCTGCCCGCCTTCGGACCGGTCTCGTTCGCCGCGCTCTACCGTCCGGCGGACTACGTTTCAGGCGATATCTACGACGTGCAGCGGCTCGACGAGGAGCACGTCGGCATCGCAGTGGCGGATGCGACCGGGCAGGGAATCCCCGCGGCGCTGCTGACGGTTTTTGTGAAACGCGCGCTGCGCGGCAAGGAGATTCGCAACGGCGGCTACCGCGTGCTGCGGCCCGACCAGGTGCTTATGCGGCTCAATGAAGACCTGCTCGAGGCCAATCTCAGCGAATGCCGCTTCGTCGCCTGCGTCTACGCCGTTCTGAACATCCGCACCTGGCGGCTGGCGGTCGCCCGCGGCGGCGCACCGTATCCGCTGATCCGCCGCGCCAGCGGTTCGATCGAGTCGCTGCGCACCGCCGGCGGCGTCGTCGGCGTGCTGCCGAACACTGTGTTCGCCGTCGAGGAAGTGCAGCTCGGCCGCGGGGACGCGATGGTGTTTCACACCGATGGCCTCGAGCGGCTGGTCGCGCCGCAGGTGCACACCCAGGCCACCGCCAGCGCATTCCGCGAGATTGCGGCGGTGCTGAGCGCTGCGCCCACGCGCGGGACGCCATCGCGCAATCCGATCGCCGGCGATGCAGAAGATCGTCCATCGCGCACCCGCCGGGCGCGCGCCCCGCGCTTGCTGGAGGCCGAGCAGCAACCCGTCAGCGAACCGGATGAGGCCGATTCCTCCGGGGCGACCACGGAGGGACGGCTCTCGCCGCCGGATGAGTGGCTCACGACTTGTGCGTGGCTGGCGACCCTGCGCGACGACGGGGTCGACATCGCCTTCGATCAACTCCTGGTTCGATACGATGCGCTCCGCCGCATCGGCCACCTCATGGACGATCTGACGCTGGTCGCCGTGAAGATCGACCCGTAGCCCGCGAGACGCGCGTCACGCGCGATCGGATGCATCCATCGGGATGGTCAGCGCCGCCTGGGGCGGTGGAAAGAACCGCCGCCACGCCAGGTACACCGGAATCCCCGCCAGGAGCACGCCGAGCCACGGCAAGGTCGTCTTGGGGGCTTCAAGGATTTGCAGCACAGTCATGCCGGCGGCGCTCGCGATAAAGAGCGCCGGTACCACCGGATATCCCCAGCAGCGATACGGCCGCTCGCGCTGCGGCTCTCGAATTCGCAGGATGAAGATCGACGTCGCCGCCAGCCCGTAGAAAATCCACATGGTGAAGATGAAACCGCCGGTCAGGGACTCAAAGGTCTTGCACCAGAGCGCCGCCGCACACGAGAGCAGCGCCTGCACCCAGAGCGAGACGATCGGCGTCGCCCACCCCTTGTGGACGATCGCCAGGAAGCGGAAGAGCAGCCCGTCGCGGGCCTGCGCATAAGTCACGCGGGCGCCGGTGATGATCGATCCGTGCGTCGATCCCAGCGTCGAGATCAGCACGATCAGCAACACGGCGAGCGCGCCGCCGTCGCCGATCAGCCGTTGCATCACCAGCGGCCCCAGCGGCGACTCATCGAAGTCCAGCGCCCGCATCTCCGGGAGAGGTACGATCCAGAGATAGACCGCATTCACGGCGACATACAGGCCCGTCACCAGCAGCGTGCCGGAGAGGTAAATCAGCGGGAGCCGCCGTTGCGGGTTGCGCACCTCACCCGCGATCGCGCCCACGTCGCTCCAGCCGTCATAGGTCCACAAGATGCCCTGCATGACGGGAACCAGCGCGAAGAGTAGCGCGCCCTCCGCCGGCGGCGCCGCCGCCATGCCGCCGCCGCCTTTGCGCAGCGCAACCCCGAGAACGACGATCGCGACCAGCGCCAGGACTTTGGCGGCAGTCAGCACCACCGCTACGCCGCCGCCGAGCCGCACCCCAAAGGTGTTGACCGCGGTCAGCAGCACGATCACCACGCACGTCGTGATCGGCGGATCCCAGGTCACGCCGAGCAACTCGTTGATGTGCTCCCCGAAAATGACGGCGATGCCAGCGGCGGCCAGCGGCTTGCTAATGAGCATGTACGTCCAGCCGAATACGAAGGCCGTCGGCCGGCCGAAGCCCTCGCGCAGAAAGACGTACACGCCGCCGGAATGCGGGTAGAGCGTCGCAAGCTCCGCGTAGGTCAGCGCCCCACAAAGCGAAATCAGACCGCCCAGGCCCCAGAGCGCCAGAATCAGCCAGGGACTTCCGAGATGATCGGCGATCGACACCGGCGTGCGGAAGATGCCGCTGCCGATGATGATGCCCACCATGATGCCCAGCGCGCCAACGACGCCGATTTCGCGGCGAAGCGGTTCGGGGGCGCTGGCGGCTGGCGGCGGCAAGGGCGTTTTTCCCGAGGGAGTCAGGCCGGCCGTGCGCCGCGCGGCGCACCACTACGCAAGCGAGCCGGGCGACTGTCGCGCCCGGCTCGCTGCGCATGCACTCTATCCGCGCAGCGCGGCAGCGTCTACTTGCTGACCGTCCGCAGGCTGGGACGCTCGAACGGAATGCCCTCCTTGCCGATCGTGAACTTGAGCCGCATGCGGCGCTTCTCTTCGATGATCGGGATGTAGTCGATCGTATACTCCCCCGGGGGCACCAGCGCCCGCAGGTAGAACTCCGGGTTCATCGCCTGCTGGTCGCTGATCAGGGCGCCGTTGCCGTGCATGCTGCGGGTCATCGAGTAGAGCTTGCCGCCCTTGTCGCGAAGCTGGAAGTGCTCGGCCACCCACTTGTCCCACATCACGGCGCCGCGATCGAGCTTGGGGCCCTGAATGCGCGGCATGGCCATCGTGACCACAAAGAGCAGCTCCGACTCGCCGTTCTGCGGTTTGCTGGCCGCCATGCCCAGCGGCAGGTCGTTATCGTCATCCATCTGGCTGCCCATGTACCAGAACACCCCGACCAGCGCCGCCAGCGCCACCACTCCAAACCCGATGAGACCCTTCATCTGACGTACTCCGAGATTGACGCCCTGATTGTTCCCGCGTGGCTCGTGCGCCGCTGCCCCAGAAGCGCCGCGCCGCGAATCGCCAAACCAGACTCCACCCAGACGGGCCGCACGGCGGTCCCGATGTGAACGCGGGCCGCATTATCAAACCGCTCCGCCGTGTCGTCAATCCGGGCTATTTTTTGCGGCCGTAATCGTGCACGGGAATGTTTGATTTTCATGTGCCAAGTGTCCTATCACTGTTTGTGGGCTGGAACCGATGGCTCCCACCGGCCCCCAACTGTCTTGCCTGAGCGCCCGGGCTTCGCATAGCCGGCGCTCGGGTCTTTTTCTCAGCACAGCACTCTCCGAACGGAGCACACACGATTATGACATTGCGTCTCCGCGCTGCTTCGGCAGCGCTGGCCGGATTCGCCCTCGCCGCCTCCGCGACGCCGCTGCGGGCGCAGTCGTTCGACTTCATCATCAAGTCGCAGGTCAGCGGACTGGAGGCCAACGCCACGACGTATCTCGGCACGACCGGCACGCTGATCGGCAACTACGACACGGCGAACAACCCGAGCGGCACGCGAACGAAGCCCGGCCTGTTCGGCCCGTTCGGCGAGACGGAAAACGTCGCGGTGCCCGTCGATGTCAACGTCACCGTCGGCGGCGACGTGAACACGCGCGCCGCCGGCGGCTTTCGGTTCTCCGCCGATCGCAACGCGGGTGTGGCGAGTCTGGCGAACTTCGATGCGGATTTGCTCTCCGGAGGGGCGCTTTCGCTTCCGATCTCGCTGGGGCTGAGCTTCGACACCTTCCGCACCCGCAACCCGACGTTCATCTATCCCGGCGTGCCGCTCAGCATCCCGCTGGGCGCTGCATCGCTCACGGCGCTGACGGCGACGCAGGTCGGACCGGCCGGCGTCGGCACGCTGACGCCGGCGGGCGGCGAGGTGTATGACTTCGCGATTCCTCTGCTCGTCGACCTGGCGGGAACGATCGACGTGCTCGGCATGACGCAGGAGATTCCGCCCTCGACGACGCCGCTCCTGCTGTTCGGGCAGATCACGTTCGATGGCGATGAAGCCACGTTGCTTTCCACGCAGCCGCTCGCGCTGCTGGTCGAGCAAATGCCCGGGCTGGCGATTCCGCAGTTCCCCCTGGCCTTGCCGACGCTCGACCCGGACGCGCCGGCAAACGTCCTGATGGACCTCAGTCTGAGCACGGTCGAGATCGGGATCGAAGGCGCGCTGACGCTCGCGGCCAACGGCGTCTTGGTGCCCGAGCCGGCGGGCGCGCTGCTGCTCTTGATCGGCGCGTCGCTGCTGCGGTTGCGACGATAGCCCTCGGGCGAATCAGTGCATTGTTCGTTCTGGCGTGGCGCTCCAAGCGCGGATGTCGGTAGCGCCGTCCCCAGGCGGTCTCGTGCGTGGCCCCGTTCACGGACCCGCATCGTGTGTGGCGCCGGTCTTCCGACCGGTGTCTGTCTTGCCGGGTCTCCGACCCGGCCGCGGCAGGTCTGATCGTCGTACCGCGCACCGGCTTGCCGCAGCTACTTTTCCCCCAGAGCGCGCCGCCGCCGAAAGAACGCGCGCAGCAACTCCGCCGCCGGCTCCGCCAGAACGCCGCCGACCGTTTCGACACGGTGGTTCAGTCGCGGGTCCGACGTGATCTGATAGAGCGAGACGCACGCGCCGGCCTTCTCATCGCCGGTCGCAAACACCAGCCGCGGAACCCGCGCCAGCACGATCGCCCCCGCGCACATCGCACACGGTTCAAGCGTGACGTACAGCGTGCAGCGCTCCAGCCGCCAATGCCCGACGGCCTGCGCTGCCGCCGTGAGCGCGATCATCTCGGCGTGAGCGGTCGGGTCCTGCAGCTTCTCGCGCTGGTTGCAGCCGCGCCCGATGATGTGCCCGTCGCGAACCACCACTGCACCGACCGGCACATCCTCGCTCTCGAGCGCCTCCTCCGCCACGTCCAGCGCGCGGCGCATCATGCGTTCATCGTCGTCCCGCTTGTCGGAGTGCGTGGGCATGCAAGACCCTTCTGTCGCCCCAACTTCGCCAAGGACCGACCCGCGCCTTCGCGACTGGGAACGCGGCCCGGCGCTCAACCGTCGAAATTCGGCATGAATGCCTGATCATCCCGCAGGCAATCCGCCAGTCGGGCGTACACGTCCCGCAGGCGCTGGCGATTCGGACGCGGCCCGACCGCGCGCACGAGGCGGGTCGCGAGCGAACCGTGCTCCAGAACCAGGTCCAACGCGGGCAGCGTCTCGGGCGCGAGCGCTCGCAGCGGCGCGTCGAGTTGTTCGCGCAGCCGCCGCCAGACCTCGCCCGCGCTCAGCGGACAGTCGCGAATTCCGAGTAGTTCGAGCACGCTGCCATCGGCGATCGCCGCGCGCTCCGCGTCGCGAACGGTCGCCCGCAGGATCGGCTCCAGCGCGTCGACGGTCGCGGCCTGTTGCCGGGCGAGGCTCGACCAGCGCTCGCGCGTCAGCTCGCGCGTGACCGCGGACAGCAGCGCGATGATCGCCACGTCGGCCGCGGGCCGCTCCTGTGCGTCGAGCAGCCGCACCTCGATCGATCCGCGCTCGAAGCGCGCGATCGCGCCGCGGGCGTTGAGCCACTCGTCCTGCAGCACGCCGTCGGGATCATGCGGCGCGATGTCGCGATAGAGCGGCAGCAGAATCTCATCCTCATACGCGCTGCGGCTGAACGCCGGCTCGGGAATCACCCGCCCGGCGACGCGCGGAACGCGAGCGCAGTTCGTGCGGTACGCCGCCAGACGGTTGTCGAGCGC
Organism: uncultured Planctomycetales bacterium; assembly: GCA_964631045.1. GTDB lineage: Bacteria > Planctomycetota > Phycisphaerae > UBA1845 > Fen-1342 > CAZVWB01. The sequence goes on from CAZVWB010000004.1 coordinate 57,177, forward strand.
CGGACCGAGGCTCCCGTCAACAAACGGCGAGCTCGCCGCCAGCGCCGGCAGCAGCGGCAGCACGATGCGGACGGCGGCGTGCAGCCGCGCGAACTCCTCGTCGCCGCGGAACGGCAGATTCAGGTGAGCGCTCTGCAAGTTCGACCAGCCGTGTCCGCGGCAGCCGAAGATGCGGTCGAAGTTCTGGTAGACCACGTTGTACTCGTGCGGCCACAGCACGGTCTGCGTCGTGGGGTCCATCCACGGATGCATGCCGCCCGGCAGCAGGCGGCCGCCCAACCCGGCGAGGCGCTCGTTGGCGCGGGCCACGTTGCGATGAAACTCGGCCGCCAGCCCGGCCAGATTCGCCGCGGGCGCGCTGCACTTCAGCTCGACGACGTGCAGCACCAATTCGTTAGACCAGGTGATCGGGCCGAACGCGACGTCGCCGACGAACTGATCGGCGCCGGCCGCGCTGCGGATCAGCCAGTCGGCCGCGGGCAGGACGTCGAGTGTGGCGGCGTCGACGATCATGTACTCGATTTCGACGCCGTGGGCCTCGAACAACTTCAGCGGCATGCGTGCTCCGTGGCCGGCGGTTCAGGCTTCGCCTTCGGTGCGGCGCTCCAGCCGCCGCAGGAACACGCGCATGATCCGCTTGTAAAGTTCGTCCTTGAGCACGGCGTCTTCATAGCCGGCGTCGATGTTGGGATTGTCGTTGACCTCGATGACGTACACATCGCGGTCGTGCTGTTTCAGGTCGACGCCGTAGAGGCCGTCTCCGATCAGGTTGGCCGCCTTCAGCGCGGTCCGCACGACGTGTTCGGGCGCGTGCTCGACCGGCAGCGTCTCGATCTTGCCGAACTCGCGGTCGCCGTTGCTCTCGCGCTTCACGATCTGCCAGTGATTCTCGGCCATGTAGTACTTGCAGACGAACAGCGGGTGGCCGTCGAACACGCCGACGCGCCAGTCGAACTGCGTGGGCACGAATTCCTGCACGATCACCAGTTCCGACCGCTCGAACAGCCGCTCCAGCTCGGTCTGCAGCTCCGTCGCGTCGTTCACCTTGCACACGCCCTGCGAGAACGATCCGTCCGGCTGTTTGAGGATCAGCGGATACGCGCTCTGCTCGATGATCGCGTCCACGTTGTCGCGATGCGCGATGATCGTGCGCGGCGTCCGCACTTCGTGCCGCTCCAGCAATTCGGCGAGGTAGACCTTGTTGCAGCACTTCAGGATCGAGGCGGGGTCGTCCACGACCACCAGTCCCTCCGCCGCGGCGCGCCGCGCGAAACGGTAGGTGTGGTGGTTCACGCTGGTCGTCTCGCGGATGAACAGCGCGTCGTACTCGGCCACGTGGGCGTAATCGTCCTTGGTGACCAGATCGACGCCCAGGCCCGCCGCGTGCGCCGCCTTCTCGAAGCGCTGCAGCGCCTTGGCGTTGGACGGCTGTTGCGTCCCGGCGGGATCGTGCAGGATCGCCAGGTCGTAGCGCGGGGCGCTGCGCCGCGGTCGGCCGGCGTGGCGCCGCGTGAAGTACTCCTGTGCGGCGTTCACTACGAAGTCGCGATGATTCTCGGGCACTTCGCTCGCGGGGATCGGGCCGATCGCCCGCAATTCCCAGCACTCTTCGCGAACGAAGTACGCCCGCAGGAGCGGGGCCTGGAACGCGTTGAAGAGCTGCCGGCTCAGCCGCTCGTGCCGCTTGGCGACGTTTTGGCCGAAGTAAATGCTGAGCGTGAAGCGCGTATCGTGGATCGGCGCCAGGCTCTCCTGAATGGTCTCGTCCAGCTCGTCCGACGCCAGTCGCACGATCGTCAGCGACTTCATGTCCTGAATGGTCGTAACGCTCGGCAGCGGCTTGTGGCCGCGGGCTTCGGCCAGCAGCGAGACGTAGTAGCCCACGGACTGGTAGCGGTAGGAGCGACACAGGTTGAACACGCGGATGTCGCGACCCTTGCTGTAGTCCGGCTCCGTCAGGTAGCGCCGAGCCGCAACGACGTCAACGCCGCGCGTTTGCAGCGGCCAGTCGTCGGGGTTGTTGACCACGATCAGGATGCGCATCAGCGGCTCACTTGCCCCCACCGGGCGGCTCGATGATCAGCAGGTTCGCGTCATACGTCAGCGTGCCGAGCAGGACGGCGCAGATCACCCGGTCGATCCCCGCCCAGTACTGGTGCGTGTCGAACGCCGGGTTCGGGACCATCGGGTCGCAGACCAGCACCTCCCGCGCGTCCGCGTTGTATCCGCCCAGCACGACGAAGTGGCCGGAAGGCTCGCCGCGGATGTCGTCGTAGTCGTCGTTGGGGCCGTACTCGCGTGCGCAGCGATAGAGGTACGTGGCGCTGCATCCGGTCAGGATCGGCCGGTCGCGCTGCAGGTGCCGCCGGATCACGCCGGGATTCAGGTCGCGGAACTCCACCTCGCCGCCCCGCTCCAGGAACTCGAGGTACGCCCGCGTCGCAGCCTGCAGGCGGTGCGAATGCTTGAAGCGCGCCTGCGCCCGCAGCCGCTCCGCCAGGTCGGTGCGGCGCGATCCGAACCAGGTCGGATCGAACACTTGCAGGTTGTATGTGTACATCAGCGCCCGGTAGCCGCGCGCCAGCGCGTGGCAGGCCAGCAGCACCGCGAGCGTGCCGCCGGACTCCAGGAATCCGACCTCCGAGACAACCTGCTCAAGCGGAATGTCGTCGCCGAAGTAGCGATACACGGCGTGCAGGCACGTGGGTCCGCAGGTGAAATCATCCGGCTGCGGCGAGATGTCGATGCGGAGCCGCGATTCCATAGTCCCCGGCGCCGCGGGAGCGCCGACCGAGCGGACTGCCTGTTTGCGTACAGATTGGGTAGCGTCGCACAGGCGTTCGACAACGTCAATGGTGCGGTGCCGCGGATTGCGTGGTCCGACGGGCTTGCTTTTTCAGAAAACCGGGCGCGGCCGCACCGGCGCGTCGATCGCGGCGAATGCGTCTCGCCGCTGTTGAGATGGCCGGCATCGAACGCGAGGGACAGTGGGCAAAAAAAAGAGGGCACCAGGGGCCGTAAGGCGACCCGGTGCTCTCCGGAGGGGAAAGAAGCCGTTTTTCTGCTGACTCGGCATTGCCAAGTCCGGTATTATCGAACCTCCTGATAATATATATACGCGACTTCGACCAGATGCGTCCAATACTTTAGCGAAAAAAGTTCAAATATTTCTCACCAGTAGTTCATCGGCTCTTGAAGGTGGACTCCTGAGGCCGGTTTCCGGACGAAAATCATGCTGGCCTTTGGCGAGCGCCGCCGTAACTCAATACCCTGAAACATCTTACGCTCCGAGCGCTCGGCGCCGGCCGATTTTCGCTTCTAGGATCATTTGATGAGACGTACGAGCAGGCGATGCGGGGGTTTATTGTTTCAAGAAAATTGCACCGGCCGGCATGTTCGGGCCACGCCGCGCCAGGCGCGGTCGCAGTTTCGGGCGAAACGCACCGCGATGCCGGCTTCACGCGGCGATCGTCGGCCGCCACGGCATGCGGCCTAGACGACGCCGGTGCCGGCGGCCCCCTCCAGTTCCAGAAGCTGGCGCTTGAACGCGACACCCTCGCGGCCGGAGTAGCCGCCGATGGAACCGTCGCTGCGAACCACGCGATGGCACGGCACGACGATCGGGCAGGGGTTGCGTCCCATCGCCATGCCGACAGCCCGCGCCGCGCCGGGCCGGCCCACGTCCCGCGCCAGATCGCCGTACGAACGCGTCTCGCCATACGGAATTGCGGCACACGCCCGCCAAACGTCGATCTGAAACTCAGGGTGACGCGCCCAGTCGAAGCGCACCTTGAAACGAACGGACTCGCCGCGAAAGTAAGTCGCGAGCGATCGCGCCAAGTCGGGCAGGAGCGTGTCGTCTTCGGAAGCGCCCGGAAGCGCCGCCGCGATCTCCGCACGGAGCCGCGCCGCGCTTTCGTGCGGCAAGAACACCCGCTGCAGGCCGAGGCGAGTCGCCGCAAATCCGATCGGGCCAGCGTTGGTCTCGATCACCCGGTAGCACGTGCCGCTCATCGCAGCTCTCCTGAATGCTCCGCACCGCGCGCGACACTGGCAATCCCGCGGGCCACGCCGCGCTGCGCGCCGCTGCGCTGCGGCGCGCCGGGCCGAGGCGGCGCGCCGTGCGGACAACGCCCCAGAATCGATCGTACAATCCCGCGGCGGGAGTGCAACGGCGACTCTCGCGACCCAGGCGACGCGGGAAGCCGGCGGAGGCTGACGGAAATGCTCGAGGAACTGCGTCGGGCGCTGAATGAACCGGTCACTTTCACCATCGTGGTCCTCGCCGGGACTGTGCTGGTGCTGGCGATCATCGGCGCCGCCTGGCGGCGGCGGCGCTATGCGGCGGCGTACGCCCGGCAGCGGGCGGACCTGCGCAAGCACTATGGTGCGATGCAGATGCAACAGGCCGAGATGGATCGCTTGTCGGCGCGGATTCTGGCCACCAGTTCGACGGCGACAATCGCGGGCTTCGCAGTCGTTCGACAGATCGAGACGATCTTCTCCGACGGCCACCCCTCGCCGAACAAGGCGGTGCAGGTGCTCAAAGCGCTGGCCGCGGAAAAGGGGGCGAACGCGATCATCAATCTGACCAGCCAGCGGTTGCCCAGCGGCAAGTGCCAGGCCAGCGGCGACGCGGTCATTGTGCGGGTGGAAGCGGAGAATCCGACGCCGATGGCGTCGTAGCGTCCGGCGGCAGGCGGCGCGCGGCGCGGGCAGCGCGACAGCGTGGACAGGTTCGGCGCTTCCAGATGATCCCGCCAAACGCGCCGGCCAGCCCCAGAATCGCGATCAGCAGACCCAGATCGGGCCAGCCGGCGAGCACGGCCCCGACACCGCCGCCCGCGAGCGCCAGGCTCGACCATAGCGCGACGCCGGCCAGCGCGTGTAACCCGGCGTCGCTCATGCTGCGGCCCCGAAGCGGGCCGGGCTGGTCGGGGGTGCAACTCGCATTCGGTTGCGGCGCACCGGGTGCAGCGGGCATTCTGCCCGCTCCGGCCAGGCAACCCCGTTCAGCGGACAGGATGCCCGCCCCACCCTGCGAAATGCAACCGCTGGCGAGATGCACCCGCCGGTCGGTCGGGGCCCGCGCGGTGCTGGCCGTCGCGCTGCGCAGGCGATAGATTCACGGGTATGACTGCACATTTCGTTCACCTGCTGGACGGTCTGAAGCGTCGCTCGCTCCGCATGGCGAGCGCCGTGGAGGACATGGTCCAGGAATCCTGCGAGGCTGTGTTCGAGGCCAATGAGGGCCTCGCGCGGCGCGTCGTGGCGCGCGATTCGGAGATCGACGGAGAAGAGGTGCAGGTCGAGCTGGAGACGATCCGGCTGATGGCCCTGTACCAGCCGGTCGGCAGCGATTTGCGCCTGCTCTGCACGATTTTGAAGGTCAACAACGACCTGGAGCGCATCGCGGATTGCGCCGTGAACATCGCGGAGCGCGCCCGGCATCTGTGCGTGCAGGCGCTGGCGATCGAGAGCGCTCATCTCAAGCGCATGTGTCCGATCGTGCGGCTGATCCTTCGCTGCGCGGTGCAGGCCTACAGCACCGACGACGCGGAGGCGGCGCAGCGCGTTGTCACCGACGATGAGGCCATCGACGCGCTGTACGGCCAGATTGTTCGCGAGATCGTCGCGGGTACGGAACGCTCCACCAGCAACGTCGCCGGTCAGCTCGACCTGCTGTCGATCGCCAAGAATCTGGAGCGCATCGCCGATCATGCCACGAACATCGCCGAGGATGTGATCTTCGTTTCCACCGGCCAGATCGTCCGCCACCGCAGCCGCGGCCAGCCGAAGTAATTCCGCGCGGTTAGTCGCGGAGCGCTACACCGCCTCCGCCTCGCGGAGCACGTGGACGCGCAGACGGTTGATCTTGCGGGCTTCGGCGTCGATCACGTGGAACTGCACGTTCTCGTGCGTGAAATCCTCTCCCATCGCGGGGATTCGACCGAGCGTGGTGAATACGAATCCGCCGATGGTTTCGTAATCCGCGCTGTCCGGCAGCGCCAACCCGAGCTCGTCGTTGACCTTGGTGATGTGGACGCGCGCGTCGACCTCCAGCGTGTCGTCGTCGATGCGGTTCATCGGCTGCGCCGGCGTCTCGTCATATTCGTCGTCGATCTCGCCGACGAGCTCCTCGAGCACGTCCTCGATCGTCACCAGTCCGGCCGTGCCGCCGTACTCATCGAGCACGATGGCCATGTGGACCTTGCCCTTGCGGAAGTCGTCGAGCAGCGCGTCGACCGGCTTGGACGCCGGCACGTAGGGGACGGGCCGCACGAAGTTTCGCAGGTCGAAGCGAACTTCCGGGGCGACGCCGATCAAGTCCTTCGCATACAAGACACCCACGACGTGGTCGATCGAGTGCTCGTAGACCGGCAGCCGCGAGTGCGCCCCGTGTCGCAGCACGTCAATGACTTCCGCGTAGCTGGCGTCGACCTTGATCGCATCGATCTCGGTGCGCGGAGTCATGATGGCGGATGCGGTCTTTTCGCGAAGCGAGAAGATCGATTCGATCATCTCGCCCTGCTCTTCGTCCACCGCGCCCAGCGCTTTGCCCTCTTCCACCGCGCCGAGAATCTCCTGCTCGGTGCGAACCGTCTCCTCTTCCTGCGAGCGCGTCTCCTTGCCCATCAACCGGCGAACAACGAACTCGATGGCTGAAAGCGTGCGCCCCAGCGGCCACAGGCCGATGCGTAAACCTTTTAGCAGAAACAGGTTATTTCCGATCACGGCCTCGCTGGCGTGGAGCGCGATGGCGTGCGGAACGCCGATCGACGCGACCAGCAGAATTGCGAGGGCCACCGCCAGCGGCCAAAGCGCGTCGCGGGCGCTCAGCAGGGAGTCATTCCCGGTGTGCAGCCCGACATAGACCCAGACGAAGATGCAGAGGTTCAGCGCCCCGCGGACGAAACCGGTCAGGGCCTGGAGCTCATTTCCCCAGAGATCCAGCCACTCCAGCGCCCGGCGCCCGCCGCTCTCGCCCAACCGCTCCGAAAGTTGGGCGCGCGAGTAGCCGCGGAGGGCGTACGCCAGCGTTGCGATGTACAGGGTCGCGGCGATCAGAACGATGCCACTGACGACGTACACCTGGCGATTCTCCTGCGAACCCGCGCCGCGCCGACGTGCATCCCGCCGACCTTCGCGACGACGAAAGTACTATATCGGCGGACGCCGCCGGCGCACAGCGTAATCGTACCTCCGTGAGCGCTCCCAGACCGCGGAGGGTCGCGTCCTTGCGGCCACTTCGTCAGTTGGCGACGCACGGCCAAATCGCGGGCGGATCTACGCTAAGTCGCCTAATCGTAATTAGTTGTGTCAGACTTAACGGTTCGCCGTCAGTGCGCAGCGGAGCCGCGGCCAGCTCGGTAGGGCGTGCGCGAGAGTCGCCGGCGTGCGACCGCGGCCGGTCAGCAGCCGGGCGACGAATTCGGACACGCCGACGCCCGTAGCCGCCGCCATCGGCACGGCCAGCGCGGACCAGGTTGTCGGTAGCGGGAGATCGGCGGGACTGAAGTCCGCGGAGTCCGACTTGTTGAGCAGCACCATCGCCGGTCGCAGGCCCGCATGCTGCTCGAAAAAGGCCAGGGCCTGCGGACGCGCCGCAACGCAGCCGTCAAAAACCACCACAACGACATCACACTCCGCCGCGACCCGCTCCGTTCGCTCGATGCCCGCGGCCTCAAGCTCATCCGCAGCTGCCCGCAATCCGGCGGTGTCAACCCAGGCGATCGGAAAGCCGTGGCACTCGACGACGGTCTCGACCCAATCCCGCGTTGTCCCAGGTGTCGGCGACACAAGGCTGACGCGCTGCCCCGCGAGCGTGTTGGTGAGCGTGCTCTTGCCGGCATTGGGCGGACCGAGCAGGGCGACGCGCAGCGGACGGGCGAACCAATCGAGCACCGGCGGTTGTTCGGCGAGCTCGACCGCGAGCGCGCGCGCGGAGTCGTCGGCACCGGCGACGTGCTGGAGTCGCTTCCGGAGCGCCGCACCGCGATCCAGCAGCCAGCTCGCGCCGCGCAGGGTGAGCATTCGCCCCAGAAGTTCGTCCAGATCCCGATCGAGCCAGGGGGCCAGGCCACCCGGAGCGCCGGCCAAGAGTCGCGCGGGCTGCGAGCGGCGGGGCCGCGCGGCAACATCCGCCGCGGCATCGCCTGGCGCGAGTTCGAACCGCTCGGGCAGCGCAGAATCTGGTGCGGTGGCCGCTCCGCGCTCCGCGAAACCCGCGCCGCGCAGCAACTCTGCGACGCGACCGACCAGCGCCGGACTTCCGTGAAGATTCAATCGAAACTCGGGTTCGCCGCCGTGCGTGTGAATCGCCAGGAGCGCATCATCGAGCAACTCTCCGTCCTGGTCGCGAACCGCCACGCGCCGGGCCGTTTGCGGCGTCGTCGGCGTTGCCGGCCGAATGTGGCGGGCGAGAAACTCCGCCGCGCGCGTTCCGGCAAACGCCACGACGGCGACGGCGGCCGGTCCGGGGCTGCTCAGGATCGCGAATTCGCTGATGTGAGCGCCTGCATTGCTCATACCGGTGCAACGGCGGCGCGGCGGTAGGCGAGCGCGATGCCCATCAGGCACAGATCGGGCACCACCGCGTCGACAAAATCGGCGTGTTCGGCGACCAGTCCGGCGTTGCCGCCGGTCAGGATCAACTGCGGCCACTCGCGCAGCTCCGTCGCGAAACGCTCGACAATCTCGCGAAGCGCCCCGACCGCGCCATATACCACGCCGGCGGCGATCGCGTCGCGCGTGTTGCGGCCGAAGACCCCGGCGGGCGCGCGAAGCTCCACCAGCGGCAGCGCCGCGGTGCCTTCGTGCAAGGCGCGGGCGCACAAGCCCAGTCCGGGGAGGATCGTTCCGCCGATGAAACGGCCCTCGGAGGAGACGCAATCGATCGTCGTGGCCGTGCCGAAGGAGGCAACCGCGCAGGCCTGGCGCACACGATCGAACGCCGCCGCCGCCGAGCAGATGCGATCCACGCCGACTTCCGCCAGGCTGTCGACTTCGACCGGCATGGGCAGCGGCAGATCGTCGCGGACGCGCCAGGCTTCGATGCCGACGGCGCGCTGCACAAGTTCGAGCATGCTGTCGGCGGCGTCGGGCCGCACGCTCGCCAGGGCGATGGCCCGTTGCTTGCTGCCGCCGGTGGCCGCCCACGTCTCGCGCAGCGCGGCCTCCCACTCTCCCGGGCGGCCGGCGGCGACGCGGCGCGTGTCATGCACGCCGTCGTGGTCGAGCACGGCCATGCCGATGCGCGTGTTGCCCACGTCGATGGCGAGAATGCAGTCGGCATGCGGCGGCGTCATCGATCCCCTCGCGCAAGGTGGTCTTCGTCGGTCGTGTCCGGTTCGCCGGTCGGCGGCCCGCCGGTCGGGCCGTGCGAATCGCTCAGGGCGTCCGAACCTTCGAGATCCGGCGGCGCAAGGTCGAGATCGTCGGTCGGCTCCTCGTCCTCGGGGGCGAAGTCCGCGGCGTTCGCGTCGGCATCAGCCTCAGCGTCGGTGTCGGCAGTGACGCGCGCGGCGCCTTCCAGGTCGATGACCTGCGCAGCCCGCGCGACGCGCTCGGCGGCACGCACGCGCTCGACCGCGCTCCACAGCACCTCGGCCAGTTCGCGCAGCCCGCGCCCCGTGACGCCGGAGATGGCGAGCAGGGGGCGGCCGAGGTCGGCTTGCAGCGTCGCCAGCGCCGCGTCGGCATCGGATAAGTCCATCTTGCTCGCGACGATGATCTCGTCGCGCGCGGCGAGCGCGGGGCTGTACTTCGAGAGCTCGCCGCGAATGATCTCGTACGCTTCGCGCGGCGTCGGCGCGCCCTCGGGCGGACAAACGTCGACCAGATGCACGATCACTCGGGTCCGCTCGATGTGCCGCAGGAACGCATCGCCCAGGCCAGCGCCTTCGTGGGCGCCCTCGATCAGGCCCGGGATGTCAGCCAGCACGAGTCGCCGAAAACCGGGGAGCTCGAGGATGCCGAGCTGTGCCTCGGTCGTCGTGAACGGGTAGGGCGCGATCTTCGGCCGGGCCCGCGTCAGGCGCGATAGCAGGGTGCTCTTACCCGCGTTGGGCAGTCCGAGGAAGCCGACATCGGCGATGAGTTTGAGCTCCAGGCGGAGCGTTCGCTCCTGACCGGGGCGGCCCGGCTGGGCTTCGCGCGGGGCCTGGTGCGTGGGGGTGGCGAAGTGCTGATTTCCGAGGCCGCCGCGGCCGCCGCGGGCCGCGCAGATGCGCTGGCCCGACTCGACCAGGTCTTTCAACAATCGCCCCGAGAGGGCGTCGTAGACGAGCGTGCCGGTCGGCACGATTACGGTCAGGTGGGCCCCGCGCCGCCCGGAGCACTTTTTGCCCAGTCCGTGCTCGCCGTCCTCGGCGTGCCAGTGGTGCCGGCCGGCGAGGTCGAGCAGGGTGTCGACGCCGTCGCGCGCCTCGAGCCAGACGGAGCCGCCGTGCCCGCCGTCGCCGCCGTCGGGGCCGCCCTTGGGGATGTATTTTTCACGCCGGAAGGCCACGCAGCCGTTCCCGCCGCGTCCGCCGCGAACGTGGATGGTGACCTGGTCGATGAACAGCCGATTTGTTCCGGCGGGGCGGTGCATGGGGCGGCGCGACTCGTTGTTGAGGCCCTGATTCTGATGCGTAGTGTAGGAGCGAACTGGGTGGGGCGGAAGCAGAGCGAAGTGCGAAGAGCGAAGAGCGAAGAGCGGGCCGCGGGAGCGACGGAGCGACGAAGCGAGGGAGCGACGCGGAGTAGCGAATTGAGAGTAATGAATGGCGAGTAGCGAGTAGCGAGTTGAGAACGGGAACGCGCGAGGCGGGGTGGCGAATGGCGAGGAGCGAATAGCGAGTAGCGAGTTGAGAACGGCGGGTGGCATGCTCTCGCCGTACTCGGCGTGAGCATGCCGCGTGGCGCGTGACATTTGCACACTCAGGCGCGCGGCGACGAGATTGCACGCACGCAGGGTTCAGCATGTCGAGGGCCCATGCGAACCTCGCAAATCGCGGCTGGTCGCGGCTTGAGTCAGCGGAGGCCCACGTATGCCGATGATCGCGAGAATCCGTCCGTATCGGATGTACTTCTAGAGCCACGAGCGTGCCGCGCCCCCGCACGTTCACCTGGATCGCGACGAGCGCACGGCCAGGTTCTGGCTGAACTCCGTGTTGCTGGCGTACAAGATCGGCTCTCGCGCGAAGGAGCTGCGCGACATCCGGCGGATGGTGATTGAGCACGCGGCCGAGTGGTTGGAGAGGTGGAATGACAACTTCGGCGCCTAAACCCGGAGAGCGCGTCGCTGACGTGCGCTTCGACGATGACACCTTGAGCTTCGATCTGGCCAAAGGACGCACGATCACCGTGCCGCTCGCATGGTACCCGCGCTTGCTCGACGCAACTCCCGAGCAACGTCGGAACTGGCAACGATGCGGCGGCGGGTTCGGGATTCACTGGCCGGAGATCGACGAAGACCTGAGTGCGCAGGGCTTACTCGACGGCGCACCGGCTCCGAGGCGACCGCAAGCGACAAACCGATGAGCCGGCGTTTGCCGCAGTCGATCGAGATTGCGCAGGGTGTGGGCTTCCATCCCGCAGTTTTCCGCGATGTGGGCACGGAGCCGCAGAGAAAGTTGGGGTAGCGAATAGCGAGTTAAGAAGGGGAGACGGGCCGAGCAAAATGCGGGCGGGTTGGGGGGCGTCACATGGCGACGGCTGGGGCCGAGGCTTGGAGCGTCGTCGAATACAGTGCTCAAGAGAAGTGGCACGCCGGCGCGGATCTCATGCGCGGGGGCGGAATCAATGCGACGAAGCGGAGATCATGTGCCCGCATCCGCGATCAGGCGATCGAAGGCGTCTTCGTCGAGCACTGGGACATTCAGCGCCCGCGCCTTCTCCAGCTTGCTGCCCGCGTCCGCCCCGGCGATGAGGTAGTCGGTTTTCTTGCTGACGCTGCCCGAAGCCTTGCCGCCGAGGCGCTTGACGAGCGCCTCGATCTCGTCGCGCTTGTAGCGCGAGAGCGTGCCGGTGACGACGACCGTCTTGCCGACCAGCGGACCGCTGGTCGCGACGACCCGCCGGGCCTGCGTCATGTTGACGCCGACCGCTTTGAGATCGGCGACGATCCGGCGGCCGTCTTCGCCGGCGAACCAGCGCCGCAACGAGGCCGCCACTTCCGCGCCGACCCCCTCGACGGCCTGCAGTTGCTCCTCGTCCGCCGCGGCGATCGCGTCCACGTCGCCGAAGTGCTCGGCCAGCAGCTCCGCCGTGCTAACGCCGACATGCCGGATGTTCAGCGCCGCCAGCACGCGGTACAGCGGCTGGGTCTTGCTCTTTTCGATTCCGGCCAGCAGCAGATCGGTGCGTTTCTCGCCGAACTCGACCACGATTTTCCGGGTCTCGCCCTTGGTGGTTCGCTCCTGCTCGAAGGGCAGCTTGAGCAGCTCCGCGCGTCGCTCCGCGAGGCGGTAGATGTCGGCGTAGCTGCGCACGAGCCCGGCGGTGATCAGCCGCTCGATGATCACCTCGCCCAGCCCGGCGATGTCCATCTGATCGCGTCCGACGAAGAACCGCAGCCGCTCCAGCCACTGCGCCGGACACGTCGGGTTCTGGCAGCGCAGATACACGCCGCCGCTGTCCTGTGCCACGTCGTGGTCGCAGGCCGGGCAGCGCGTCGGCCGCAGGATCGGGCGCGCATCGGCCGGCCGCTGCTCCAGGTCGACGCCCACGACCTGCGGGATGATCTCGCCGGCCTTCTCGATGATCACCATGTCGCCGATTTGCAGCCCCAGCCGCTCGACCTGGTCGAAGTTGTGCAGCGAGGCGTGGCGCACGGTCGTGCCCGCGAGAAACACCGGGGCCATCACCGCGCGCGGCGTGATCGTCCCGAGCTTGCCGACCTGAAAATCCACGTCGATCAGTCGCGTGCGGGCGCGCTCCGCCGCGTACTTGTAGGCGATGCACCAGCGCGGCGACTTGCTGGTGACGCCCAGCCGCTCGCGCTCAGCCAGGCGATCGAGCTTGATGACCAGGCCGTCGGTGTCGTAGTCGAGCGCCCGCCGCTTCTGATCCCACTCATGGACGAATTCTACGACCGCGTCGATCCCGGCGAGCGGCCGCGCGTGCGGGTTGATCGGCAGTCCCCACTCGGCCAGGCGCCGGAAGAGCGCCGCGTGGCGCTCGATTTCCGGCGGGAACGGCTCGATCAGACCGAAGCCGTGCGCACAGAACACCAGCCCCGCGCCGCTGACCCGCCGCGAGTCCTTTTGTTTGAGCGTGCCGGCGGTTGCGTTTCGCGGATTCTTGAAGGGCTCGTCGCCGTCGGCCGCGCGGCGTTCGTTTGCGGCGTCGAACGCGGGCCGCGGCCAGTACACCTCGCCGCGCACCTCCAGCCGCGCCGGCCAGCCGCCGCCGCGCAGCCGCAAGGGCACGCTCCGCAGCGTTCGCAGGTTCTGGGTGATGTCGTCGCCGGATTCACCGTCGCCGCGAGTCGCGCCGCGCGCGAAGCGGCCGTCCTCGTAGAGCAGGGCCACCGCCACGCCGTCGATCTTCGGATCGGCGACGTAGTCGACGGTCGAGATTTCCAGCGCGCGGCGCACGCGGGCGTCGAACTCGCGCAGGTCGGCCTCGTTGTACGTGTTGTCGATCGAGAGCATCGGCACGGCGTGCCGCACCGTCGCAAAACCCTCGATCGGCCGCTCGCCGACGCGCTGGGTGGGCGAGTCGGGCGAAACCAGCTCCGGGTGGGCGGTCTCCAGGGTCCGCAACTCGCGCAGCAGCGCGTCATACTGCTCGTCGCTGATTTCCGGGGCGTGCAGCACGAAGTAAAGGTGATCGTGATGCGCGATGGCCTCGCGCAGCTCGGCGACGCGCGCCGCGGGCGACTTACTGGTCATTGCCGCCGACCCGCACGGGAGGCGCGAGCTTGCTGGTGATTTCGAGCTGCACGTCGCTGAGTTGCAGCTCTCCGGAGGCGTCGTGCTCCGGCTTGATCTCCACGGCCGCCTGGCCGGCGATGTACACGTTCATGCTCTCGCCCGGTCCGAGCGTCAGGGAGAACTCGTATTCGTTGGCGCCCTGGCGCGTCGCGTCGCCGTTTTCGGTGCTATGCCCGAGCAGGTCGACGGTTCGCACCAGCACGTTGTTCCCGTTGCGCGCATAGAGTTTCAGGCCGACCGTCGCGCCGGGACTGCTCGACGGCGGCTGGGCGTCCGCCCGCAGAACATAGTTGTACTTCAGCCGAATTGTGGCGTCGGCCTGGCGATCGCCGGGGTTGGAGAAAGCGTGCCCGAGCTGGAACCCGGCGGAAGCCTTTCCATTGTTGCTGACGGAGGCCATCGCCATCGCCGAGCCGTCGACGCCCGCCTTCGAATCGGCGTCCGCCGCGCCGCCCAGGCCGGGCTCGCGCGCGGACGGCGCCAGGGCGATCGCGAACTTCTCATCCGCGGGAATTCGCAGGACCGCGCCGTCGCCGGTCTTCAGCGGCACGGCCCGCGGGCGCTGCGCGAGATCCGCACCGAAATTCGCACCGCCGCAGCCGGCCAGCGCCGCGATCGGCAGCAGCACGGCGGCAACCCGAAAGCACTCGATCATGAGAAGTCTCCCGCGGCGGGGGGGCGGTCGGTCAACTGGACCATTCGTCCAGCCCGAATCGAAACGCCCACGCACCCTGGATCAGCAGCATCAACGCCAGCAGCGAATGCCGCACCGCCGGCCGCCAGGATCGAGCACCCCAGGCGCCGAGCACGACGAACGCCGGCGCGGCCACGGCCATGTAGCGCGACATCGGCTGCACGCCGAAGGTCGCGCCGCCCGAGGCCAGATACGACTGCAGGAAGATGAACGGCCCGATCAGGAGAAGCGGTTGGAAGTCGCGCGGCACGCGCCGCCAGAACCACACGCTCAGAAACAGCACAAAGAGGCAGATCGCCATGTTCCACGCGAAAGGGTTGATCAGTTCGATCAGCCCGATCGGGAACTGCCGCAGCGCCCGGCCGAAGTGCTTGAACTGATCCCACATCCGCGCGCCCGTCAGATACTGAAACCAGTCGGCGCGCTGCGAGTCGGGCACCCAGCCGATGCGGAAGTTCTGGAAGTAAACCAACGGCGATCCGTACTCGATCGTCAGAAACGCGGCATACGCGGCCAGCCCCGCGCCGGCGATAAGCATCAGCGGCGCGAGCCGCGCCAGCTTCGGCAGCGGCGACCCGCGCACGCCGAACCAATAGGCGATGAACAACACGCCCGCCAGGCCGGCGGCCGTCGGTCGCGACGCGGTCGCCAGGCCGCAGCAGACCGCCGCGGCCGCCCACCACCGACGCTCGACGCAGATGCAGAGCCCGACCGTCAGCAGCAACGTCAGGCTCTCGGCGTACGCAAAGGCGTAGTAGCAGGCGGAAGGCACGCACAGCAGCGCCGCGAGGCCGAACAGCGCCGCGTGATCGCCGCCGCGCCGCCGGGCCCACAAGAAGAACAGCACCGACGCCGCGAGCGCCGCGGCGTGCGACACCAGGATCATCGCGCCGTGCGAGCCCAGTTGCGCCGCAAACCAACTGCTCACGAGCGGATAGAGCGGGAAGAACGCGATGTTCTGCTCGCGCTCCTTCGGCGGGCTGGCGCGGGTCACGGTCGGGTCGTAGCGATAGCCGCCCTCGACGATCGAGCGGTAGTGCTTGCCGTCGAAGTTCACGAGCGGCGCGAGATTCGCCATTCGCTCGTGGAACGTCTCGCGGATCTGATCGCGCCGCGGCTGCAGGCCGGCCGCACCAATCCAGAAGCGCTCGACGAACGACGGCTGCTCCACGTGGCGCGGGTCCGTCAGCGCGGCCCGCAAGTCGGCTTCGTGAACCTCGAACGGCGGCGCGAGGTGATTCTGAATGCGAAAATTCACGAACGCCCCGGCGTATGCGGCCGTCCAGACCACCAGCCGCGTGGCCACGAACAGCGTCAGCACCGCCAGCAGGCCGTAGCGCAGCGGTTGCAGCGATCCGCGATACCCGCCGGGCTCGAGCAGCCACTGGCCGGTCGCTCGCGGTGCGTCGCCGGGCGCGGCCGGGCTGTTGCGCGGCGACTGCAACTCGCTACGGCCCGGTGATGGCGCGAGCGGCGCTTGGGCGTCTTCAGGAGGCGAAAGCAGCACGAATCGTGAATCCTGCGGTTCTCAAGCGTCCGGCGTCACCGCGCGCGGCGTGCGAGACAGGCCCGCCATCAGACCGAAGTGACCGCAGCCCGGTCCCTCGCGCCGGAAAGAATAGAATACATCGCCGCGACACATCGTGCACACGCCGGCCACCTCGATGTTCTCGGCCCGTACGCCCGCCGCCGCGAGCAGACGGGCGTTCGCCGTCCACAGGTCGAAGTACATCCGGCCGGCGCGTCGCGGAAACAGCCCGTCGCCGCCCGGCAGGCTTGCGGCAGCGTCGCGGACATCCTGCTGCACCTCGTAACAGCACGGACCGGCTGAGGGGCCGATTCCGGCGAGCAGGTCACCTGGGCGAATGCCGAAGGCGGTTCGCATCTCGTCGAGCAGCGCGACGACGATCCGCCCGACGGTGCAGCGCCAACTCGCGTGCGCCAAACCGAGCACGCGCCGCCAGGGATCGACGAGCAGTACCAGCGGACAATCGGCCGAGAAACACATCAGCGGCGTGTCGGCGACGGCGGTGCAGACCCCGTCAACGCCTTCCAACGCGCCGCCCGCGTCGCCGGGCGTAACGACGCGCACGCGCGGCGTGTGCACCTGCACGCACCACGCGAGATGCTGCGGCGAGAGCTCCAGATCACGCGCCATCTGCCGCCGCCGCAGGTCGCGCTCGCCCGCCAGTCCGTCGCCGCGGGCCGAGACGTCGTGCGGCCGGGTCGAGAAGGCGTGTGACAGTCCGGCGATAGCGCTCAGTCGGGAGAAAGCGGCGTAGCGCCGGTCCGCCACGTTCCAATAGCGCATCAGCCACCGTCCGCGTGCAGCAGCACCTTGATGTGCTCGGGCCGAGCCGCCGCTTCAAACGCCGCCACCGCCTGCGACAGCGGGAAGCGCCCGGTGATCAGGCTGCCAGCGTCGATTTTTCCGTCGCGCAGCAGGCGGATCGCCGGCGGAAACGCGCCGCAGCGGCTGCCGACCACGCGAATCTCGTGAATCACCAGCGGCGCGAGGTCGATCGGCTCGGGCGTCGCATACGTGCTTTTCAGCACGATCAGGCCGCGCGGCTTCACCAGCGCTTGCGCCAGCACCAGCCCGGCGGGGGCCCCGCTGCTTTCGACGACCGCGTCGTAACTCGCATCCGGCTCGATCTCGGCGTGCGCTGCGGCCGCGATCTTCCACCCGCGACACAGCGCGAGCCGCGCGGCGCTTCGCCCGATGACCTGCGGCCGCAGCCCCGCGGCCTTGAGCACTTGTGCAATCAGCAGTCCCAGTCGCCCGGCGCCCACCACCGCGACGCGCAGCCGGCGGCTTCGCGGAAGTTCGTCGAGCACGTGCACCGCGGCGGCCAGCGGCTCCACGAAAACCGCGTGTTCGTCCGCAACGCGATCGGGCAGGGCGTGCAGATTGGCTTCCGGCAGAGCCAGCCGCTCCGCAAATGCGCCGTCGCGGCCGAGAATGCCCAGCACACTTCGCCGGCGGCAGTGCGTCGGCAGCTTCGCCCGGCACATGTCGCAGCGCCGGCATGGACAGTTGATCTCTCCGACGACGCGGCGGCCGAAGAGGCGGCTGCGCCGCGTCTCGACCACGCCGACGAACTCGTGCCCGAGAACCCCGCGATACCCCATGTAACCGCGCGCGAGCTCCAGGTCGGTCGCGCAGATTCCCGCGCGCAGCATGCGGATCAGCACTTCGCCGCGGCGCGGGCGCGGCGGCGGATGATCGTCGCGGAAGCAAACGCCGGCTGCGGCAGCCGAATCGACCAGGACGGCTCGCATGGCTGAGGATTCTCCGCCGGCCGGAGGGACGGCAAGTCGCGGCCCGCGATTATTGCTCTTTCTTCGGGGGAAAGGCCCACTCCCACAACTTGCGCGCCTCGTAGTTCGACTTCTCCCAGCGATTGGTGTACGCCGGGCGGCGCGACTCCGGGATTCGGCCGGCGTGCGCGAATAGCGCTGTGCGATTCTCCGTGAACCAGCGCTGCCAGGCGTCCACCGCGCAGTCGTGCGTCACCCCGGTCAGCGCGACCAGCGATTCTTCGCAGCGGTGGATCACCGCAAAGTCGCGGTCTTCCAGTCCGGCGATCAGCGCCGTCACCGACGCCTCGCTTGGAAAGTGCGAAAGCCCGCGCGCCGCTTCCTCGCGCACCAGTCGATCCGCGTCCTGGCTGAGCGCCTCGACCAGAATCTTTTCCACCCGCATCCGCTCGGCTTCGGCGATCTGCCCGCGATCCGCGAGATCGGCCAGCGCCGAGACCGCCTCCCACCGAGCCGCCGCGCCGGCCGCCCGAACTTCCGCCGGCGGCTCGTTCGCCGCGTTCAGCACACGCAGCATCGTGCCCGCCGCCACAGGGTCGCCGGTTTCTCCCAGCGCCCGAATCGCGACACACCGCGCCTGCGGATCGGACTCCAGCAAGGCAATGGCCTGAAAACCCTTCACGGCCCAATCCGCGCGCCGCTGGCGGCTGCGGGCCACGTCCGCCACCGCTTGCCGCCGCACATCCGCATCTTCGTGAGACACCGCCGTCACCATCGCCTGCTCCGCAGAGCGCGGCGGTGTGAGCAAGCGGCGACCGGCGCGGTCCGCCTGATTCTGCGTACAGGCCGGCAACAGGATGGAGGCGACGACCGCCAGCGCGGCCAGTCTCCGCATCGGTGGGAGCCGACGTGCGTCGCGGTGGATCGTCTCGTGCGGCCTGGCGTAGCTCTCCAGGCTAGGCGCGCGTTTTCCGTATGGGGAGCATGGGCCTCCGGCCTGTGCGAACCGCTCGGAGCGACGGCGCGGCAAACACAGCTGATCCTGAGTCGCTGCGCTAGAACTCGCGCTCGGCGATCGAACCGGAGATGTATCGCTCCGGTGCCACCAGTTCGACGTCGGTGATTTCTTCATCCAGGAAGCGCGAGCCGACCCGCCGAAAACGCGCTGGATTGTCGCTGACATGGCAGCGAATGCTAGCCGGCGCGTCTGCGGGCGACAAGCAGCCCTCGGCCGCGAGGAAGTGCTGCACAGCCAGCGAGGTTTCGCGACCGCTGTCCACGATCTGCACGCCCGCGCCCAGCTCCGCCGCGATCGCGTCGCGCAGCAGCGGGTAGTGCGTGCAGCCGAGCACAACCACGCGCGGCGGCCGCACGCGCAGCGGGCGCAGGTACTCCTGCACCGCCAGCCGCACGAGCGGATCGTCGGCGGTGCGGCCCTCTTCCACCAGCGGCACCAGCAGCGGACAGGCGATCGGCAGCACCTCGGCCTGCGGCGACAGAATGCGGATCGCTGTGGGGTATGCGTCGCTGGCGATCGTCGCTTCCGTGCCCAGCACGGCGATCGGACCCTGCGGCGCCAGCCCGGCGGCGGCGGTCGCCCCCGGCTCGACCACGCCGATGACGGGGACCGGCAGCTCGCGCCGCAACTCGTCCATCGCCAGTGCGCTGGACGTGTTGCACGCCGCGACCACCAGCTTGGGATTGAACTGCAGCAGAAAGCGCGACAGCTCCAGCGAGAAGTTGACCACGGTGCGGCGGGTCTTGCTGCCATACGGCACGCGGGCGGTGTCGCCGAAGTAGACGATCGCCTCGTGCGGCAGCATCTGGCGCAAATGCCTGACGACGGAGAGCCCGCCCAGGCCGGAATCGAAGACGGCGATCGGATTAGGATTCACGCGGTCCTCCTTGACCTGTTCATCGGCATGCCGCACGCGGGCGGGTGAGCGTACACAAGGGCTCCGTCCCCAGCGCCCGACCGCAGCCGGCGCCCGCGGCGCTGCGCACCGGACGATAGCCGCGGCAGCCGGTGGAGGCAATCGGCACATCAGGGCTGCGCCGAACGGCGGGTGGATCTCGCCACCGGCTGCGTTTTTCAGGATGGCGCAGGCATTCTGCCCGCTGTTTTTTGGGGGGGTGGGGCGGGCATTCTGCCCGCTGTTTTTGGGGGTGGGGCTGGCATTCCGCCCGCCGGATGGGCGTTTCTGCGTCGCAGCGGGCAGGACGCCCACTCCACCCAACAAGCGACTGAGCGGGCAGGATGCCCACTCCACCGAGCAGAAGACGGAGCGGGCAGGATGCCCACTCCACCCAAGAAGCGACTGAGTGGGCAGGATGCCCACTCCACCCAAGAAGCGACTGAGTGGGCAGGATGCCCGCTCCATCCGCTCTTCGCCCGGGAGGGCGCGCGTTCGTTGCCAGGCGTTTCAACGCCTGGCTGCGGCCCCCCCGCCCCGCTCGGTCCGGAGGACCGACGGCCCTCCGCATCTCGCGCCGCTTCAGCGACCCCAGCCCGCCGCCCGCCGCTGGTCGCTCACGCCCGCGCCGCGCGCGGCGCAACTGCAACCGACGCGTCCGCCGCCCTCGCGATTGCCGCGACCAGCGCCGCGCGCAGCCAGCGGCGCTGCGCGTCTGACAGATAGAATCCGAAGCAATGCGTCGAACGCGAGCCGATCAGCCCGATGCAGCCTCGACTGACCGAATGGCATACCTCTCGCAGCTCGCGCAGCCGCATCCGCGTCGGGATGGGGACCGGACCCAGGTGAAGCGTGCTGGTCACGAATTCCGGCGTGACGCGCACGCTCCGCCGGGCGCTGAGCAGCAGCAGGCCGACGACGCCGAAAGACGCGACGCCCCCGAGCGAAGCCCAGTCCGCGGTCTGCGCCGCGCCGCTGATCGCGCCGCTGCCGCGCAGCAGCAGCCACACGCTGGCGACGAACCCGGCGGCGCCAAGAATGAGATACACCGGGCCGCGAACGAGCCGCCCGCCCGCCGGAAGCTCGAAGCACACGCCGTCCGCGCTGTTCTGCACTTGCAGGTCACCCGGCGGCGGCGAGCCTGGCGGCTGCGGCGGCTCCAGCGCGAGCCGCCGGAGGAGTGTCGCACCGACTTCGGCCGCCGTACGCCGCACCCCGCGCTCGCTCCAGCAGAAGTCCGCCACGGGGAAGTTCAGGATGATCGCGATTCGCTCGGCGAGCTGTCGTGCTCTCGTCGCGGAGCCGCATTCCACTACGGTCACGTTGCGCGGATCCCAAACCCAGACGCTGCTGCCGAGCAGCGAGCGGCGCAGCGTTGGGTCGCCCGGCCGGGGCCGATCGGTCAAGCCGCCGCACTCGGGACAGCGCACCGGATCGCCGCTGGCGCGATACAGGTTGTAGCCGCAGTGGCCGCAGGGCAGCGGTTCCTCGGGATCAGGCGGCGACGTGACATCCGACCTCACGAGCTGCACGACGTAGCGCACATTTCTGCCCTCCCGCGCGTAACGCACGATCACCGAGCGGTAGCGGCTCAGCACGACCGTCGTCACCCGAAACCGCAGACCCAGGGGCCGCCACTCGACCTGGATCGTGTCCGCACGGCGATCGATGATCAGCGCGCCGCCAATGCCTTGAGCCGCGGCGGCAACCGCAACAATCACAAAGACGACGGTGAGACCGGGATTGAGAGTCCCCGTAGCGGCCAGAGCGACTACGGCGTAGCCGAGTGCGAACGTGGCACACGTGGCGGCGATCGCCAGGGCGATGCGGCTGCCGCGCCATGTCACCGCGGCGGTCGGGCGGTCATCGATTTCGGAAGACTCCATATTGCACCCGGGTCCGCCGCGAATGCTACGAAGCGCTCTGTGACCGGCTGATTCGCCGCCAGCGGTCCAGCACATCCGCCGCCGCGCCGGAGTCGACCGCCGCGGCGGCCCGCGCGGCGCCGTCGCGCCAGTCCACGGCGACGCCGGCGACCCAGAGCGCGGCGGCGGCATTCAACAGGACGGCGTCGCGCGGCGCTCCGACCTCGCCGCCGAGCAGATTCTGAATCACCGTCGCGCTCGCCTGCGGTCCGTCGACGAAGAGCCGCTCGAGCGGTGCGCGCCGCAGGCCGAAATCCTCCGGGGTGAGTTGCGTCGTCCGCACCGCGCCGTCCTGCACGATCGCGGCGTGCGTCGGCTCGGCCAGGCTGATGTCGCAGAGCCCCTCAAAGCCGCAGACCACCAGCGCGCGATCCACGCCCAGGCGGCAGAGCGCCGCGGCCAGCAGACCGACGTGTTCGGCGCGGCTCACGCCGAGCAATTGCCGGCGCACGCCCGCAGGGTTTGCCAGCGGCCCCAGCAGGTTGAAGATGGTGCGCACGCCCAGCGCGCGGCGCACGGGCGCGGCGTGCTTCATCGCCGGGTGCAGCCGCTGTGCGTTCAGAAACGCGACGCGACACTCCCGCAGGCAGCGCTCGATCGCGGGCGGGTCGGCGTCCACGTCGATCCCCAGCGCCGACAGCCCCTCGACCGAGCCGCTGGGGCGGGCATTGCTGCGGTTGCCGTGCTTGGCGACGGTCGCGCCCGCGGCCGCCGCCACGATCGCCACCGCCGATGACACGTTGAACGTGGGTTTGCCGTCGCCGCCGGTGCCGCAGGTGTCGATGGCGTCCGGGCCCGGCGGCGTCACCCGCGCCACGCGGCCGCGGAGGGCGCGGGCCGCGCCGACCAGTTCATCGACGCTCTCGCCGCGGACCGCGATGGCGGCGACCAGCCCGGCCAGCAGCGCCGGATCGAGCCCGCCGGTCATGACCGCGTCGAAGAGGTCATAGGCCTGCGCCTCGGTCAGCCGCGCGCCGGCCAGCACGCGTCCCAGCGTTTGCTGATGCTCAGTCATCGGCGACTCGGTCGGCTGGGGTTGGTGTCCGGGGTGTGGTCTGTCACGCGCATTGTCTCACATGGATGGTTGGCGCGGGTGTTTTGTGGGTGGGGTGGCGATCTGCCGGCGGTCACGCCAAGAGTGGGGCGGGCAACCCGCCCGCCCATTGAATCAGCGGGCAGAATGCCCGCTCCACCCACAAAGCTCCGGCCATGCCGCTCTCCACGCCTGCAAGGAAAACTACACCTTCTCCAACGCTGCGCCGGCCGAAGGGCGCACCTCGAGCAGGAACGGCTGCTCGCCGCCGGGCGGCGGATCGAGCGCGGCGACGCGCGCGGCCACGTCGGCCAGCGCCGAGCGCCGCAGCAGCGCGATCATGCAGCCGCCGAAACCGGCGCCCGTAATGCGGATGCCCAGCACGCCGGGCATGCCGCCGACACTATCGACGACGCGATCCACAAACGGATGCGACACCTCGTAGTCGTCGCGCAGCGAACGGTGCGACTCGTTCATCAGTCGCCCGAAGGTCGCCAGGTCGCGATGGCGGAGGGCCTCCGCCGCGGCGAGCGTGCGGCGAATCTCGGTCGTCACGTGCAGGGCCCGTGCGGCGGCCAGCGGCGGCATCTGCAGGGCCTGGGCGCGGACGGTCTCGACCGAGACGTCGCGAAGCGAGTTTACACTGCGATTCAGCCGACGCAGGTGCGCGACGGCCTGACCGCATTCGCTGCGGCGGCGGGCGTACTCGCTGCCGGCCAGCGCCCGCGGCACGCCCGAGTGAATCACGGCCAGCGCGCAGTCGCCGAGCGCAAGCGGCACGTGGGTCGCGCTGCGATCACGGCAATCGAGCAGCAGAGCCGCGTCGCTCTTGCCCATCAAAGACGCAGTGGGGTCCAGCACGCCGCAGGGCACGCCGACGAATTCCGCCTCCGCCTGCATGCACAGATCGACGACCTCCGCCGCAACGAGGGCTTCACCGGCGATCGCGCTGAGCGCCAGCACCGCGGCGACTTCTACCGCCGCCGAGCTGGATAGCCCCGCCGCGACCGGCACGTCGCTGTCGAGCAGCAGGTCGAAGCCGGGCAGCCGCGCGCCGCGGCGTCGCAGCAGCGTCGCGACGCCCAGAACGCCGCGCGCCCACGCCGGGGGTTCCGGGTCGGCCACGCTAGCCTCGGTTTCGGAGAACTGAAGGGATGCGACGCGGATGCGATCGTCGTCGCGGGGTGCGGCGGCGGCCCGCGCGGCCATTTGCACGGCGATGGGCAGCACCCAGCCGTCGTTATAGTCGACGTGCTCGCCGATCAGATTGACACGGCCGGGCGCGCGAGCCATCGCCGCGGGCGCGCGGCCGAAGCGCAGCGCGAATTGCTCAGGAAGCGGCGACAGCGACATCCCGCCGGCCTTCCTGCGCCGCGCGTTGCCGCAGGAGCGGCAGCATGCCGGCGATCTCGTGGGCGTAGCGGCTGTTGGGGAACTCGCGCATCAGCCGCTGGCCGAGGTCGATGGCGGTTGGGAACTGCTTGTTGTCGACCGCCAGGCTGAACGCGACGCCCATCTGCATCAGGCGCGCCTTGAACACGCCGCGGGCCGAGTCCTTCAGCGCCGCCGCCTCGTTGGGGGCCAGATAGCGATCGAGCTCGACGAGAATCTTGTGGGCGCGGTCCACTTCCTGCGCGGCGGCGGCCCGGTCGTACTCCTTCAGCAGGTGCCGCTTGTACTCGGCCTGCCGCGCGGCGAGTTCCGCGGGCAGATTGCGAATGCGGTCGTGGGCGGGGAACAGCGTGGCGAGCCGGGCGCACTCGCGGCGTGCCTGCTCCCACTTCTGTGCGGCGCAGAGCATCTCGAAGCGCTCGATCGCCGCGGCGATTTTTTCTTCCTGGGTGGCCTGGCGGGCGCGGGCGATTTCGGCGCGCAGGCGGCCGCCCTCCTCGCGATAGCCGAACTGCGTTTCGAGTTCGCCGATCAGGTGTTCGGCGCTCTCCCAGTCCTGGCGGACGATCGCACCGTGAATCGTGTCGCGCAGGAATTCGTAGTCCTTGTCGCGGAACACGATTCGCTTGGCCGCGTCGGACAGGGCGCTGTTTTCGGCGACCGTGTGGCCGTGGTCGACCTGGCGGCGCAGCAGCTCCAGCGCATCGAGCACGCCGTCATACGCGCGGTACGAGTTGCTCACGAATTTCAGCGTCAGGACCAGCATGCAGTAAAGGAACACGCCGACCAGCAGTGTGATGAACGAACCGCCGAGCAGCAGCACCCCCAGCGCGCGATCTCCGCCGGCCCAGACCACGATGCCGAACACGATGCCCACCAGCGCGACCGTCAGGTCGAAGCCCAGCAGGATCCAGGCCACCCGCCGCATCAAGTTGTACCGAATCGGCATCATCGCCATGGCAGCACCTGTGACGGATTATAGGGCCAGAGTTCGCAGGGCGATTGCAGCATCCTCGCGCCGAATGAAATGACGGATCGGCCGCTGCCGGATACGACTTGAACGAGCAACCCCGCCCCCCGCGCTCAGCGCACGACGCGGAGGACGGATCGCGCCGCGCCTCGCGCCGCCGCGTGCGGTTGCCGCGGGGGGCGCGGGGCAAAGTGCGGCGCCAGAGCCGACTTGCATCCTCAGTCTTTCGGCCGCGGCCTAGACCTGTGATCCGCCGGAGGGGCGCGTGGTCGGCTGCGTCGTCGGCGCGGGTAGACCCAGCGCCGGCCGCAGCGCGTCCTTTAGCGAATCAATGAAATCGCGCGTCCGGAATCCGGCGGTGACCGCGGTGAAGATCGTGCTTAGCCAACTGTTATACAAGCGGACGCGGAACGTGGGCTCTTCGTCGTCAGAGCCGCCGTTCGATTGCGAACGCTGCGCGGTCTTCGCGCTCTGCGAGACCGGCGCGCGGCCGGCGTTTGCGTCGCTGCTAGCCCGAATCGCCTTCGCCTGGCTGCCGCCGGCGAATTGATCACGCAGCGCCAGGAGTTGTTCCAGCGAACTCTGCTGCGCGGCGGTGGGTGTTGCGCCGCCGGCGCTGGTTGTCGTTCCCGTGGTTGTCGTGCTGCTTCCGTTGCCGCTGGTAGTGGTCGCAGCCCCGCCGCCGAGCAGGGAGGACACGCCGCCGCCCAGCAGGGACGAGATTCCGTCGCTGCCCAGCAGGCCCGTGAAGGCGTTGATGGTGTCGGCGCTGAACGCGCCGCCGGTGAGCGAACTGAGCAGATCGCCAAGTCCACCGTCGGTGGAGCTCGAGCCGCTCGTGCTCCCGCCGCTGTCTGAGTTCGCCGCCGCTTCCGCACCACGATTGCGAACGCGATCCGCAATCAGGCCGCTGTGACGTGCGATGGCCGCGCGGATGATGCCGCCGGGGCTGCGCTCCTGCAGGGCCGCGCTTTGCACATTCTCCTGCGGCGTGCGGTCGCTGAGGTTCTGATCGGTGGTCGTGGTCTGGGCCGCGGCAACGGCGGTGATGCCTATCAGGGCGGCGACCGACAGCGCGTAGCGCAGCATATCTCGTCCTTTCGGGGGCCCGGTAGGGGCCGGCAGCGAACGGCGGTTCTTCCTGCAAGTAGTATACATCAGTCGGCCAGAGTGTTCGCGCATCTTCGGGCGAATCGGAGCACGGATGATCATGGGTCGCGGTCGCGGCACTGGGCGGGGGTTCCGGCGGCGGCTCGTGCCGTATCTGTATCTCCTTGCACCGTCGCTGGTTATTGGTTGCGAGCGCGCCCCGCGCGGCGCCGCTCCGGGGTCAACGCCGCCGGCCGACGCACCGCTTGTATTCGTTACGCCCAGCCCGGCCGAACCGCTGGCGGCGGCGATCGTCGGCGGCGCTGCGAAGGTGATTCGCGACACCCCGATCGCCGCTTATCAGACAGTGCAGCCCGATGACCCGACCGCGGAGGCGTTGCGGCGCGCGGTCAGCCGTGCGCTCGACGCGCAGCCGGCGGTGCTCGCGGTCTGGTTCCCGTGCGACGGTTCGGCGGACGCGGCCGCGGACGTGCTTCAGGCCAGTACGGTGTTGCTGGTCACCGCCGGCGCGCTGCCGGCGACGCTGACTCCGCGGGCGCACGTTTCGATCGAGTGGGTGGAAGGCGCAGAGATGCTCGGCCGATCCTTGCCGCGGCTCGCGCCGGGGAAGCGGAGCTATCTGCTGCTTCACGAGGATGGCCGCGACGCGTGGCGTTCGCAGGTGTACGGCCGATTCGCCGCCGAGGCGCGGCTGCACTTCAATCTGACGCTGCTCGAGGCACGTGCCGCGCTCCGCGGAGACGGCCGAGCGCTGCTCGGCGAGCTGGTCGCACGATATCCGCACGCGGGCTTGCTGGTTTCGCTGACGGATTCGCCGTGGGGCGAAAGCGGAGGGCGGTTCGAGACGCCGGGGAACAGCCCGCTGGCCGTGCTGTCGGCTGCGCCGGCGATGTGGCCGCGACTTCGTAGCGGCGAGGCGGTCGGGCTGGTCGGCCCGGTGGCGGGCGACGTGGGCCGCCAGGTCGGCGCGTTGATGCTCGGCGCGCTGGTCGGCGACGTGCCGCCGGGTACGGTTCGCCACGTGCCCTGCGAGTTGGTGACGCGGGAGTCGCTCGACAGCTTTGAGATGCGCTACCAGATCGCGGGCAACCTCCCGCCGCCGCCGCCGCCGGTGGCGCCGCCGCGGCGGCCATAGCCGGAGCTTCGTGCCTCATTCAGCGGGTGGCCGCTCTCGAAGGCCTCGGCGCCGACCACGTATCGACCGGGCTGAGGTACGTGAACGCCGCAGTCAGTCAGCACTACTCCCGCGTCAACATGTCCCGATACTCACGCGCGTCGTCTTGACGCCCCCACGCCTCGTAAAGCGACACGAACGCCCAAATCACGTCGTCCGGATGCGCGTCGTGTGTCCCGCGGCGCAGATCGCCCACGCACGCCGCGGCGCGGCGCAGCGCGTGCTCGGCGTCGGCCAGACGGCCGGCGCGGATCAGGTGCCGGCCGTAGAGCATGTGCAACCGACCGCGCGCCCGGTCGTCGGAGAACTCGCCTTCTTTCGCCAGCAGTTCGGCAAACGCGGTCTCGGCGTCGTCGATGCGGCCCTGCATCGACGCGAAGCTCGCCGCTTGGGCTTCCGCGCTCAAGCGCATCTCTCCGCTGAATTCGCGGACCCGTTCGGCCAGTTCGCGTGCGTACTGCTCACCTTCGACGCCCCGCTCCGCACGGTCGAAGTAGCCCAGCGCGTCCGTGATCGCACTAAGCAGGGCGATCTTCGCGGAAGCGCCGTTCGTGCGGAGGCACTCGATCCGGCGAATGTAGTAGTCAACCGCCTCATCCAGTGCTCCCAGCTCGGCCATCGACGCGGCGAGGTAGGAGAAGGCCAGCGAGCGCACGTCGTAGCAGTCGGGCAGGCGATCTTCCGAGGACGCGAGCAAGTCGCGGCAGTGTTGGGCGGCGTCCTCAAACTCGCCGCGGTCCACCAGGATTCCCGCGAGCACCACGCGCCCCTGAAGCGTAAGCGTGTGATCACCTCCGTGCTCGCGCTCCGACCGCCAAATCCAGTCGCGAGCCAGCGTGTGCTCTTCTTCGAGGATCGCGCGGCGCTGCGGTCCATCCGGCAGAAACGCGCGGCGCCACTGAAGCACTTCGATCGTCGTAATCGCCAGGCGAATCTGCATGGCCTGATCGTCGGCGAGGGCCGGGTGGGCCCGCAGCTCGTCCAGAATCGCCGCGGCCTCTTCGACCCGCCCCTGCGAGATCATCGCAATCGCGATCGCCCGCCGCACGCCGAGCGTCCGGCGATCGTCGGCCCCCAGCACGCGCTCCATGCGCGCGTGCAGCGCGCGCGCGGCGGCTTCGCCCTCGCGGTAGCGGTGCAGATTCAGCGCGGCGCCGAGCTGATCGAACTCGGCTTGCAGCGTGCGGGAGTCGTCGGGACCGGCGTGCTCGCGCCAGAGGTCGGCGGCCGCGGAGAACTCCGCGTGCGACTCCGACCACAGGGCGAGCTTGAAGTACACGTCGCCGAGCAACTCGCGCACTTCGGCCGCCTGCTGCGGATGCGCGGCGAAGCGCTCGGGAACGGCGCGCGAGGCTTCGGCCAGCACCTGCACCAGCCGGACATCCGCCCCGTTCTTGTCGGGGTCGACGCTGGTCAGCACCTCGCGCATGAAGTTGACCACCGCGCGCGATTGCGCCGCCTCCTGATCGGCGCGCTCGGTGGACTGCCGGGCCGCCGTCGCACTCTGCTCGGCCTGCCCGCGCTCGTGCTCCGCCTGTCGCCAGAACGCCAGGCAGACGGCCAGACCCGTCAGCACGGCCAGAAGCAGAATTGCGGCGGTCGCGACGACCAGGCGATAGCGCGCCAGTCGCTTGGCCATGACGTATCGCAGTGAATCGCGTCGCGCTTCGATCGGCTCGCCGGCCAGGTAGCGGCGCAGATCGCGGGCCAGTTCGCCGGCGTTCTGATAGCGGCGATCCGGCTCTTTTGCGAGACACTTCAGCACGATCGTCTCAAGCTCCCGGTCGATGTCGCCGCGCAGCGTTGACGGCCGGACCGGGGGGGCCTCCACGATGCGTCTGACGATTTCGGCCAGGCGGCCCGTGACCGCGTAGGGGAACGCGCCGGTCAGCACCTGGAACAGCACCACGCCAAGCGAGTAGACGTCGGTGCGTATGTCGAGTTGATCCGTGCGGCCTTCGGCCTGTTCGGGGCTGGCCCAGGGTAACGAACCCACAAACTGCCCCGTCGCCGTCATGCCGGCGGTCAATTGGGCGTCGGCCGAGTCGTCGGTCAGTTTCGCCAGTCCAAAGTCCAGCACGTGCGGCTGGCTGCGCCCGTCGACGAGGATGTTTGCCGGCTTCAAGTCGCGGTGAATCACGCCGCGGAGGTGCGCCGCGTTCACGCCGTCGCACACCCGCGCGAAGACCTCCAGCAGCTCGTGCAACGGCAGATTGTCGACCCGCGCTATCATGTCCAGCGGCAGCCCGTCGACATAGTCCATCACGATGAAGACGTAGTCGCCGCGGCGGCCGCAATCGAAGATGGTGACGATGTTCGGGTGTTTGAGGCGGCTGAGCGCGTCGATCTCGCGCTCGAAACGCGCCAGGCCCACCGGCGCGGCGCCGAGCAAGGGCCCCTGACGCAGCAGCTTCACCGCCACGCGGCGATCCGTGGACTCCTGAACGGCGAGATACACGACGCCCTGCCCGCCGCGGTGCAGTTCGCCCAGCAGCCGATAGCCCGGAATCGCGTCGGCCGCCGGCGGCGGCTCGGGCGCGGCCCGCGGCGCATCCGTGGGCGGGGAGAGCCGCTGCTGCCGCCTACGCGCAGCCTCGACCTGGTCGCGCGCCGACCATATCGCCGCCGAGCGTGGCGGAGTTACGCGCGTGCGCGCGTCGGAATCGCCGGGGGACGACACGGGAGCTGCACTCCGAAGCGGCCGGAAACGAAACGAACCCGACAGGTGCGAAAGCACCGGCGACGCCGGGCCGCAGCCGACCGCGGACCCGCTCAGATCGGCGTTCGGCCGGGCTGCCACCGCTTACGCGACGCCGACCGCGGCTGATTCACGCGGAAGTTCCGAACAATCCCGATTCCGGCCCGAGAAGCTGGCGCAGCCGATCATGGGCCCGCGCCCGCAGCATGTGAATCGCGCCGGCGGACCGGCCGATTTCGCGGGAGACATCGGTTATCGGCAGCGCCTGGATGTCGTAGAGGCGAATCACCCGGCCGTAATCTTCAGGCAGGGCCTCGATGGCCGTGTTCAGCAGGCTCACCCGCTCGGCGCGGGTCGCGTGGCGGCTGGGCGTCGTGGTCGTGACCTGCAACTGCGCGAGCAGGTCCATCGCTGAGTCGTCGCCGGCGGCGGGCACGATGCGATTGGCCGGCTGCGGTCGCTTTTGGCGTTGCAGTCCGCGGATCGCGTCGCGCAGGTTGTTCTCCGCGATGCGTTGCAGCCACGCCCGAAACGGTTCGGCCCGATCGGGGTCGTACCGCGAGATCTGGAGGAACGCTTCGAGATACGTGACCTGCATCACGTCCTCCGGCCCCAGCACCGATCGCCACTCGCGACCGATCGAAAGGCAGCGCTCGACGTGCGGGCCGTGCTCGTGCAGCAATTCGGTCATCGCATCCGGGTCGCCGCCGACCGCCGCACGAATTCGCGGATCGCTGGTGCTCACTCATCACTCCGCAAGGCCACTGGGAAGTTTCTCTAGTATATGTCCGCTCAACAACCCCGGGTTATCCGCCGGGCGGCGCGGTTCGCGGGCCGGCTGCGCACCATATGGCGCGGCGGCCGCGCGCTGGCCGGCGGCGGATTGGAGCGTCTGCGCTGCGCCGCGTAATATGCCTCTGCGGCGCGATCCTGAGAATGGTTGCGTGTCGTCGCCGCGCGAGGTGTTGCATGCACGAGTCACTGCCGACTGGCCGGTCGATTGTGGGTCAGCGCCCGAGCGACGACGCCATTGCGCCCGAGAAGCGGCTGGGCGTCGGCGTCGTCGGGCTGCACGAGGGGCGCACGCTGCTGGTGGCGTTGCGGCACACCGGTTTCTGCCGCGCGGTCGCCGGGTGCGATCTGAGCGACGCCAAGCTGGCCGAAGCGCGCGCGATTCACCCGGACTTGTTCCTGACCCGGCACTTCGAAGAGCTGCTGCAGCGGCCCGACGTGCAGATCGTCGCGATCTACACGCCCGACGCGGTCCACGCGGAGCAGATCAGCGCCGCCTTCGCCGCCGGGAAACACGTGATCTGCACCAAGCCGCTGATTAACGACTTGTCGCAGGCCCGCGGGCTGCTGGCGGCGGCTCGGGCGACGGGCCGCCGGCTGCAGGTCGGGCAAAGCACGCGCTTCTTCGAACCGTTCCGGCGGCAGCGGGCGGACGTGGAGCGCGGAGCGCTGGGCCGCGTCGAAGTGGTCGATGCACACTACAACCACCGCATGGACTGGTTCTACGACAAGAGTCCGTGGTCGCTGGCCGAGACTGACTGGGCGTTCCTGGGTTTGTCGCACCCGCTCGATCTCGTACGCTGGTATCTCGGGCCGATCGCCGAAGTCCACGCGTTCGGCACGCACACGGCGCTTGGTCGGCGGTACGGCGTTCAGGGCTTCGACGCATACGTGGTGAACCTGCGAGCGGCCGACGGCCGTATCGGCCGGGTGCTGGGCAATTATGGCATCACGGAGCTGCCCAAGGCTCGCAGCATGATCGAGTGCGTGCTGATGGGCGACGCCGGCACGTCGCTGGCGAAGTACCCCGACCTGGAGTACACGCACCTGTCGGCCGAGGGCGCCGAAGTGCACGAGGACTATCACCACGCGCTGACCGGGTACTACTTTCGGCATGAATTGAAGGGAATGCACTACGGCGAGTTCGGCAACTACGCGGATTACTTCGCCCGCGCGATCCTCGATGGCACGCCGAACTCGCCCGACCTGCGCGAAGGGCTGGAGACGGTGGCGCTGATGGACGCGGTGCGCGAATCGGCGCGCAGCGGGCAGCCGGTTGACGTCGCGGCCCGCATCCGCGGCGCGCTCGACGGTGCGTAGCACCGCGTGTCGCCGGCGGTGCGGGCTGCGCGGCTCAGCGCAGCCACTGCGCGAGTCGATCCATCCCGGCGTCGATTTTCTCCAGACTGGTCGCGAAGCTGAGTCGCACATGCGTGTCGCAGCCGAAGGGCGTGCCGGAGACCACGGCGACGTGGGCCTTGTCCAGCGCCGCAGCGGTGAACGCGTCGGCATTGTCGACGCCGGCGCGGGCGAACGCGCCGGAGACGTTCGCGAAGCAGTAGAACGCCCCCTCCGGCCGCGGACAACGCACGCCGGAGATCGCATTGAGGCGGGCGTGCATCCGCGCGCCGCGCTCGCGGTACGCGGCGGCCATGCGCTCGACCGCTGCCTGATCGCCGCTGAGGGCCGCGACCATCGCAGTCTGCACGAAGCTCGTCGCACCGCTGGTGGTCTGGCCCTGCAAGCGGCCCATTGCTTCGACCAGTGCGACGGGTCCGGCCGCGAAACCGAGCCGCCAGCCGGTCATTGCGTAGGTCTTGCTGGCGCCGTTCACCACCAGCGTGCGTTCGCGCATGCCATCCACGGCGGCGATGCTCGTCCACGGCTCGGCCGAGCAGGTCAGACGATGATAAATCTCGTCGCTGATGACGACGATGTTGTGCTGGCGCAACACGGACGCCAGCGCCGCCAGTTCCGCCCGCGAGTAGATCGCGCCGTGAGGATTCGCCGGGCTGTTGAGCACCAGCACCCGCGTGCGCGGCGTGATCGCGGCGGCTAGCTCGCCCGGCGAGATTTTCCCCGCGTCGATGCTGGCCGGCCGGATGAAAACCGGCGTCGCGCCGGTGAGCCGCACCTGCTCGGGGTAGCTGAGCCAGTATGGGACGGGGATCAGCGCTTCGTCGCCGGGCTCCAGCAGGCACTTGAACGCCAGGTGCAGCGCGTCTTTTGCGCCGACCGTGACGATGATTTCGTTCTGCGCGTATCGCACTGCATTGAATCGCGCCAGGTAGGCCGCCACCGCATCGCGCAGCGGGTTCTTGCCGGCAACGGGCATGGGATACTTGGTGTCTCCGGCGGCCAGCGCGGCGACGGCCGCATCCTTGACGTGTTGCGGCGTGTCGAAGTCGGGCTGACCGGCGCCGAAGTCGATGACATCGATGCCGCGCTCGCGCAACGCCCGCGCCCGTTCGGCGACGGCCAGCGTGGCGGAGGGCGCCAGGTGTTCGATACGGCTGGCGATTCGAATGTTCATTTCGAACGGTTCCCGTGCCGATTCCAGGGTCTTTTCCGGTTCCGGCCGCGGTTGCGACCGGCGCGCTTCGGGCGGCCCGCCCGCCGCGACAGAGCCTACCGCGCCGGTGGATCGCTGACCAATCGTTCGCGATGCTACGGGTGTCGCCGAAGCGCGTCTCGCGAGCGGTTGCGGCTTTCAGGGTGGCGGACCTTCCGCCCACCCGAGTCTCCGGGTGGGGTGGGCATTCCGCCCGCCCGAGTCTCCGGGTGGGGTGGGCATTCTGCCCGCCCGACGGCGTCGCTCGGCCGGCTAAGCCGGAATCCCCAATCACCCGCCGCGCCGCGGTCGGCCCGCGGTCGGCAACCCGATCCGACCGCGCGCCAGACTGCCGATATCACACGGTGGCGCTGCGCTGGCACCCATGAGGAGGCGCAAAAACGTGATCGACGTACATGCAAATTTTGGGCGGATCGGGGCGACGACCCGCACGCCGGCGATGGTCGATGCGTTCGCCGCCCGGCTGGGGGTGGAGGGCGTGCTCGTCTCCTGCCTGAGCGGCGCGAGCGTTCCGGGCCAGTGCGACGACCGCGATGAAGTGGACGTGAACGTCGCGGCGCTGCAAGCCTGCGAGGAGTTTCCGCGGTTGCGCCCGGTGTATTGGGTGCGGCCGGGGCGGCGCGACAGCGTGATTCGCGCGTTCGCCGGCGCGCTGGCCACGCGGCCGTTCGTCGGAGCGGTGTTCGCGCCGGTGTTGAACGACTTTTTTGCCGATAGCGCCCGGCTCGACCCTTACATCGACGTGCTCACCGCGCGGAACCTGCCCGCCTTCTTCTGCACCGGCCGCGACGACCGCGCCACGCCGGAGCGCATCTATACGCTGATGCGGCGGCACGTCGGTGCGCGGGTGGTGCTCTACGACGCGCTCAGCGACGTGCACCGCGACGACACGGTGCAGGTCGCGTTGCGCTGCGCGCAGCGCGGCGATGTTCGCGTGTGGGCGGACACGGCCGGCGCGGACTCGACCACGATTCTGAACGTCGTCGCGCGGCTGGGTGCGGAGCAGGTCGTCTTCGGCTCGGGCGCGTTCGCCTGGACCGATGGGCAGAGCGAGGCGTCAGTCGTCGCATCGGTGACGGACTGGACTCACAAACTCGGTCCGGCGGCCGCGCGGCGCGTTACGCACGAGAACGCGCTGAGCATCGTCAATCCGACGTCGGCGACGGCGAAGCCGCCGGTAGCGGTCGCAGTAGCCAGCCGCCCGCGACGATGACCACTGCCGCCGTCGAGTAGACCAGCGGCGCGCCGGCCAGTGCGTACAGTGCACCGCCGAACGCGGCCCCGCCCGCGCGACCCAGCCCGATGACGCCCTGGTGCAGCCCGAGCACCGCTCCCTGTTCGGCTTCGTCCACGGCCCGCGAGACCAGTCCGGCGATGCACGGAACCGCCAGTGCGCTGCCGGCCGCCAGCAATGTCGTGACCAGCCAGAACACGGGGGCCGGCGGCGTGGCCGCGAGCAGCGCGAACGCGACGGCGAGCACCGCCAGGCCGGCCAGCCCGCAGACCTGCTCGCCCAGCGTGGCGGCGAGCCGCCGGATCAGGCCGCCCTGAATCACGGCGCCGACGATCCCGATTACTGCGTAGGCGTAGCTGACGTGCCGCTCGGTCATGTGGTAGGCGTGCGCCGCCAGCAGCTGAAACGTGCCGTTGATAACCGAAAACCCCAGCCACATGAGCAGCGTCACGAGCATCAGGCGGCGAACCGCCGGCCGCTGCAACAGCGGTGCGAGCGTCGGCAGGTCGGCCCCGCGCGAGGATGGTCCGCCGGTCGCCGCAGGCGCGTCGTCCGATGCGAAGGTCGCACCGCTACGGCCGCGTGTTTCGGGCAGCAGGGTCACGATGACGACGATCGAGAGCGCTTGCAAAAGCGCGCACACCCAACCGACCGCCGCATTCGACGCGGCGGTGCTGACGATGCCGCCCAGCAGCGGACCGAGCGTGATTGAAAGGCCGAATGCCGCGCCGAGCAGACCCATCGCCGCGGCACGCCGCGCGGGCGGTGTGACATCGGCGGCTACTGCCTGCGCGATCGCGGCTTGTGCGCCGAACACCCCGACCACGCCGCGCGAGATCGCCAGCCAGACCACGTTCGGCGCGAGCGCCCAGAGCACCGAGCCCGCCAACGTTCCCAGCGTCGCGATCAGCAACACGGGCCGCCGCCCGTAACGATCCGAAACCCGACCAAAGAGCGGGTTCATTACGACCTTCGGGCCTGCCAGCAGCGCGAAGAGCAGTCCCAGCGTTATCGGTCCGCCGCCAAGTCGCTCGCAATAGAAGCCAATCACGGGCAGAACGGCCCCGAAGCACAGCCCCTCGCACAGGACGATCACAGCGCTGGCGATCAGCGGGTTCATTCGGCCACTATACGCGCCGCGAGCACTGCGCGAAACCGCGCAGTGGAAGCGGTGTGTCGCGCGCAAGCGGATGACCAAAGACACCCACGGGCTAATATGATAGAGCGAGGTTGTACCAGCGCGCTCGGCGACCGCTGGCGCGCGCCGCTTGGGGGCGACCGCGTCGTCTGCGGCGCGGCAGCGCAGGTCGATGTCGCGGCGGAAGCGCGTGGAAGTCGATTTCGCCGCTAACAGCAAGTGGCGCAGGCAGGGCAGTAATGAAAGCAGCAGGCACAGTCTGGCCGCGCGTGTGGAGCAGATCTGCGGCGCTTCGTGCGGCGCACCCGGCGATGTGGTTTCTCGCGCTGTGCGCGAGCGCGATTCCGGCGATCGCTGCGTTTGACGTGTCGGTCAGCGCGCCCGCGCCGCTGAACTCCAACGCGGTGACCGACGCGGCCAGTGACGAGCGTCCTTCGCTGGCGACCGATGGGAACGGGCTTTGGGTCGCCGTGTGGGGGGCGCGGGGCGTCGCCGGCGACCCGAATGGGGCCGACACGGACCTGTTCTTCGCGCGCAGTACCGACGACGGGCGGACCTGGAGCACTCCCGCGACGCTGAACACCAGCGCGGCCACCGACAGCGGCTCGGATTCCGGGCCGTCGATTGCGGTGGATGCGGCGGGAGTCTGGCTGGTGTGCTGGGTTTCGACGGAACCGTTCGCCGGCACGCTGAATCTCGGTGCGGACACCGACATTCTTTGCGCTCGCAGCACCGATGGCGGCCAGACGTGGAGCGCACCGACGCCGGCGAACCCGGCCGCCGGCGATGGCGACGCGATCGACGCGGGTATCGCGGTGGCGTCGGACGGTCGCGGCGGCTGGCGGGCCGTGTGGTTCTCCACCAACTCGCTGGGCGACACGATCGGAACCGACGAGGACATCCTCACTGCGACGAGCGCGGACAACGGGGCGACGTGGACCGCACCGGCGCTGGTGAACACCAGCGGCGCGAGCGACAGCGGGCTGGACCGCGATGCCCGGCTGGCTACCGACGGACAGGGGCGGTGGATTGTCGTCTGGTCGTCGACCGACACGCTGGGCGGCACGATCGGCACGGATCGCGACATTCTGTTCGCCCGCAGCGGCGACAACGGCGCGAACTGGAGCGCAACCGCGGCGATCCACAACAACGCGGCCACCGACGCGTCGGCGGATCGCGAGCCGGACATTGCCACCGATCGCAGCGGCACGTGGCTGGTGGTCTGGTCATCGCCGGAGAACATCAACAACACGGGCACGGACAAGGACATCTACTTCGTCCGCAGCACGAACGTCGGACAGACGTGGACGGGGCCCGCGCCGGTGAACGTGAGCGCGCCGTTCGACAGCGGTTCGGACAGTTTTCCCACGCTGGCCGCCGGAAAGGCCGGGGAGTTTGCCTGCGCCTGGGCCGCAGAGAGCGCCTTCGGCGGGTCGTTCGGGAACGACTTCGACCTGTTGATCGCGTGTACGTCCAACTCGGGCGGGAGCTGGACACAGCCGATCGCGTTTAACACCACCGCCGGCAGCGACACCGCGACCGACCTGGGCGTGCGGCTGTTCAGCGACCGCGCCGGCAACTGGATCGGCGCCTGGGAGCGAATCGACGGGTTGACGCCGACTTTCGGAATCGACGCGGACATCTTTTTCGCCCGTTTCGCGACCCCGGACTGCAACGGGAACCAGATCGTCGATGCCGACGACATCGCGTCCACCCGCAGCGCGGACTGCAACGCCAACGGAATTCCCGACGATTGCGAAATCGACTCCGACGGCGATGGAGTCATCGACGCCTGCGAAAACGGCAATTCATCGGGAAACAGCAACACCAACACAAACACCAATGTCAACCGCAACAATAACAGCAGCAATACGAACGGCGGTTCAAACGGCAACTCGAACCCCGGCGACAACACCAACGACAACGCCCCCGACAATCAGAACGGCAACACGGGCGGAAACGCCAACAGCAACACAAACACCAACGGCAACACCGGCGGCGGGAACTCGTCGAACAACAACGGCGGCGGCGGATTTACGGGGCCCGGCGGGGGCGGCGCGCCGCCGGTCGGCGTCGCGGGATGCGGCGGCTGCGGCGCGGCGGGGGTGCCATTCGCACCGCTGACGATGCTGGGAATCGCATGCATGAAGCACCGCCGGCGGGGCCGGCGCTGACGAGGGAGGCGGCCCAGCGCGGCGGGCTATTCGAGCAGTTCGCGGAGCTCGGCCACGTGAGCCGACTCGATGCCGATCTGCGAGCGGATGAACTCTTCGATCGCGACATTGCCCTGCACGCGGCGCAGCGCGTCGTGATACGCCTCCAGCGCCGCTTCCTCGACCGTCAGCGCGTGCCGCAGCGCTTCCCGCGCGGTCAGCGGCTCGGCCGGAAGCGAAACGCTGATCTCAAGCCGCGGAACGTGGCCGAGGGAGCGAATCTTCTGCGCGATGATCTCGGCGTGCTGAAGCGTCTCGGCCAGGCCCTCCTTGAGCACCGGCTCGATCAGCCGCCGCTCCAGGCCGCGCACCGCGTTCGACAGTTGCAGATAGCGCAGGGACGCCTCGACTTCCTCGGCGAACAGGCGATTCAGTTCGGCGACGACCTCTGGGGTTGAAAGTGCGCTCACCGGTTTCGGTCCCCTGCGGGGCCGGACGCGCCGGCGCCGAGTTTCTCCACCATGCACCCGATCTCACACGCCGGGCACTTCTGCGGTTCGTGATCGCACGCGGCCTCCGCCGCCTGCCAGGCGGCTACGAACTCGCGGACGGCGGCGGCGTCCGATCGCAGGAAGCGGAGGAACGTGACCATTCGCTGGGCGGTCTCGTTGCTCAGCAGGTGCTCCATCTTGCACGCATCGATGTCGGCCTGCTCCGGGGAGACGCCCAGCACGTCGGCGAAGAGGCTGTGCATCAGCCGGCGCTTGGTCTTGATCGCGTCCACCAGCGACTGTCCGCGGGCGGAGAGCCGCAGGTGGCGGTTCTCATCCTGCATGACCAGGGCGGCGTCTTTGAGGGTCCGCAGCGAAATCGAAACGCTGCCGCGGGTGATGCCCAGCTCGCGCGCGATGTCCGAGACGCGGGCGTATCCGAGCCTGCGAAACAGGTCGTCGATCGCCATCAGGTGATGGGCGGCGCTGTGGGTGATTACGTTCTGGTCGAACTCTTTCCAGGTGTCGATTACGTCCATTCGCCACCTCCGGTTGCGGCCCGCAGCGCCGGCAGTCGCCCGCCGGCGTGATCCAACGCTTCCAATTGAGATTATAGCACTGCGGCCCGCCGGACCGGTCTTTCGCCCGGGGCCGTTAATGCGCCGCGTCGGCCGTTCCCAGATATGCCTCGATCACTTTCGGGTTCCGCTGAATCTCCGTCGGCGGCCCGACGGCGATAATCTGGCCGTAGTCCAGCACTGTGATGCGTTCGCAGATGTCCATTACCACGCCCATGTCGTGCTCGATCAGCAGGATGCTGAGCTTGAATTCGTCGCGCACGCGGCGGATCAGTTCGCGCAGCGCCCGCTTTTCCTGCGGGTTCATGCCCGCCGCCGGTTCGTCGAGCAACAGCACCTGCGGGTTCGTGGCGATCGCGCGGGCGATCTCCAGGCGGCGCTGGTCGCCATAGGGCAGGTTGCGGGCCTGTTCGTGCATGCGGCCGTGCAGCCCGAGGATGTCGAGCAGCCGCGCGGCGGCTTCGAGCAGGGCGCGCTCTTCGCCGACGTGTCGCCGCCCGCGAATCACGGCGCTGGCGATGCTGTGCCGCGTTCGCATGTGCCCGGCGATGCGCACATTGTCGAGGACGCTCAGGTCGCCGAAGAGCCGGATGTTCTGAAACGTCCGCGCCATGCCCGCCGCGGCGATCTGGTAGGGCCGCAGCCCGTCGATGCGGCGATCGCCGAGCCGCACGCTGCCGGCCTGCGGCCGATAGACGCCGGTGAGCAGGTTGAAGACGGTCGTTTTTCCCGCGCCGTTGGGACCGATCAGGCCGCAGAGCTCGCCGGGCGCGAGCGCCAGCCGGAAGTTCTGCACGGCCTTCAGCCCGCCGAACGCGATCGAGATGCCGTCCACGTCCAGGATCGCGCTCATGCCGCCACCCGCGGCGCGCGGCGCGGCGCCCAGAGGTCCCAGAGTTCGTGCAGGCCCATCAAGCCCTGCGGCCGCACGATCATCATCGCGATCAGCATGAGGGCGTAGATAATCATGCGATACTCCGCCAGATTGACGCCCGCCTGCAGCGCCCAATAGCGGAGCAACTCCCATCCGCCGACGACGCCGCACAGCAGGACGGCCGCACCGGCGCCGCGCCGCCCGCGGGCGAGGATCAGCAGGATCGCGAGTGCGGCGACGGCCGCGGTTCCCCAGGGCCAGGACGTCAGCGGATTGCGCAACAGCTCCGGCAGGATCGTCAGAATGATCGCCGCCAGCGTGGTCCCGGTGATGGAGCCCATCCCGCCGAGCACCACCATGATGAGAATGTCGAACGACTTCTGAAACCCGAGCTCTCCCGCGTTGATCGATCCGATCTCGTGGGCGAAGAGCGCCCCGGCCACGCCCGCGAAGAACGCTGCGATCACGAACGCGCGCACCTTGTAGCGCGTCGTGTGAATGCCCATCGCCTCGGCCGCGACTTCATCCTCGCGGATCGACAGAAACGCGCGGCCGTGGCTCGACTGCTTCAGCCGGTAGCACACCAGCAGCGTCATGCCGGTAAGCAGCACGATCCAGAACACCGATGTGTAGACCTGCAGGCTGATGAACCCCAGCGCCTTGCCCAGGTGGGTCGGCAGCAGATACGACGGCGTCCGCGCGATCTCCGCCGCGTCGTTCAATTGCGGGTTGCTGGCCTGCAGGAAGACGCGCACGATCTCGCCGAATCCGAGCGTCACGATCGCCAGGTAATCGCCTTTGAGCCGCAGCGACGGCAACCCGACCGCGTAGCCCGCACCCGCCGCCACCACGCCGCCGACGATGCACGCGACGAGAAACAGCGCGTCTCCGCCGCCGACCATCGGTCCGTCGAATGGCCCGTAGCTTGTGGTCCAGCTCAAGACGCCGCCGTAGAACGCGTTCTGGCCCCAGATGCGGAAGCTGCCGTAATACGTGATCGCCGCGGCGACGTATCCGCCCAGCGCCATGAAGCCGGCGTGCCCGATAGAGAACTGTCCGGTAAACCCGTTCACAAGGGTCAGCGAGACCGCCAGGATGATGTTGATGCCCATGTCCATCAGCATCTTGATCGCGAACGCCGAAGACATGCTGACGCCGAAGCGCGCGTTGATCTGATCGACCGCCGATCCCAGATAGAAATGCAGCGCGAGCGCGAGCGCGATCCACGCCGTGACCGGCAGGATGTTGCGCAGCACGGCGCCGCCGCCGGGCGGCGCGAGGGCTTCGGCACGGAGAGGGAACGAAGCCATCGTCAGACTTTCTCCACCGTCGCCTTGCCCAGGATGCCGGTCGGCCGCAGCAGGAGCACGAGGATCAGTAATGAGAACACGTATACGTCGCGCAGTTGCGTGCCCAGGCTGCCGTAACCGTACGGCTCCAGCGCCTTGGAGACGTAGACCACGCCGAAGAACTCGAGCAGCCCGATGAACACGCCGCCCAGCATCGCGCCGCGCACGTTGCCGATGCCGCCGATGACGGCCGCGACGAACGCCTTGAGCCCCAGCATCACCCACGCCGCATCGGCCGGCTGCTTCAGGCCCGCGGGGTATTTCATCGCGTAAAGAAAGCCGGCCGCCGCGGCCAGCGCCGATCCGAGCACGAACGTAATCGATATGATGCGATCGACCGGGATGCCCATCAGCGACGCGGTCGTCGTGTTGAACGACACCGCCCGCATTCCGCGTCCGAGCTTGGTGCGGAAGATCAGCCACTCCAGCGCCAGCATCAGCAGCAGCGCCGTCGCCACGACCGAAACGTCGACCAGGCGAATCGGAACCGCGGGCGTCAGCACGAGGCGATAGCGGGCGCCGGCCAGCTTTTTGGCATCCGGCGGCGGCGAGACGTCGACGTCCGCACCCGCCTTGTAGTCGCCCGCTTTCGACGTCAGTCTGCCGCGCTGCATGCGCCCGCCGCCTGCGGGCAGAATCTCCAGGCGATACTGCCGCTCCGGCTCGACGGAGATGTCGCGGTCGAGGCGCACGGCGGTGAAGCTGCCGCCCGCGCTGATCGCACCCTCGGCGATGATTGATTCGTTCAGCACCACTTCGGGCAGCAGCGCCGGCATGCTCTTGGGGTATGGGCCGAAGACCTGCTTGAGCTGTCCGGTGTTCTGCAGGAGCAGCGAAACGCCGATCGCCGTGATCAGCACGTTCAAGCGCGGCGCGCCGCGGAGCGGCTTGTAGGCCAGACGTTCGATTACGAACCCGGCCAGCCCGCACGCCGCCATCGCCGCGACCAGAATCACCAGCCCGCCGGCGAGCTCCAGGGCGGCGACGCCGCGCATGGCGCGGGCCAGTTGCACCAGCCCGTACACGGCGAACGCCCAGATTCCGGCCGTGAGCAGAAAGCCGCCGCCCAGGGAGGCGGGAATGCCGCGCGCGACGCGCCGCCGCAGGATCGGCAGCAGCCCGCGCTCCGCGGCGACCGCCGCCAGCCCGAGCGCCAGGGGCGCGGCCATCGCCCCCCACACCCAGTTGGGAAGCTGCGCGGTGGGCGGCGCGCCGCTCCAGCCGGCGGCGACCGCGGCCATGTACGAAATCCACGCGCCGATGACGAAGATGTCGCTGTGGGCGAAGTTGATGAACTTCAGGATGCCGTACACCATCGTGTAGCCCAGCGCGATGAGCGCATAGAGGCTGCCGACAGCGAAGCCGTCCATCAGTGTCTGAAGGAACTGTGTCACGGGGCTGCGTCAGATTCCTGATGGACGGCCGCGGCGGGTCTTCCGGGGATCGACGGCCGGCATCACTGCTTCGGCGGCTCGACCGTGCTGACAT
The DNA here is from genome assembly GCA_964631045.1 of uncultured Planctomycetales bacterium. GTDB lineage: Bacteria > Planctomycetota > Phycisphaerae > UBA1845 > Fen-1342 > CAZVWB01. The sequence continues at coordinate 99,938 of CAZVWB010000004.1, forward strand.
AGCTCGGCACGCCGCCGGTCAGGCGCAGCATGACCGCGGGTTTGACGGCGTTGCGCTTGGCGTCGATCGAGATGATCCCGGTTACGCCGCGGAAATCTCGCGATTCGGCGATGCGCGCGGCGAGGTCTTTGCCGTCGAGCGACTTGGCGCGTTTCATGGCGTCGAACAGCAGCCGGGCCGCGTCATAGCCCAGCGCCGCCAGCCCGTCGGGGACTTTGCCGTACGCGGCTTTGTACTTGGTGACGAATTCCTGCACCTCGGGCCGCTGCTCTTCGTGCGAATAGTGGTTGGAATAGAAGCAGCCGTCGAGCGCGTCGCCGGCGTTTTTCAGTTCTTCGGAGTCCCAGCCGTCGCCGCCCAGCAGCGGCGCGGTGATTCCAAGCCCGCGGGCCTGCCGGGCGATGTTGACGACTTCCGTGTAGTAGCCCGGGATAAAGATCACGTCCGGGTTCTGCTCGCGGATCGAGGTGAGCTGCGCGCTGAAGTCGGCGTCGCCGTCACCGTAGGCCTGGTCGCTGACGATCTCGCCGCCCATCTCCTTGAACGCCTGCTTGAAGTTGTCGTTCAGGCCCGTCGAGTAGGCCTGGGCGCGATTGAACAGCGTCGCGGCGCGATTTGCCTTGAGGTAATCGCGCGAGAATCTCGCGCACACATAGCCCTGAAACGGGTCGATGAAGCAGACGCGCGAGATCATGTCGCCGATTTCGGTGACCTGCGGGTTCGTCGACGACGGCGTGATCATCGGCACGCCGTAGCGCTGCGCGACCTGCCCGCCGGCGATCGAGCGCGACGAGGCCACTTCGCCGAGAATCGCGGCGACGCGATCCTGCGTAATCAGGCGGGTGACGGCGGTGGTCGACTCCTGCGCCTTGCCTTGGTTGTCGTAGGTGATCAGCTTGATCCTGCGGCCGCTGAGACCGCCGGCGGCGTTGAACTCGTCGATCGCCAGTTTGATGCCGTTATCCGTGGAGACGCCGAACGTCGCCTCCGATCCGGTCATGGAGGCGTAGTGCCCGACCAGGATCGGCGCGTCGTCGGCGGCGCTGGCCGAGCCGGCCGCGAACACGTACGTCAGAACGGCGGCCGAGGCGGCCGCGACGATGGCGCGGCGTGAATAAGCGCGCGGTGCGATCATGCGGAATACTCCTGCGCAAAGTGTTTGGCTGAGCGAATATCCGACGCCCGCGCGGGTGTCAAGTCGCACAGCGGCCCGGCGCTGCGAAGCACGCGCAGCGCCGCGCGAACCGAAGAGAGCGACGGCTGGGCCGGGCGGGGCATTCACGCTATTGTCCGCGTTGCACAGTTCCTGACAGTCCATCGCCCGAGGGTGCTGCATGCCTGCAATCGACCCCAGCCGGCCCCATCATCCGCCCGGCGGCCGCGTCTGGTCGGCGTTCAAGCGGCTGCTGCGGGCCCGCGTGACCGCCGGGCTGATCGTCGTCCTGCCGATCTGGCTGACCTATGTCGTCGTGAAGTTCATTTTCGGGCTGATGCGCGACGCCTCGGCGTGGGTGATCTACGGTCTGCTTCGCGGCGACTGGGCGCGCTACGTCCCGAAATCGTGGGGCGAGAGTTTTGCGGGCTGGACCGATGCGGAGCTGGCGCGATCGTCCGTGCAGTGGTCGATCGCCGTATTCTCGGTCTTCCTGACGGTGTTCTTGCTGTATGTGATCGGCCTGTTCACCGCCAATCTGCTCGGCAAGCGCGTGCTCTACGCGGTCGAGGCGCTTCTGGATCGGCTGCCGCTCATCAAGACCATCTATCGCGCCACCAAGCAGATTCTCGAGACCTTCACCGGCGAGCAGTCGCAGTCGTTTCAGCGGGTGGCGCTCTTTCCGTTCGGCGGCGATCGAACCAAGTCGCTCGGCTTTGTCACCAACAGCTTCACCGATCCGGCCAGCGGCGACGAGTTGGTGACGATCTTCTATGCGACCACGCCCAACCCGACCACGGGATTCATCTTCATCTGTCGGCGCTGCGACATCGTCGAACTCGACTGGTCGGTCGAGGAGGCGGTGAAGGCGATCATGTCCGGCGGCATTCTGCTGCCTGCAAGTCGCAACTTCGGCGACGGGTTCAAGGGCCGCGCAGCAGCGCTGCCGGAGGCGGCCCGAACCTGAGTCGAAGAACGGGTCCGGTGAGTCTTGCCGCCCGCCACGATACGCGCGGCGGCTGGTTCTTCGCGGCTTTCCGCGCTTACGGGGCACGACACGCACCGCGCGGCGCGCTATCATGGACGGCGTACACTTCGTGTTCGGGAGTGATGCGCGAATGCTGACCCTGATCTTGCAGTTCGGGCTGGGTGTGCTCGCTGCGTTCGGCTTTGCCGCACCCCCAGCGGCGTGGCCGCCGCAGGATCCGCGCGGGCTGGCGCGGGCCGTCGATCCGGTGCCGAACTCCGACGGCAACGCTGGGTTGTTCTTCGGCGTGAACGACTTCGACGATCCGGCGCTGCGCGATCTCAAGTTCGCGGTGAACGACGCGATCGCCCTGGCGCACGTGTTCGTGCTCGAGACCCGCCTGATACCGGCCAAACGCGCGGCACTTGTGATTTCCGGAGCGCCGACCAAGGAAGACTCGCGTGCCCAGCTCGCCGCGCTGCGCGCCGCCGGCGTGCAGATCAGCGAGCAGGCCACGGAGCGCGAATTCTTCAGCGCGCTGACCCGCGTGCTGGCCGGCGTCAGCTCCGAGACTTCGCTGGTGGTGTTGACGCTGTCCTCGCACGGCTTCCAGCCGGAGAGCGTGCCGTTCATCATGCCGAGCGACGCGCAGATGAACCGGCTGGGCGGGAGCGCCATCGCCGTGCCCGAGGTCGAGGGACAACTCAGCGGCTGCGGAGCGCGGAATCGGCTGCTGGTGCTGGATGCGTGTCGAGAAAAGCCGGTTGATCGCGGCGAAAAATCGACCGTGGGGGCGACGCCGGCGGCGCTGAACGCGGTGCTGCTGGCCAAGCTCGCGGTTCCGCGCGGGCAGGTGGTGATCGCCTCGTGCGCGCCGGACGAGTATTCGTATGAAGACGCCGACGTGCAGCACGGCGCGTTCACGCACGCGCTGATCGAGGGGCTGCGCGGCAAGGCCGATCCGGATGACTTCGGGTTGATCACGGTGGGTTGCCTTAAGGCGTATGTTCAGAAGCACTTCGAGGCGCGACCCGATCGCGCTCAGCGCAGGCAGAATCCGTCCTTCGACGGCCCGATCGGGACGGAGTACATCCCGCTGGCGATCAACCCCCGGCGTTCGGAGGAAATGCGCGACCGGCTTCGCAAACTGATGGAGATGCTGGAGCGCAAGCAGATCACCGCGGAGGAGTACACGCAGGCCCGCGATCTGATGGACTCCACGTATCTCGATGCGACGGCGCGGGCGCAGCTCGACGTGTATCTCAAGATCGCCAGCGGCGCGATCCGCGACGTGGCCGACGCCCGCCGGTTGCTGGCGGCGATCAAGGCGGAAGCCGCGGGGACGCAGCCGGCCGCCGGAGCGTCGCCGGGCGCTCCCGATCCGCAGCCCGGTGGAGCGGCGGCCGCGCCGCCGTCCGCGCCGCCGTCGCACACGCCGCCGCCGAAGGAGCCGCCCGCGATCGGGTCGGATGCTGGCGCCGCCCCCGCAAAAGGCCCGGCCGAAGCGCCGCCGCGCTTCGCGGCGTGGGTCGGGCGGCTGATGCCGATGCATTGCGAGCGGCCGGAAGGCGGGCGGGTGCGCGGCAGCACCAAGGAGCTGCGCATCACGAGTCTGAGCAACGGGCAGGTGAAGGGCGACTTGTGCGAGCGCGGCAGGCCGGTCGCTGCAGTGACCGGCAGCTACACTCCGAATTCGATGACCCTCGAATTCTCAGCCTGCCAGACACGCGGCGCGGCGTGGCCTGCATTTCAGATGGAGATCAAGCCCGTAGATGCGCCGGCGGGCGGCGTCTTCTGGAGCGAACCGCTGCACGGCGATCGCGTGCACCGCGCGCGCCTGACCGATCGCACGATGACGCTGGTCGAGTTGGCGCCGCCGGCGACGTTGATCTTGCTGGATCGCGGCGGCGGAAGCACCGGGGAGTACATCGCCGAACCCATCCGCGGCGGAATGCTCGCGGTCTATGGCCTTGAGATCACCAGTCGCGGGCGCGAATACAAGGTCGGCGACCTGTGTCAGAACGCCGACCTTCGCCTGACGGGGACGGTCGTGCTTCCGGACGAACTCGCGAAGAACCCGCGGGTGCGCGCCGATGCGACCGTTGACGTCATGCTGAAGCTCGATGGCAAGGAAGTAGTGTGGCGCGGCGCGCTCAGCGTCGCCCGCCCGCAGATTGCGCTCGACGTGCCGATCCCGCGTGGAACGCAGACGATGTTCGCCGATGCCCAGGGGCGGGGTATGAGCGGATCGACGGGTTGGTTGGGGTTAACGCTGCGCAGCAAGTAGAGCGGGCTTTTCTCCGCGCTTGATCAGGCCAGCGAGCGGGCGGGCGTGAAGCGCGCGTCGTCCACCGTCGCATTCAGCCGCCGCAGGAGCGTCGCGCACGTGTGGCGTCCGATCTGGTCCGCCCATTGCAGCGGACCTTGGGGATAGTTGGTTCCCAGGCGCATGGCCGTGTCGATGTCGGCCGCGGAGGCGACGTTTTCGTCCAGCGCCAGCGCCGCTTCATTGATAATCGCCGCGAGCGGCCGCGCGAGGATGTACTGCTCGGTGACCGACGCCTCGCCGCGGGTCGCGCCGTCCGCGAAGCGTCGCACCGCGTCGCGCAGCGCATCGGGCCAGGAATACGAGCGGCGCTCGACCGCCAGTGCCGGCGTCGGCGGCTCGCGATCGTAGGCGTACACGCCGCGCCGTGTCTTGCGGCCCAGATGTCCGCGATCGACCAGTTCGCGTTGCAGGCGGTGGGGCGTGAGCCGCGCCGGCCGTCCCATCTGCTCCCAGACCGACAGCGACACGCTGTAGTTCACGTCGATGCCGATCAGGTCCATCAGCTCGAACGGCCCCATGCGGAATCCGCCGAGCCGCTTGAGGGTGGCGTCGATCTCGTCCACCCCGGCGATGCCTTCGTCGAACATGCGGAGCGACTCGAGGTAGTAGCCGCGGGCCACGCGATTCACGATAAAGCCCGGCGTGTCGCTGGCGCGGACCACCGTCTTGCCCCAGGCCAGGGCGACTTCGGCGGTGCGATCGGCGTGCTCCGCGGCGGTTTGGGGGCCCGAGATGACTTCCACAAGCGGCATGAGCGGCACCGGGTTGAAAAAGTGCATTCCCACGGTGCGCGGCGCAGCGCCCAGCGCCGCGCCGAGCCGGCCGATCGACAGCGACGACGTATTGCTCGCCAGGATGGCGGTCGGCGCGGCCGCCGCAACCGGTCGCAAAGCGGCGACCTTCGCGTCGAGGTCTTCGACGATCGCCTCCACAACCAGTTCGGCCTCCGCGAACTCGGCCGATGCGGCAGCCGCGCGAATGCGCTCGCGGGCGGCGCCGGCCTCGGCGGCGGCCATGCGGCCTTTTTCCACCAGCCGGGCGAAGTTGCGGCCGACCTCTTCGATCTTGCGCGCGACGATCGCGGCGTCGGCGTCGAGCAGCCGCACGTTCCACCCCGCCGCGGCCGCAACCTGCGCGATGCCGGCGCCCATGGTGCCGGCGCCGAGTACTCCAACCGTGGGCATCCTCTGACTCCTCGAAACGCGGGATCGGGCAGACGCGGGCGTAGCCTACGCGCCGCTCGGCGGCTCGGCCACACCGGTCGGCGGCGAGGACGGCGCTGGCGGCCCAAAATCGCCGCCCGCGTGGCGAATTCCCTTCACATGACGCCGCGGCGGGCGTATCATCCTGGTTACCGGCAGGGCCGGATCAGTTCGTTAGCCAGTCTGTCCTGAGTGTTGCGAGTAATCGGCGCACCAAACGGTGCGGTCATCGCGCGGAGCGCGTAGCCCGATTTCGGGCTTCGCGTTTGCGGCGAGTTTTGCGGAGGAGGAATCGGCGTGCGCGCAAGTGTCGTGGGCGGCGTGGTGCTCGCCATCGGCGGGTCGTTGCTTTTCGCGTCCCTTTCGGCGCCGGCCCTGGCGGGCGATCCGGCGCCGTTCACGGAAGAGGCCGTGCAGCGCGGGATCAACTACCCGATCCAGGTGCGTTCGACTTTCGGATCGGGGCTGGCGTTCGCCGACCTCGATAATGACGGCGACCCGGACCTGGTGGTGCTCGGCCGGGCCGTCGGCGGGGCCGGCTCCAACATCGGCCTGTACGAGAACGACGGCCGCGGCTCTTTCACGTCGCGCGTCGCCGGCTCGGGGATGCCGATGCGCAACGAAGCCAGCGGCGTGACAGCGGCGGACTTCGATGCGGACGGCGATCTCGACATCCACATCTCGTGTTTTCTGGAAGCGCACTGCCTGATGCGGAACGACGGCGACTTCGTGTTCACCGACGTCACCGCCGCCATGGGCGTCAGCGACGTGGGCGCGGGGCAGGGCGGCGGCTGGGGCGACTTCGACGGCGACACCTGGCTCGATCTGTACATGGCCAACCGCACCGGCACCAACCTGCCTACTCCGCCGTTTCCGCCGTCGGAGATCGAGAATCGTCTGTGGCGCAACAACGGCGGCGCGGGCTTCACCGACGTGGCGCGGGCGCTGGGCGTGGACTCCGACGACGATCGCAGCTTCCAGGGTTCGTTCTTCGACTACGACCGCGACGGCGATCCTGACCTGTATCTGGCCAACGACAAGGGCGCCAGCAGCAGTTGCCAGTATCGCAACCGGCTGTGGCGCAACGACCGCGGGCAATTCGTCGACATCTCCGCGGCTTCCGGAACCGACGGCTGCATCGACGCGATGTCCGTCACGCTGGGCGACTTCGACGGTAATCGCTTCCAGGACATTTATGTCACCAACATCCCCGCCGGGAACCCGCTGTACCTGAACGACGGCAACGGCCTGACCTTCACCGAATCATCGGTGCTGGCGGGCGTGGCCGAGTTTCAAGTGGGGTGGGGTGCGGTGTTCTTCGACTATGACAACGACACGCACATGGACCTGTTCCTGTGCAACATGAGCGAGCCGGATCGGCTGTTTGACTACAACGGCACGTGGCCGGTCACGGACGTGGGGCAGGCGCTAGGTGTGGCCGGTCCGGCCGATGATTCCGAGACGTTCTGCGTCGCGGTCGCGGACATCGACAACGACGGCGATCTCGACTTCGCCGTCTCCGGTCGCCGCGGGCCGACCCCCGGGTCCACCAGCCGCCTGCGCTTGTATATCAACCACGAGGGCGAACGTCACAACTGGGCCAAGTTCCGCGTGATCGGCATCGGCGCCAACACCTGGGGCGTCGGGGCGAACGTCGACGTTCGCACGGGCGGCGATTGGCGCATCCGCGAGGTGATCGCGGGCAGCGCCTTCAAGTCGCAGGACGACCTTGTGCTGCACTTCGGCCTTGGCGCGGCCGCGGCAATGGACGAGATTCGCGTGCGCTGGCCGGGTACGACGCAGCGCACGCTGCGCAACTTCGCCGCCAATCGCACGTGGACGCTCTACCCACCCAGCCGCCTTGGCGACGTCGACGGGAACGGGATTGTGAACGCGGCCGATTTCCCGCGGCTGGTGGGGTGCTACACCGGCGATGCGCCGGGGGCGTTGACGCCGGGCTGCGAGATGATGGACTACGACGGCGATGCGGATGTCGACAGCGCGGACGTGGATGCGTTCATCGGGCGCTATGCCGATCCGCTGGCGGACTGCGACTCCAGCGGCGTCGTCGATCTGCGCGAGATCGTGACCGGCGTCAGCTCCGACTTCAACGGCAACGCGCAGACGGATCGCTGCGAAGGGCTGGGCGACGTGAACTGCGACGGTCGGACCGATTTCTTCGACATCGATCCGTTCCTGCTGGCGTTGTTCGACCCGACAGGCTACGTGCAGCAGTTCCCGGGCTGTGCGATCGCGCGGGCCGATACCGATGGCGACGCCGCCGTCGCGTTCTCCGATGCGTCGAATCTCCTGGCGTTGATCTTCTGGGAGTGAGGCGTCCTCCCACCTGACCCGTCCGCGCCGGCTCTCGTGCCGGCGCGGCGGCGATCTAGCGGAGCGGGCCGTTTGCCGCTCCGTCGGCCACCGGGCGTGCGGTCGGTCCCAGCACCACGTCCGGCTAGTTCCGCAAGGGTTCGGGCTCCCCGTTCTGGAACCCGAGCGGCCTGGCGATGGTGGCCACTCTCGTCGGCGGTCTGAGCAGCGCGATGGCGAGCGCGCGCGACTCGGCCGCCGACGTTTTCTTTTCCTGGGCTTTGCAGGGGCCGCTCGGGTTGGGGGTTCACGCCGACCCTTCGCGCCGCGCCGCCTCCAGCGCTTGTCGCCGTATCTCGGAAACAAACGTGCGCACTGCCGCGCGGCGTTCTCCGCGGCGGACGGCGGCCGACAACGTGATCGCGCAGCTTGCGCTGCGGATCGGGACAAAGGCGACGGTGGCCTGCGCGATGCCCGCCGCGTCTGCGGGCGCGAGGCTGACGCCGTGGCCGCTGGAGATCAGCGCGAAAAGAGCGCTGAGGCTTCCGGCCACCGGACCTTGTCGCGGGGTGAACCCGTTGCGCCGGCAGACGTCGCGGATCAGCGCGGCCCGGCCGGGAAACTGTTCCGCATCCAACATTACGAACGGTTCAGTCCGCAGGCTGGTCAGTTCCAGACTCGCCGCCGCGGCGAGCGGATGACGCCGCGCCAGTGCGGCCCGCAGCGGAACGCGAGCCAGACTCAGCAGGTCGAGATCGCGATGCAATTCGGCGCAGGCGAAGCCGATGATCGCCAGGTCGAGCTGCCCGCGACGCAGCGCCGTGATCTGCATTCCGGGAGACATCTCGTGCAATTGCAGATCCGCATCCGAGTGCACCTGGCAGAACGTCGTCAGCGCGTGGGACAGAACCGACCCGAGAAACTGCGGCATGTACCCGACGTGCAGGCGGCGCGCGTGCTGCTTCGCGGCGGACTGAATGGACAGCCGCAGCGCTTCAGCCTGGTCCAGCAGCGGCGACGCGCCGGCGAGGAGCGTCTGGCCCGCGACGCTGAGGCCGACAGCGGCTCGACCGCGGTCGAGCAGCACCGCACCCAGCTCCCGCTCCAGTCGGCGAATCTGCCGGCTCAGCGCCGGTTGCGTCATGCCCAGCCGCCGCGCGGCCGCGGTAAAGCTCTGTTCCTGCGCGACCGCGACAAAGTAGCGAAGTTGACGCAGGTCCATGCGGCTGCTCCCATGCCGAATCGGCATAGCGTGAGCGCCGCAAGAGTATTGGTCAACGCTGGAAACGCGCGCTACTCTTCAGCAGGAGCAGTCATGAAGGAGCGAGCGACGATGGTCGAAACGATTCAGCTCAAGAAGCGGCCGGCGTCCGAACGCGGCGCGACGGAGATCGGCTGGCTCCACAGCCGCCACACGTTCGCGTTCGGCGATTACTTCGATCCGCGTCACGCGGGTTTCCGGTCGCTGCGCGTGATCAACGACGACGTGGTGGAGCCCGGAGGTGGTTTCGGCATGCACGGCCATCGCGACATGGAGATTCTGTCCTACGTCGTCTCCGGCGAGCTCGCGCACGCCGACAGCCTCGGCAACGGCCGCACCATCCGCGCCGGCGAACTGCAATACATGAGCGCCGGCACCGGCGTGCGGCACAGCGAGTTCAATCCGTCCGCGACCGACCCCGTGCATTTTCTGCAAATCTGGATCGAGCCGCGCGAGCGCGGCGGCGCGCCGCGGTATGCCGATCAGGACATGCGCGCTCGTGTGCGGGAGAATGAGCTGGCGCTGTTTGCGTCTCCGGACGGGCGGGATGGTTCGGTAGCCATCCGGCAGGACGCGCTGATCTGTTTCGGGCGGCTCGCCGCCGGTCGCGTGCTGGCCGTACCGGCTGATCCGGGCCGGCGATACGCCTGGATTCACCTGATAGCCGGTCAGGTGCGGATCGGCGATGAGGCGCTAGGCCCCGGCGACGGCGCGGCGATCGAAGCGGCGACATTCGCCGTTTCGGCCGAACAGCCTGCGGAGTTCCTGCTGTTTCGGCTGCCTTGAGCGGGCCGCAAGTCGTTCAGAAATGGGCGCGCGGCGACGCGGCAACCGTCATTTGTTCGTCGGAGTTATCTTCGTCGGCGACGCACGCTTCGCGACGACGACGAGGCAGCGCCGCGTCGCGGCATCAACCCGGCGCCGGACCGCTACGTGCGGCCGGCCAATGATGAAGGAGCGAAAGTGCCTGCAATTCTTCCTCACACCGACGGCGGACTCCTTACGCCTGATACAGCGGCGGTCGCGTTCATCGACTTTCAGCCGCAGATGACGTTCGGCGTCGGAAGCGGCATCGATCGGCAGTTGCTGATGAACAACGTGCTGATGCTCGCGAAAGGGGCGAAGCTGTTCGGCGTCCCGTCGGTGCTGACGACGGTCGAGACCACGTCGTTCAGCGGGAACATGTGGCCGCAACTGCTGGATGTCTTTCCGGAGCAGCAACCGATCGAGCGCACGGGAATGAACTCCTGGGACGACGCCGGTTTCCGCAAGGCGATCGCCGCGACCGGGCGCAAGAACATCATCATGGCCGGTTTGTGGACGGAGGTGTGCGTCTGCTGGCCGACGCTGAACATGCTCAACTCGGGGTACAACATCTACGTGGTCGAGGACGCTTGCGCCGGCACGTCGCGTGAAGCGCACGACGCCGCGATCGGTCGCATGGCGCAGGCCGGGGCGGTGCGAATGACGACCGTCGCCACGGTGCTCGAGTTCCAGCGCGACTGGGCCAATCGCAAGCACTACGACGGATTGATGGCGCTGTTCCGCGCGCACGCCGGGGCGTACGGAAACGGCATCGAGTACGCATATACCATGGTGCACAAGGCGCCGCCGGCGCGGGGCGGTAAGTAAGGAGGGCCGCGCCGCGATGCGCGGCTCCGCACGATCCATGCAAGGGTGCCTCGATGAGTGTTCAGCAGGCCGCCGATTTCATCGTCCACAACGCCCGCATCGCGACCATGGACGCAGCGCGGCCGGAGGTTGAGGCCGCGGCGATCGCCGGCGGCCGGTTCATCGCCGTCGGCGCGGATGCGGAGGTGCTGAAGCATCGCGCCACGGCGACCGTCGTGGTCGACGCGGACGGTCGGCGCGCCATACCCGGCCTGAACGATTCGCACCTGCACATCATTCGCGCCGGGCTCAATTACAACCTGGAGCTGCGCTGGGACGGCGTGCCCTCGCTGGCCGATGCGATGCGGCTGCTCAAGGCGCAGGTGGAGCGCACGCCGCCCGGGCAATGGGTGCGCGTCGTCGGCGGCTTCGGCGAGCTGCAGTTCGCCGAGCGCCGCCTTCCGAGTCTGGACGAACTGAATGCGGCGGCGCCGGATACTCCGGTGTTCATCCTGCATCTCTACGATCGCGCCCTGCTCAATCGCGCCGCGCTGCGCGCCGTCGGCTACACGCGCGACACGCCCGCGCCGCCCGGGAGCCTGATCGAGCGCGACCGTGGAGGCGCGCCCATCGGCCTGCTGGTCGCGAACCCCAACGCGCTGATCCTGTACAAAACGCTGGCGATGGGGCCCAAGCTCCCGCCGGAGCACCAGTACAACTCCACCCGGCACTTCCTGCGGGAAATGAACCGACTCGGACTGACCTCCTGTTGCGACGCGGGTGGCGGCTTTCAAAACTACCCGGAGGACTACGCGGTCGTGCAGAAGCTGCATGCGAACGGCGAGCTGACCGTACGCATCGCGTTCAACCTGTTTACGCAGCGCCCGAAAGCCGAGTTGGACGACTTCATGCGCTGGACCGCGGCGGCCCGCTACGCGGACGGCGACGACTTTCTGCGCCTCAATGGCGCCGGCGAAATGCTGGTGTACTCCGCGGCCGACTTCGAGGACTTCCGCGTCGCACGACCGGACATGCCGCAGGAAATGGAGCCGGAGCTGCGCGAGGTCGTCCGCGTACTGGCCAGGCAGCGCTGGCCGTTCCGCCTGCATGCGACGTACGACGAGACGATCGGCCGCGCACTGGACGTCTTCGAAGACGTCGATCGTGAACATCCGCTTCGCGGGCTGCACTGGTTCTTCGACCACTGCGAGACCGTGAGCGAACGCAACCTGGAGCGCATCGCCGCACTGGGTGGGGGCGTGGCAGTACAGAATCGGATGGCCTTTCAAGGCGAGTACTTCGTCGAGCGCTATGGCGCCGCGGCGGCGGAACGCACGCCGCCGATCCGCACGATGCTGAAGATGGGCTTGCCGGTCGGTGCGGGAACCGACGGAACGCGCGTCTCCAGCTACAACCCGTGGGTTGGCTTGTGGTGGCTGGTTGCGGGGCGCACGGTAGGGGGGCTACGGCTCTATCCTGAGGCGAACCGGCTCTCGCGCCAGGAAGCCCTGCGGCTGTTCACCGTCGGCAGCGCCTGGTTTAGTAATGAAGAGTCGAGCAAGGGCCGCATCACCGCGGGAGCGCTGGGCGACCTGGCGATCCTGAGCGACGATTACTTCCGGGTGCCCGAAGACCAGATTCGCGGGTTGCACGCCGTGCTAACCGTACTGGGAGGCAAAGTTGTTTACGCGGCGCCGCCGTTTGAAGCGCTCGACCCGCCGCTGCCGGCGGTGATGCCGGCCTGGTCGCCGGTAGGCGCTGGCGCGCGTGCACGGGCCTCCGGCGGGTGGGAGGCGTCTGCCAACCTGGCGATGCTCGCGGCGGGCTGCGCTGCCGGCGGCATGGGCGGCGATGCGTTGCTGGGCTGCTCCTGCTGGGTGTTCTGATCGTCCCCTATGCACGCAACCGCGGCCCCGAGTCCGCTTCACAACGTCTGGTTCCGGCGGTTGTGGCTCGCGGCGCTGGCATCCAATGTCGGCTCGTGGATGTCCGACGTCGGGGCGGGCTGGATGATGACGACGCTGGCGCCCGGCGCCCTGGTGGTCGCCCTCGTGCAGGCTGCGACCACGCTGCCGATCTTCATTCTTACGATTCCGGCGGGGGCGCTGGCGGACACGTTTGACCGCCGCGCGATCCTGCTGTGGACGCAGACGGCGATGCTGATCGTCGCCGCCGGGCTGGCGCTCACGACCTGGTTGTCGCCGTTCACGCCGGCCGCGCTGCTCGGGTTCATGCTGCTGATGGGGATCGGCAAGGCTGTCACCGGACCGCCGTGGCAGGCGGTCCTGGCCGATCTGGTGACGCGCGAGCAGCTTCCGGCCGCGGCGACGCTCAACAGCCTGTCGGTGAATCTCTCGCGAGCCGTCGGTCCGGTTCTTGGCGGCGTGGTTGTGGGTGTCGCGGGAGCTCCCGCCGTTTTTCTGCTGGACGCGATGTCGTATGCCGTAATCGTATTCGCGCTCTCGCGCTGGCGGCCGCCGCCGCTGGCTCCGGCGCCGCTGCGGGAGGAGGTTTGGGGCGCGCTGCTGTCGGGCATTCGATATGTGCGGCATGCGCCGCCGGTGCGCCATACGATTTACCGCAGTGCCCTGTTTTGTGTGTTCGCCGGGGGGCTCTGGGCGCTGCTGCCGGTTTATGCCCGCACGGCCCTGGCCGCGGGACCGGCCACATACGGCCTGTTGCTTGCGATGCTGGGCATCGGCGCGGTGCTCGGCGGTTTGTCGCTGCGCGCGATCCGGACGCGGTGCTCAACGGAGCACGTAGTATGCGGCGCGACGATCGTGTTCGCCGGCAGTTCGGGTGCGGCGGCGCTCTCGGCGTCCGCAACGCTCAGCGCGACATTGCTGTTGCTCACCGGCGGCGCGTGGATTGCTGCGGTCTCCAGCTTCAGCGCGACGATTCAGACGCAAGCTCCGGCGTGGGTTCGCGGCCGCGCCATCGCGACGCACCTAGCGATCTTCTTCGGCGCGCTGACCGCGGCGAGTCTGATCTGGGGTCTTGCGGCTGACTGGATCGGTGTGCGCCTGGCGCTGTTGTGCGCCGCGACGGGGCTGGGCGTCACACTGGCGGCCGCGCGGCTGGCTCCGCTGCCGGGCGCGAACGTCGACGTAACTCCCGCACCGATTCTTCCGGGACACGAACGGCTGCACGCGGTGGAGCTCGGCGAAGGGCCGATCCGGGTCATCATCGACTATCGCGTCGGCGCGGAGCGCTCGGCAGAGTTCGTCAGCCGCATGCAGCACATCGGCCGGATTCGCCGTCGCGACGGCGCGATTTTCTGGACCTTGCAGCGCGACCTCGGCGCGCCCGACGTGTTCGTCGAGACATTCATCGCACAGTCGTGGGCCGAGCATCTACGGCAGCACCAGCGACTCACCGCCGCAGACGCCGCCAGCATCGAGGCCGCCCGAGCGTTGCTGCTTCCCGGAACGTCGCCGGTCGTGCGACACCTCGGTCCGGCCGACCCCCAGCGTTGTCCGCCGATACCGCGTCAGGCATAATACGGCGATCGCCGGCGCGCCTCCTCCGCCCGGCGGCGGGCCGGTTCGCCCCGTTGTGCGCCGCATACCCGCGCTGAATCGAGGAAGACGGGAAAATCCCCATGTCCGCCGGCGATTTCCTGCCGATTCGCGGCTACGACCACGTCGAGTTCTACGTCGGCAACGCCAAGCAGGCCGCGCATTTCTACGATAAGACCTTCGGCTTCGAACCGGTCGCCAAGATGGGGCTGGAGACCGGCTGCCGCGACCGCGCCAGCTATGTGATGCGGCAGGGGAAGGTCACGTTCGTGTTCACCAGCGCGCTCGGCCCGGATCACGACATCGCCCGGCACTGCGCGCTGCACGGCGACGGGGTCAAAGTGATGGCGCTCGAGGTGCCGGACGCGGAGCAGGCCATCCGCGAGGCGAAGGCCCGCGGCGCCACCATCTTGCAGAAGGCCCAGGCGTTTGAGGATGAGTTCGGGACGGTCAAGACCGGCATCCTCAAGTACGCCGGCGACACGGTGTTCAAGTTCGTCGAGCGCAGCGCGTATCGCGGTTCGTTCCTGCCGGGCTACAAGCCGCTGAAGACCGTCGGGGCGCACCGCGGCGTCGGCCTGGCGGCGATCGACCACATCGTCACCAACGTATACCTGGGCGAGATGAACTACTGGGTGAACTGGTATGCCGAGGTGCTGGGCTTCACGCAGCTCAAGCACTTCAGCGACAAGGACATCAGCACCGAATACAGCGCGCTGATGAGCAAGGTGATGGAGAACGGCAGCGGCAAGTGCAAGTTCCCGATCAACGAGCCGGCCGAGGGCAAGAAGAAGAGCCAGATCGACGAGTATCTCGATTTCTACCAGGGCCCCGGCGTGCAGCACATCGCCATGAACGTGCCCGACATCTGCACCAGCGTGCGCGAGCTTCGCAATCGCGACATCGATTTTCTGCGCGTGCCCGACACCTATTACGAAGACCTGCGCGACCGCATCGGCGCGATCGACGAAGACTACGCGGAGCTTCAGGACCTGGGCATCCTGGTCGACCGCGACGAGGACGGTTACCTGCTGCAGATCTTCACCCAGCCGATGCAGGACCGCCCGACGCTGTTCTTCGAGCTGATCGAGCGCCACGGCTGTCGCGGGTTCGGGCAGGGGAATTTCAAGGCGCTCTTCGTCAGCCTGGAGCGCGAGCAGGAGCGCCGCGGGAATCTGTAGCGAGGCGCGCGCGAGATGTGGGGGACTGAGGATCCGCTCGGCTGATCAGCATGCTTCGGCGGTGTAACGCGACATTCGGCGCGCCGAAGCGCTGCTCCCCGGGCGTGCCATAAACCGCAACCTAAGAAACCGTGCGCGATCGCGCGCCGCCGTAAGTGGAGCAGTATCAATAGGTTGCGGTTGACAAAAGTAAGGGACTCCATGTTGTGGGTCTTGAGAACGAGATCACCACAACGGAGACCCTCATGTGCGGAAGCACACTGGACTTGCCGCCGCGAGCCAAGAAGGAACTGCGCTGGCTGCAGCGTGGTACGAAGGAGCCCGGTTTGGCGATGCGGTGTCAGATGATCTTGCTGGCCGACGAGGGCTACGCCTCGCGCGCGATCGCCGAGGCGATCGGCTGCGATCGCGCGTGTGTTTCAGGCACCACTGACCTCACTGCAACTGAGTAAATGGGCTGGCTTGATTCATCGCACAAGTGCTAGTTCTATGAACTTCGCCTGCCAGGTCGGTCCGAACCGCATCCCGACGACTGCATACTTGATGCGCCTTCCTGACGGACGGTACTTTGTAACACAGTACTTCGCAAATGGAAATCTCGCGTCCGCTTGGGTGATGCAGCCTGGCAGAGCTCAGACTGAGGCAATGCTCAGGGCGGCCGGGATGATTCGATGACGTAGCACAGGATGGAGCGTGATGTGCCGTACGACTGGCTTGAACCGCCGCACATTCAACTCGGATTCTACTGGCATGACGTCGAGAGCGCCGTGTCGCTTCGTCGTGTCAGCGACTGGCTCGTGAGCCGAGGATATGCACTGCAGCCGCCCTCCATACTCGTTTCCGCCGCAGATTTTCCGTTTTTTACGTCGGTGGCCCTGGCTGCAATTGTCTCTCCGCACGTTGCGATTCATGAATCTGTTGCACTCGCACTGCCGGCACTATTCGCAAACCGCAGCCGTATCCCGGTACTAATGCAGTTTCGGTCAACCGATCCGCGACTAGTCACTGTCAATTGTGGCTTTGCCTTACTGCCATGCATCAGCAGCAATGCGAACGAACGTCGCGTCGTCGAGTTGACCGTGAGCGGAGCAGACCTGAGTTTAGTCAACAATCCGCACGTCGCTCACCTCTCACCTGCAACGCGCCGCTCAGCAGAAGTGACGGAGGCCTGGTGCCGTGACACGTTCTGTACACTATGCGAAGAGTATGTTCCCGACTACGCGATGATGCAGTCAGAAGCCGAAGTCTACCCGCCAGACATGATGGCTACGGAGAGTACGTTTCTCTACTGGGCCGCTTTCGTTTCTCGGCGTCGGTCCCAACATCTTCATCGATCGTCACCTGCGCCGGCGCTCATCGAGACTCGTGATCAAGAACCCGGCGTGTTCTTTTGGAGCACGGACGATGAGGACGCTGACGCGCGTACCCCGGGTCTTTCCGGTGACTTCTTTGCGAGGGCGTTCTCGGCCTCGTGACTGTCTTTTAGCTCGGACTGGCGCCGCGACCACCTCCAGCGTGCGGGACGGCGCTATCAGCTGGGCCACCCGCGCCTTGAACAGGTGAGTCGGAGTTAGCCTCATGTAGGTGGGCTGTAGCGACCAATGGCACGACGGGCGCCTGCGAGGACGGCTTTGCGAGCAGAGTTTCGGGTGGTGAGCAAGCTCCCACTGTCGCAGAGCACGAATGGCGATTCAGCCGCGCGCCGCGCTGCAATCAAAATAACCACCGTGCGCGACCGCGCGCCGCTGTAAGTGAAGTCATGGCAATAGGTGGCGGTTGACAGGAGTGAGGGACTCCATCGCCGAAGCGTCGGCGCCCGCCGCGGCCTCCAGCAGATTGCTGCGTGAGTCAACAAGACGTGGTCGGTAATTGTGCACGGTGTTATAGGCAATGAGCCGGAACACACTGATCTTCAGGCAGTGAACCATGAGACAGCTTTGCGTCGAACCAATAGGCAGGTTCGCAGAGGTCGGATCCGTGGCCTCAGCCATTGAGGCATCGCGGAAAGGAGAGTTGTTCCAGGACGTACTTGCACTGAGACCACGGATAACGTCTGTTTCGTTCTCGGAACATAGTTTCGTCTTTGGTCTCAGTGGTGGATGGTCCCTTGAGATTAGACTCGACGAACAGGGAATGGTGCACTGCCATTGCATGTCAGTCAAAGAACCCGTTCCACCGGGTGGACCGGCCTCACCGATGACGCTAATATTTCCTGGCGAGACTCGGCGGCGATGGGATCGCGGCAAGTGGCCAGCGAGAATGCTCGACCACTCGCTGTCAAGTGTGTTTGTCAACGCACCACGTCTCTTTGTTTATGTTACAGGCATCCCCATTATCATGTATGGAGGCTTGCGGGTCGTTGACACTGGCGATCATCTGCTGTATTGGGATGAAGTATAGCCGCTATCGAGTTGTGAGCCACTCTGACAGAGCATTGATTTGTGGCGCCTCGCTGTTTCGTGTGGGTAGGAGCTGGGGGACCCCCCCGGGGCCCCCTGGGAGTTTTCGCTTTCGGCTAGCCGGCAGGCGAGGAGGATGCAGGCAAGCGGTTCGGCGTAATGTCTGTTTTAGCAATGCGTTACCGCGTAAATCCGTTGCCGCCTCCGAGGCCGCGAGAGCGTCCTCAGAACCGCCTCGATTGGTTTGGTTCCCACCGGTCGGCCACCGTCGTCACCCACAAAAAACAGCGAGGAAGCCTTAAACTCGGACGGGCGCCGCGACCACCGCCAGCGTGCGGGACGGCGCTATCAGCAGGGCCACCCGCGCCCTGAACAGATCAATCGGAGACCCGCGATGGCAAGCGACCATCCGTGTGAGCGAGTTTATGGAGACCCGCCCGGAGGAGGTCTGGGAGTTCGCGCGTCGTTGGGGGCGCCACGCCGATCCGGATCTACGCCGGGCCGTCGCAACGTGTTTGCTGGAGCATCTACGCGAGCGCCACTTTGATCGCTTGTTTCCGCGCGTCGCGGCGGAAGCGTTGTCGTCGCGCCGATTCGCCGCAACGTTGGAAGTGTGTTCGTGCCTCGGAGACGCGACGCTGCCTCAGAACCCGTCTCGCTTGCAGCAGTTGCTTTGCGAAACTCGATCGTTCGGAATCCGTCGCAGCCCTACCGCCGCACGTCGCGCTGGGCCTGTGAGTAACGTCATGTCCAAGTCGCCACGCGTTATCGCCGAAACGTCGATTCCCCACGCCGCGGCGCTGGTCGCAAAGCTGCGCCGCCTGGGGGATGCGAAGTACCGCGCCGGCATGGCGCGCTTCGCGATCCCCGCTGACCAGGCCTTCGGCGTGCCCGTCGGAGAGATTCAGAAACTCGCCAGGCAGATCAAGGGCGGAAAACGCCAGCAGGCGGAGTCCGCGGTCGCCCGTCACAAGCTCGCGCTCGACCTGTGGGCCACCGCCCGCTACGAGGCCCGCCTGCTGGCGGCGTTTGTCGACGACCCGGCGAGCGTCACCGCTGCGCAGATGGATCGCTGGGCGCGCGACTTCGCGGGCTGGGCCGATTGCGACACCGCCTGCTTCCACCTCTTCGACCGCGTTCCGGACAAGGCACTCGCGTTTCGGAAGGTCGCGCAGTGGAGCCGGCACCGCGAGGAATTCGTCAAACGCGCCGCGTTTGCACTGCTCGCCAGCCTCGCCCTGCATGACAAGACGCTCGCGGACGAACCGTTCGCCGCGTGCCTGCCGCTGATCGAAACCGCCGCGACCGACGAGCGCAATTTCGTCAAGAAGGGCGTCAGTTGGGCGCTGCGCGGCGTCGGCCGGCGCAGCCCCGCGCTGCACGCCGCGTGCGTCGCACTCGCCGCGCGGCTGGCCGCCTCCGAGGACAAGGCCGCCCGCTGGGTCGGCAAGGACGCGCACCGCGAGCTGACCAGCCCGGCGGTGGTCAGGAAAATCGCCGCGGTGCGCAAGTCGCGCTGATCGCATCCCTTACTCATCCGCGGCGTCGCCGGTCCGCGGCGATTTCCGCCGGGTCGTTGTCACATTGCGGCATGCGCCGGGCATCGAAGGTGCGTTCCGGCGGCGATGCCGGATGAATGACGCAGCCTCGAACGACAAGGACGCAGCAATGACTCGTATTCAGGCAATCGACCCGACGCAGGCGACCGGCAAGGCTCGCGATCTGCTCGACGCGGTACAGAGCAAGCTGAAGGCCACCCCGAACATGATGCGCGCCATGGCGAACTCGCCGGCGGTGCTGGATGCGTACCTGCAGTTCAGCGGCGCGCTGGCCAAGGGTGTGCTGTCCGGCAAGGTTCGCGAGCAGATCGCGCTGGCCGTCGGGCAGTCGAACGAGTGCGACTACTGCCTGGCCGCGCACTCCACCCTCGGCAAGCTGGCGGGGCTCACGCCCGAGCAGATCGAGGAGAGCCGGCAGGGCGTCGCCGGCGATGCGGCGACCGCCGCGATCCTCACGCTCGCGAACGCGCTGGTGGCCAAGCGGGGTCTCGTCAGCGACGCCGACCTGGCCGCCGCCCGCACGGCGGGGCTCGACGACGCCCGCATCGCCGAAGCGGTCGCAAACGTCGCGCTCAACATCTTCACCAACTATTTCAACCACGTTGCGCAGACGCAGGTCGATTTCCCCGCCGCACCGCGGCTCGCGAAGTCCGCCGTGGTTGCTGGCGCTGTTTAGCCGGCGGCGCCGACGGGGGTTACGCACCGGGTGTGGCGCAGCGGTTGCTCGCGGGCCGCAGGCCCAGAGCGATCGCTGCGCTTGCCGGCGGCCCACACATCGCCCCACGGGCGACGCCGATGGGCTGGCGGTGCCGGTCGTCAGGCGGGAGCGACTCCCTGGCACCGCCAGCCGCGCGTCTTCAGGGGCGGCACCCGCGGCGTCGTCCCCCTGCGATCGCCGCTCCCGCTGCCGCGCTCAATCCCCATACGCCGCGGGGCGCAGCCGCGTTTATGCGCGCGCTACGCTGCTCCCCGGCGGCGCCCGTCCGTCGCGGCGCTCGCACGCATCGAGCCGCCGCCCCAGCGCCACCCCCCGGTCCTCAACCCAATAGCCGACAAATCCCGTCGGCGGTGCTCACGTCACCGGGCCGATTTTTGCAAATGCCAACGGCGCGGTGCATTGTCTGATTATTGGACCCGACGGCGGCAGCGCTCGGCCCGCAAACCCCCCGGCGGCGGCAGATCGGCGGCGTGTGGCATGTTTTCGCGGTACTCCGCGTAAGCGTGCTTTGATGCGCGGTGGTGCCGACTTGTTGACCACTCCCCATTTGGACGCGGAACCACGCGTTGTACCTTAACGCGCGGTCTTCGGCGGTACAAACATGGTCGCGCTGGCGGCGTCGCGCTCCGCATGCTCACGCCGCGTACGGCGAGAGCATGCCACGCGCAGCGAGAGCATGCCACGCGCAGCGAAAGCATGGCACGCGTGGCGACTCTCGACTCGCTACTCGCCACCCCCCGGTGTTACGGTCGCGAAAGCTGCCGCAGCACCTCGTCGCGGCAGCCCGCGAGGGTGACTTTCATCTTGGCGAGGATGCGCTGCGCCATGCTGCCCTCCTCGCGCAACAGCGCCAGCAGCAGGTGCTCGCTGCCCACCTCGCGGCTCTCGAGCTGCGTGGCTTCGTCGATCGCCAGCGCCATGACGTTCTTGAAGTGCGGCGATCCCGGCAGGCGGCCGAAGACCCAGGTGTCTTCCTTCTCGCGCTTCAGCAGATCGGCCAGGTGCGTTCGCGACTTCTCAGCGGTGACGCCCAGCCGGGCCAGCGCCGCCGCGCCCAGAGACTTGCCATGCTGCAGGATGGCCAGCAGGATGTGCTCGGTCCCCACGTACTCGAGCTCGTATTCGCGGGCGATTTCGTTGGCCAGTTTGACGATGACGTCGGCGTCGCTGCTGAGGCGTGGCATCATGGCGGGGTTCTCTCTTCGCACCGGCGGGCTACTGCAGCCAGAACCGGTCCACGCACTTATAACCAAGCGACAGGACCGCCACAAGCGCGGTGAAGATCAGCGTGATCTTCAGCAGCCGCAGGCGGTGCCGCACCTCGCGATCGCGGATTTCCTGCAGGTGTTCGTGCAGCGTGCGGAGCTTCTCCTCGATCCGCCGCTCGATGTCGTCGAGCTTCGCGTCCACCCGCGCCTCGATCTCGTCCAGCTTCGCGGTCACGAACCCGTCCGCCGCTCCGCGCAGCCGCTCCGCAATCGAGTGCAGCACGTTCAGTCGCGGCGTCGGATCCTCGCGCTGCGAATCGCCGGCCGCGTCTCCCGCCTGGGGCCGGTCGTCGCCGTCGCCGCCGAGCGCCGCGGCGATTCCCGACGCGAACGACCGCCCGCGCTCGGCAAGCCGACTCAGAAATCCGCCCACGCCCCGCGCCGCCGCGACTTCTTCGCGCCGCGGCGTCTCCACCGGGTTCACCGGCGGCAAGTTCTGCGTTTCCTGCGTATCCTGGTCGGGTCTCACGCTTGCCTCACAACCAGCGGTGGCATTGCCACAGCATCAGCACCACGCCGCTCCACAACGCAATCTGGATCAACTCGCCGCGCAGCGGCCGCCAGCGCACCGTCACCAGCAGCCAGATGACGTACGCCCGCAGCATGCGCTGCGGCATCGCCGCGCCGCGCAGCACCTTGCGCACGGTCATCACCGTCATCGGCACGCCCGCCAGCGTGTAGAGCGTAACCGCGACGAACAGCGTCGTTCGAAACAGCTCGAACGGATCGAGATCACCCATCGGCCGGCAGCCCCTCAAGCAGCGTCGAGCCGATCCGCACGTGCGTCGCGCCGCACTCGACCGCCGCCTCGAAATCCTGCGACATGCCCATCGACAGCCCGCGCGCCGCGGCGGGCAGCAGGCCGGAGAGTTCGCGCAGCCGCAGAAAGTGCGGTCGGGCCGCGTCGCCCGGCGCGTCCTGCGGCGCCATCGCCATCAGCCCGCAAATGCGCAGCTGCGCGAGCGACGCCACGTGCGCGTACAGCGCCGCCAGGCCCTCCGGCGGCACGCCGTCCTTCTGCGCCTCACCGGCGACGTTGACTTCCAGGAACACGTCCACGTTCGCGCCCAGCGCCGCCGCGTGGTGTTGCAGTTCATCGGCCAGCCGCGCGGAGTCGAGCGAGTGCACCACGCGGCACGCCCGCAGCAGCGGCTTGACCTTGTTCCGCTGAAGGTGGCCGATCATGTGCCAGATGGGCGCGGCCCCGGCGGCGTCACCCGGCGGCGACAGCCCGCGCGGGTCGCCCCCCGACGCCGCGGCCCGCTCGCAGAGCTGCGGAACGCGATTCTCGCCGAAGTGCCGCACGCCCAGCTCGCGCAGCGCCGCGATCACGGGCGGCGCAACCGACTTGGTCACGGCGATCAGCGTGACCTCGGCGGGGTCGCGCCCGGCGCGCCCGGCGGCCGCCGCGATGCGGGCCCGCACGCGCTCCAAATTTGTCCGCAACACCGCCGTTACGGCTTCGCTATTCACGCTGGTCGGCTCCGCTGCGGCGCCGTCGATGGGCAGGGCGCAGCCGGCATTCTATACTGTCGGCCGCATGTGGGAGTTCGTCCGTCAGCTTGTCGATCGCCTGTCCAGCGACGCATATTTTCTACCGGCGGTGGCGCTGGAGCTGGTGCTGATCGGCCTGGCGGTGAACTGGTGCGCCAGCATGCTGCACGGCACGCGCGGCATGCGGCTGCTGCGCGGCCTGCTGATCGTGCTGGTAGTCGTCACGCTGATCGTGCGCGTGATCTCCGCGCAGTACAGTTGGGTCCGCCTCGATGTTCTTTACCGCGGGTTCGTCTCCGGGCTGGCGGTGGTGGCGCTGATCGCCTTCCAGCCGGAGCTGCGCCGCGCGTTCATGCGCGCCGGGGAGCTGCGCTTCACGCGGCGCCGCGCGCCCCACGCCCGCACGATCGCATCGCTGGTGGAGTCCGCCGGGTTTCTCTCGCGCAAGCATCACGGCGCGCTGATCGCCATCCAGCGCGACGTGGGCCTGCGAAGCTGGGCGGAGAATGGCACCGCGCTGAACGCCGACGTGAGCGCTGCGCTGCTCAACTCGCTGTTCTTTCCCAATGCGCCGCTGCATGACCTGGGCGTCATCATCCAGGACGACAAGGTGCTCGCCGCGAGTTGCCAGTTTCCGCAAGCCGAGAGCGAGGAGGTCGATTCGGCCCTGGGCAGCCGCCACCGCGCCGCCATCGGTCTCAGCGGCGAGTCGGACGCGCTCGTGCTGGTCGTTTCGGAGGAGACCGGCACGATCTCGCTCGCGGACAACGGCGAGCTGATCCGATTCCTGTCGCTCGACGACCTGCGCGACGAGCTCGCCACGCGGCTCGGCGGCCGCAGCGCGATCCGCGGCGTGCGCTGGCGCTGGTGGGGCTTGTCCGAGTGGTGGCGGCTGATTCGCCGTCTGCTGGTGGTCGCGCCGCTGACGATCGTGATCTGGTACCTCGCCGACCAGGCCACGCAGGTTTCCAGCGATGTGATCGAGGTCGAGCTGGTCGCGCAGCATTCGGTCGACTGGGCGGTGGATTTCGGCAAGCCGGACAACGGCGTGTTTCGCGTCGCGTTCCGCGGATCGACCCGCGCCATCGAGCAGTTGCGGCGCACGCTGGTGAACGGTCGCCTGCGCGTCGAATGGCCGCTGCCGCCCGCCTACCAGGTCGCCGGCCGGCACACCAACCCGATCGTCGAGATCATCGAGCGCGACCGCTACATCCGCAGCCAGGGCATGTCCGTTCAGGACGCGACGCCCGCTTCGGTCGAGTTCATCGTCGACGCGGTGGTCCACGTGGCGTTCCCGATTCGGGCGGAGACCGGCCGAACCCGCGTGGCCGAGGCCGCGTTCTCCCCGCCGGAAGCGGTCGTTTCGATTCGCCAGTCCGATCTGGACCGTATTCCGCAGACTGAGCGTTTCGTCACGGCCCTGGTGCAGGAACGGCTGGAAGGGACGCCGCGCGAGCAGCCGCGCGAGTTGCCGGCCGTGCGACTGGCCCTCGGCGCCTCAGCCGCATCCGCCGTTCGCATCAGCCCGGGAGAGGTGGATGTGTCGCTCCGCGTGGTCGGCGAGCGCCTGAAGCGCAGCTTCACCGGCGTCGCCGTGGGTGTGTCGGTTGCCCCGCAATTGTGGGAGCGCTACGAGATCGTGCGCCCCGAACCCAGCGAGTGGATCGTCGATCTCGACGTGGTCGGCGAGCGCACGGTGATCGAGGCGCTTCGCAAGGAGGACATCCGCGCGTACGTCGCCGTTTCAAGCCAGTTGATCGTGCCCGAGCCGCGATCGGTGGAGGTCAACGTGGCGCTGCCGCCGGGCGCGGCGCTCGACGGCCCGGCCCGCACGGTTCGTCTCCGCCTGCGCGAACCCCAGGCGACCACGCCATGAGCCGACCCGCCGCGCCGCAGGCGCGCGACCTGCGAATCCTGCACTGCGACGCGCACATCGTCGTGGTCGACAAGCCCAGCGGCGTGCTCTCCGTAACCGGCCGCGGCGCGGCGGCCGACCTGCCGTCGCTGCTCCGCGGCAGCGCCGCATTCGCGGAGAATGAGCCGCTGCGCGTCGTGCAGCGGCTGGATCGCGAAGCCAGCGGCGTGATCCTCTACGCGCGTACGCTGGCCGCGCAGCAGGCGCTGGTCGCGGACTTCGCGCAGCGCCGCGTCGAGAAAGTCTACGTCGCGATCGTTGCGGGCTACGTCGCGGGCGATGGCGAGGTCGATGCGCCGCTCTACTACGACCGCGGCGAGAACCGCGCCCAGGTGCATCCGCGCCGGGGCAAGGCGGCGCTGACCCGCTATCGCATCCTGCAGCGCATCGCCGGGCACACCGTGCTCGAGTGCCGCCCGGTCACCGGGCGACTGCACCAGATTCGCGTGCACCTGGCCTCCATCGGTCACCCGCTGGCGGTCGATCCGCTGTACGGCGGCGCGGAGCGGCTCTTGCTGTCGCATTTCAAGCGCGGCTATCGCGCCAGCACGCGGCATGATGAACGGCCGCTGATCGCACGCCTCACGCTGCACGCCGCCCGCCTGACGATCACGCATCCGGCCGGGGGCGAGTCGGCGACGTTTGAAGCGCCGTTGCCCAAGGACATGCGAGTGACGATCGAGCAGCTCGCGCGGCACGTCGGCCGCGACTAGCAGCCAGCCTGCGGGTCGCCCCTGCGCGAGCGCTTCGAGCGCGGGTGGCACGGGCTTCCAGCCCGTGCGAATTCTCCGGGTGGGGTGGGCATTCTGCCCGCCGGCGACTTCCGCGAACGTCACGGCCGCTCGCGTCGCTCCGCGAGCCACGTCACGATCTGCGGATACAGATCGACACACGCCTCCGGCGCGATCTCGAACTCCCCGTGGCCAAAGCGCTCGAACAGCAGAAAACGCTTGTCTGCTGCGGAAATGCGATCGAAAAACGCTTCGCGCGTCACGCCGGCGTGCGCGATCCGATCGCGCCCGCCCGCCACGACCAGCGTCGGCAGCGTGATGTTCGCGTAGTGGTCGGAGTACACATGCGGCGGATCGCCGTGCGTGCTGACGAATCCGCGCGCCCGCACGCAGGCCGCCATCTGCCGCAGAACGCCCGACTTGATGTCGTCGACTACGTGCCGTTTGCCCTGAAGGAAAATCTCGACGCGATAGTGCGCCGCCCCGTTGAACACCCCGATCATGCTGATGAAAAGCTGCGTCAACACCCGCTCGGCGCTGTTCAACGTCTGTTGCACGGCCTTCGGCAAGCGCTCGCGCAGCGCCGCGACCGGTGTCGACGGCCGCAGCCAGCGCAGGGGAATGCCCCCGCCGAATTCGAGCAGCTCCGCCAGCGCGTCCGCGCGCGAGAGCAGTTCGAAAGCGAAGTTCGCATCCGCGTCCGTTCGCGCGCCCTGCGAAACGACCCGGTCCCATAGAATCCGGCCGTCCGCGCTAATGGGCGAGTCCGGCCAGCGCAGCGCCGCGGGCAGTTCGACAAACACTGCGGCCGCAATCCCGGCCTGCCGTGCCGCAGCCAGCCCCACATCCGCCACGATGCGCGGCTCCGCTGCATCCGCTTGCAGCGTCGCGCCCTGCAGATAGCCCGCGAGCGCCATCGCCCCCATGCTCGCCGCAATGATGAACGGCCGCCGACCGTTCGCGGCCCGAACGGCGTCCAGTGCCGCCGGCAGGTCGTAGAGCACGAAATCGTCGACGGTCCAGTCGGCTTGCGCCGCCGGCGGCAGGCTCTCGAAGCCGTCGTTGCCGTGACCGCGGAAATTGAGCAGCCAGACGTCGTAGCCCTGGCGGTGCAGCGTCTCCGCCAGGCTCACGTACGCATACGCGTTCGTGGTGACCGCCGGAAGATTCCACAGATCGGCGTTCACCGCCAGCCCGTGCAGAAACAGGACCGGCGGACCATCCTCATGTACCAGCCGCTTGAGCGCGAGGTCGGCGCCGTCCGCCGTGCGGGCGCGGACCAGCACTGCGGGCGCAGCGGCCGCCGCGTCCGACGATGGGGCGTCCATAGCAGCGTTCACCGACTCCCCCGACCCCGCTGCGTGCAGCGCCGGCGGCGGTGTACAGGACACCGCCGCGACGATCGGCAGCATGCACGCCGCCGCGAAACGCGCCGCGGAACTACGCGAGAGCGCTCGCCGGTACGTGCTGACGGGCCATCTCGACCAGCTTATCGAACGCCGGCGGGTCAAAGATCGCGACCTCGCTGAGCATCTTGCGGTTGAGATAGACGTTGGCCTTCTTCAGGCCGCCCAGAAACTTGCTGTACGACAGTCCGCGCTCGTCGACCGCGGCGCTCAGCCGCGTGATCCACAAGGCGCGGAACTCGCGCTTTTTGGCGCGACGATCGCGGAAGGCGTAGACGCCGGCCTTGATGACCGTCTGCTTGGCCTTCTTGTATTGCGTGCTGCGCGTGCCGGTGTAGCCGCTGGCGGCCTTTAGCATGCGCTTACGGCGGCGGCGCGTGACCGGTCCGGGTTGCGTACGAGGCATGGGAGTCTCACTCCAACTGCAAGCGGTTAACGGGCGCGACTACTCGGCGCACAAGGCTCGCAGGATGTTCTGAAGGGGCTTTCCTTCGACGGTGGCCTTGCGCCGCAACCACTGCTTGCGCCGGCCGCTCTTGCCGCTGAGCAGGTGCCCATTGAACGACTTCTTGCGGATCACCTTCTTGCGGGCGGTCACCTTGACCCGCTTTTGAAGGCCCTTGTGCGGTTTCTGTTTCGGCATGCGGACATTCCCTATTAACGTCGCGTCCAGAATAACGTAATATACCCGGCTCGGTCCGCGGCGGCAATCGGTGCCGGCCCCGGAATTCGAACCCAACCCCCGGGGCGGCGGGGTAGCGCCGTTTTCGGCCCGTCCCCCGGAGTCTCCGAGTCTCCCAAGCGCGCCGGCTCGGCGCGCCGGCAGTCGCCGCCTGCGCGGCAGAGGTTACTTGCAGTATGACGGCCAAGCGCCTCGGGATCGTCGTCAGCGGCGGTCCCGCTCCCGGAATCAACGCGGTGATCAGCGCCGCAACCATCGAAGCGATCAACAACGGCTTCGAGGTGATCGGGTTTTATGACGGTTTCCAGTGGCTCTGCTCGGACAAGTTCGACGCCAGCCGGCACTCGGTGCGGCTGGACATTCCGACGGTAGCCCGCATTCACTTCGAGGGCGGCTCGATCCTCCGCATCTCCCGCGCCGTGCTGCTAAACCAGGAAAAGCTGAAGACCAGCACCGTCGTCGAGGCCGACCCGGTCAAGGTCAATCGCGTCCGCTCGTATCTTCGCGTGCTGGGGATCGACAGCCTCATCACCATCGGCGGCGATGACACGGCGCTGAGCGCCCGGTTTCTCGCCGAGGCCGGCGACGGGGCGCTCCGCATCGTCCACGTGCCCAAGACGATCGACAACGACCTCCCGCTGCCGCACGACAACACCACCTTCGGCTTTTCGACGGCGCGTTTCATCGGAACGCAGCTCATCAAGAACCTGATGCGCGATTCGCAGACCACCGGCCGCTGGTACCTGGCGACGGTGATGGGGCGGCAGGCCGGCTGGCTGGCGATGGCCATCGGCGCTTCGGCCGGGGCGACCGTCACGCTGATTCCGGAAGAGTTCGCCGAGCACTCCAAGGTCGCCCAGATCGTCGACGTGCTCGAAGGCGCGATCCTCAAACGCCGCGCCTTCGGCCGCCCCGACGGCGTGGCGCTGATCGCGGAGGGGCTGGCCTACAAACTCGGCGACCGCGAGGAACTCGAGCGGCTGCTGAAGTCCGAAGTCCCGCTCGACGCCGCCGGACACCCGCGGCTCTCGGAGCTGCCGCTGGGCGACATGATCCGCGATGAGCTTACGCGGCGCTTCAAGGCCCGTGGCGAGTCGTTCACGATGGTCACGCAGGAAGTCGGCTACGAGCTCCGCTCCGCCGACCCGACGCCGTTCGACATGGCCTATTGCCGCAGCCTCGGCTACGGCTGCATCCGCATCCTCCGCAACGACAGCTCGAAGGTGCCCCCGGCGGCGCTGGTCACGCTGGTTCACGGCAACATCGTTCCGCTGGACCTGCGCGACATGGTCGACCCGAAGACCAATCGCACGCGCATCCGCCTGGTCGACACGCAGTCGGACTTCTATGAAGTCGCCCGCGCCTACATGATCCGCCTGGAGCGCCGCGACCTCGACAACGCCGACACGCTGACGCGCCTGGCCGCCGAGGCGAAGATGTCGCCCGAAGACTTCCGCGCCCGCTACACCCGCGCCGCGACCCGCCTGCGCGACCTGCCGCCGGCGGATCGGGCGTAGCGGTTGGGGGCGACCTTGTCGCTCGGGGCTTGCCGCTTGCGGGGATGAGTCGCACCGGCGCGGTGACGGCTCACGAGGTCGCGACGCCCTGTTTTCGGGTCAGCGGCGCACATGCCTCGGGCGAAAGCCGCAGCCGACGATCGAGTTCCTCGTCCCAGACCGCTGCGGACTCCGACAGGCGATCGACGCACCATGCGATCATAGAGCGCAGCCAGAGACATCGGTCTTCGGCACTCAGGATGTGTTCAAGCTTCAGCTTCTCGACAATCAACGCACCATGCTCTATCTCGCGAAACTGCGGCCAGCGCTGCTTCAGGTCGTTCTTAGGGTGTCGAATCTGCTCGACATCACCCGGATGATCCTCCGGCAGTATCCTCTTTTCCGCGACCGCATTCACGCACTCGGCGTGGGCGAAGTAGTATGCCTCGAGCATGTTCACCAGAAAGAAAACCGCGGCGCGCTCCGACTCTGCGGGGTTGCGCAGGACGGAATTCAGCGCGGACCGATACCGGTCGAATACAGCCTGCGGGTCGGGATAGGCCTCGAGATCGTCGATCACCAGGACAAAACCGCCCGAGTGCTGCCGCAGATAACTGAGGGCCGGCAGCCCGTACTGTGCTTCTTCGATGCTCGCGACCGCCCTGTTCCTGAGCTTCAGCAGTCGACGCCGGGAAGTAATCGGCCGGAGCTGCGCGGACTTCCGGATCACCTCGAACACACAATGCGCGCCGGCATTGACCGCACGAAAGAGCTTCGGCAAGAACTGGCGTTCGCCTTCACCGGTGACAATCATCCCAAATCGCACGAAGGTCATTGCGTGTCGTCCGCGTCCGCGAGGTGGTTTCGGGTGTCCTGTGCCCCGATCTGCTCCGCCATGTACAGTGAGCCCAGCGCGTAGTGGTCTACCAGATCTCGAAGCTCGTGCATCTCCGACACGCGCCGAAGCGTCGACGAGGCATCCGCACCGCGCTCGGCGACCACGACCTCGTCGGTCGAAAACTGACTGATCAAGGCCGGCGAGTGCGTTGCGACGAAGACCTGCCGACTGAAATTCTCGGAGGCGTCCTGGATCGCGTCGGCGAGCACGGCGAGCGCGTGCGGGTGCAGCGAAGTCTCCGGTTCATCGAACAGTAACAGGCCTGAGCGGTCGGCTCGGTCGCCGAATAAACTCGCGAGCAGGCCGAGCATTTGCAGGTGCCCGTCAGAGACGCCGGAGGCCTGGATCGGCCGCAGACGGCCGCGCTCCTCAAACGTCGCACCGACTCGCTCCGGGCCCAGTTGCTCGAATGAGATACTCCTGAATGATTCTGGAAACGCCCGGCGCATATATCCCATGATCCGCTCGAATCGGTCATCGCGGGCGCGCATGCCGTCGAGATTACGGAGCGCGGACCACAGATTTTGCCAGCGGTCCCAGGGATAGGTGTGGACGCTCGTTTCCGAACCGAATCGCCGCAACTGGTGCAGGCTGATCGCGCGGCTAGCATACAGGTGCATCGACCTGAGCAGGGCGTCGATCTCCAGCAGCTCCTCTTGCGGCTCCGTGAACAGGAGGTAGTTGCTGTAGGCGAGTTTGTTAGCATCGAGCAGGGCGACGTCGGCCTCCTGTTTTAACTTGTCGTGGTAGAACGTCGCCTTCGCACTTCCAATCGCGCGTTTGATCAGCGTGATATCGCGCGTTAACGAAACCAGGTGCTCGCCGACAAAGGGCTCGATTCGCCCGGCGGAAAATCCAAATGTCAACAGATAGTAGGCCGTCGGAGTCTGTATCTTGATCCGGATTCGCGCATCGTCCGGATCCGCATTATCGGCAAGCGCGCCGATTCCGTGATGCCTTCCCGATGCCGCCTCCTCCGTGCCGCGAATCGCGCAGTCGCGCACGAACCAAAGCGCATCGAGAAACGTCGTTTTGCCGACTCCGTTCGGCCCGAAGAGTATGTTGACGGGCCGGGCTTCGTAATCGATGTCGCGCAGGCAGCGATAGTTGTTCACCGCAAGGCGCACCAACGTCGCCATTCAGGACTCCAAAGTGCCCGCCGAAATCCGTTTCGCGGTTCGCAGCGGGTTTGATAATGAGAGTATCCCCCGGCTCGGCGGCGAGCAACCGGCGGCGAACGTGAGAAATCGCCCCCTGGTTTCACGCAACTTCGCGCTTCTGCGACGAAGTGGACGCTGCGGGCGATTGAGTCTGTGAATTTTTGGGGTGGGGCGGGCATTCTGCCCGCCCAAGAGGCTCGCGAACCGCTCACGAAAGTAAGGGACGCCAAGAAGTTCGCAGGCTCATTCGTCCGCGGCAAAGCCGCGTGGCTCGTACAGGCGCCGCGATGCATCCGGGCACGGAGTGTTCGAGTGTGATTCGCTTGCAGGCGCATGCTCGGCGCGGGGGCAGGTCGCGCCGCGACCCGCCTGCGCGACCTGCCGCCGGCGGATCGGGCGTAGCGGCCGTTGCCCCTGCCCGCGCTTTCCGCTAGCGTCGCCGCCATGAACCTGGCGGGAAAATTCATCGTGATCGACGGCCCGGATGGCGCCGGCAAAGGCACGCAGTTGCAGCGGCTGGAAGACTGGCTCACCGCCGCCGGACTGCGCTGCATCCGCGCCAAAGACCCCGGCGGCACGCCGATCGGCGATCGCATCCGCCACGTCGTTCTGGGCTACGACCTGGCCGAGATGGCGCCGCGCTGCGAAGCCCTGCTCTTCATGGCGTCGCGGGCGCAACTGGTCGCGCAGGTCGTGCGTCCTGCGCTCGCCGCCGGGCAGGTCGTGCTCTGCGATCGGTTTATCTCCGCGACGTGCGCGTATCAGGTCGCCGCGGGCTTTCCGCGCGACGAGGTCATCACGCTCGGACGCTTTGCCGTCGGCGACACGTGGCCCGACCTCACGTTGATCCTCGACGTGCCCGCCGACGTCGGCCTGATGCGCGCCGGGCGGCCTCCGCAGCAGTCGCTCCGCCGCCCGCGCGGCGACGATGGGCAGCTCGCCATGTTCGCGGACGCCATTCCCGATGCGATGGAGCGCCGCCCGCTCGATTATCACCGGCAGGTGCGCGACCTGTTTCTCGACCTGCATGCCGTCTACCCGGCCCCGGTCGCCGTCATCGACGCCTCGCACCCCCCGGAAGTCGTTTTCGCGAGCATGCTGGAGGCGCTCCGCCGTGCGTTTGTCTGACGTGCTCGGCCAGGACCGCGCCCTCTCGATCCTCCGCCGCGGGCTGCGCAGCGGCCGCACACCGCACGCTTACCTGCTCGCCGGTCCGGATGGTGTCGGCAAGGAACGCGCCGCGCGGGCGCTGGCGGCTCGCTTCCTGTGCGAAGCCGCGATCGCGCCCGACGCCGACGCCTGCGGCGCTTGCCCCGCGTGCAGCCTGCTGGCCGCGGGCAACCACCCCGACTTTCACGTGATCGACCGCGCGCTTCAGAAGTTCCACCCCGATCCCAACATCCGGCGGCAGCGCGGCCTGGTGCTGGGCATCGATCTGGTGCGGCATTTTCTGATCGCCGCGGCGTCCGCGTCGCCGTCGCGCGGCCGCGCCCGCGTGTTCCTGGTGCGCGAGGCGGAGCGGATGAGCGAGCCGGCGCAGAATGCGCTGCTCAAGACGCTTGAGGAACCCCCGGGCGCGTCGCGGCTGCTGCTCGTCACCCCGTCGGCCGATCGACTGCTGGCGACGATTCGTTCGCGCTGCCAGATCGTCCCCTTTGCCGCGCTGCCCGCCGATCTGGTCGCGCGGCTGCTGACTCAGGACCACGGCGTGCCCCCGCCGGCGGCCGCTTCGCTGGCGCGGCTCTCCGGCGGCCGCATCGGCGCGGCGTTGCACTGGCAGCGGATCGGTTTGATGCAGAGCGTCGCGGCGCTCGCGCAGGCGCTCGCCGCCGGCGCGGCCGAAGACCCGGAGGCGTTCGCGAAGCAGTTGGTGGCCGAGTCTGAAGCGCTGCTGGAGCGCGAGCAGAAGCAAGCCACACGCGATGACGACGAGGCGGGGGAGGCCGAGGGGGGGGTGTCTGCGGATGCGGCGGACAGCGCCGCGGATGGGGACGAAGGCGACTCGGCTGCGGACGCGGCGGCCGGCGGCAAGAAAAGATCCGCCGGGGACGCACAGCGCGGCATGCTGAAGCTCCTGCTCGCCGCGGTTGCAGCGCTCTGTCGCGACGCGCTGGTGGCGCGCGCAGCGGCCGGAGGCGAGGCGCTCGCGGCGCGCGCATCGCTCGGTCGCGACGCGCTCGCGTCACCTGGCTTCGCCGCCGCGACGGCGTCCACCGCCGCGCCCGCGGCGTTGCTGCCCGACTTCTGCGCCGCCGCGAGCCGGCTCGCCGCCCGCCTCTCTGCCGAAACACTCGACCGCAGCGTTAGCGCTGCGGTCGCCGCCGAGGCGATGATCGACCGCAACGTCGCCGTGCAACTGGCATGCGAGAGCCTGGCGACGACTCTTGCCGCCGGCGCGTAGCAGCGCACGGCGCGCTCCGAGCGGCCCCCCCCCAACCGTGCGAGTGATGCGTGATGGCAGGCTTCGAGGCAGCGCGATCTCGGGCCCAGCGGAGTCGGGGCCGCACCGGCGATGGGCCTCAGCACACGGACGTCCAGACGCGCAGGGCGCGAAGCTGCGGCGTCTTCTTCACCTGATGCCCGGCCATGCGGGTCAGAACGTCGTCGAGGATGCGCACCGCGCGTGCCAGGCATGGCCCCTTGTTCAGCATGACGCACTCGGCCCGCACGCCCATCGCCGCGTCGGTGATTTCCGCACGCGAGGGCGTACCCTTTTTCACGAGCCGCTCCAGAACCTGGGTGGCCCAGATGACCGGGACGTGCGCCGCCTCGCAGAGCCAGAGCAATTCTTCCTGCATCTCGGCGAGCCGCTCATACCCCAGTTCGACCGCCAGATCGCCGCGCGCGATCATGATGGCCAGCGGCCGCCGACCCTTCGAGTGCACGATCAACTCGGGCAGCTCCTGCACGGCGCGGGCCGTCTCGATCTTGAGCACGACGCCGGGTCCGTCGCCGTGGCGGGTGCGGCGATCCAGCTCAGCGTGCAGCCGATCGACCTCCGCCGGACGCTGCACGAACGAGTAGCCGACCAGGTCGGCGTGATCGACGATGAAGTCGAGGTCGCGCAGGTCTTTGTCGGACAGCGGGTCCAGATTGAGCGTCACGTCGGGCAGGTTCAGGCCCTTCTCAGGCGCGAGCCGGCCGCCGCGCGGGGGTACGTGCTCGACGTACGCCAGCAGTCCGTCGGCCCGCGCGGATTCGAAGCGGGCCACGATCTTGCCTTCGTCAATCAGAATCCGATCGCCGATGCGCGCCTGGTCGAGCACGGCGGGCGGCACGCAGCGGGCGGCGAATGCGGCATCGGCGGTCGCCTGCGGTACGTCGCGCGTCAGCAGCAGCCGATCGCCGACGGCCACGCGCCGGATCGGGTCGGGGGCGCAGACTTCGGCCGTGCGGGCCCGCGGGCCGCTCAGGTCCATCAGCACGCGGCAGCTTCGCCCGAGCGCTGCGGCCGCGGCGCGGACGTTGGCGATCATGGCCGCCCAGGTCTGCGGGGCGTCATGGGCGCAGTTCAGACGCGCCACGTTCATTCCGCGCGAAACCAGCTCGCGCGTCAGGCCCGCGTCGGTCGCCGCCTCGGACGGGAGCGTCACCATGATGCGGACCGGGCGGTGCGGCGGTGCGGGGCCGAAGAGGCCGGCGGCGCGTTCCTGCAGCAGCCGCGCGCCGGAGAAGAACGCTTCCGGCGCCGGGCGCGGCGGAAGGTCGGTCGCTGCGGCGGCGCCACGCGCAGCGGGGGCGGCGGCTGAACTCGCTGCGAGCGCCGCGAGGGCGTGAATCACGGCGTCGATGTTGGCGAGCACGCGCGACTCGCTGCGCCCGAGCGAGGACAAGCCCCATGGGATCAGCGCGTTCTGAAGCGGTCGCAGGTCGCGCCGCCGCAGCGCGAGAAAGTGAGCCATGTTCAGCAGGCTCGGGGCGATCTCGGCGCGGCGGATCATCGGAGACCAGCGCTCGAGCATGTCGCGGGCCTCGGCGGCGACAACGGCGCGGAGCGCCAGAACCTCCCGCAGCACGTCGTCCGCGGTCAGCGCAACCGAGTGATTCGGATGATGCAATTGGGCGGTCATACCGGGCCTGTTCGGTCAATTCCTGCAGCGTCAGCCGCCGCGGGCCGCAGCGACTCGCCGGTAAGAACTGGGCAAGCAAACCGCGTGCCACATCGCCGCGAGCAGCCCGCGAATGGTCGCTGGTCCGGCGCAGAGGGGTGTTGGCGCGGGGCAGGGAAGCGAAGCGTGGCGGGCCGGGACCGGACTTAGCGCACAGACGTAGTGGTGCTGACGCCGTCGAGAATCTTCTCGTACAGGCTCATGCCGTCGGCGTCGGTAAGCGGGCCGCTGGAGGCGCCGGTGAGAAACTGGCGGATGAGGCGCTCCTGGTCGGTCGCGGCTTCCGCTGGATCGGCGTCGCGCAGCGCCTCGAACTCCCGCCGCGGACCGATGCGCAGAATGCGGCCGGCGTCGAGCATCACCATGCGATCGGCGATGCGAAAGGCCGAGTCCATCTCGTGCGTGACCACCACGCTGGTAACGCTCAGCTTGCGCGACAGGTCCATGATGAGCTCGTCGATCGCGGTCGAGGTCACCGGGTCGAGTCCGGCGCTGGGTTCGTCGTAGAAGAGGATCTGCGGGTCGAGCGCGGTGGCGCGGGCCAGGCCGACGCGCTTCTTCTGCCCGCCGGAGAGCTGAGCCGGGTACTTGTCGCGGTGCTGGAGCATGTGAACCTGCTGCAGCTTCATGGCGACGACGATGTTGATGACCGCGGGATCGACGATCGAGTGCTCGCGGAGCGGCAGCGCGATGTTCTCGGCGACCGTCAGCGAGCTGAACAGTGCTCCGGATTGAAACAGGATTCCGAAACGGCGGCGCACGGCGTCGGCCGCCGCCGCGGAGGCGTGAACCAGGTCAACCGGTCCCAGGTCGGGCAGGTGATAGGTGATTGTGCCCTCGTCCGGGGCGATCTCGCCGATCAGGCAGTTCAGGAGCGTGCTCTTGCCGCAGCCCGAGCCGCCCATGATGACGATCGTCTCGCCGCGCATCACGTCGAAGCTGACGCCGTTCAGAACCGTGTGCGCGCCGCCGTCCGCGGCGCGGAAGCGCACTACAACGTCGCGCACCGACAGCACCACCTGCGAGGACTGCGAAGACATTGCCGATAATCTACCCCGCCGACGCGGGATCGGGCGAGAGCGCGGTCGGCGTGTCGGACAAAACCTACCATTAATACTGCGGGCAAAACGCCCGATGATGACTTTGGGTCCGCGAAACGCGACGGGCTCGCTGCTGCGCGTCCGCGTGGCGCGGCCTCGACCCGTCTCCTGCAGAGACGCGCGGGATCACGGCGGACGAACGCCGATTGGGGCGGGATGTCATGAAGGCCAGCCAGCAAACCACCTCCCTGCGGCTCTCGGCGAGCGACCTGGCCGCGCTGCTGGACAAGATGGACACCGGCGAGTCCCCGGCGGAGCCGAACGCGCGGCGGTCGTCACGCTACCGCTATCGCGCCTTCGCCGCGGTCGAGATCAACACGAAAGAACGCGTCGTTCGAACGGCGGTGGCGTGCCGCAACATCAGCCGCGACGGTGCGGCGTTCCTGTGCGGCCACTTCGTGTACCCCGGCTCCACGTGCCGGCTGCGCCTGGTGAGCGAATACAACTTCGCGACGACCGTCGAAGCCAACGTGGTGCGCTGCCGCTACGTACCGGGCACCGCCGGCGTGTATGAGGTCGGCGTCTCGTTCGCGACCCCCATCGACGTTGCGTTGTTTCATCGCGAAGGCGCTTCGGCGCGGGTGCTGCTGGTGGACTCGGACGAGCTGCAGCGCGAGTTGCTGGCCAGTTTCTTTCGCAAGTCCAACGCGCAGGTGGACATCGCGCAGTCCGCCGCCGAGATGATGGACAAGGCCACCAGCAACACGTACGAACTGGTGGTTGTGAACCACGGCATGGCGGACGCGAACGCCTGCGACCTGGTTCGCGACCTGCGCGAGACGGGCTATGCCCGGCCCATGCTGTGCATCGCTTGCCGACCGCCCTCCGGGGGTGCGTTGAAGTGCGAGCACGGCGGGGGCCTGTGCGAGCTGATTCCGCTGACGCGCGAGGGCGTTCAGGCGATCAGCGCCCGCCTTCGCAACGAACCCATCACCAGCCGCCTGGCGCACGATCCGTATATGGCGGAAGTGATCAATCTGTTCGTCGAAAGCCTGCCCGCGGAGATCACCGCGATGCAGGCCGACTACGCGGGCGGCGACAAGGATGAGCTGGGGAAACGCGCCGCGCGGCTCGCGGCGCTGGCCGGGGGCGCGGGTTTCGACGTGATTGCCGACGCCGCCGCACGGCTGGCGAAGCTGGCGGTCGGCGAAGGAACGGTCGCCGAGCTGCGGCCCGCCTTCAGCGACGTGGCACAGCTCTGCTTCGCGGCGCGACCGGCCAGCCAGACGCGGCGCGGTTCGGGGGAGGGGCCGGGGTAGGCGCGACGCGATCGGGTCGGCGGCGGGTGGGCAACAGCGTCTGTGAGTGTTTTCGCCTTGTGAAGTTTTGTCAGGGGTTCGCACGGGCCGGAGGCCCATGCTACCCACGCGGGCGGGGGTGAGCGCTATCGCTGTTCTGCCGCCCCCAGATCCAACGCCATTATGCTCTTGCGATCGCGCACGTAGAGGGTCGTTCCGACCAGGGTCGGCACCGTCCACGCCACGCGTTGCAGCAACTGCGTGCGCGCCAGCACGTCGCACTTCTCCGGCGTGCAGCGAACCAGCGCGAGCAGTCCATCTTCGCCGAGCACGATGAGTTTCCCCTCCGCCCACAGCAGGCTGGCCTTGCCGAAGCCGCGCTCCTGCCACATCAGCTTGCCGTCGCGAACGTCCAGGCACATCAGGAAAGTGGGGCCCATGTCGCCGCTGGAGCCGTACACGTAATCGCCGTCGCGGATCACGTTGCCGAAGTGCACGCGCATCTTGCGGTTGAACCACACGTCCTCGGTCTTGAACTGATCGCCGGCGCGCGTCAGCCGGATGACGCGGCTGCCGTTGTTGTAGGCCGAGGTGCAGAACAGCAGCCCATCGGCCGACCAGACCGGCGTGCTGATGTTCGCGTCGAACGTGGTCTCGTGCGGGTGGCGCCAGAGTTCGGCGCCCGTCTCGGGGTTCACGCCGACCAGTTCGGAACCCATGAACGCCACGATCTGCGGCTGGCCGTCGACGGCGATCTGAATCGGCGATCCGTATGTGGGCTGATAGTTCAGGTTCGCCCAGCGCGTCTTGCCGGTGGCCTGCTCAAGCGCGATCAGGCCGCTGCCCTTGCCGCCGGCCGGCAGGATGAGCGTGTCCTTGAACGCCATCGGGCTGGCGCCGTACCCGCGCTCCATGTGGCTGGCGTCGAGATCTTTGCGCAGATCGCGCTGCCAGATCACCTTGCCGGTCGCCTTGTCGAAACTGTGCACCTGCACCGTGACGCCGACGGTGAACACCTGACTGCCGACGACCAGCGGCGTCGAGTGCGGGCCGGGGCCGAACTCCATCTCCATTCCGGCTTCGAACGGCGCGGCGTAGGCCTGTTCCCAGAGCGGCGCGCCGGTGGCTGCGTCGAGCGCGACGACCACTTCCTGATCGCCGCGGCGCGTCATTGTGAAGAGCCGGCCCTCGTCCACGATCAGCGCCGAGTATCCGTCGCCCAGTTCGCGGCTCCAGATTCGTCGCGGTCCGCTTTCGGGCCATGAATCCGCGAGGCGGGTCGATTCGCTTCGGAAGTTGCGCTGCGGGCCGCCCCATTGCGGCCATTGCGCCAGCGCCGGCGACACGGTGGTGAATACGCCGCCCAGGAACAGGACGCCGTTGAGCACGGGCATCGCCCGACGGG
Organism: uncultured Planctomycetales bacterium; assembly: GCA_964631045.1. Classification (GTDB taxonomy): domain Bacteria; phylum Planctomycetota; class Phycisphaerae; order UBA1845; family Fen-1342; genus CAZVWB01. The sequence goes on from CAZVWB010000004.1 coordinate 139,051, forward strand.
CGCGCCGGAATTTTCGCATGAAATCCTCTATAGCCCGCCAGCGGGCAGATTGAGCCTGGCCCGACAAGAACACGTTACGCACGCGCACTGTAGCCGGATTCGACGCGCGGACCCATCGCTTGCGGTTGCCGCGCGCATCGTTCGGGTCGGAGCACGGCGCGGTGCGCTGCGCTCGCGGTGGGTGGGCGCCGCCGGGCGACGAAGCTTCGCGCGCGGCGAGCGGGCAGCGCGCTGCGCCGCCCGCCCGGCGGCTTGGACGCTGATGAACATCAGGTCGGCTTGACCGCAATCTTGCGAAGCTTCGCCGCACCCGTCTTCGGCAGGTGCAGCGTCAGCACGCCCGCCGCCACTTCCGCGGTGATGCGCTGCGCGTCGATCGCGTCGCCGATCTGGAAGGTGCGGACGAAATCGCCCACGCCGAACTCGCGCAGCAGATAGCGGCGTCCGGATTCCGGTTGCCGCGGCGCCACTCGGGCGCACAGCGACAGATTGCCGTTCTCGAACTTGATGTCGATGTCGCCGGCGGCCGCACCGGGCACGTCGGCTCGCAAGAGCAGCTCGTCGCCGTTCTCGACGATGTCCACGTCCGGACGATAGGTCTGCGCGCTGCGGGCCCGCTCCGGCTCCTGCGGAGCGGCGGCCGCGGCGCGGTCGCGCTTCTGGATCGAGGTGCTCATGAGATCACTCCTGTAACCGCCGCTGGGCGGTGATACCTGCCTGGTCTGGTTCGCGGCGCCGCAAACGTCTGCGGCGCGGGGGTTACTTCGCCGTGAGCGCCGCAATCACACCGACTTGACGGTGATCTTGCGGGCGCGGGCCGACTCGGCCTTGGGCAGCCGAATCGTCAGGATGCCGTCTCTCAGCGTCGCGTCGACCGCTTCGGGATTGATGTCGTAGGGCAGCCGCAGGCTGCGGCTGAACGCGCCGGTCGTGCGTTCCTGCCGGTGGAAGGTGACCGGCTTGTCGTCGCCGGCGGTGCGCTGGCCCTTGATGGTCAGCTCATTGCCGACCACCACCACTTCGAGATCTTCCATTCGCATACCGGGCAGCTCGGCCTCGGCGACGAGCGTGTCGGCTTCTTCCCACACGTTCAGTGCCGGGAACTCGTCGAAGAGCGTACCCAGATCGCCGGCCACGCCAAACGAGTCGAGCAGCCGCTCGAACTCGCGGCGGAACTGCTGGGCAGGCGACACCGGAAAGAGATAGCGGGTCAACATGGCGTCCTCCTGTCGCGATTAAGTCCACAGTTACGGCGATTCAATCACTCGTTTGAACCGCCGGCCCGTCGCGAGCGGCTGAGCTCGCGGCGGGCGAGTCGTTCGGCAGAGGGAATTGCAGGCGGCGTACCAGCCTGGGCCGCGGAGCGTCGCGTCGTAAGGGTTTTTGAGGATAAGACTTATGTGCATCCCGGTGCGTCCCCCGCGCGCGCCGCGCCCGTCAAACTGTCACGGGCGGCACGCCGCTTTCGCAGTCTCGCGGCGGATTGCGCAAGGAAAGCCGAGCCACGCGGTTGTGGTCCCGCGGAGCGGCGGCGAAAAAAAATCCGAATTTCTTTGACCGGCTTCTGGTTTCGTAGTAGTCTTACTATGTGCATAGTAGAGGAGCAGCCGATGAGTGATTCAACGCCCCACGTCACGGCGGCAGAACTGCGGATACTGAAAGTGCTCTGGCGACTCGGCCGCGGGACGGTGCGGGACGTGAAAGACGCACTGGCCGCCGAGGGCGGCGAAGACCCGGCCTACACGACGGTGATGACGCTCATGAACCAGCTTGCGTCAAAGGGGGCGCTAGACGTTGACAAGGATCGCCAGCCGTTCGTGTACGTCCCGGCGGTGGGGCGCGAGGCGGTGCTCGGCGATCGGCTGAAGCAGTTCCTCGACACCGTGTTCGACGGCCAGGCCGGCGAACTGATGCTGCGACTGGTCGAAGAGGCGGCGCTCTCGCCGGACGACATCCGGCGGATCGAAGCCAAGATCGAAGCCCGCGAGAAGCAGCCGGACGACCGGGCGGCGCGGCGCGCGGATGATGGGGGGGCCGGCAAATGAACGCCATGTTCGCTCTGATCTCTGCGGAGTGGCAAAGCGGTGTCTCGCACTGGCTGTTCGGCGCGCTGCTCTATGGAACACTGGCCGCCGGCTTCACATGGCTGCTTGTGCTGACAGTGTTTCGGCGGGCGCGGCCGGCGGTTCATGGTCTGCTATGGACGCTGGTTCTCGTGAAGTTTCTGATTCCGTTCGGTCCGGGGGCGAGTTTTTCGCTGGCGTCTGTTATCGCGGGGATCAGCGGGTGGTCGCCGGCGCATGCTCCGTCGCTCGCGACGCCGCCGGGCGATGGAAGCCTTGCATTCGTCTTCGTGGATGGTGCGCCGGGCGCCGCCGTGCCGACTCAGCCCGGCGCGGCCGCCCCGGCGGCTGCGCCCGGGGGCGCGGCGTGGCTGGCGTGGTTGGTTGCGACCTATGCACTGATCGTCGCGGGGCTGGCGGCGGCGCGGCTGCACGCGTATTTGCAATTCACGCGCCGCTGCCGGCGGCTGCCCCGCGCCGATGTCGCGACCACCGAGGTGATCGAGGGGGTGTGCGAACGGCTCGGCGTGCGGCGGGTTCCGGCGGTACACGTCAGCGACTCCATCGCCGCGCCGTGCGTGTTCGGCCTGCTGCGTCCGGTGCTGGTGCTTTCCACGCGACAACTCGCCGACCGCACGGAGCTCGAGGCGGTTGCGCTGCATGAAATCGCCCATCTCCGACGAGGCGATCTGCTGGTTCGTCACTTCCAGTGGCTCGTCGGAACGTTGCTGTTCTTCTGGCCGATTGTGGCCTGGGTTAACCGGCGGATCGACCTGGTTCGCGAGTACGCCTGCGACGAATGGGCCCTTCGTCACGGACGTCTCTCGGCCGGCGATTACGCCCGGTGCCTCCTGCGGGCCGTGCAAACGACGCGCCCGGCCTGGTCGCACTACCGACCCGCTGCAATGGCCGCATCCCGAGTGAACGTTGAAAGGAGAATCGACATGATTCTGAACGCTCAGACGCAAGTTTCGCGCCGTTGGATGTGGCTGCCGATCGGGTCGGCGGTTGCCGTCTGGGGCGCGTTTGTACTGACCGGCGCGCCGGCCGTCGGCGCCGCCGCCAAGGAGGATGGAGCCGGTACCTGGACGACCGAGTCCGGCCAGACTGTCGTCGTCGTGCGCGGCAGCCAGCTCAACCCGGCCGGCGAGCCGCAGCAGCAGATTAACGTCGAGGTGCTGGCCGGCGAGAACGGCGCGCCCGGTGCGCTCTTCCTGGCCGAAGGTATGCCGCACGTGTTCATCGCCCGTTGCAACGAAGGCGACGGCCACGCGCAGTTCGGCGTCGCTACTATCGCGTTCAGCGCGCACAACGAAGCCGATCTGGCCGAGTTCCTCTCGCAGCATCCGAGCGCGGACGCGAACGGCGATGGCGCGCTCAGCAGCGTCGAGCACGATGCGTACCTCGCGGCGCAGGTCGTCGCCGACCCGACCGCGGTGCTGAACCAGTATCCGAAGGCTGACCGCAACGCCGACGGCGCGATCGATGCGACCGAAGCGGCCCGGCTGATCGCCGGCGGCGCCGACATGGACGCGCTGCCGATTCCGGGCGGCGGCGTGTGGTCGACCGCCGCGCCCGCCGGCGCGGGAGAAGATGGCGCGCCGCGCGTCATCAAGCTGCGCCGCCGCGTGAACGCGGGCGAAGACGAGGCAGCGCCGAAGGTGATTCAACTCGGCGAGGCGACGGATGGTCAGCCGCGGAAGATGATCGTGCAGCGGGTCGAGAACCCCGATGGCACGACCAGCGTTACGGTAACCGGCGACGCGGCCGGCGAAGCCGACGCGGACGTGCCCAACATTCTCACGCGGGCGAAGAGCTTCATGCCCGCCTCGATCTGGGTGAAGCAGAACCTGACTGCGGATGTTTCGGCGGCGCAGGTGGCCGCGCTGGTCCCGGCGGTCGAGCAGGCGCCGCTGGCGATGTTCCTGGAGCACAACCCGGACGCCGACGCCAATCATGACGGGCGTCTGACCCCGGAGGAGCGCGAAGCGTACATCGAGCGTCACATGTCGAAGGTGCGCGAGAAGCTGCTGGAGCGCCACCCGGATGCGGACGCGAACAGCGACGGCCTGCTGACGAACGACGAGTTGAAGGCGTACTTCCGCGACCGCGGGCCGCAGATGGGCGCCGGGGCGGACGGCGCGAAGAAGCGCGTCATGATCATGCGGAAGGATGACGGCGGCGTCGTCACCGTGACCGAGGATGGCAGCGGCGACGAGAAGTAGCCAAGACGCGGGATCGGCGTGGCCGGACCGGCGGACGCCGCCCCGCATCCCAAAACCCCTGACGTAACCCTGACTCCATGCTCAACGCAGCGCTCCGCCGATCCGGATGGTCGGTGGAGCGACTGCGTTGCGTTTCATTGTGGACTTGGGCCGATGGCGCGGGCCCCGGTGTGCGGCGCGTCACGCGCCTGTGACTGCTGGCAAGCGGAACTGCGGCACGGGTGGAGCCGGCATTCCGCCCGCGCTTAAAACAGCCGCGGGCGGGGACGATGCGCTGCCCACCTGAGCATTGATGCGGGCCGCATGTCTCGGCGCACATAGGGGCTCGCACGGGCTGGAAGCCCATGCTCCCCGCGCGTCGGTTGCGCGCAGGATGCCGCGCGGCCCAAATCCTGATGCGCGGCGGATGCCCTGTTACGCGGCGCGGTTCGCGAGCCCGTTGGGCGGGCAGAATGCCCGCCCCACCCCAAGAATTCACGGGCTGGAAGCCCATGCTCCCCGCGCGTCGGTTGCGCGCAGGATGCCGCGCG
>CAZVWB010000004.1:143968-202405 GCA_964631045.1 uncultured Planctomycetales bacterium
CCGCCCCACCCCAAGAATTCACGGGCTGGAAGCCCATGCTCCCCGCGCGTCGGTTACGGGAGCTTCGTCTCGACCTTGGTGTTCTTGCCGTAGACGCGCACGCCCTTCACCTGGTCCGCCGGAAAGCTCTCCCACAGATATTGCGTTTTTACCGGCGTGATCACCTGCGGGGCCGGGCCGGTCGGGGCCACGGCGACCAGGTCGAACTCCCAGATGCCGTCGGCCGGCGGCGTGACGTATACGTACTGCACGAGTTGCACGTGCGTCCAGCCGCCGGTCGGGGCTTCGCCGTCCACGTCGATCACCAGATTTGGCGGACTCTTTTTCTGCAGGTCGAGCTTCACCGCCTTGACCTCGATTTTCTCGAGCTTGGGCGAAGTGGCCTTCTGCACCGCGTCGGCCAGCTTGGTGATCGGCTCCGGTACGTTCCTGGACAGATCGGTCCAGGTGGCCGAACGCTTCTCGACGGTCAGGGACATGATGCGGATGTCGTTGCCCATGTGGTCGGTCTTGGAAGCGGTGTGCTCCGCGAAGTCCTTGGCGAGGTCCCGCAGATTGTCGATCTCCGGCTTGTCCAGCTTGTCGGCGCGCAGCGTGTTGCTCGGGCCCGTCTTGTGTTCAACGGTGTAGGCGCCATCACTGCGAATCACGATCTTGAGTTCTTCGCCGGCGATTCCGCCGGTGCGGGTGAACGTAATCCAGGCTTCGCCCGGCTTGTCGTGAGCGAGGGCGGGGGCGGCTGCCGCGATGAGCGCAGCGGCGGTCAGGAAACGACGGGTTCGTGGCATCATTGTGAATCCCCTTTCGAAACGTCCGACGTGGGCGGCATGATACGGCCGTCCGCCGACACTTCAAGTCCGCGGCGCATGCCGGGCCGCCCGAAGCGGCGCTGCAGGAAGCGCCAGAAGCGCCGCCCGATCGGCGGCAACGGCGGACCGGCCGGGTAGCGGGCTTTCGAGAGCGCCGCTCCGATCACCACCAGCGCGAAAAACGCGAAGAACCCTGCCAGCATCAGTGCGACCGCGAGGCCGCGCAGCGCGGCTGCGCTCCACCCCGGCTGCTGCGAATGCTCCGCGACGAGATCCCACGCGAAGTGCAACAGGACTACGAAAATCGGGCACAGGACCCAGGCCAGGCGCAGCCAAAGCGGGCGCAGCGGAACCGCACAGCAATGCAGCGTCAGCGGGAAGCAGATGATCGCGCCGAAGATCAAGTGTCCGGCCGAGCGCACCAGGAGATCGCCAACCACCTGAATCCACCCGGCGGCGAGATCGAAGCTGGACACAAACTCCTCGATGGCCATACCGATGCCGACCGCCACGCCGTACAGCAGGCCGTCGATCGGGTCGTTCGCGTGCTGGCGCAGCGGGATCATCAAGCCGGCGACGCACACCAGCTTCAGCAGGTCTTCGAGCACGGCCGCGACCAGCGGCCCGGCGATGCTGAGGGGCAAGAACTGACAGCATGTCGTGATGAGCTCCCCCAGCGGCTCGGCCGCGAGACGGAACGCGGCCCAGCCGGCCAGCGCGTAGACCGCGATGAGCCATTGCGGCTCCTGCTCGCTGAGGTCGTAGCGCCGCACGATCACGATCGCCAGGCCCGTGCACGCCGCCAGCGGTAACAGATTGTCGAACAGCACCGACACGCAGGCCCCGCCTTTCCGGTGCGCCGTCCGACGTAGCGCGCACCCCGGCGAGTATGATACTCACGGTGTTCGGCGATGCGGCCGAGGCAGCACGCTTTTGGAGACGCAGAGATCAGCGGCTCGGCGGCGCGGACCGGGTTGGGCCGGCTCACGCGAGTCGGATCGCCATTTCGGAGGACGCGCATGCGCTCGTATCGGATGCGGTTCGCGGCGTTTTCGCTTGCGCTCATGGGCGTCGGCAGCGGCGTGGCAAATGGCGGCGATGCGGACTGGCCGCAGTTCCGCGGACCGAACGCGAGCGGCGTCGCCGTCGGCCGGGCCGCACCGACGGACTGGGACGGCCCGACAAACGATGGCGTCGCGTGGAAGACGCCGATCCCCGGCCTGGCGCACTCGTCGCCGATCATCTGGGGCGATCGATTGTTCGTAACGACCGCCGTCGCCGGCGGAATGGACGCTCCGTTGCGAGTGGGTTTATACGGCGACGGCGACTCCGCGCCGGACATGGTCGAGCACGAGTGGAAGGTGCTCTGCCTCGACAAGAATTCCGGCCGCGTGCTGTGGGAGCAGACCGCGGTGAAGGGCACGCCGAAGTTCAAGCGGCATACCAAGGCCACCCATGCGAACTCGACGCCTTGCACAGATGGCAAAGTCGTCGTCGCCTGCTTCGGATCGGAGGGGGTGCATGCTTTCTCGCTCGATGGCGAGAAACGCTGGTCGGTCGAGCTCGGTCCGCTCGACGTCGGCCCGTGGGACGACAAGGCGCTGCAGTGGGGCTTCGCCGGGTCGCCGATCATCTTCGCCGGCGTCGTGTACCTGCAATGCGATGTGAAAGACCGCGGGTTTCTCGTGGCGCTCGACGCCGCCGACGGGCGCGAGTTGTGGCGGCAGTCGCGGCGGGACGTACCGGGCTGGTGTACGCCGGCGATTCTCGCGCCGGCGGCCGCGGGGGGCGGTGGCGGCGCGACCGATCCGGCGGCCGTGGCCGCACCGTCCGCACAGGTGATCGTGAACGGCTGCAAGCACATGGGCGGCTACGATGCGCGCAGCGGAGAAGAAGTCTGGCGGATGGCGAATGGCGGCGGGATTCCGGTACCCACGCCGGTCGTCGCCGATGGGCTGATCGTGCTGACCAGCAACCATCGACCGCTCGACAAAGACGGCATTCCGCAGCCGATCATCGCGGTGCGCGGCGGGGCCCGCGGGGATATCACGTTCTCGAAGGACGCAGCGCAGGACGCGCCGCCGGGGGAGCACGTGGCGTGGTTCCGCGATAAGCGCGGCAATTACATGCAGACGCCGCTGGCGCACCGCGGGCTGCTGTATCTCTGCAAGGACAACGGCAGCGCGGCGTGCTATGACCTGAAAACGGGCGCGGAGAAGTGGCGCGAGCGGCTGGGGCGCGGCAACTCCGGCTTCACCGCGTCGCCGGTTCTGGCGGGCGACAACATTTACTGGACGAGCGAAGAGGGCGACGTATACGTCGTCGAGGCCGCGGCGGAGTTCAAGCTGGTCTCGATGAGCGCGCTCGGCGAGATTTGCATGGCCACGCCCGCGGTTTCCGATGGGCGTTTGTACTTTCGAACGCAGCGGCACGTGATCGCGATCGGCAAGTAGGGCCGCGGCGCGCCGCTGGCGCTCACTTGTCGCCGGCCGCCCAGAGCTTCAGCGTCTTATCGACACTGGCTGAGAGCACCCACTTGCCGTCGGGAGACGAGGCCGCCGCGGTTATGGGCCGCTCGTGTCCCGTCCACCGGGCGCGCTCGGCGCCGCTGGCGGCGTCCACGATTACCACAGGAAAGTCAAACAGCCCGAGTACGATCCCCTTGCCATCCGGGGTGAATGCGATGCCGTTCGTCTGTGCGGCGGGCCCACGAAACGCCGGACGCTCGGCGCCGCTCGCGGCGTCAAGGAGCTTCACGCCTTCTGTGCCGCCGACGACGAGGCTCTCACCGTTCGGCGAAAACGCCAGGCAGCGGGCCTCACGCTCGAACGGCTTGAGAGTGTGGCGCGGTTCGCGACGAACGGCGTCCCAGATGATGACGCCGCCGCCGTCGTCGCAACTGGCCAGCGATTTGCCATCCGGCGAGAAAGCCACGGCCAACACGCCGTAGTTGTGCGCCCGCAGCGTGGCCAGCTCCTTGCGCTCGGCGACGTCCCAGAGTTTGATCGTCAGGTCGATGCTCGCGGATGCAAGCGTGCGCCCGTCCGGCGAAAAAGCGACGCCGCTGACCGCGGCTTCGTGGGAATACTCCGCGATTGCCGCGTTGCGCTGCGCGTCCCAGAGCTTCACGGTCTTGTACAGTTCGCCGGACGCGATGAGTTTTCCATCCGGCGAGATCGCCACGCACTGCACCGCGCCGCTATGACCGCTGAGTGTCGCGGTTTCCTTGCGGGTGGCGAGATCCCACAGTTTGACCGTCGCGTCGCCGCCGCCGCTGGCTGCGAACTTTCCATCGGGCGAGATCGCAGCGCACAGCACGTCGAGGGTGTGACCGGTGAGCGTGAATTTCGATACGTCTTCGGCGCTTGCCGCCGGCGGCGAAAGCAGCGCGGCGATCACGGTGAGTTGCACGCCGACGGCGCGTACGAACATAACTCTCATGGCGTTTCCTCCGTGTGTGGGTCGCTGTCCTGGGTGGATCGATTCGGCGGGGCGTAGGCAAGGCGGTCGAGCGCATAGAGCAGCCCGACGCCGCCGGTGAATTGCCGCACGGGCGCCCAGATATCGCGAGCAATCTCACGAAAACCCAGTGCGGCGTGCAGCGCGATCGACGCCAGATTGCGGTTGTTGACGAAGTAGTAGACCCGGTCGGTGCGCTCAAACAGCCACACCACGCGGGCGTGCGTCAGCGCACTCGCGACGCCCTGGCGGCGGTGCGGGGGACTGACCACCACGCCCGTGAGATACCAGCCGGCGGGAATGCAGTTCGCCGGTGCGTCCGCCGGTGGGAGCAGCCGGCCGCAGCGGCCGAATGCGGCCAGCTCGTCGCCCACCCAGGCGGCCAGCACCTGTGCATCGCCGGCGACGGCGCTGCGTTCCAGCTCTGCGGCGAATCGCGCGCGGTGCTGGGCCGCTTCGCCGCCTTCGCGCGCGTGGGCGATCGCCGTGAGCGCTTCGAGATCGGCGACGGTCGCCGGCCGGACGTGAAGCCGGTGCGGCTGGATGCGGGCGCGGCGCGCGGCGGGATCATAAAGCGCGAACTCGGGCATCCTGGGGATGATAGCGGTCGCGTCGAGCGTTGGCGGCGGGCGCCCGGCGCGGGGGGGCTCAGCGGCCCGGCGTTTGACTGCGGAGTGAGAAAAACGGAGAATTCCACACAATCGTCGCGGAATTCGGCCGGGATGGTCCCGGTTTCTGACCGTGTCGGGTCGCAGCGCCGCAACGTCAGGCGATGCGCGTTCGAAACCTAAATGCTTTAATTGGGAGCACTTATGATGCGGTTCGTGAGTCTGGTTGTCGCGGCGACGCTGGTCGCCGGCGCGTGGGCCCAGGAGAAAGACGCCAAGTCCTGCTGCAAGAAGGACGGCGCGTCGGCCAAGTCGTGTTGCCAGAAGTCGGGCGACGCTGCGAAGGCGGGCTGCTCGGAGAAGGACGCGGCGGCGTGCAAGGACATGCCGAAGATGAGCTACGTCGTCGGCGACAAGAGCGTCTGCTGCCCGATGGAAGCCGAGAAGCTGGCGAGCGGCGACAAGGCCAAGATCCAGTACCGCGTCGGCGAGAAGACGTTTGCCCAGCAGAGCGAAGCCCAGGTCGAGCTGGCCGCGGCGCTGGACGGCTACCTGACGAAGATCACGACGGTCCAGTACGCCGTCGGCGATGAGTGCATGGCCTGCCCGATGAGCGCCGAAGCGCTGGCGAAGAAGGCCGGCAAGCCGGTGCAGTACCGCCTGGCGAGCTTCAACTTCTCGGACAAGGCGATGGCGGAGAAGGTTTCGGCCGAAGCCAAGGCGGCGGCTGAGAAGGTGCAGATGCAGCAGATGGTCGACGGCAAGGCCGTTTCGTGCTCCGGCGGCGCGGCCGTGGCGAAGTCTGACGGCAAGTCCGAGTATTGCGTCGGCGACGCCAAGACCTGCTGCCCGATCCAGGCCAAGACCATGCTGGCGCAGGCCCGCGTTGAGGCGGCGATGAAGGTCATCGCGGCTGCGAACAACAGCTAACCTACGATTCTGGATTGCCTGAGAAGGCGACCGCCGCCGAGGCTCGGAGCCAGTCCGGGCCTCGGCGGTTTTATGTTTCCGCCGCGATCGGCTTACAGGTTGCTTTGGATTAATGCTGCATAGTTTGGCCCGTGGCGGAGGCAGCGGAGGGTCAGTGTTTTGCCGGCCAGCGTTTGCCGCCGGTGTGTAACAACGCAGCGCCCACAAGCCCGGCTGAAGCCGGCTGCACGGGCGGCGAGCGCGGGTAGTGAGGGGGGCCGCAGCGGACCACCAGCTGAAGCTGGTGGCAAACGTTGGTCGGCTGAAGCCGACCGCCGGGGCTGGCGCGACGCGAGACCGACCTTTCGGGGGCTGGCGCGACGCGAGACCGACCTTTCGGGGGCTGGCGCGACGCGAGACCGACCGCCGGGGGCTGGCGCACGGTGAGGCCGACCGTCGGAGTGGGGTCTATCCAGGCCGAAGGCCGGGAGTTGGTGTTTCGCTGGCGATTGGCACCGACTGGAGTTCGACGCGCGGCAGAACGAGTGCACTGCTCCGTCCACGCCCCGCCACGGCGGACCCATGCCGCGTGACGCGACGTTCACGAGACACCCCGAGCGGTTCAACCGGCTGGATTTCTAAATCGAATCGGCGAGCGGACCCCGCTGCGACCGCATCATCCTCGTAGGCCTACTTGGCCGGCCGGCCGCCCCAGAGCTTCCGCCGCAACTCGAGCAAGGCGTGGTACTCGCGCGTCGGGAAGTCCGCGTTCTTCCACCGCTCGCGGTATCCGTCCTGCCCGTGCTCATCCAGCACGCGTCGCAAGCAGCTGATGCACTCCCTGGCAAACTCGCGGAGGCTGCAATCTGCGACCATCACTAACTCGCCGCTAGCGGAACGCGAGCCAATTTCGTCGAAGCGAAAGGCCCTCACGCGTACCAAGTCGCCCTCACGCGAGACAAAGAAGCGGTGCCCCCCGGGTTCCTGACAGAAGAGAAACGTTGCTTCCGGGAGGCCGCCCAGAACTTCCCGAGCGGCGCGTGCGAGATCGCGGAGCGCATCGGTCAGGTAGGAGACGGCCATCTCAACTGTGGACTCGCCGTCACTGATTGAAGCGGTTGCCCATCCATGCTCATGGAGCTTGTAAGCGAGCTTAAACATTCTACCGCCGGAGCGAGCGTCCGCCAGCCGGACGCCCCGGCGCTCGGACGACTCTCGATCACAGGCAAATCATACCACTGCCCAAGGCCGACCGTAGCCACAGGTTACACCATGACGAGCATTCGTTTCACTCCCTCGCCCAGGCGGTGCTCCCCCGGCGAGCAGCCCCAAAGCTCCGCCACCTCGTCGTTCCCGATCGGCGGTAGCGACTGCGCTCAGCGCTGCCGGAACGAGTGGTCGCGATCGAACCGCAGGTTCTCGCCGATGGCGACGGTCCGCGCGCAAGGCCCGGCGTCGTGGTTGGAGATGCTCGCCCGCGCCGCGTTCATCGTGCTCTGCGCTGCGGGCCGCACCGTCGCCGGTCAGAATCGCGTTCCTGCTCGAGCGCCTGCAGCACGCCGTTGAAATCCAACCCCGCCAACCGTACCCTGACCTGCAACGGCTGCGATACCGTCAGTTCGGTATCCACCATGGGCTCACCGTTCCTTTCGCGTGCGTGTGAAAGAACGTGAGCCTATCTTTTTGGAACGCCAGTTCCAGCCGTTACCTCAGAAATCGTTACGCTACGACCGCCGGGGCTGGCGCGACGCGAGACCGACCTTTCGGGGGCTGGCGCGACGCGAGACCGACCGCCGGGGGGCTGGCTCAATTCGAGACCGACCGCCGGGGGCTGGTTCAATGCGAGACCGACCGCCGAGTGTTGCTGGATCTGCGAAGCAGCAGTCGTGGGGGCGACACGCGTCAGCGCACCACACTCAAGAGCCATCGCGCTGCTGGTTCAGGCGTCGGGCGGGAATGATCGCGCGGCGAGCAGTGCAATGCGCAGCGCGACCTGTCCCGGACTGTTGATTCGCAATACTGCGATCGTCGCGCGCCCGCTCGGAGTCTGGCCGCGCAGCACCGGGCCGTCCCAAACAAAGTGCGTCGCCCAGACGTCAGTTCGCGGATTGAACAGCGGCGTTATCTTGCGCGTCTCAGGGTCGATGCCGGCGATGTTTGGTCCCTTGGCGCTGTTACAATAGAAGCACGAGAGCGCCAGGTTCTCCAGGGTGCTGCGGCCATCGTGCTTGAGCGCGATGATGTGATCGATCTCGAACGGAATCGACGATTGTGCCTGTGCGAGTTGGCAGTACTCGCAGCGATCGCGCGCCTGCTGTTTCACCCGGGCGACAAGCGCATCGGTCATTCCGCGCGTCCCCGTCCGCTGACGCTGTTCAGGACGTGCCGCGCCTTTGCGTGCAGCATGTCCAGCTCCAGACCCACGTCGCGGTAGCGCTCCAACTCCCGTGCTTCCGGCTCTGTCAGCATTCCGGCCTGGTTCCGCTCCGCGAGCGCGTGCATGCGCTGCAGGTCGTCTTCGTTGAAGCGGAAACTCAGCAGGGCCTCCGCCGCAGCGGGTGGCAAGTCGCCCTCATCCGGCCGAATGATCCGCATCCAGATCGCCCCGGCCGAATCCGCTTTGATCGCTGGCTTACTCATCAAACAACCCTCTGCACATCCACCGTATTGTACGCGCTGCTTCCCTGAGCTGCCGCGCTGGCCTGCTGGCAACAACACGCCGGGTAGAGTAACCGCCGGCGGCTGCATCCAGATCGGCCGCCTGTTGTGGTCTTCATTCCTGCCGCCTCACCATCTCGTTAACCCCGATGTGCGGCAGCGGCGGCGTGCAGCTATGCGCGCGGCGATCGCCGCGACATCCTCCAGTTTTCTCGCCGATCGTCGTGGCGCCCTCGCGAGCCCCGGCGACGGCCGCGGCCGCCAACACGCCGGCGCTTCTCGCGCTGGGGGCCGGGTCGGGTGCCGCTGAGTGTCGCCGCCAGTACATTATCGTCCGTGGACGAGGCCCTGCGCGTCATCGTGAACGACCGCCCCTTGCGCCAGTCGCTGACCGGCGTGGGGCACTACATCCGCTGCCTGCTCCTGGCGCTCGAGGAGTTTGAACCGCAAATCGCCGCCCGGCCGTTTCTGCACACGCACTGGTCGCGGCGCGACTGGCGGAGAGATTCGGAAGCGGTCGCCGCGACGGTGCGACCGGCGTCCCGCGGCGCTCGCTGGCCGTGGGCGGCGCGGCGGGGGTCCGGGGGGTCGCGCTGGCCGTGGGCGGCGCGGCGGGTGGTGCAAAGTGTCTACGGGGCGGCGCTGCGGCGGGCCGCGCGGCGCTACGCGCTTTATCATGAGCCCAATCACATTCCGATCGCGGGCGATCGGCCGACCGTGACGACTGTTCACGACCTGTCGGTGCTCGTGCACCCCGAGTGGCACCCGGCGGATCGCGTGCGGTGGTATGAGCGCGAGTTCGCCGCCGGGGTGTCGCGCACGACGCGGTTCATCGCTGCATCCGAGTTTACGCGGCACGAGATGGTCACTCGGCTGGGGGTCGCGGCGGAGCGCATCGACGTGACCTACCAGGCCGCGCGGCCGGCGTTCTCGGCAGCGCCGCAGGAGGCCGGCGCAGATGCGGCGTTCTGCCGCGAGTTGGGCCTTGCGGATGGGTTCTTTTTGTACGTCGGCACGCTGGAGCCGCGAAAGAACGTGGTGGGACTGGTTGAGGCCTATGCGGCTCTGCCGGCGGCGCTGCGGCGGGCGCGGCCGCTGGTGCTGGCCGGCGGCTGGGGGTGGCGGGGGGAGGCGCTGCGGGACCGGCTGGCCGACCCGGAGACGCGGCAGTGCGTGCGGCTGCTGGGCTACATGGCGGACGAGCAATTGGCGCGGCTCTATCGACGGTGTGTCGCGCTGGTGTGGCCGACGTACTACGAGGGGTTCGGGCTGCCGCCGCTCGAAGCGATGAACTGTGGCGCCGCGGTGATCGCGTCGCGCGTCGCGTCGATTCCGGAGGTTGTGGGGGACGCCGGGCATCTGCTCGACCCGGACGAGTTACCGGCGTGGACGGCGGCGATGCGGCGTATTGCCGAAGATGAAGCGTGGCGGCGGCAGCTCCGCAGCGCCGGACCGCCGCAGGCGGCGCGGTTTTCCTGGCGGGCGTGCGCCGCGGCGACGGCGGCGACGTATCGCCTTGCGGCAATGAGGGGGGGCACATGAAGTGCGACACAACGCGCGCCGCACGCGCATGCGCATTGCGCACCGGGTCGAGCGAGCATTCTGCCCGCTCCGGCAAGGGAACCCCGTTCGGCGGGCAGGATGCCCGTCCCACCCAGCGCGGGCAGGATGCCTGCCCCACCCTGCGCGGGCAGGATGCCCGCCCCACCCTGCGAAATGCAACCGCTGGCGAGATGCACCCGCCGCGCGCCGCGCTCGCGGCTGGCAATTGCGGTTTGACGCTCCCGGCAGGGGCTGCTACACTCAGCATCGGACAATCTAGCTCGTGGCACGTTCCACGCATCTGCCGCGCACAGCGCTTGTCGGACCGCGACGCGGGTAGGAGAGGTGTGTTTCGCTCTCCAGTTACGCGGGTTACGGTTCCCCCGTCTACGCGCGTAAATCACGACACAAGAGGACTTTATCGTCATGGCCATCGCGCGCGACCTCAGCCAGGGTCAGATCGCCTTCAAGCTTGTGGGTGGGGATGCGGAACAGTTTCAGGTCACGCGATATCGCGGGACGGAGGGGCTGTGTCAGTTCTACCGGTTTGAAGTCGAGCTGGTGTGCTATGAGCAGGACCTCGACATCTCCAAAGTTGTCGGCGTTCAGGCCACCTTCGAGATCTCGTCGCGGTTCGGCGAGCGCGTCTTTCACGGGATCGTCACGCGCTTCGAGAACATCGGCGCGTCCAACGACTGGTCCCTGTATCGCGCCGAACTGATGCCGTCGCACTGGCTGCTGACGCATCGCAGCGATTGCCGCATCTTCCAGGACAAGTCGGTGAAGGACATCGTGGGGGCGGTGATGACGGCGGCGGGCATTCCGACGAACCGTTATCGGTTCGACGTCGAGCGGCAGCCGACCGCGCGGCCGTACTGCGTGCAGTATCGCGAGACCGACTGGAACTTCATCGCCCGCCTGCTGGAGGAGGAGGGCATCTGGTGGCGGTTCGAGCACACCGCCGACAAGCACGAGCTCATCATGTCCGACGCGCCGAGCAAGTACGGCACGATCGGCGCCGAGGCGCTGCTTTACCGGCCGCCCACCGGGATGAATGTGACGGAGGGCGAGCACGTCTTCCGGTTTCGGATGGGGCAGACGGTGCGGCCGGGCACGGTCTCGCTGGCCGATTACAATTTCGAGAATCCGACGCTCGGGCTGGGGGCCAAGGCGCAGCTCGAACACGACAAGGGGCTGGAGTTTCGCGACTACCCCGGCGAGTACATCGAAAAGGCAGAGGGTGACCGGATCGCCGGCGTGCGGACGCAGGAGTTCGAATCGGGCCGGGTCATCGGCACCGGCATGGCGGACTGCATCCGGTTTGCGCCGGGGAAGACGTTCGAGCTTTCGGAGTTTCCCGCCGCTTCGGCGAACATAAAATGGCTGCTGACAACGGTGACGCACCAGGGCAAGCAGGTCGGCTCGCAGGGCAATGTCGACCTGATGGGGCAATCGGGCCTGCTCGATCCTGGCGTGCGCACCGGGCTGATGGTGGCGCAGCAGAGCGACAACGAGCAGATTCGCGAAGTGGCGCGAGCCATCCTGCAGATCGGGGCGCGGCTTTCGCGGCGCGACCCGGCGGCGCAGCGAGCGGTGGCGACTTGGCTGTATCACGCCGGACAGGTCGTTCGCGATCTGACTTCGGTCGCGAGCGGCATGGGCGCGGAACTGGCGAAAGCGCTCTCGCTGCCGAACCTGTTCGGCGACAACGGCGGCTTCAGTTTCGTCGACTACGAGCCGCCGACGTATGAGTGTCAGTTCGAGTGCGTGCCCGATACGGTGTCGTTCCGCCCGCCGCGGGTCACGCCGTGGCCGGTGATGCGCGGCACGCAGACGGCGCGGGTGGTCGGGCCTTCGGAAGAGGAAATCCACGTCGACAAGTACGGCCGGATCAAAGTGCAGTTCTTCTGGGATCGGCTGGGCAACAACGACGACAAGTCCTCGTGCTTCATCCGCGTGGCGCAGCCGCTGGCCGGCGGCATGTACGGCGCGGTGTTCATCCCGCGCGTGGGGCAGGAAGTGATCGTCGACTTCCTCGAAGGCGACCCGGACAAGCCGATGGTGATCGGCAGCGTCTACAACGCGGACAACATGCCGCCGTACACCCTGCCGGATAACAAGACGCGGACGGTGATCAAGACGAACAGCAGCAAGGGCGGCGGCGGTACGAACGAGATTCGCATCGAGGATCTGAAGGACAGCGAGCAGTTCCTGATCAACGCCCAGAAGGACTATCACCTGCGCGTCGGCAAGGACGACAAGGGCGAGGAGCGGCATCACGTCGAGACCAATCGCTTCCTGAACGTCAAGAAAGAGCAGCGCAGCAAGATCGGCAGTTCGTACTCGATCGACGTCGGCGCAAAGTACGCGATCAAGGTCAAGGAGACCTACAACGAGACGGTCGAGGGCGACGTGGTTCAGGACTACAAGGCCAACCACGGGCACAAGGTGGCCAGCGAGTACTTCGTGAAGGCCGACAAGGTCATTGTCGACGCCACCTCGGCCATCTCGCTGAACTGCGGCAGCAACTTCGTGCTGATCGACACGTCCGGCGTGACCATCACCGGTACGATGGTGAAGATCAACAGCGGCGGGTCGAAGCAGTCGGGGTCGGCCAATCAGTCGCCGGCGTCGCCCGCCGCGCCGGAAGAGCCCGACACGGTCACGCCGGGCAAGGACCCGAGCTACAGCGGCGCGCCGGAAGAGGGTCCGGCGATCGAAGACAAGCCGTACGAGGGCCACTGGATTTCGTTTGACCTGAAGGATCGGAACACGGGCGAGCCGCGGGCCGGCGAGTACTACGAGGTGAAGGCGCCGAGCGGCAAGATCATCTCGGGTACGCTGGACGTGAACGGCTTCGCGCGGGTTTGGATCGAGGAAGCGGGCAATTGCGAGATTTCCTATCCGCGGCTGCCGGCGGACGAGTGGCAACCCGGTTAAGCATGCGGGAGCGTCGGGTGTCGACGGTCCGCGCGTGCGACCGTCTGCCGGCGCTGATCGTTTCGGTGCGTTTGCGACGCAGGTGAGCCAATGCCGGAGAAGGTGCAGACCAGCGACCACTTCAGCCGCATCGCCGCGCGGAACGGCTTTGTGAACTGGGAGACGCTCTGGGCCGCCAACGGCGGGCTGCAGGCCAGGCGGCGCAATCCGAACATACTGTTCCACGGCGTGCTCGATCCGGCCAACCCTCCGAATTTCCTGCATGAGCCGGATGAGTACGAGGCCACGGTCAGTTCCACTTCACACAGCGGCGCGACCAGCAGCCACCACCCGTTCTCGACCGCAACCGGCAAGTTGTTTCTCCGGTTTCGCGTGCTGGACGACCAGTTCGCGCAGTTCCCCGGGGCGACGTACGAATTGACGGTCGATGGCCTGGTGATCGATCCGGGCCTGCTCACGCCGGACGGCGACGGGGTGATCAGCGTCGAGGTGCTGCCCACGGCTGAAAAGGCGCTGCTCAAGTTGAAATACACGCCGCCTTCGCCGCCCAGCAGCAGTGGCGGCACGCCGTCGGGCGGATCGTCGGCCCCCGTTTCGCCGACCCCCCCGGTGGAGATTTCGTTCAATCTCCGCATCGGGCGGCTGGATCCGATTCTCGACCTGGCGCCAGCGCCCGACGACAAGTTCGTTCCCGGGGTGCAGCAGCGGCTCAACAACCTGGGGTACAACGCCGGTCCGGTGACCGGCGTGCTGAACGACGCGACGCACGCGGCGCTGAAGCGTTTGCAGGCGCGTTGCAACGTGACCGGGGAGGTGGACGGCGGCGGAAAGGCGATTCCGGGGCCGCAGACGCTGGATTGGCTGGAGAAGATCCACGACAAGCCGGGCAAGCCGCCGGCGCCGGATGCCCTGGGCAGCGCCACCACGCCGCCGCCGGTGACGACGAGCGGACCGACCGGAACCACGGCGTCTCCGACGGTCGCGAGCAGGCCGGCCACCGGGCTGCGCATCTCGCCCGACCTGCAGAAGGCCAACGACGAGTACAAGCTGGCGCGCGAGCAGTATCTGGCGGCCAAGAAAAAGCACGAAGACCAATTCGCTTACTACAAGACGCATCGCAACGCCAACGCGCGCGAACGCCTCCGACAGGACAAGGAGGCAATGGACCACGCCGAAGTGACGATGCAGAACAAGCAGAAAGCGCTGGCGAAGCTGCTGAATCGTTCGAACTGAGCGGATCCCTGAGCGAACCTGGAGCGGCGCAGTGCCCAGTGTCACCCAACCCACGCCGACGTATTCGCTGCCCGAGTGGCAGACCAAGCCGAAGAACCCGGCCGACCTGCCGGCGTTCGAGAAGTACGACTACGTGACTGGGGAAACGCTCAACAGCATCGCGCTGCGCCTCACGCAGACCGGGCGGACCGTCACGGACGCGGAGATCGCGACGCTCAATTGGGGCACGACGATCGACGCGGAGATCAACTTTTATCTGCGCGATCACAACGGCTGCGCGCCGAACGCGACGGACACGGCGTTCGAGCTGAAGAGCAGCGATCGAAATCCGTGGATCTGGGTGCCGAAGGTCGAGCCCAAGCCGCCGAATGGTCGCTTCCGGTCGCCGGGCAAGACGGACATCGGCTTTGTCGCGCCCGACCATGATCCTCGGAAGCACATCAACACGCTGATCGTGCCGCCGGTTTACAGCATTACGCTCGAGCTGGGCGATTTCGACGCGCTGTTCGACCCGATCGACCCGGTGGCGCACGCGAGCGAGCCGTGGAAGTGCGTCGGGGTGCTGCAGCGCTTGCAGGCGCTGGGCTACATGTACACGCCGCTGGACCACACCGAGGCGAAGGCGCCGTCCTACTGGGCTGCGGAACGCGCCTGGCGTTACTACGCCAGCGTGCACGACCAGAAGCGCGGGCCGCAGAGCAACCGGTCGAACGCGTCGCGGATGGCCTTGCTGCGCGGCACGCGAACCGCGGTGCTGTCGAACGCCGAGCTGCTCGCGATTCTGAAGGCTGAGATCCAGAACAACATCGTGACGCGCTCGTTTCCGGCCAGCGGCGTGGTGTTTCAGAACAGCAAGCTGCCGACCAAGGGCGAATTCGGCGTGATCCGCTTTCCGGGCGGCTACTGCTTCAGCGCTCCGCGCCTGCGGCTGTCGCGCCGCTGGACGCTGACCGATACGCCGGCGAATCCCGCGACGCAGGCGCCGCGTGCGATCGCCCGAACCGCGCGGCCGCCGACGGATGCGGATCGCAAGTACGACTTCGAGCTGGGCGACGATCGCTTTCGCATCGAAGAGGCGTTCCTGGCGGACAATTTGCTGATCGGCAAGATTCCGCTGATCGCCCACGTGCAGCAGTTGCTGCCGGACGGCCGCCGCATCCCGGCCGAGGGCGTGTCGGTCTACTTCCAGCTTGTCGATCCCGACGCGCTCGATCCGGGCGTGGCGGCCAGCCGCGATTTCAGCGCGCCGGTGCTGCGCGACACGGTGATGGATTACAGCAAAGACTGGCGGATGCAGGATCCGACGGCCGGGCTCCCCGGCACGATCAAGACCAGCATTGTCAAGTCGCGCACGCCGAACGCGACACAGTGGGCGGCGCTGCAGCGGGCCGCGACCGATGTCTCGACGCAGCGACCGAACGCCGATCCGAGTCGGAAGCAGTACATCGACAGCCTGGCGTTGCCGCCGGAACTCGTCAGCACGCCGCCCGCGGCGACGGACTGGACGATCGCGGAGTTCCGCTTCATCCTGACCGAGATGGCCAAGCACCCGGCCCCGTACGAGATCAGCAACGCCGGGCCGAAGCGGTTCATGGACCGCGTGAATCAGAACATCGAGAACGAAGCGACCTCCGCCGACGCCTCCGATCCGCAGCGGAAGAACTGCCCGGATCGCTGGGGCGGCAAGCGCTCGCTGCCGATCGCCGGCAACATCTTCGAGATCGCGGCGCGGGACGGGTTTCATACGCTTCGTCCGGCGCATCGCGACTATGGCGCGTTGCCGGTAGCGGCGGCTGCGGCGGCCGATGGCGCTTCGCACAAATACGCGGTGGTGGCGAAGACCAACGACAAGGGCTACGCCGGCGTGGTGTTCACGCCCTCGCGCTGCGGGGGCGATGCGTATCGACTGCGCGCGTACATCGGTCCGGAGACGCTGGAGTTCGACGGGACCGACCCGCAGGGTCCGGTCGTAGAGACCGGTACGCTGGTCGTCTGGCGCAACATTCGGATGCACCGCTATGTGCAGAAGCCGACGCCGTCGACGCCGTGGAGCGCGGCGGTTACGACCTCGCTCAACTACCCCCAAACCGGCACGCACGCCCGGCCGGGTGATCCGAAATTCGATGCGATGGCGCTGACGTCGCCGGTGATCGACGTGCAGGTATTGACCGACGACCCGCCGGAGCCGGCGTAT
Organism: uncultured Planctomycetales bacterium; assembly: GCA_964631045.1. Lineage (GTDB taxonomy): Bacteria > Planctomycetota > Phycisphaerae > UBA1845 > Fen-1342 > CAZVWB01. The sequence goes on from CAZVWB010000004.1 coordinate 160,321, forward strand.
CGTCGCAGCGACCGCACCCGGATCGACACGACCGTGAACACGCGCGGCAAGCGCAACTACCGCCCGGTAGGGACGCAGTTTCTGGGATTCAAGGATCTGCTGCGGCGTGCCTACTGCGAGCTGATTACGGACTGCCACGGCAAGGAGACGATGGACTCCAACGAGCTGCGCGACGCGATCGAGGCGGGCATTCAGGCGATCGAGCGCGATTGGGATCTGCCCGACAAGCTGATCTTTCGCACGCTCTATTATCACGACTTCACGTCGCCGTTCATGTTGAACCAGCGCAGCTTCGACGAATACAACGCACTGGTCTCGGCAATCGGATTCACGCCGCCGGTCGGGACGCCCGCCGATCCGCTGAACCGGCCGCCGGCGCAACTCGATGGCGTGTTGGGCAACGAGCTGACCGGCTACTTCAACTATCTGCTGATCGACACGATCTGCTCGTACTTCTCCGACAACGGCGCGTTCGCCGGGCTGACGCTGGTGCAGGTGCCGCGTTCGGAGACGTGGGATGCGCGGGCGATGTGCAACGGGACGGTGACGACCAGCGGCTACGGAACGCCGGGGCGGGCTGCGATATTGTCGCACACGCGCGACATCTACATGGGCGACGACTTCTGCTATTCGGCGTCGTCGAACGCGGCGCACGAGCTGGGGCACTGCCTCGATCTGGCGCACCAGGACTCGTATCCCGGCGGCGATGTGGACCACCACCAGACGCAGCCGAACAAGGAGTTCGTGAAGCCGACGCAGGACGATTGCCCCTGCGTGCTGGGCTATTACGGGTGCTATGGCGAGTTTTGCGGGAAGTGTCTGCTGAATCTGCGCGGCTGGAAGGTGAAGAGCCAGAGAAATCCCACCGGCGCGTAGGGGGAAGCGGCGGGCGAGTCCGCCGCGGTGTGCGGCGATGAGGCGAGGTCGCGGGCATGGCGGTCGTGGCGAAAGTAGCGGTTGAGCAGACGCGCCTGTTGTGTCAGGAGCGCGTTCTGTGCCATTGCGAACTGGCGAACAACACCCGCGGCGAGCTGCGCGGCGTAAACCCCGGCGGCTGGCCGGGATTCCCGACCCTGTCGCTGACGCGCGTGGGCGACGGCGCGGAGCAGCGCTTCGTGCGCAAGCAGCCCGACACTCCCGACCAGTTCGCTCCCAGCCTGGGACCGGGCAAGAAGTTCGCGGAGAGCTTTCCGCTCAACAGCCTCGTGGACGCAGCGCGGCCCGGCACGTACGAGCTGCGTGCCGTCTACGAATGGCAGGAGGGCGCCTATCGCGCGGCTTCTGATCCCGTGCGGATCGAGTTTGTCCCGGTCGATCCGATCGCGGTGCGGACGGCGTGGCTGCGCGGCAGTCCCGGATCGCACGCGGCCGCCGCGTGGCTGAACCGGCCGGACGCGGCGAACGCTCCGTTCTCGATCTGGGTCTCCAAGGTCGCAACGTCGCTGAAGCCGCGAATAACCGACACCGTGCAGATCGCGGACGTGCGCGAGCGGGTGCAACCGCATGTCTCGATTCCGCCGAACGCGGGGGCGACGTTTCTATGGATCGCCTGGGTCCAGGGCGGCGAGCTGCAGTACGTGCTGCATGGCAATAGCGAAGTTTCCGCGGTCGAATCGGTGAAGCTGCCGCAGCCGGGGTATCGAATCATCCCGCCGCTGCTCGAAATGCCGCCGTCGCGCGGTGCGCTGGCATCGCGGCTCGATGCGCTGCTGATGCGGGGCGAACCGACGGACGCCGCATGGGGGCTGCGGCGGCTGACGCTTCGAATCTCCGGCGGCGCGGTGACGCAGGACGAAGTCGAATTCAAAGGCAAGCCGCCGGCGTGGATCGAGACGGCATATTTGTCGGATGGGCGGTGCCGCACATTCGCGCTGGAGCGCGTGGACGGCGGCGCGATCTTGCGCGTGTGCCGCTGGTCGGCGCTGCGGTCGCCGGAGAGTTTCGCCGATCTGAGCGAATTTGGCGGCCGGCTGATCGCGGCGACGCTGACGCAGACGGATGAAGACGTGGTCTGCGGCGCGGCGCTGTTCGACGCGGGCGAGGGATCATCGCCGTACGTGCTGCGACGCTGGTATCTGATGCCCAGCGACGACTTCGCGCTACAGGACGAGCGACCGGTAACGTGGACGGAGCGCGAACCGATCGAATCGGCGGTGATCCGGGTGGCGATGGACAGCGCTCCGTTCGCGCTGCTGCGGTCGGGCGGCCGCGAACCGGGCTGGTTCTTTTGCCGGAATGACGGGCGGGTCAGCGCGCTGGGTTGTGCGCCGCTGCGCCCGGTCGACGTGCTGTTTCGCCTGGGGCGCGATCCGACGATCCTGGCGGTCGATCCCGGGCGCGGATTTTCGTTCCTGCGTCCATAGTGTCCGGCCGATCGTGAGATTGTTCGGCAGGCCGCAGTCGGGCCGCCGGGTCGGTCCGTTGGTCGAAAGGCAAGCGCGGAGTTTCGGAGCCGTAAGACATGCCCGCGACGAAGGTAGACGTAACCGGGAACACGCATTTTCCGCTGGTCGCGACGCTGGCGGGATATCAGGACTGGCGTTCGCTGTGGCAGATCAACGGCACGTTGAGCGGGAAGCGCAAGAACCCGTTCATCCTGTTCCACGGCGACCGCAACGCGAAGGTGAAGCACACCGATTCGCAGGGCAAGGAGCAGATCGGCGCGGCGCCCGACGTGATCGAGATTCCCGAGCAGACGCCCAAGAAGGAATCGGGCGCAACCGATGCGCACCACCCGTTCGGCACGCAGACCGACAAGGTGTTCTTGCGCCTGCGGGTGCTCGACGATGAATACGTGCCGATCAAGGACGCGACGTGGAAGCTGATCCTCGACGGCATGCCCTACCCGCCCGAGGGCGAAGGCGCGTTCGAGGCCGGCGGGCTGATTAACGTCCAGGTGCGCAAGACCGCGCAGCGCGGCAAGCTGATCGTCAAATGGACGCCGCCGGCGGTGCAGCAGCAGACCAATCAGCCCAGCGTCATCGAGGGCACGGGCGGCAGCGGCACGCCGGGCTCGGCGGATGTGGTCATCATCACGCGGAACGGGAAGAAGACACCGCACTGGTCTCAGGGCGACTCGCGCTGGGGCACGCGGCACCTGGGCAACGCGGATCGCACGGTGGCGTCCGCCGGCTGCGCGATTACGTCGGTGGCGATGATCCTGAAGTACTACGGCCGCGAGGTCGATCCGGCGACGCTGGACGAGTACCTCGACAAGAACGCGGGCTACAGCGGCAACAGCGTGGTCTGGAGCGTGGCGTTCAAGCACGGCGAGAAGGACAACCTGCCGAAGCTGGCGTACGGGTCGAAGGTGACCGGCAGCGCGATGGCCACGACGCTGGACGACCGCATCAAGAAGAACCTGCCGACGCTGGCGCGGGTCGATTACAAGTCGGATACGGATGAGACGTACAATCACTTCGTCGTGATCGTCGGAAAGACCAAGGCCGGCTACGTCATGAACGACCCCGGCACGTCGAAGGGCGACGGATCGACCACGCAGAGCGCGGACAACATCATCGAGACCACGACGCGCGGCGGCGGGGGTTACAAACTGGTCGAGATCAACCTGGTGGATGTGACCGAGCCGCCGGTTTCCGAGCCGCCGCCGTCCACGTCGCCGCCGCCGCAGCAGCCGGAAAAGCCGAAGGACGAGAAGCCCAAGGAGCCGCCGGCGCAGCAGCCGATTCAGCTTGAGTTCGTGATCGAGGTGGGCAAGCTGAACCCGATCCAGGAGGAAGCGCCGGACGCGAACTGCTTCTGCGGCGTGCAGCAGCGGCTGAACAACCTGGGCATGGACGCGGGCCCGGTGGACGGCGTCGACGGGAGCGCGACGCAGGGGGCGCTCAAGCGCTTCCAGCGTCTGATGAAAATCCCGGTAACGAGCAAGCCGGATGCGGAGACGCAGACGAAGCTGCACGAGATACACGACCAGCCGGGGCTGCCGCCGAAGGAGAAGCTGCCGGACGAGACGGGGTCTGAGGCGCCGGTAAGCACGAGTCCGCCGCCGCCGGAGACGCCGACTTCGCCGACCAATCCGCCTTCGAGCGGTGCGCCATCGGGCGACGTGCATCCGACCGGCGATGAGGTCATGGCCGTGGCTCGGGAGTACGCCGGCGGCAAGTACGCGACTAAGCCGGATGGCACGGGCTTCGAGGGCACGGGGCAGCCGGCGGACCTGATGTTCAAAGGCACGAAGCTGGTGACGAAGGACCCCCAGGGGCGAATCCACTGCGTGGGCTATACGTACATGACGTTCATCAGGATCGCTGAGAAGTACCCGAAGATCGTCGAGGGGATGGACGCGGCCAAGTTCAAGGCTGGCGCCGAAATCTACAAGACCTGGTATTGCTGGGGCGGAAGCGGGCCGACGCAGGGCTGTGCGATGGCGCTGGTGAACGCAGGGATCGCGGCCAAAGTCGAGTCGCTGGACGATGCGCAGGCCGGCGATTTCTGCCAGATATGGCGCGGCACGGGCAATAGCGGCCACAGCGTGATTTTCCTGGAATGGATGATGAAGGACGGGAAGCGGATCGGAATCAAGTACCGCAGTGCGCAGTCGAGCACCGGCGTCGCCGACAGTTCGGAGAAGTTCGTCGGCGAAGGCGGATTCGTGAATCCGTCGCGCCTGACGCTCTCGCGAATCATTCCGAAGTAGTCCGGGATCGGCGGTTGGCTGCGCAGACGAAAAGAGCGCCGCGGCGTCGCGGCAGTTGGAGATAGTCAGTGGCGATCATCAGCACCCCGGCCAAGCCCTATCCGCTGTCCGACTGGCTGAAGAAGCCCTACGGCGCCAAAGAGGGCGAGGCCTTCGACAAGTACATGTACAAGAACGGCGAGTCGATCGACAGCATCGCCAAGACCGTCTCGAAGGGCGGGAAGGCGATCACCTGGGATCAGCTCGCCGCGTATAACTGGGGCACGGGCGTCCCGGCCGAGATCAACTATTACCTGAAGAACCACACCGGCTGCAAGCACGAGACCAACGACGGAAAGAACTACTACTTCGCCGAGGACGACACGAACCCCTACATGTGGGTGCCGAAAGTCCAGGCGGAAGTGCAGAAAGGCGTCTATCGCTCGCCGGGCAAGCAGGACGTGGGGCACGTCGCGCTCGACGACGAGTCGAAGAAGCACATTAATACGCTGGTCATCAAGCCGGTCTACACCATCTCGATCGAACTGGGCGACCTCGACGCGCTGTTCGACCCGATCGAGGAGACCGGCAAGCAGCCGTGGCAGGTGGCCGGCGTGCAGCAGCGGCTGCAGGTGCTCGGGTATCTGTATAAGCCGCTGAAACACCAGAAGGTGACGGACGCCGCGAAGCTCTGCTGGGAGCACTACAAGAAAGTGCACACCAAGACGGGCAAGACGGCCCCGACCGACGCCGAAGCCAAGGCCATCCTGCGCAACGAGACCCGCAACAACATCATGTCCGACGTGGCGGCGCTCTCGCACGACAAGGGCCAGATTCACGCCGGGCGTCTGCCGCTCGCCGGCAAGTTCGGGATGATCCGCTTTCCGGGCGGGTACTGCTACAACCACGACAGCAGCTACCCGCGGCCGGACGAGCCGGAGGCGAAGTACCAGCGCGAACTCACCGCCCAGCGGCATTTCTTCGAGGAGTTGATGTGGGAGGAGAACCCGCTTCTGGGCAAGATCCCGCTCGTCGCGCGCGTCGAGCGCATCCGGCAGGACGGCACAAAGGAGCCGGCGGACGGCGTCTGCGTCTACTTCCAGCTCGTCAAGCCCGACGAGCTCAAGGACGGAAACCCGCTGAAGGCGGAGAAGCTCGGCACCAAGGCGCTCGACCAGACCAAGGACCGCCGACCGCCCGCGAACACCGGAAAACCGGATGATTTCTTCCTGAAAGACGGCGGACCGCAGGCGTTTTACGACAACAAGATTCCGGCGGCGGCCGATCCGAACGACCCGCAAGCCAAGAACTTCCCGTGGAAGATCAACGGGACCATCGTCGGCGGCAAGCGCGACATCCCCGTGGAGGGCACGACCGTCGGGAGCGACTTCTTCCCCGGCGTCTTCGAGGTCGGCACGACGCGGGTCGGTCTGCACGCGCCGCGCAGCCCGAAGCACACGCAGTACGGCCGCCTGACCGCGGCACAGAAAGTGACCCCCACGACCGAGACCGACAGCGAGGGCAAGACCGTCAAGAAGCATGAGCACGCCGTTCGAGCGCGGACGAACGCCAGCGGCATCGCCGGGGTGATCTTCATGCCGGCGCGGATCGGCGGCGACACGTACAAGCTGCGCGCGTACATCGGCCCGGAGACGCTCGAGTTCGACGGAACGGACGACAAGGGGCCGGTGGTCACGACCGGGACGATGGTCGTCTGGCGGAACGTCCGCTTCCAGCGCTACCTGCAAATGAAGAAGGGCGCGCGCACGGCGGCGGGCCTGTCGGCGACGATGCAGACGCTGCTGACCACCAACGACAATGGCGCGGCCTATACGATCGACGATGCGTGGACCAGCGCCGGCATGGACAGCGAAATCCGCGATGGGCACATCGTGACCGACGAGCCGACGTGGCCGCGTGCGGTGCAGCACTTCGGCACCGGCGTGGCGCGGCGCTATCGCCCGCTCGACATCAACTTCATCAACTTCAAGAAACAGCTCAACCGCTACTATTGCGAGCTGATCTGCGACGCGGACGTTATCCCCGAGCCGATGACGCAGCAACTGCTGTTCGACGCCACCAACGCCGGCATCGCGGCGCTCAAGGCCCGCGCCGGCATCGGCGCGATCGACTGGGACAATCTGTTCGTGCTCGACTGGACGTCGCCCTTCATGCTGAACATCCGCAGCGTTCAGGAGTACAACGGCTTGCGTGGTCCGGCGTTCATCGACATCACCGGTGCGAATTACCAGAACGTCCACTCGGCCATCGGCCAGTTGATGATCCCGGAAATGATGAACCACTGGTCGGGCGGCGGCGTGTTGCCGGGGGTGACGCTGGTGCAGGTCGGATGCTCGAGCACCTGGGCGGTGAATTCGCCCGCCGGCGAGTGGATCACCAGCGGCATCGCGACGCACGCCCGCGGCGCCTATCTGAATTATACGTACACCACGCAGATCGAACTGGCGTATTCGTACACGGCGAACACGTCGCACGAACTCGGGCACGTGCTGGTGCGGCAGCACGCGCCGATGACGGGCAACGCCACGGCGCAGGCGGACTGCCACCAGGACACCAACGAGTGCTATTGCGTCATGAGCTACACCGGGTGCCTGGGCGAGTACTGCGGCCGCTGCGGCATGGCGCTGCGCGGCGCGCGCGTCCGCAACAGCAACGCCGGCACCGTCGACTACACCGACATCTGACGATAGCCTGAGCGCTTACCGCGCGTTCGCAAGGGAGTGCGTGCATGTCCGTGACCGCCGTGTTCGAGGCGCCGCAGACGAAGCTGCTGTACCAGCAGACCGCGTTCTGCACCGGCAGGATCACCAACAATGGCCGCCGGCCGCTGGCGAACCTGAATCCGCAGACGATCGCGGCGACGCCGACGCTGGTGCTGACCGACGTGCAGACCGGCGCCCAGACGCGGCACGCCAAGCTGCTGGCGCAGGAGCAGATGACGCCGCGGATCGCGCTGCAGCCCGGCGCCTCGCGGCAGTTCGACTTCTCGCTGACCGACCTTGCGGCCATTCCCGGTCCGGGCGCATACGACGCCCAGTTGCACTATGCCTGGGACGGAGACGAGACGCTCTCGAACCCCGTCCGGTTCGAGTTCGCGCCGTCCTATCCGAAGTCGGCGGACCTGGTGACGACCAAAGGCGGGGTGGCGCCGCTGCAGTTCGCCGCGTTCGCGCATCAGCCCGACCCGCGCGACGCGCAGTATCAGGTCTGGAGCGCGCAACTGTTCCTGGCCGGCAAGCCGCGCGTTCAGCATTGCGTCAAACTTGGAGAAGTGAAGCAGCTCGTCACTCCGCGGCAATCGACGCCGCCCAACGTGGATTGCGCCCTGCGCTGGACCGGCTGGATCGAGGGCGGCGACCTGCGGCTGGTCGTGCAGCGCGGCACCGACGGCGTAGCGCCCTTCAGCGTCAAGCTCGAGAGCGGCATCGCGCGGATCGTGCCTCCGCTGCTGGTCAATTTCGACAAGAAGTGGGCCCCCGAGGGCGTCGACGTGCTGCTGCAGCGATCCGCCGGCGGGCTGCTGGTGAAGACGATCGACCTTACCGGCAAGGTCGTGTCGGAACGGGCGATCGCGCTCCCCGGTCTGCCGCCGGCGTGGGGAACGACCGTGTATCCGCCGACCTTGCGGCGGCACTCGTTCTTCCTGAGCTTCGAGAAGGGTAAACAGGTTCTGCGGCACCTCGCGTGGCCGACAGCAGCCAACACCGCTCCGGCGGCGAAGGACGCGGCGGCCTGGCCGTCCCCGCTGGGCTTCGCCGCGGCGACGCTGACTGCGGATGACAGCGTGGTGGGGGTGGTTCTGGTGCATGCGGGCGACCCGGCGGAGAACGAGTTCCGCTATGTGACCTGGAAGGTGCAGGATGACGGCGTGGTGATCGATCGCGAGATTCCGATCGCCTGGCCCGACCGGCGGCGCGGCTTCGACCTTGCGATTCTGCGGATCAGCGCCGGGGCGCGGCCGTTCGCGCTGTTGCGCGCGGCTCGCGACCAGGTCTGGCACTGGTGCGACGCGAGCGGCGCGGTGACGCCGCTGACAGGACCGGCGGAGAAGTTGCAGACGCCGGCCGATATCGCGTTCCGCGGGGGCGACGATCCGACCATCCTCTACACCGACCCCGGCCGCGGGTTCCAATTCGCGCGTCCGGGATAGGCGCGCTGACCGCCGCGTTCGAGTCGTGGGCGCGGCGTACTGTCCGCCATTCGCGACTGAGGATTTCGTCGGGGGCTTGGCTATCCGCGCGTCCGGCACAGCGTTGTTAAGATTGGGTTTGGCCCCGCTGCTGCCGCGGATTGCCCGCCGCCGGCGCTGTTGGTAGCGTACCGATCATGCACAGTCGGCGGGGCGAGGTGTGCTTCCCGCCATCGAGGCTTCGCAGCGCGCGAGGGAGAGCGCCATGATGAAGGCGGCAGTCGGAATGCTGGTGCTCGCGGTCGGAGGGATCGCGGCGTTCTATTACTTCGGCGGCTACGGGTCGTTCGACCCGACCGCGCAGGGCAAGGAAGCGCTGCAAAAGATCGAAGACGCGATGAAGAAGGGCGCGATCACCTACAAGGACGTAATCAAGATCGCCGGAAATCCGCAATCGTACAGGTACTATCAGGAGAAGCAGGCCGGCGGAGAGAAGATGGTCGTGCCCGGGCCGGAGTTGCAGAACTTCGACCGCGCGACGCTCGACGCGGATTTTAAAGACAAGAAGACCCGGCTCGGCTTCGACTTCATGTACACGTTCTCGGGCAGCATGCGCTTCGTCGTGCAGATGGACGGCACGGGCCGCGTCGGAGGCGTGGCCGAAGACGAGACGATGAAGCGACTCTTCGGGAATTGAGCCGGGCCGCCGCTCGCGCCCGCGCGGACATCGCGCGGCGCCGCCGCACGCAGCGAGTTTCATGCACGCATCGGAAAACACTGGCCCACGCGCAGCGCCGGCCCCGGCGGACACCCCGCTGCGGCCGGCGTTCGCACTGCGCGAGGCGTTTCGCAAGGGCTACACCGCCGCGGACGCGCGGCACGACGTGCTGGCGGGCATCACCGTCGGCGTGATCGCGCTACCGCTGTCGATGGCGCTGGCGATCGCCACGGGCGTGCCGCCGCAGCACGGGTTGTACACCGCGATCGTGGCCGGGGCGGTGATCGCGCTGCTCGGCGGGTCGAAGGTGCAGGTCAGCGGTCCGACGGCGGCGTTCATCGTCGTGCTGGCCCCCGTAGTCGGCAAGTTTGGTTTGTCAGGTCTGCTGGTCGCGACGGCCATCGCGGGCGCCATTCTGATCCTGATGGCGGTGGCGCGGGCCGGCAAGCTGATCGAGTTCATTCCGTATCCGGTCACGACGGGATTCACGTCGGGCATCGCCGTGGTCATCGCCACCATGCAGGTGCGCGATTTTCTCGGCCTCACGGTGACGCCGTTGCCCGAGCACTATATCGAGCGCGTGGCGGTTCTGGCGTCGCTGCTGCACACGGTGCGCTGGCCCGATCTGCTGATCGGCGCGATGACGCTGGCGTGTCTGATCTTCTGGCCGAGGGTGACGCGCCGCGTGCCCGCACCGATCGTGGCGCTTCCTGCGGCGGCGCTGCTCGCGGTGTGCCTGACGCAGACCGTCGGCGGCTTCGACGTGGCGACGATCAACTCGCGATTCACGTACGAGGTCGCCGGCGTGCTGCATCACGGCATCCCCAGCGCGCCGCCCGTGTTCCAATGGCCGTGGGCGTGGCCGCAGGCCGACGGACAGGCGCTAGGGATGTCGATGGACACGGCGCGAGCCCTGATCGCCGCGGCGTTCACGATCGCGATGCTGGGTGCGATCGAGTCGCTGCTGTCGGCGGTGATCGGCGACAGCATGACCGGGAAGAAGCACAACCCCGACGCGGAACTGCTGGCCCAGGGCGTCGGCAACCTGATCGCACCGTGGTTCGGCGGCTTCGCCGCGACGGGCGCGCTGGCCCGCACGGCGACGAACGTGCGCGCCGGGGCTCGCTCGCCGGTTGCGGCCATCGTCCATTCCCTCTTTGTGCTGCTGGCGATGATCGCGTTGGCCCCGCTGCTGGGCTACCTGCCGATGGCGGCGCTGGCGGCCATGTTGCTCATCACGGCGTGGAACATGAGCGAGGTGAAGCATTTCATCCACACGCTGCGCGTCGCGCCCCGCAGCGACGTAGCGGTGATGCTGCTGTGCTTTTTCCTCACCGTGATTTTCGACATGGTGATCGCCGTGGGAACCGGCGTGGTGCTGGCGGCGCTGATCTTCATGCGGCGCATGGCGGATGTCTCCGGCGTGTCGCTGCTGGGCGACCAGCCCGAGCAGTTGCGCCGGCCGCTGCCGCCGGGCGTGCTGGTCTACTCGGTCGCCGGACCGCTGTTCTTCGGGGCGGCACACAAGGCGATGAGCGCGCTGCGGGCGGTGCGCAGCGGCGTGCAGATCGTGGTGCTCGATCTGCGTGCGGTTCCGGTGATGGATGCGACGGGGCTGGTCAACCTGGAGTCGGCGCTGGATCGGCTGCACGCGGCCAGGACGTTCGTCATCATCGCCGGCGTGCAGGATCAGCCGCTGCACCTGATGGCGCGGGCCGGCTGGAAGCACCGTCCGTGGCTGTCGATCTTCCGATCATTCGAAGATGGGCTGGATTTGGCGGCGCTCGCGGCGGAGGAGGAGGCCGCGGCGCGGCCGGCACAATGAGCACAGCGCGCGACGACCGCGTTTTTCGCGCGGGCCGCGCCTATGGCGCGCCGCGCCGCCATTCGCCGGACTTGCCGCCGGTTTTCTCTTCAAGCTGAATCGGACCGATGACGATGTCCTTGCTCACCGCTTTGCACATGTCATAGAGCGTGAGGGCGGCGATGCTGGCGGCGGTCAGCGCCTCCAGCTCAACGCCGGTCTTCGACTCGACCCGCGCCTCGGCGAGAATCCGCACAGAGTCCGGCGGCAGCAGTTCGAAACGCACGTCGACGAACTCGGGCAGCAGGCCGTGGCACAGCGGGATCAGCTCGCAGGTGCGCTTCGCCGCCAGAACTCCCGCGATCTGTGCGGTGGTCAGCGCGTCGCCTTTCTTGAGCGTCGCGTCGCGAAGCGCGGCGAACGCGACAGAGCCCAGGCGCACGCGCGCGGAAGCCACCGCCCGCCGCAGCGTCGCGGCCTTCGCCGAAACATCCACCATGCGGATCGCGCCGGCGGCGTCGACGTGGGACAGTGCGGGGTCGGGACGAGTGTCGCCGGGCATCGGTTGCACCCTCGATTGTTCAGCGCGGCCGCGCCGCGGATGAGCTATGGCCGGCTGAACTCGCCGCGGGTGGCGCCGGCCTTGACCGTGTTGCGCTCCAGGTCGATCTCGAAGGCCTTGCCGATCGCCGGCTGGGCGAGTTCATTGGTTTCGCGGTTTTCGAAGAAGACGCGGGCGTCGGCCGTCGGGTCGCCGCTGACCAGCACCGTGCTGCGATTGCGGTCGAACTCGGCCCGGGCCGCCTGCACCGAGCGGATTGCCGGACCGCGTGCGTCGCGCAGATAGACGCTGCCCGTGGCGATCAGCCAATTCAGCCGCAGGCCGCGGGCGCCGCCCGGCCGCAGGCCGGCGCCGCTCTCCCCCTGGCCATCCGCCAGGAGTTCGCCCTCGAGCCGCTGGCAGCTCATCTGCGTGTTGCGGGTCTCGATGGCGTTGAGCAGTTCGGGCTGCGCCTTGAGTTGCGGCATCAGGCGTTCGAAGTCGACCATTTCGCGGCCGGCGCGATGTACGAAGAAGACATCGCCCTCGAAGAGAATGCTGTCGCGCCGCTCCGGTCCGGCGGGGCCGAGGACATAGGTCATCGCGCTGGCGGCGCGCATCGCCGTCTGACTGGGGCCGCGCGAAACGAGCGCGGAGGGCAGCCCGGCGCTGCCTGCGGCGGGCGTCGGATCGAGCGTCAACCTGTAATTGGTCACGAAGAGCTTCGTTTCGCCGGTCGTGCGGATGATGCGCTGCGGAATCTCCGCGGTGAGCAGCGGCGCCGCGACGCTCATCTGCGTTACCGGCTGGGACTGGCGTGCTTCGAACGTTTCGCTGGCCAGCACTGCGTTCTCGGCGACCAGACGCAGCGGTTCCTTGCGCCCGCCGCGCGCGTCGCCGTCGGATAGCAACTCGCTGGAACTCCCACGGCCGCCCGGTGTGTCGCCGCCGGCGGCCGCCTCGCGCAGGGCGACGGCGAGGGACTGTCCGCGCAGCGCAGCACTGAGTGCGACCTGCAGGATTCCGAAGCGCGGCCCGCGCCGCGCGCCGGGATTTGCGGGTGTTTGTACGTCTTCCAGGTACAGCGTCATGCGATCGGCGCGAAGCGACTCTTCGCCGCTCAGCGCTACCACGTCGCCCACGAATGTGACGGTGTTGCCCCGGCCGTCGATGTCCAGGGAGCGCGTCGCCGTGACGCTGACCGGCGCGGCCTTCGCGCGCGAGACGCCCTGAAGCGAGCGGCTCGTCTGAAAGCTCAATCGCGCGCGGCCGTCGACGCGCAGCCGCCGTTTCTCGCCGTCCAGCACAATGTGCGGGGCGCGGACGCTGTAAGGCCGGGCGTACACGCGGGCATCGCGGCCATCGACGCTGCTGACCGTGGCCCGCGCCAGGCGATTGCCGTCGCCGAAGACCGCGCCGATCCAATCGCCGCGGGCCGCCACGCCGCTCTCCGGGTCGCGCAGCGCGGCATGCCCGGTAAGCGTCAGATTCTGCAGCGCGTAGGTCTGCCGCGACTCGTCGCTTCCGGCGGCGACGGCCGGTTGCGGCGACTTCCGCACCGGTGTCAAATCGGCGTTCATCTGTTCGGCCGTGGCGACGGCGGTGCCGCGCTCGACGCGCACTGCGCCGAATGCCTCGACTTCGTGCGGATACGATTCGCCGTCGTCGCCGATCGCGAACGCGAGCGTCAGCCGGCCGCAGTCGAGCCGCTCTCCGTCGCCCGCGAGTCGCACGCCGCCGATCGCGACGGCCTTGCGCAGGGCTGCCTGCATGTCGCTCGCCGCCGCGCTGTCGGCGAACTCGGTCCGCAACTCGCTGCACGAGAGCCGTTGATCGTTGAGGTTGACGCGCACGTCGCCGACGAACAGGCCGCTCCGCAAGCGGCCCAGGCCCAGGCCGATCGCGCCGGGCGCACCGTCGCCGGGCGCCGGCCGGGGCGCTTCGGGCACGGCGCCCGGTGCTGCGGCGTCGGCCAGGTGCAACTCCGCCCACTGCGAGCAGCGCAGCGTGAACGGCGGGCGGCGCGCGTCGCGCTGCGAGCGCAGCGAAACGGAGCCCAGCAGTTTCACGACGTTGCGCCGTCGGTCGATGTACACGCTGTCGGCGGCGGCGCTCGAGGTGGCGTCGCTGCGAAAATCGACCTGCCCGCCGGGAGTCGGTTGCAGCCAGATCTGCCCGGTCTCGTCGTGCAGTTCGAGCCGGCCGCAGACCGCCGCGCCGTCGCGGCTTTCGAGGCGCAGCGGGCTGCCCAGCGCCTCGATGCGGCGGCGGGCCTGTGCGCTGGGCGGCAGGTCGCGTTGCGGGGTCATCGTGAGCGGGCCGCTCCAGCGAATGACAAGCCGCTCCTGGTCGGCCGGTTGCGTTGCCGGTCGAGATGCCGGGCCGCGCGCCAGGCCGGGCGTTCGGTCGCCGCCGACGTCGAACAGCATGCGCAGCTCGGTCGCTTCGAGCCGGCCGATCGTCTCCGCGCCGCGTTCGTGTCGCACCGTGACGCCGCCTTCGAGCGCGCACAGGTACGTCGTCCGCTTCGGCGCGATCTTGCGCGGGCTGCGCGCGGCGCGCTGCGTGGCCGCAATCGCCGCGGACTGGGCTGCGGGCGCAGCGGCTGGGGCGGCGGGCGCGGCGGTGAAGCGGTCGAACAGGGCGCCGCCGCCGCGAACGCGCAGCTCCTCGCCTTGCTCGATGCGGAGCGTGTCCACGACGTTGTCGGCCTGGTTCCAGTTCAGATGCATGCCGCTGCCGCTGATCCCGAATTCCTCGGCATCGACCTCGACGCGCGCGTCGCACTTGAGGCGGCCGAGATCGAGGTCGAATTCGAGCGCGGTCATGCGGATGGTGATGATGTCCTCGGGCCGCTGGGCGGCGGGGGGGCGATCGGGCTGCGTGTTGCGGTCGATGACGATCGCGGCATTGCCGGTCAGCGTGCCGAACTTGGGTCGGATGTTCTCGCGCTGCACGCGCTCGGCGGTCAGGCGGCCGCGATCCGCCGTGATCGTGGCGGTCATGCCGCTCGGCAGCGTCAGCCCCAGCTCCGGGCGGGTCACTTCGATTTCATTCTTCGCTCCGCTGACGGGCTGCCAGTCGGCGACGCGCAGGCGATCGGTCGCGCGGCCGCTGCGGTCGTCGAATAGCGTGAGCTCGACGCCTCCGCCGCCGGGCACGCGGCCGGCGCCGACATCCAGGGTCGGCGCGGTCGTTTCGGCGGAGGCCCGCGGCAGTTCCGCCAGTACGTCGCGCGGCTCTGCGTCGATCGCGCCGGGGTCGCGCACCAGCAGGGCGTACCCGCCAAACAGCGCCGCGATCATCGCGACGCTGGCCACGAAAATCAGCAGGTTTCGCCACATGCAGCAGACTTCCTTCACGCTTCGTCCGCGGACAGCGCCGCGGCGGGAGCAACGCGCGCGGTCAGACAGCCAGGGCGGCGGAGGGCCGCGGCCGCGCGCCGGCCTCGTTGAATCGCTCCAGCAGCCCCAATTCGCGCATCACGATTTCGATCGCCTCCCGTACGGCCCCGTCTCCGCCGCGGCGCTGCGTCACGACCCGCGCCGCGGCGCGAACCGGCTCTACGGCGTTGGCGACCGCGATGGGGAATCCGCAGCGCTGCAGCACGGGCAGATCAGGCAGGTCGTCGCCGACGGCCGCAACGTCCGCCAGTTGCAGCTTCAGACCGTCCAGCAGCCGCTCCAGGTCGGCCAGTTTGTCGCGGCTATTCTGAATGACGTGGCGGATGCCCAGGTCCTCGGTGCGGCGGTCGATGCTCGATCCGCCTTTGCCGGTCAGGATGACCACCTCGCCGACCAGTTCGCGAAACAGCTTGATCGCCAGGCCGTCGTGGATGTGATACGCCCGCATCGTACGGCCGTCCGCATCGACATACAGACGCCCGTCGGTCAGAACGCCGTCGACATCCAGGCACAGGCAGCGCACCTTAACCATGCTCGCTCGCTCGCGTTGCCCCGCAACCCGGGCCGGTCGCCCGTGGTCGCCGAAGCGCATTATCATACCCCGGAATTCCGACCCGCAGCGGAATCGCGCGGTCGGAAGCGCAGCGCGCGTCACAGCGTCGCAGGAGAGCGGGTTGCATGAATGTACGGACGATCGACCTGGGTGACTGTACGGTGCGGCTGCTCAGCGGCGGCCGACTGCGGCTCGACGGCGGCGCGATGTTCGGAATCATTCCGAAAGCGCTCTGGGCGCGATCGACCCCGGCCGACGAGCACAATCGAATCCAGCTCGCCTGTAACTGCCTGTTCGTCGAGTGGTCCTCCGGCGCCGGGCGGCGGGTGGTTGTCGAACTCGGCCACGGGAACAAGTTTGGCGAGAAGGAGCGCGGCATCTACGAGATCGACCCGCGCGACTGGCTGATTCCGGTGCTGGCGAACATCGGAGTCGATCCGCAGTCCGTCTCCGACGTCGTGCCGACGCATCTGCACTTCGACCACGCCGGGGGTCTCACCGCCGCGGCGAGCGAACCGGGCGGGCCGGCGGCTTACAACTTTCCGCGGGCGCGGGTTCACGTGCAGCGACGCGAGTTCGAAGACGCGCGGGCGAATTTCGGCATCATGACGATGACCTATCGCGAGGAGAATTTCGCGGCGGTGGATGCGGCCGGCGCCTGGCAGCTCGTGGACGGCGACGCCGACATCATCCCGGCGGCGCGGAGCGGCGCACCGCGCGTGAGCGTGCTCAGCACGCCGGGGCACACCCGCGGCCATCAATCGGTGCTTGTTCATGGCAAGGATCGCGCGCTGCTGTTCGTCGGCGACGTGATGCCGACGCGAGCGCACGTCGGCCCGCCGTACAACATGGGCTACGACCAGTATCCGCACGACAACCGCGACTCGAAGCGACGAATCCTCGCGCTGGCGGCGACTTACCGCTGGCTGCTGGTTCTCGGCCACGAGCCCAACACGCCGGTGGTCAGCGTAACCAAGGAAAAGGACTGGTTCGTGCTGACGCCGGAGTAGTCTCCCCGCCGCCGCATCGCCACCCGGGCGCCGCCGCTGGCCGGTATGGCGCCGTCACCCGCCTCATTCGCCATTCGCCATTCGCTATTCGGTGTTCCGAGTCACACCGCCCCCAGCAGCCCGCGCAACCACCCGAACATGCCGCGGCGCGAGAGCCGCGTCAGTTCGCCGGCGTCCAGCCAGGTGCCGTAGCACACCGTGCAACTGTCGACGATGGTCCCCGGGCGATGGCGGCAGTTGAGCTTGATGAGGTACGTGCCCTTGCAGTGCGGACAGTTCAGGCGCTGCTTGCCGCCGTCGTCGCCGTAGCTGCGGGCGTGAGCGCGGTCATCCTGAATCAGGCGCTTCGGGCGACGGCTGATGAGCGTCTCCAGTTCAAGGTCTTCAAGCCACAGGCCGTGGCAGCCCGGGCAGCGCTCGACGGAGACCGACTCGAAACTCGCTTCTGCAAGGTCGGTGTTCTGGCAGCGTGGACACTTCATGGCGACGGGCTTCCCCGGATCAGGCTTGCGAGCTGCGCTGCGCCCGCACGAATCCGTTCGTGCGCGATCGGCCACACACGCTCATAAAACCACGGCAGCGTATCGTAGGCCCCACCGGATGCGATTCGCAACAGATCGCGAGCGCCGATCCAGACGCCCTCGAGCTCCGCTTCGAACGCACCCTCGTGCGCGGACCAGTCCGGTTCCTCGCCCGGTTGCACGGCGTGTGCTCCCGGCTGCGTCAGGCCGGTTGGACGCGTGCAGCCGACAATCGTGACGCGCTTGCCGCCGGCGCAGAAGAACCGGGAAGCGGCGGCGGCAAAGGCGCGGCCGCCTTCGCTCTGAAAGGTCGAACAACTCCTGAAGTGAACGGTGGCTCGCGGCGCGAGCAGTTCGCGCACTTGGTGCAGCGACGCCGCCACCGCCGGCGGCGGGGCGAGGAACGCAGCCGCGCGGTAGCGGGTGCGTTCGAGCCGGAAGTAACCCGAATCGCCGTGGCACCAGAACTCGATGCGTTCTACGGACGCGTAGCCGCGCTCGGCGGCCGCCTGCTTCATGGCCGGTCCGAGCGACTGCAGGTTCGGTGCGTAGACCCATGCGACGTTGCTGAACACGCGCTGGCACCAGATCGCGCCGAGCAGCCAGAACGGTTCGGAGCGCGTCGGGGCCCGCCAGTCGAATGGGTCGGCCGAGCCGATCACGATCACGGTGGCGTTGCGGGCCGGCGCCGGCGATGCCGCCGAGCGCGCCGCCGCGGCGACGGCGACGCTGCCGCGCGCGGCCGCCGGTGCGTCAGCGACCCGCGCTGCCGCGTCATGCGTCCACAACAGCACGGCGATCAACGGATACCACATGGGCGGCATGGTACCCGCCAGGCGCAGCGCGCGGCACGGCGGACTTCCGCGTCGCCCAGCGGCGCGCGATTCAGATGCGCACGCCGGGATAGACGGCGACCGCCGACCCTTCGGCGACCAGCGCGGAGCATGGACGGGCTGTGAGCGCCCGGCAGAACTGCGGACCGTACATCCGTTCGACATCGCAATCGAAGTGGCTGTTCACGGTCTGCCAGACGCGCCACGGCGGATGCGCGACCCGGTACTCGCGCGTGCCGCCGTCGCGCGTCGCCGTGTAGCCCCAATAGTGCTCCGCGATGAACTCTGCCTCACTGCCGGCGATCAGCGGCTGGGGTGGTCCGGCGGTCGTCGCCGAGATCGCGCACCAGGCTCCACGTTTCCACTCGTACCGTACGGAGCCCGGCTCGCCGGCCGCTGCACGCGCCATGTCCAGGGTGTGCCGCATCGGCAACGCGACGTAGGGCTCGTTGTAAACGACTCGCGCGACCCACGCGATCGCCCGCCGCGGAACTACCTCGCGAACAAACGCGACGCCGCGGCGGAGCTCGCCGTCGACCTGCCGCCGGACGTAGAAGCGCAGGTTGACTTCGTCGAAGTCGCGGTGGCAGGGGATCGGCCAGCCCCGTACGCGCGTATTCAGGAATCGAAAGCCGACCAGGCTGACCAGCGCTCGCCCCTCCCAAAGGTCGAGTTCGACGCCGCGCGGAACCAGGGTCGCCAGGATCGCCGGGTCGATGTCGTAGTTCATCATCAACAGACATCGCCATTCGGCGGTAAGGAACGGGCGTGGCTGGTGCTCTGCCTGCATGCTGTCTCCGTGGCGATGCGTCGCGGCTCCGCGGCCGGTGGGTCGCGTGGTCGATGGGCTCGCTGTTCATTCTCGCGACACAGGAACGCTGTGGCCCGACCCGACCCGGATTTCAGCCGAAACAAAAAGACGCATGACCGGCCCCGCCCGGTCATGCGCCGATCTTCGTGCGGTTCGATCGCGCTGATCGCCACGGCTACATGCGTCGCCGCAGCGTCAGCAGCGCGCCGATCGCAAGCATGCCCAGCGCGGCCGGCTCGGGGACGGCGACGGGTTCGCCGTAGATGAAGTCGTCCATCGCCACCGCGTCGACGCCCAGGGACGGATTGTCGGTCGCGCCGAGCGCGTCGCTGCCGGAGATGATCCGCACGCGGCCGACCTGCGCCGCGGCGAACGACACGCCCAGGAACGAAAACGTCTTGCTGCCGATACCCGCCGCCGGCACCGCCTGCGTCAGCAGCAACTGATCGGCCGCGTCATAGAACTCCAGTCGCGTGCTGCCGGCGAGGTCGACGTCGGTGAAGATCGCGCCGAAGCCAGTCGAGATCGCCGGCGTCGCGCTGCCGGGAACTCGGAACAGCATGTCGGTGATCGTGCTGCCATCGGCGGCGAAGAGTCGCTGCGGGCTGAACACCTCGAACTCGTTGGAATACCCAGGATTCAGCTCCGCGAACAGCGTCGGCGTCGTGGTCGGGTTGCTGTTGTCGGCGCTGACCAGCAGCCGCGAACCGGGCGTAGAGAACAGTGCGCCCCGCGCCCGGCCGGGCGTGGTCCCATTGAAGAAATCGCCGGGAAAGGCGTTCGGTGATGATGCCGAGTCGGGCACCCCGTCCCAGTTGATCTCGCGGCGACCGGAGCCGACCGAACCGGGATTGTTGGGATTCAGCGCGCCCAGGTCGCTGCGGAAGGCGTCAACCGCCGCGGTGATGCTGGCCGCGCTACTCCCGGCGGCCTCGCGAATGACCTGGGCCATCGTCGGGGCGCCGCCGCACAGCACAAGGCCGAAGGCGGCCGACCAGTTCAGGGACTGACGCATACTCGCTTTCGTCACGTTCGCTCCTTTTGCGGCGTCCGCGTTCGCGCGACGCTCGTCTATCCGGCCGACGCGAGCAGCAGCATCTGGGCGCACTGCGGACTCGCGCAGCGCGGGCGCCCCTGCAAGCTCACCGTCAGCAATCGCGTTGGTGATTTCTGATGATGCGCGGCGGGTTGGCCGAGATGGCCGCGCGACTTCGTCGCCGCATCTGCGAGACACGCCGACCGAGCGGCCGCCTGGTGCGGCTGGTTGGCGGGCATGGCGTCGCAGACGCCGGACGCTTCAATATGTCAAACACGCGCGGGTTGATTTCAGAGGCACGAGAATTTCGCAGGTGGATTCCGTGCGGGCGGGGCGGCGGCCGTCGTCGGCGCGAAACCGTAGCGCGTGCCGGACGAAGCCGAATTGCTAAATGACCTTCGCCTCGTCGCGGAGCAGCTTGACGAGTTGCGGCACCGTCTCGCTGATGTCGCCGGACAGAATCTTGCCCGGCGGCCGCTGCGGCGGCGGTTCGAAGCGGTGGATCTCGCAGCCGCCCACGCTACCGACAACGTCCGCAAAGCCGGGCATGTCTGCCGCGGTCAGCGTCTTGACCGGCTTTTTCTTGGCCTTCATCAGGTTGGGCAGCGACGGATAACGGCACTCGACCAGGCCCTTCTCGATCGTGACCAGGGCCGGCAAGCCGCACTCTACAACCTCGTCCGCGCCTTCGATCCGCCGGTTTGCCTTGAACGACTTACCATCGGCCGCGAGGTCGAATGCGGTCACAGCGCCCACATGCGGCAGGTCGAGGAATTCGGCCAGCGCGGGGCCGAGCTGCCCGCTGTCGAGGTCGATTTCCTGCTTGCCGCGGATTACCAGATCGTAACTGTCCGCGCGCACCGCGGCGGCGATCAGCGCGGCCGTCTGGAGTTCGTCGAGCTTCTCGAAAGCGTCATCCTGCAGGTGGATGCCGTCATCGGCGCCGATCGCGAGCGCCGTGCGGAGCGCCTCCGCCGCGGTCGCCGGACCCACCGTAAGGGCGGTGATCTGCGAAACATCGGAGCGGCCCTCGCGCAGCCGCACCGCGAGTTCGATCGCGAACTCGTCGAACGGATTGACCACCATTTTGACACCGGCGCGCTCGATCCCCTCGCTGTCGGGGCGGATCTTGATCGCGGTGGTCGAGTCGGGCACCTGCTTGACAAGTACGAGTATCTTCATGGCTCTGCCGGTCTCCAGCGGGGTGCGGCCGGGGCGGTCCCGGCGACGCGGATCGGATCATACGATCCCGCCGCACGGCTGGCCACCATCCGTCTGCCCGCTGCGGCGGCTTCTGAAACCGGACGATTGTTCGCAGGAACCGCCCCGGCCGATATAAGTAGCGTCATGCGAATTCGCGAACTGCTCTCATGCGGCCGGCCCAGCATCTCCTTCGAGTTCTTCCCGCCCAAGAACGAGGAGGGCCTGCAATCGCTGCGCGACACGCTGGCGCACCTGCGCGAGCTGCGCCCGACCTATGTATCCGTCACATACGGCGCCGGCGGGAGCACCCGTGAATGCACGCTGGAGCTCGTCAGCCAAATCCGCCGCGATTACGGCATCGAGTCCATGGCGCATCTGACCTGCGTGGGGGCGTCGCGCGACGAGATCGGCGGCGTGCTCGGACGGCTGGCGGCGGCGGGAGTGGAGAACATCCTGGCGCTGCGCGGCGACCCGCCGAAAGGCGACGACGCTTTCAAGCCGCACCCCCAGGGCTTCGCGTACGCCAGCGAGCTGGCGGCGTTTGTGCGGCAGAATTTTCAGTTCTGCCTCGGCGGGGCCTGTTACCCGGAAGGGCACCTGGAAGCCGCCAGCCCCGAAGCGGACCTGGAGCACGCGCGGCGCAAAGTCGAGGCCGGCTGCCAGTTTCTGATCTCGCAACTGTTCTTCGATAATCGCTTCTACTTCGACTTCGTGGCGCGGGCGCGGGCCGCCGGAATCGGCGTGCCGATCATCCCCGGCATCATGCCGATTACGAACGTCGCCCAGGTCGAGCGCTTTACGCAGATGTGCGGCGCGAGCATTCCCGATGAGCTGCTGCGCGAGCTGCGCGCCCGCCAGGACGATCCGCAGGCGGTGCTGTCGCTCGGCGTGGCGCACGCCACCGCGCAGTGCCTCGAACTGCTGCAGCGCGGCGCGCCCGGCATTCACTTCTACACGCTGAACAAATCGCCCGCGACCCGCACGATCCTGATGGCCATTCGCACGGTCTGGCCCCCGGCTCGCACGCCCGCCGGTGCGTGACGCCGCGCTGCGGATTCCACCTGCGCTGCCGGCGACCCGCGAAACCAGCCCGCGAAGCGCGTGACCCGTTCTGCCCCAAACCTTACACTTCTGCCCGCAATCGTCGGTGGCGGCGGCGTCACCGGGCACAGAGGGTCAGTCTGCGGAGCGTACGAAGATGAAGGCCGCCAAGCTCGTCGCGGTTGTCGTGATTCTCGCTGCCGCCGGTGCGGTCCTGTACTTCAAGTACGCCCAGACAAGTAGCGCGGCGGACCAGGTGCGGCGCGAGATCGTCGAGTTCCTGCCGAAGCTGAAGGAATACGACAAGCACCGCCAGACGATCAGCGCGTGGATCGACGCCGCCCATCAGGCCGCCTCGTCCGCGGGCAGCGCCGAAGGCGGCTTCGACGAGGACGCCTACGTCGCGTCGTTTTTCGAGACGCTCTGCGAGAAGGCCCGTTCCGGGGGCGACAAAACTCTGGAAGAGAGTCTGCACGCACTGTCGGTCGAGTTCGACAACCACGCCGCCTCCCGCGGACCGTGACCCGCTCCGCGCGTTGCCGGTTGCCGACGCCGGCTGTTCTGCACGATCCGCTGCTGAAGTGGTACGAGCGGGCGAAGCGCGATCTTCCCTGGCGGCGAACGCGCGACCCGTATCGCATCTGGCTGTCCGAAGTGATGCTGCAGCAGACGCGCGTCGAGTCGGTCATACCCTACTACGAGCGATTTCTGACCGCATTCCCCAGCGTGGCGGCACTGGCCGCCGCACCGCTCGACGCGGTGTTGAAGGGTTGGGAGGGACTGGGCTACTACGCGCGGGCCCGCAATCTGCACCGCGCGGCGCAAGCCGTCGTCAACCGGCACGAGGGGCGGATTCCCCTGGCGGCGGCGCAGCTCGCCGAACTACCCGGCATCGGGCGCTACACGGCGGCGGCGATAGCCAGTATCGCCGCCGGCGAGCCGGCCGCCGCCCTGGACGGCAACATCAAGCGGGTGGTCGCCCGGTTGTTTCGCGTGGATGCGCCCATCGACCGGCCGGCGACCGTGCGTGAGCTGTGGCGGCTCGCCGATCAGTGCCTGGCGCGCGAGGCGCCCGGCGACTGGAACCAGGCCCTCATGGAACTGGGCGCGACGCTCTGCGCGCCGCGCGCTCCGCGCTGCGCCGCGTGCCCGCTACGCCCTCATTGTGCCGCGGCCGCTGCCGGCGTGCAGCACTCGTTGCCGCGCAAAGGTCGCCGGCCGACCTCGCCGGTCAAGCGGGTGGCCGTGGGTGTGGTGCGCGGCGATACGGGGATCTTCATCGTGCGCCGGCCGGAGCGGGGGCTACTCGGAGGATTGTGGGGGTTTCCGAGCGTTCCGATCGACCGGGTGGCTGATGCTGCCGCAGCGCTGCGGGCGGCGCTGCGCGAGACGTACGCCCTGCGGGCGGTGCGACTTCGACTCGCCGCCGAAATCGAGCACGTCTTTACGCACTTCAAGCTCATCGCCCACGTGCTCGTGGCCGACGCCCGCGGGTCCGCCTCGCAAACCGCGGGCGCATGCTGGGCCGATGCGGTACGCTTTCGAAGTCTGGCGCTGGCGCGCGTCGATCGCAAGATTCTGAAGGCGGTCACGGATACAGCAGATACGGCTGGCGGCGCTGCACGAATTCGGCGACTCCCTCGCGCCAGAACGCCAGAATCTCGTCGATCGGCCGGCCGTCAATGAAGCGCTGTCGCACGCCGTCGGAGCCGCAGACCTTGTCGAACATCGCATCGCGCTGGCCGTCAAAGAAGCGCACGTCCGGCCGCAGCCGCCGCACCGCATCCATGATGTGCAGATCGATCGCCGTCAGCTCGACTCGGCGTCGATCCGTCAGCAGCACCTGCACGCCGCCGCAGTCCTTCTTCTCGAATCGCCCATAGAACGGCCGGAAGTAGAGCGGCCGGAACCAGACGCCGGGCAGCCGACGGCCGTTCAGTTCATCGGCGAGCCGCTCGGCGTCCAGCCCGGGCATTCCGGCGACTTCGAATGGCAGGGTGTACCCCACACCCTCGCTGATGACGCCCAACTCGCCGAAGATGCCCGTGGCGGCGTAGAAGAATGCGCTATCCGCGCGTGGGATGTGCGGGGACGTAGGCGTCCACGTCAACCCGGTGTCATCCCACAACATTGATCGCGTCCAGCCGCTCAGCGGAACGACCGTGAGGTCGCATTGCCGCCGCGGCGCGCTGGTCGCGGGGGCCGCGGAGTTGGCCACCGGCAGCCAGCCCTCGCCGTTGATCATCCGGGCGAGCTCGCCGGTGGTCATTCCGTGCACGTACGGGATCGGCAACTGACCGACGAACGACGTGAAACGCGGATCGAGCGGCCGCCCCTCGACGCGCTCGCCACCCAGCGGATTCGGACGATCGAGCACCACGACCGCCTTGCCGTGCTCGGCGGCGGCTTCCATGACGAGCGCGAGCGTGCTGATGAACGTATAGGAGCGGCTGCCGATGTCCTGAATGTCGTACACGAGCACGTCGACACCCGCGAGCATCTCCGGCGTGGGCTTGCGCGTCTTGCCGTACAGCGAAAACACCGGCAGACCGGTGCGCGGGTCGCGGGCGTCCTCGACCTTCGCTCCGGCGGCGATGTCGCCGCGCACGCCATGCTCCGGACCGAAGAGCGCCACGAGCCTGACATTCGGCGCAGTCGCCAGGACGTCGATCGTCGGGCGCATGTCGCCGGTCAGGCCGGTCGGATTGGTCACAAGGCCGACGCGCTTGCCGGCCAGAATGGAGAATCCATCGGCGGCGAGCCGATCGATGCCGAGCTGCACGCCGGCCGGCGGCGGCTGGGCGGCGGCGACGGTAGCCAGCAGCGCTGCGACGCAGCCTCGCGCGAGCGCGCGCACGCCTCGAAACACTCTCAATGCGTAAGTCATGACGGGTCCAGTGAACACGGGAAACTCGCCGGTCGTGCTCCGAAGCGGCGCTTTCGCCGATCCCCGGCGAATTCTGCGGCCATACCGGCGGCGCGGAACCAACCGGGCCGCGGCGTCATGGCGAATTTCGCGCTGGTGGTTATACTCCGCGTGCAATCGGTTGCGAAACTCGTCTGGCTTGGAGATGCCGCGTGAACAAGAAGACTCGCCACGTCCGCAAGAAGCACCGCAAGGCCGTCGACCGCCGCAAGCGCAAAGCGCGCGAGCGCCGCGCCGCCGGCCGCAAGGCGTAACGCCCCCGCACGCGAAGGCTGAAATGGCCGCTCCGCACGCCGCCCGCCTCGCCGCGATCACCGCCATCGCCTGCGTGACGGCGCTGGCGGTCGCCGGGGGGCGAAATCCGCCGGTGTCCACGGCTCAACTGCTGGTCGACCTGGCGCGGGATCATGCCCTGAGCCGCTCGGGTACGCAGACCGAGGCGGACGTGTTGCACGTCCGCGCGCTGCTGCGGGCCGCGGCGCGACTCGATCCGCGGTTGGTCGAGGCGCACGCCTGGCTCTACGAGCTGGCGCTGCTGGGCGGGGATACGTTTGGGGCGGCCGAGGTGCTCGAGAAGCTCGTCGCGGCCGACCCGGAGCACCAGGGGGCGTTTCTGCGCTGGCTCGATGCCGGTCTGGCATCCATGCAAACGGTCGAGAAGCGCCAGGACTGGCTGGCGGCGACGCTGGCCGCGAGCAACCGTCCGCCCGAGTTGCAGGCGATGGTCCACGTGGCCATGGCGAGGCTCTCGTTCGAGGCTGCGGACCGCGCCCGGGCTCGCATGCAACTGGATCGAGCCCTGGGCCTTGACCGCAACAATCCCGACGCCGCCATACTCAACCTGGCGCTGCTCGACCCCGATGCGCCTGCGATCGTGCGCTTGCGCGCCGCACTGCGCGCGCTGCAGTTCGATCCGCTCAGCGCCGAGACCGCGTGGCACGTCGGGGCGCTGCTCGACGAGACGGGCTACGCCGCCGAGGCGCGGCCGTTCTACGATCACGCGCTGGAAGTTCATGCGGCGACCAGCCCGGGGGCGCCGGTGCCGGCGGAATTGCAGATGCAACTGGCGTGCAACCACCTGGCGCGCGGCGAGGGCGACGCCGCGCTGAACTGCGCGCGTCAGGCGGCCGAGGGCGACGGCGATTCCTTCGAAGCGCGAATGTTCTACTTCTGGTTGCTGAAGCGCACGGCGCGCGATGGCGATGCCGAACAGGTTCGCATCGATTTGAGCCGCCGCTTCGCCGCCATCCGCGACCCGCGCGAGTTTCCGCCGGCGGAAGTCGCGCAGGCGGCGTGGTATCACTGCCTGATCGATCCGCAGCCGCAGCGGGCCCTGATGCTGGCGGAAGCGGCCGCGGCGGCGCGGCGCAGCGATCCGTTCGTGCAGCGGGCGCTCGGCTGGGCGCTGGCGCTCAATCGCCGCAACGACGAGGCGGTGCGCACGCTGTTGCCGCTGGCGTCGCGCGACGCCTACGCGGCGTATCAGCTCGCGCGGCTGGCCCGCGAGGCGGGCGACGAGCAGGGGGCGATCCGACTGATTCAGAACCTGGCGTTTCTGCCGCCGGCCGGCCCGGCGCACGACCTGATCGCTTCTCTGCGCATCACGCGTTCGGGTGCTTCAGGCGAGGCGGCGCGCGCGGAGGTGGCGGAGCTGCTGGCCGACTTCGACCGCGACATCTTCGACTTTCATCGAAATCCGGCGCAGTACCTGGAGGCCAGCATCGAGCTGGAGGACTCCAGCCCGCTGCCCGGCGAGCCGTGGTGGGTGGAGCTGGCGCTGACGAACCATGCGCGTTTCCCGATCACGCTGGGGCCGGACTGGATGCTCAACCCGGTCTTCCTGCTGTCCTTCCGGCTCGATGGAGATCGCGCACGCGAGTATCCGCACGTCCTGACGATCAACCTCGACCGCGTCCGCGTGATTCAGCCCGAGCAGACGGTGACGGTGCGCCGCACGATCGACGTCGGCCCGCTGCGGCGCGTCACGCGGCAGTCGCCGCAAGTCCTGCAGCGCGTCGCCGTGCTGGCGATTCTCGACCCCGTTCAGGATCCGACCGGTCAATGGCGTCCGGCGGCCACGGGACAGCAGTTGCGCCCGGGATACTTCAACCGCCTGCCCGCGCGCGTCGGCAGCGCCGAGCTCGCGGCGCTCTTCGCCGCCGGCAACAGCGACGACGATCGCGAGCGCTTCCGCGCGATCGAGGTGCTGGCGGAGCTGCTGGGCGAGCGGCAACGCGCCGATCTGAAACGGCTGAGTTACAATCCCGAACCAATCCCCACGGATCGCGTGTATCAGGCGCTGCAGGCCGGACTGCGCTCCGATTCGTGGGAGTTCCGCGTGCGCACGCTGGAGGCGCTGCAGGTCGTCGGCCTCGACGCGCAGATGCTCAACGGCGTGCAGAGCTGCCTGACGCATCCGCACTGGTGCGTGCGGCTGATGGCCACGCGGCTCATCGCCCGCCAGGGCGCCGCGGTGCTGTCGCAGATGCAGCGGATCGCCGAGGACGATGAAGACGATCTCGTGAGCGACATCGCCAAGAGCTATGCGCGGATGTGGGCGGCGCCGCCGGCTTCGCAGCCCACGGCCGACGCTCCATAGACGCTGCCGCGCCCCGGCGGAGCAGGAATTCCGTACATGTCAGCCAGCCCCACGCTCGGAATCGATCTCGGCGGCACCAACATCAAGGGGGCGGTCGTCGCGGCGGATGATCGTGTACTCGCGATGCGCTCGATCGCCACCGAGGCGTCGCGCGGCTTCGAGCACGTGCTGGGTCGAATGGTGGCGCTGGTTGAAGCGTTGCTGACTGAGACCGGGCTGCAGCGCGATCAGGTGGGCGGCGTGGGCGTCGGCGTGCCGGGCCCGATGTCGCACGCGCGTGGGATCATCTATAGCGCCCCCAATCTCGAGGGCTGGGTCAACATCCCGCTGCGCGACCTGCTCCGCAGCCAGACGCGCATGCGCACGGTGCTGGAAAACGACGCCAACGCCGCCGCGTTCGGCGAGTGCGTCGCCGGGGCCGCCCGCGGCGCGGGAGACGCCGTGATGCTGACGCTGGGCACCGGAATCGGCGCGGGCGTTGTGCTCGGCGGGCGGCTGTGGCGTGGGGCGTTTGACAACGCCGGCGAAATCGGCCACACGATCATCGATCCGCTCGGCCGATCCTGCCCCTGCGGCCAGCGCGGCTGCCTCGAACGCTACGCTTCGGCGCAGTCGATTGCGGACCGCGTCAAGGAAGCCCTCGACGCGGGCGAGGCATCGTCGCTGCGGCGTCGCCATCAGGCCGGCGAAGCGCTCACGGCCGAGGAGGTCTCCGCCGCCGCGAGCGCGGGCGACGCGCTATGCGCGCGAATCTGGGCCGATGCGTGTCGCTGCCTCGCGCTGGCCTGCGTGAACCTGCAACATACGCTGAATCCGCGAATGATTGTGTTGGGAGGGGGGCTGGTGGGGGCGGGCGACCGCCTGCTCGGCCCCGTGCGGCACGAGTTCGACAAGCTCACGTGGAAAATCGCGCCCGATCAGCCGCAGATTGTGCTGGCCACACTGGAAGCCCGCGCCGGAGTGATCGGGGCGGCGTGTCTGGCGCGCGAAGCGGATGAGCGTAGTTAGCGGCAAGCGCTGCAACCGGCCTGGAGCGGGCGTCGGCCCCGGGGAAGTGTTCGCCGGAGATGGGGAGCATGGGCCTCCGAGCTTGTGAATTTTCTGGGTGGAGCGGGCATTCTGCCCGCTCACCGGGCTCGCGAACCGCTCACGAGCTTGACTAAAGCCCAGAAGTTCACAAGCCTTCCCGCGCGTGCGAACCGCCACGCAGGACGTACGACTCGTCTGCTTCCAAAGAGCTTGTGAAACTTTCGGCTTCAATCAATATCGTGAGCGGTACGCGAGTGCGGCGGGCGCGCAGAATGCCCGCCCCACCCCAGAGAATCGCAAGCTCAAAGGGTCACTCGCCCACTTGAGAGACCGGGCGAGGCTTTCGCGCCGACTGCGTCGAATGCAGGCCGCGCCGCTGACCAGACTAGGACGAGACGCCGACAATGCGCACCGGGATCGGCGGACGAGCTGCTTGCAGCGGCGTTTGCCGCGGCGCGGCGGCGACGAAGCGTTCGAGGTTCTGGAAGTCCCACGTGTCGCGGGCGACCGCGACGCCGCTCGAATCCAGCAGCGCGCAGCCGTAGCCATCGACCAGCACGCGCGTCGCGAAGCGGTCGCACATCGCCTCTTTCCGCCGGGTGCAGCGCCCGGCGGCCTTGACCAGGTAGTGAAACAGCTCGTGCAGGTAGATGAAAAGCGCGAGCTGATAGCCGTCGGCGAGCAGGATGCGGTAGGACTGCCGCCACCAGTGCGTGCGGTTGCTGTGTGCCCGCGCGACGTTCGTCGCCAGACGATATGGGTATTGGTTGTGCCCGCCGATGTTGATGAAGATGCGGCTGGTCAGGTAGTAGCAGGCCCCGGAGAAATCCGCGCCGCGGCTGGGACGCACGCGCACCACCAGGCCGTCATGCGCGTAGGGCTGCGTCCACTGTTCGAACATCGCCCGCAGGCGCGGGCCGTCGAGCGGCGTGGTGTTGCGAAAGTCCATTCTCGCGGCCTCGCTTGATCGTGGCTGGCGACACGATACTCACTGGTCGGGCGAACGGCTACTCTATTGGGCGCTGCCCTCGAGCTCGGGCCTGAGAATGAACGCTGAGCCGACAACCATCTGCGAGCGCATCCGCGAGCTGCGGCGGCGGCACTTTGGCCCGTCCGGCAAAGCCGAGTTCGCGCGCCGTCTGGCGCTGCCGCCCGAGGCCTACGACGCCTATGAGCGCGGGGCGACGCCGCCGGGCGACGTGCTGGTCCGAATCTGCGAAGTCACCGGCGAAGACCTGCAGTGGCTGCTGACCGGGGTCGCCGCGCGCGGCGCGCTGTTCATCGCCGGGGCTCGCGGGCGGCATCAGGCGCTGATCGCCCGCGTGGCGCGGCTGCTCGATGAGAACCCGGGCAGCGCGGCGCCGCTTGAGGCGTTTGTTGACTTATTGGCGCGCGGACCGGCGGCGCGCCTGGCGCGTCCCGCGCTCAGCGCCCCGCCGCCGGGCGAGTCGCAGCCGCTAATACCCATTCTCCCGATCGCCGCACTGCCCGAGTCTTTGCCGCGGGACGCGGATGACGATTCGCCCGAGCCGGCTCGTCCGCCGCTGCCCGCGCCGCCGTTGGCGCTGGAACGCGCGACGCGCAGCCCGGTCGCGCTGCGCGAACCGGCGGCAGGCTCAGCGGCGGCGACGGAGCCGGCGGCCCTCGTGCGCTGCGACGCCGGAGGCGGCGCGACCGTCGAGTTTGTGGATGCGCCGCTGGTCGCGCGGGCGCTGCCGGGCGTATTCGGCGTGCGGCTGGCGGACGACGCGATGACGCCGCTGCTGCGGTCGGACGACGTTCTGCTCCTGGCGCCGGAAGCGCCTCCGCGGCTCGGCCGTCCGGCGGTGCTGCGATTTCGAGATGGCGCCGCTCGTTGCCGCATCTGGCTGGGCGAGGTGCAAGCGCGGATCAACCTGGGGCGCGTGCGTGACGGCGGCATCGAGCAGGCCGACGCCGCGACCGTATGCTGGTCGCTCGAAGTGCTCTATTGTCTGAGTGCGGCCTGAGCGATTCAGCATTGCGGGAGCTGAGGCGGAGCGTAGAGCGGTGGCTGTCGAGCGCGTCGGAACGAGTGTACGCATCACGCCGCCGGTCGGGCCGATCGACGCGACCGTGTCGCTGCCCGGCTCGAAGAGCCTGGCCAACCGGTTTCTGGTCTGCGCAGCGCTCGCCGCCGGCCGGTCGCAGATCGTCGGCGTGTCGCCGGGGGACGACACGCGCCGCATGCTCGACGCGCTTGCGATCCTGGGTTTTGCGCCGACAGTGGAGGCGGGTGGGGCGGAGGTGCGGCTGAGTGGTCACGGCGGTTTTATTCCCGCGGGTGAGGCCGCACTCGACCTCGGCAACGCGGGCACGACGATGCGCTTTCTTGCAGCGCTCTGCTGCCTGGGCCGCGGGCGTTATCGGCTCGACGGAACGCCGCGAATGCGCGAGCGGCCGATCGGCGAATTGTGCGATGCGCTGGCGGCGCTGGGTGCGTCCGTCGAGTACGAAGCGCGCAACGGATACCCGCCGATCGCGGTGAGCGCGCGCGGCCTGGATGGCGGCGAAGTGGTGTTCCGCCGGCCGCCGTCCAGTCAATTCATCAGCGCGCTGCTCATGGTCGCGCCGTACGCGCGCGGCGACGTGCTGCTGCAAGTCGACGGTGCGCTGGTCAGCCGGCCGTATGTCGACATGACGCTCGCCGTGATGCGCACACTGGGCGTCGAAGTGCTCGAAGCACCTGGGCCGCGTTTCGCCATTCCGGCCGGACAGCGCTATTCTGCCGGCAGTTTCGCGGTCGAGCCCGATGCGAGCGCCGCGACGTACTTTCTGGCCGCCGCGGCGATCACGGGGGGCCGCGTGCGGATCGCAGGCGTGGACGCCGAGAGCACGCAGGGCGACGCCCGTTTTGTCGACGTGCTCGCACGCCTGGGTTGCCGCGCGAGTTCGACCCCGCTCGGAATCGAATTGTGCGGCCCGCCTGCGGGGGCGCTCGGCGGCGGCGTGTTCGACCTGAACGCGATGCCGGATACGGCGCAGACGCTGGCGGTTGCGGCCCTTTTCGCGACGCAGCCCACGGAGATCGTCAACGTCGGGAATCTGCGCATCAAAGAGACCGACCGCATCGCCGCGCTCGCGACCGAACTGCGGAAACTGGGCGCCGTCGTCGAGACGACCGAGTCGAGCCTGAAGGTCATCCCGCCGCCCACGCCGCGCAGCGCGGAAATCGACACATACGACGACCATCGCATGGCGATGAGTTTCGCGATCGCCGGCCTGCGGATCGCCGGCGGCGTCGTCATTCGAAATGCGGACTGCGTGTCGAAGAGTTTTCCGGGCTACTTCGAGGAATTGGCCCGCGCGAGCGGATAAGCGGCGCAGGCGGCTGGCGAGTAATGCACGCCCCGAACCGCCCGCGCGTCGGATCGCAACGGGCGCGAAACGGAAAGCCGGAACAACCTCCGATGATGCCGGTGGGAGTCGTTTGCTGGAACCCTACGAACAAGGTGGGTGACCGTCCGCGTCGCCAACCCGGCGCTCGAAGCGCTTCCGTCGGCCTACCTGCTTGCCGGCCTCCCGGGGTTCAGCATATCGGTCCGCGCAAACATAATCTCCCGTATCGCACAACCCAGGGGCTGATCCGAAGTTTGTGCGTCGCGACCAACGTGCTTCGCGACCATTCGTAGTATAGCACGATCGCGCGGGCCGCGGCTGCGAATCTCCGGGGTTTTTCCGGCGCGATCGCGGCGCGGACTCGCGCGCTGCGCCGCGCCTGTGCGCCCGCACCCGGAATCCGATAGACTCTCGCCGATATGGGCATTCTTCAGCCGCCAAAACGACGCCGCGCGGTGGTGCACGGCATCCGCGAGGTGCGCATCGGCATCGGCATCGAGCGTCAGGCGGAGGTGCTCGATTTCTACTGCGAAGTGCTCGGCCTGGCGCTGTGGTCGCGGCGACAGCAGTTGCCCGGGGGCGTCGGACTCGGCGACGTGCAGCGCGGGGTGCTGCTTCAGTTTCGCCATGATCCGCCCGTCGATCCGCTTCGCCGCCGGCTGACGGTCATCGTCGGTTCGCTGCGGGACGTCTGCCGCCGGCTGCGCGAGCGTGAATGGAGCTTTACGACGCAGCGCGGCTTCGGCGTGAGCGACGAGGTCGTGCACCTCAACGATCCCGTCGGCCATCGACTGGAGCTGCGCGAGCTGCGCGGGTTCTAGCGCCCGGCTCAAAAGTGCAGCATCACGGGTGGAGCGGGCATTCGGCCCGCTGCGACGACAAGCCTGGCGCGCGGGCAGAATGCCCATCCCACCCAAATCACGATGCGAACGACATGAGTCACTACGCTCGCGCGGCCAGCCGCGCAGGCACACCATTCGAATCGCAGCGCGTGCAATGCGTAGAACCAGTCGCCGGGCCCTTCTGGACCGAATTCCGATCTCCGATTCTGATCCCTTCTACGCACCATTTACGCCACGTCTGCTCGTATGGCCCGCGGTTCTTGCCCGGCGAGTTTGTTCGCCGGGCTCGCGGCCTGGCTTGGAGGTAGTCGAATGTCCTGCAGCAGATCGGGGTGCATCGGGGTGATTGCCGCCTGCGCACTGGGCCTCGCGGGCGTTCCAGCGGCGATGGGCCAGACGATCCAATGGACCGGCGCGACGAACAACTCGTGGCACACGGCCGGCAACTGGAGTTTGAACCGCGTGCCGCAGGCAGGGGATGACGTCGTAATCCCCGACATGACGCCGGACGTGACGATCACGTACTCCAGCGGCGCCGTGCAGATCAACAGTCTGACCAGCGCCGAAGCGCTCAACATCACCAGCGGCGTCCTGACGATCGCCGCGCCATCCACCGTCACCGCCGCCCTCACACTCGCCGGCGGTACGCTCGACGGTGCGGGGAGTCTGGCGATCAACGGTCCGCTGTCATGGACGGGTGGGACGATGGGGGGAAGCGGGCTGACGACATGCACCGGCGGCGTGGCGCTCTCCGGAACGGCCGTGAAAACGCTGACGCGAAACATGGACTGCGACTCGAACATGATGCTGGCCGGCAGCGGGCAATTCTGGATCGGGGACGCGCGGCTGCTGCGCGTTCTTCCGGGTCGCACACTCGAGCTCAGCAGCGACGCGGCAATATCCTGGACTGCCGCGCGCGGGACGCTCCGCAACGAGGGCACACTCCGGAAAGTCGCCGCCGTCGGAAACACCCGGATCGACGTCGTGGTCGAGAGCCCGGGCGACATCGAAGTAAACAGCGGCACGATCGAGTTTGCGTGGCAGGGCGTGGTGGCCGGCCCGGCCGGCGGCGCGGGGCGACTGGCGTTTGGAGCCGGTGCGCACACGATCGCCGCCGCCGCGGTCGTTACGTGCCCCGTCCTGGTGAGCGGCGGCGTGACCACCGTGAGTGGTCTCCTCGACGTGCCCGCACTCACGATGACCGCCGGAACGATCAGCTTTGAAGGCCCCGAAGCGCTCGTGGACAACCTGATCGTCAGCGGGGGAACCATGGCCGGCGACGGCGACATGGCTGTAACGAGCGCGATGGACTGGAGCGGCGGCACAATCAGCGGCGCGGGTCTCCTACGGCTGACCGGCGCGGGAACGTGGAGCGGCACGGCCGTGAAGACGCTGGCGCGCGACATGGAAGTGAGCGGAAGCGTCACGTGGACTGGAAGCGGTCAACTCTGGATCGGCGACGCGCGCGAGCTGGCGATTCTCCCCGGTGCGAGCTTCAACATTCAGACCGACGCCGACATCTCATGGAGCGGTGCGCGCGGCACCCTTCGCAACGCCGGCCTGCTGCGGAAGTCGGTCGCGGCCGGCGTCACCAGCGTCCAGGTGGCGGTGCAGAACGATGCGACGCTCGAAGTCGCGAGCGGTCGTATGAATCTGGGTTTCGACAGCGTGATAAGCGGCGTAGTGATCGGGAGCGGCGCATTGGCGATGGGCTTTGGCAATCACACGGTCGCGCCCTCTGCCAGCGTCTCGATCGCCGAGTACCTCGTCACCGCCGGGGCGGTGAGCTTTAACGGCGCGCTGAACGTCTCGACGCTCACCCTGTCCGGCGGCACGCTCGATCTTGGCGCTTCTTCGGCGGCCGGGGCGACTTCATACACGCAGAGCGGCGGCACGCTCGCAGGATCGGGCGACCTGATGGTCGCCGGCATGATGAGCTGGTCCGGCGGAACCGCTCAGGGCGACGGCACGCTGTACGCAAACGGCGGGATCGCGGTGAGTGGGTCCGCGGTAAAGACGCTGAACCGCGACCTGGAGCACGCGGGAGTCGGAACGTGGTCCGGCACCGGCCCACTATGGATCGGCAACGGCGCGACGCTCGTCAACCAGCCCGGCGCGGTGTTCGAGATCCTGAACGACGCGACGCTGGACTGGAGCATTCAGCCGCGCGGCACGTTCGACAACCGCGGCACGCTCCGCAAGACATCCGCAGCGGGAACGACGCCCGTCAACATTCGCCTGCTGAACCGCGGCAGCGTCGAGATCGCCGCTGGAACGCTCTCGTTGAACTTCGGCGGCACGCACAGTGGAAGCTTCGGCGGCGGCGGCCGGCTTGCGTTCGGGGGCGACACGCACGTGGTCGAAGCCGCGGCGAGCATCGCCGTGCGCGACATGCTCTTTCAAGGCGGAGCTTCGGACATCCACGGCGCCTACAACCTGTCCGGCGGCGGCACGAGCGTTGCCGGCGGAAGCCACACCATTCACGCAGACGCCGCGCTGGGGAGCATCGGCGCGGCGCTGACGATTTCGGGCGGGGCGATCGACTTCAGCAGCGGCGAAGAGGTGAACGTGCCGGCGTACACGCAGACCGGCGGCACGCTGCGTGGCAGCGATGCGGTACGCGTCGCGGGCGCCGTGAACTGGACGGGCGGCACGATCGATGGCAGCGGGACGCTCTTCGCCGACGGCGGCCTGCTGCTCGGCGGAATCGTCGTCAAGACCCTGAACCGCGACCTGGAGCACCGCGGGGCCGGAACCTGGTCGGGGCTCGGGCAGTTCTGGATCGGCAACGGCGCCACGCTCGTCAACCACCCCGGCGCGGTGTTCGAGATTCAAAATGACGCGACCCTGGACTGGAGCATCCAGCCGCGCGGAACCTTCGACAACCGCGGCACGTTGCGCAAGTCCGGCGGCGTCGGCGTCACTCCGGTAAACGTCACTTTCTCGAACGCCGGCGTTGTGGAGGTTGACTCGGGCACGCTGCGGCTCAACTTCGACTTCCCGAACTTCGTCGCGAATACGCTTTCCGGCGGAACCTACATCTTGTCCGGCGCGTTCCAGTTCCAGGGCGCCAACATCGTGACGAACGCCGCCACGATCGTGCTCGACGGCTCGGCCTCGGCGATTTTGAGTCAAACCGGCGGCAACGGCCTGGCGAACTTCGCGGCAAACGCTGCCGCCGG
Organism: uncultured Planctomycetales bacterium; assembly: GCA_964631045.1. Lineage (GTDB taxonomy): Bacteria > Planctomycetota > Phycisphaerae > UBA1845 > Fen-1342 > CAZVWB01. The sequence goes on from CAZVWB010000004.1 coordinate 196,517, forward strand.
GAGCCTGACGCTCACCAACGGCCGCAACCTCGCGGCGCCGGGGGCCGTCTCGAACGCCGGCGCACTGACGATTGATTCGGGCTGCACGCTCACCACGGGCGGCGTGTTTGTGCAAACCGGCGGAACGACCACGCTCAATAACTCCACGCTCGACCCCGCGGGGCTTGCCGACATCCAAGGCGGGCTGCTGAGCGGCAGTGGGAACGTGCTCGCGGCCGTCAGCAACGCGGGGAGCATCGCGCCGGGACTCTCGCCGGGCGTGCTGACCATCGCCGGAGACTACTCGCAAGCGCCGAACGGGCGGCTGCTGATCGAAGTCGCCGGTATCGTTCCCGGCGCGCAGTTCGACGTGCTCGAAGTGAGCGGCGCGGCTTCGCTCGCTGGTGCGCTCGACATCGCCGTCGCGGATCTCTCGCAGCCGCAACCGCCGGAGGTCTATCAGTTCCTGAACTCGGCGACGCGCAGCGGGGCATTCAGCGAGGTGAACGCCCCGTGCCTGAACGGCGGCAATCGCGTGCTGGTCGCATACCGCGCCGACGGCGCGGAACTGCAGATTGTGAACCCGCTCCCCGCGGACATGAACTGCGATTGCGGGCTGGACTTCTTCGACATCGATCCGTTCGTGCTGGCGCTCTTCTCCCCGGCGGCATACGCGGGTGCGTTTCCGAACTGCGACATTCAGTTGGGCGACGTGAATGCCGACGGCGCGGTCAATTTCTTCGACATCGATCCGTTCGTCGACCTGCTGCTCGGCCAGTAGCGCGGCCGCTTTCGACGCGGCGCGCGCAGTCCCAGGCGTCCTCCGCCGCCGCAAGGGTCCGGCGGCGTGCGGAGGCGCTGGGCGTTCTGCTCACCGGGGCGCAGCGTCCGAGCGCCGGCGTTTAGTAGTGGGAGGTCGCGCGCACGCTCGGCACGCCTGAAAAACTGGCGGCGCGGCGTCCGAGCGCGTGCGTTCAGTATCTGTAGTGGGAGGTCGCGCGCACGACCGGCACGCTTGTAGAACTGGCGGCGTAGCGTCCGAGCGCGTGCGTTTAGTCGTGGGAGGGGCGGGCTTCTTCCCGGGCGTGACGGCAACTTCTTAGGCCACGTGCGCGGGGATCACACCCACTCCGCCGGGATCGCGCGAAGTGCACCCCGCTGGGGCTCCGGTGAAAAAAGTCACCCGCGGCGATCGGCGACCACCTTGCCGCCGCGGCCAGCGACGATAAGATATCCGATTCCGGTTGATCTCGCCGGCGTAGCGCGAGCCCGCGCCCCGCAGCGAGACGCCCGGGGTGTAGCTCAGCCTGGCTAGAGCGCTTGGTTCGGGACCAAGAGGTCGCAGGTTCAAATCCTGTCACCCCGATCTGACTGTACGAGAGGCCGTTCGGCGAGGTAGCTGAACGGCTTTCTCTTTTCCAGACAAAGAGTTGTGGCGCTCAGGGTGCGGTTCAAAGATAGCGAGTCGAGGATCGCGCGTTTTTGGGCCATCTTTGAACGCTCCCACGCCGACGGGGCCTCCTGGGACCAGTCGAACACCGCCAACGCGATGTCCCCGCGCGAACGGCCGCTGTCCCCGCGCCATTCGTCGATGTCCCCGCAACGTTCCAACCGGCGCTCCACGTCCGCCAGTTGTCCGCCGAGGTCCGTGGATTTCGTCTGAAACGTCCCCGCGTCCACGGCACCGGCAAGGTATGCCGCGAGGAGCCGGTCCTTCATGGTCGTCAGTTCGCCTTGGCGTTTGAGAAGGGCCTGCCGTTCGCGGTCGCGCACCGTCGCGACGTCGGCGAGCGCCGTCCGTAGCGCAGACCGGAACCAACCGGCGATCTCGCGAGAGGGCAAGACGAGCGTGGCGAGGTCCTCCCGCACGGCCTCATCCAGGTCTTCGGCCCGCCATCGCACGCGCGGATGGGCAGGCCCAGGGTAGTTATTCGCGCAGCGATAGTAGAGGTGCTCATTCACGCCGCCCGCTCGAAGTCGTCGGCGGATGCGCTCACCGGTGATGGCACTGCCGCAGTGGGCGCAGGTGAACAATCCGCCCGAAAGCGGAATCTCCGGCTTGCCGGTGCGACGGTTGCGGCCGTGCAGGACGTCCTGGCAGCGCTCGAATACGGTGTGTTCGATCAGCGGCTTGTGGTTCCCCGGCAGGTATTGGCCGTGCCACTTGATCTCGCCGATGTAGAAGCGATTGTTCAGGATGTACGACAGCGCCGTGCGGTAGAACTTCGGCTGGCTCGGGCGGTAGACGTGGCTTTCCTCCAGTAGTTTCTCGGCGATCAACTCGAACGTGACGTCGCCCCGCGCGTAGAGCTCGAAGATGCGGAGAACGGCCCGCGCTTCCTGCGGATGTGGCTGGATCGGCTCATTGCGGTCCGGTGAGTTCAGATAGCCGTAGGGAGCGCCGCCCGCCAGCCACCCCTGCCGGACCTTCTCGTCCTTCCCCTTGATCACTTCGCTTCGCAGGTTATCGCTGTAGTACTGGGCGACGGCCGCCATCACGTTGAACGAGAGCGTGCCGGCCGCGCCCGGCCCGAACTGGTTGTCGACGAACGATAGCTTCACGCCCGCCTTGTCCTCGAGTTCCTGCATCCGCACGGCGTCGCGCATGTTCCGGCAGATACGGTCGAGCTTGTGGGCCAAGACCGCGCCGATCCCCTCCTTGCGGGCGTTGCGGCGAACCCATTCATACATCTCATTGAACGCCAGCCGTTCGGCCCCGCGCTTGGCCGACTCGGCGACGGCAAACTCGCGGACCACCGGCCAACCCTCACGCTCGGCCCTCGTCCGGCAGGCGCGGAGTTGCGCGTCAATCGAATATCCCTCACGCTGCTCGCGCGAAGACACCCGTGCCCAGATCACGACCTTCATTCGTCGACTCCAACGCCCAGGATCGCCAGGGCTGCGTTCCGCACGTTGATCAGCATCTCGATCGCCTCGTCGTCGGTAACGACCCGACGCAGGTATCGCGACCACACGCGGCGGGTTTCCGCGAGCAGTTCGTCGGTGATCCAGTCCGACGACAGGGGCCGCCGGCGCGAACCCGCCAGGCGTCCACTTTCCTCGCGGGCGCGAAGATGGCAAGCGCCATTCTGGCCAGATTCCGCGATCCGTCGACGGACCATCATTCGCGCACCCACCCGCGCAGCCCGGCTGCCTCGAAGCGCTCGCGAATGCGACGAACGATGCGGTTCACAGCTTCCCAGCTGCACTTCAAGTGTTCAGCGATTTGCTGGCGTGACTGGCCCTGCATGAGCCGGGTCGCCACGATGCGCTCGCGCTCAGGGAGTTGTGCGACGGCCTCCTGGACGTCAGTGCGAAGGCCGAATGGCTCGCGGTAGACCATTCGGCCCGGCTGGTTCGTCCAGTGCCAGTAGTGCTCCGTTCGATCGCGGTCGCGATCAAGCGACCGAATGACCGAAATGATCTGGTTCTTGATCATCCGCGCCAGCGCCGATGGCTCCGGAGCGCCGCGCTGCGGATCGAAGCGGAAGCGCAGCATCTCGATGGCCAGCCGCTGCAGCATGTCCGGCCACATGTCGCGAGGCAGGTGCAGGGCGCGCATGTGTTCCAGGGCGAGGTTGATCTTCCATTTCTCCAGGCATCCGTCATAGCGATTTGTCAGCCGTAACTTCATCGCGATTGCTCCGCATCGCTGTCTGCGTCGTCGCCGAGACGTTCTCGGCTTTTCAATCGCGATCGTGCTCTGCACGCCGGGGACAAATCTCTAGCTTTGAATGTGTCGCAAGGAAGTCACGTGTCCGACGAGGTGTCGAGGCTCCTCGTCGATGTGACCGTGATGTGTCGGACACGTGTCGGACACGTGACTTTGCGAGGGCGCGTTAAACGCGCGGGCTGTGTGACGAATGTTTCTCGTGCAGGCGGCGACGCCAAACGCACGGGAGTCAGGCGACATGGCCTTCGAGCACGTTCTTCGACATCTGATCCGCGAGCCCGCGGATATCTATCACGCCAAGAGCAAGAGCTTCCTGACGGCGCACGGCCTGGCGGAGTTCCGACGCTGCCCGCTGCTGTATCGCCGGAAGGAACTTGGCCTCATTCCCGAGCGCGACACGACGGCATACCTGATCGGCCGCGCGGCGCACACGCTGATTCTCGAAGGCCGCTCGTGCTACGAGCGCGAGTACGCAGTCGGCGGACCGATCAACCCGAAGACTGGCCAGCCGTTCGGTTCGCAGACGAAGGCCTTCGCCGAGTGGGCCGAGCGCCAGAGCAAACCAGTGCTCAGCGACTCCCACGCCGCGCTGGTCGAGCAGATCGCCAGCGCCGTGAAAGGGCACGCGGTCGCCGCCGAGTTGCTGGCCGCGGGCATCGCGGAAGGCGTCGTGCGCTGCACGTACGCGCACTTTCAATGCCAGGCGCGGATCGACTGGATCAATCCCGCGGCGGGAATCGTTGATCTCAAGACAACGGACGACCTCGATTCCTTCGATTTTGCCATCCGCGCGCTCGGTTACGTCCACCAAGTCGCCTTCTATCGCGCGCTGATCGCCGCAGTCAGCGGGGAAGCTCTGCCGGTTCACATCGTCGCGGTCGAGAAGCGTGAGCCGTTCCGCTGTGGCGCGTGGCAGCTCGCGCCCGCGCTCCTCGATGACGTATCCCGCCAGAACGAAGAGGCCATGCACGAACTACGGCGCTGCCGGAGCAGCGGCGCCTGGCTCACGCGCTTCGAAGCGCTGCGCGTGATTGATCGACTGTGAGGAATCCAATGGCGAGTCTGATGGTCCAAGGTCCAGACGGCCGACGCTTTCGGGCGTGCATCCGATGTGGTCGCGAGGTTTTTGACGGTCTTCGGCTTTGCATCGGTTGTGGAGCGCGTCGTCTCGACGCAGCGCATAAGCGTGCGCTGAAACGTGAAGACCCTGAAACGCCGGAACCACCCGAACGACGCTCATTCGACCAGCGCCTCGCCGAGGGCTTCGCAATGTTGGGCGGACGGCACATCTCATGAGTACGGGCACGGGGCCGGATGGCGTGGCCGCAGCCACATCCCGCCTCCCGTTGCGAACGCTGCGGTTGGGACTCCCTGAGCCGGCCCCGAACCCGAATTCATGACACGAACGAAGGAGAACGAATGAAACTGCTCAATCAGATTCAACGAGGAAAGACAGTAGCGCCACGCCGGGCGCTGGTCTACGGTGTCCACGGCGTCGGCAAGAGTACTTTCGGCTCGATGGCCGAGCGGCCGATCTTCGTGCAAACGGAAGACGGTCTGGGCACCATCGAGTGCGAGAAGTTCCCCGTCGCCGGCCAGTACGCCGACGTGATCTCAGCGCTGTCGGAGCTCTACAGCGAAGAGCACGACTACCGCACTATCGTCATCGATTCGGCCGACTGGCTGGAACGGCTGATCTTCGCCGATGTTTGCAAGAAGCGTGGCGTCGAGTCGATCGAGGATATTCCGTACGGCAAGGGATACGTCTTCGCGCTCACCAACTGGCGCGAAGTGCTGGCCGGGCTGGATGCTCTCCGTAACGAACGCGGCATGAGCGTCGTTCTGATCGCGCACGCGCAGATCGAACGTTTCGCCAATCCTGAGACCGACACCTACGACCGCTATTCGCCCCGGCTGCACAAGCAAGCCTCGGCGCTGGTCCAGGAATGGTGCGACGAGGTCCTGTTCGCGACCTACGCGATCCACACCAAGACAACGGACGAGGGCTTCGGTCGCAAGCGCGTGCAGGGCATCGGCACCGGGGAGCGCGTCATCCGCACAACCGAGCGCCCGGCGCATGTCGCGAAGAATCGCCTGAATCTCCCCGACGAAATCCCGCTGGATTACGACGTCTATGCCGCGTTCGCACGTGGCGAAAACCCGCTGGCCGTACGAGCAACCTGCTGAACAAGGAGTCTGATCGTGCCGACACTGAACGGATTCAACGCCAACGAGGT
>CAZVWB010000005.1:0-200877 GCA_964631045.1 uncultured Planctomycetales bacterium
CGCAATCGCTGGTACAGCCCGGAACTCGGCCGGTTCCTGACGCGGGATCCGAATGAGACGGCGATGCCGATCGTCGCGTCGCTCGCTAGCCAGGGCGAAACATTCGGCCCACTGAACCACGCGTTCGCCGTTTTACAACAATACGGCGATGGCGCCAATCTCTACGCATTTGTTCGCAGCAGCCCGAACAACCTAAGGGATCCGCTTGGTGCGTGGACGTATGTTGAGCTGGGCGCAACTGCCGGAATACAAGGATTGCTTGGCGGCCTGATCTCGGGCGCGATTAGTTCGGCAACTGGCGGTAGCTTTGGGCATGGGTTCGCGGGAGGGCTCATCGGAGGCGCACTCGGTGGCGCCACTGGTTTCCTGGCGAACTCGGCTTTCGCCGCATCCGCCTCGGGGCTCTGGGCTACGTTTGCCGCCCACAGCCTGGTTGGCGCGGCGGATGGCGCCGTTTCAGCATTTGGACAGTCATTCTACTCAACTGGCGACCTAGTTAGTGCGCTTGCGGATGCGGGTTGGGGAGCAGCGATTGGTGCTGCTACCGCGGGGCTCGTGGATTTCGGTGCCCCACGAATTCGCGCATGGCTCGGCCCGCACCTTCCGTCTCTCGCGTTCAGCGCGGCGGCGATCCGCGGGATGTCTCGTAGTGGCAGCATTCACATCACGCGATCTATGGTCGAAGCGGTACTGGAAAACGGAACCAGAGTTCCGGATCCCCAGGGCGTCGCTCATACCTTTCTATATTCAATGTCGGTTTGGAAAAATGGGACAGAGCGTGCGATCGAGGTGCTGTGGAATGCCAATACAAACACCGTCTGGCATGTTCTGTTGCGGTAGGGTATGCTGCTCACTGATGCGGCGTCTGACTTGCCGTGTCACGACGCTACCCGAGAACGTTGACTACTGCGAGGTCTGAGACTATGGTACGAGTCTCATTGACAGATACCACAGGTTTAGCACCAGGTAGATGCGAGTACGTGACGCAGTCTATTTTCTGCGAAACGCAACACTGGTATAACCAGAACAGATGCCAGTATGTGATTGGCCAAGTGACACTGACTTGCACGGCTTGGCGGGAGATTCTAACCGTCGATGCTTATCTCCCACGGGAGAAGTGGAGTCGCGATGATCGGATTCGCATTCCCGACATTGTGGCGGACACGAACTTTGTCATTGAGGAGAGGTTAGATTCCGGCGCAAGTGACTGGGGCACAGCGCTTGCGTACTCGACACAATGGTCACCTAGTCAGCGACTCGTTCACGTGCGGCTCGGGGTGAGCACGACAGTCGGCAGGGTGTACGTGAGCCCTCATCGCGGCTTGATCCTCGGGGCATGTGTCGGCCAGGAGATGGAGTTGTCTGACTTGCTGTTCATTGATGTAGGTGGGCTGTAGCGACCAATGGTACGACGGGCACGTGCGAACACGGCCTAACGAGCAGAGTTTCGAGCGGTGATCGCCAGCGACGGGACTATAAGGATTTACCTTCGACCCACGGACGGCCCCAACTACTGGAATGAACAATGAAGGCTAGAGTCGTGCGGTTTCCTTGCCCATGCTGCGGGTGTTTGACCCGCTCAGCCCTCGAGCCGGGGACGTTCGATATCTGTCCTGTTTGCTATTGGGAGGACGATGACGCGCAGTCTCGAGACCTCGATTACGCCGGTGGGGCAAACCGAGTCAGCCTAAGCCGGGCGCGGCAGAATTACTTGCGTTTCGGAGCGGCTACCGAGGGCGTTCGCGAGCTCGTGCGATCTCCTCGCGCCGAGGAGTTGCCCCCTGCGAAAACAGCGCCGAACTAGAACCGACCTCCCTTGCGATCACCGACTACGCCGCCAGCGCACAAGACGCTCAGGACCCACTCGGGATGACGGGCAAATCGCATGCCAGGGCCACGTCACGGTCTGCGTTCGCAGATTGCGCCGGCGCCTTCACCGTCAACTCGGCCGTTTGATTCTCCGCGAGCGCTACGACTTCGAGCGGGCGGCTCCGCCTCCTACAAAAAATCAACGCACGACCCTCAAGTTGCGGATCATCGCAGGCGCTCCTCGTAGTTGCGCGCTCTTGGAGCTGCGCCATTGGCCGCGGCGCGCTACTTATCCTCCTCCGCAATCCCCATGCCCTTTCGGTCCGGATACGCCGGCCGCTTCGGAGTCACATACGGCCGCAACTTCAGCTCTTCCAGCATGTGGGCGATCGCCGCGTCGAGTTGCGGATCGCCGCCGTCGACCATCTTCGCCGGGTCGTCGATCACGACCATGTCCGGGTCCACGCCGTGGCCCTCGATGCCCCACGTTCCGTCGGGATCATAAAAGGCGAAGGTCGGCGCGGTCGTGCTGCCTCCGTCGACGAAACCAGGGTTGCCGCTGATGCCCACCAGCCCGCCCCACGTGCGCGTGCCGATCAGCTTGCCCAGCCCGGCCTTGCGGAAATAGTGCGGGAATGCGTCGCCGCCGGAACCCGCCAGGCCGTTGATCAGCATGCACTTGGGACCGGGGATGGTCTCGCTCGGGCTGTACCAGTCGTAACCGTCGCGCTTCGCCCAGTAGTTGTAGATGGGTCGGTTCAGCAGTTCGATGAACCGCACCGGGATCTGCCCGCCGCCGTTCCAGCGCTCGTCGATGATCAGCGCGTCCTTGTCGAGCTGCCCGTGAACCTGCCGGAAGAGGTCGGTCTGCCCGTCGACGCCAGTGTTGGGAACATAGACGTAGCCCACCCGGCCGCCGGTCTTCTCGGCCACGTACGCCCGCTTGCGCTCGATCCAGTCGCGGTAGCGCAGGTTGACCTCGCTGGCGAGCAGTTCGATCACCACGTCGCGGCTGCCGGGCTGCGAGGCCGCGCCGACCTGCGGCGGCGCGGCGCCGACCGTCAGCGTCACCGTCCTGCCGGCCATCCCCTGCAGCGCGGCCCACGGCGACCGGGTCGCATCAACCGGCACGCCATTGACCGCCAGCAGATAGTCGCCGACCTTCACATCCACACCCGGCTGGCTGAGCGGCCCGCGGGCGTCGATGTCCCACGCGGCGCCGCTGTAAACGCGGCTGATGCGATAGCCGCCGCTCTCGAGCGCGAAATCGCAGCCCAGCAGTCCGACGGACACCTCCGGCTGCGGATCGACCGCGCCGCTGCCCCAGACATACGCGTGGCCGACGTTGAGCTCCGCGATCATCTCGCCGATCACATAGCTGACGTCCTCGCGGCTGGTGCAATCCGCCAGCATCGGCTCGTACTGCCGGCGCACGGCCGCCCAGTCGACACCGTGCATGTTTGGGTCGTAGAAGTAGTCGCGCTGGATGCGCCAGGCTTCGGTGAAGATCTGCCGCCACTCTTCGCGCGGCTCAACCTGGACGGTCATGCCGTCGCGCGAGACCGTCTTGTCCATCTTCTGGTCGGGCGCCGCGTCGATGATCGCAATGCTGCCGCCCTTCGCGACGGCCAGCTTCTTGCCGTCGGCGGTGATGGCGTAGCTCCCGACGCCGGCGATGACCGTTTTCTCCTCGCGCTTCTCCGCCGCCAGGTCGATGACTTGCAGCGACGGCTCGCCGCCGCTGCCGGGCCGCGGACCGCGCACGTAGAGCAGATGCCCCTTGTCGCTGACTTGCAGGCGATAAAAGCTGCCGCGATCCACCGGAACGCGCACCGCGCGGGACTCGAACCCCTCGATATCGATCTTCAGTTTCTCCGGTTTCTTTGCCTGACCTGCTTCCGCAGCCGGATCGGCGGGCGTCGTTGCGGTGGTGGTTGCGGGGGCGCTCGCGGAGGCCGCGGCCGGCTGGCTCGCGGGCGCCTCGGTCCAGGTCTGCTCATCGCTCTTCGGCGCGAAGGGCGATGGGATGTCCTTCCGCAGCGGCACGACCATCAGAACATCGGGATCGACGTAAACAAACGTCTCGCCCGTGTGGTCGTAGATCGGCGCGGTGATCTCGCGGCCGCTGGCGAAGAACAGATACTTGCCTTCGCGATCGAACACCGGCCAAGAGTCGGAGAACATGCCCGCGGTCACGGCGTGCGCCTGCCCCGCTTCGATATCGTACAACCACACCGACTGTCGCTGATTGCGTCCGCCCTTGGCGTAGGTCAGCCAGTTCGAATCGTGCGACCAGCTTACCCGCGGCTGCTGCGCCCAAGGATCGACGTCGATCCTGCGGGTGCGGTCGCTCTCCAGCGCGTGCAGGAAGATGTTGCCCGCCTTGTCCGTGAACACGATGTGTTTCGAGTCCGGCGACCAGGTCGCGTTGTAGCGGAAGGCGGCGGGCAGCGTCGCGGCGTCCGAGGTCGTCAGCCTGCGCGGCGGCGACTTGCCGTCGCACTGCATCACATACAGCTCATACTCGCCGCTCTCGTCGCTGAAATACGCTATCCAGCGCCCGTCCGGGCTCCACGACGGCATCCGCTCCGCGACGCCGCTGCTGCGCGTCAGGTTGCGCGGCGAACCCTTCTCGGCCGGCGCCGTCCACAGGTCGCCGCGGGCTTCGATCGCGACGCGCTTGGCCCCGGGCGACACGTCAAACGACCCCAACGTCTGGCTCACGTCGGCGGCCCGCGGGCGGATCGTCGGCCGATCGCCGGGGATCAGAATCTTCACCGCCGCCGACTTGCCGCTGGCCAGATCGAGCAGCATCAGCTCGGGGCCCAGTTGGAAGACGATTTCGCCGCCGCCAGCCGGACCGGGTCCGATCGCCGGGAACTTGACGTCGTAGTCGGCAAAGTCCGTCACCTGCCGGTGCGTGCGTGCCGCCGTGTCATACGCCCAGATGTTCAAGCGGTGATTCGCGCCGGCATCTGACAGGTAGTAGACCGTCTGCGCATGCCACATCGGGATGCTGTCAGTGCCCTCCCAAACCGTCATCTGCACAGACTCATGCCGCGTGAGATGAAACAGCCAGATGTCGGTCGCCATGCCGCCGCGATAGCGCTTCCAGGTGCGCTGATCGGTCGAATGCGGCGTGTAGGCCAGCCACTGCCCATCCGGGCTGATCGCGCCGTTCGCGCCGTACGGAACCGGCAGTTGCGACGGCAGACCGCCGGCGGGCGAGACGCGGAACAACTGCTGCTGACGCGGCAGGCCGGCAAGGCCGTTGGTGGAGAAGATCAGATCTCCATCCGGGGCGACGTCGTTGAGCGTCTCCGCCGCGGGATGATAGGTGACGCGCGTCGGCGTGCCGCCGTCGCGCGGTATGACGTAGAGGTCGCGGTTGCCGTCGTAGTTGCCGACGAAGGCGATCTGCGCGCCATCCGGGCTGAATCGCGGGAACGTCTCCGGCCCCGGCGGGCTGGCCAGCGGCAGCGCCACGCCCCCTTCGCGCGGCACGATCCACAAGTCGTTCGCGTACACGAACACGATGTGCGTGGCGCTGACGTCGGGATAGCGCAACATGCCGGCGTGCGGACGAACATCCGCACGGGCGGCGGCGATGAGCACCCCGCCGACAAGTACGATCATGAACGCGCGTAGCATCACTCCAGCTCCTCAGCATGAATGCCGCTCACCGATCGCGAGCAATCTGGATGTTCGACGCCATAGCAGCGCGGGCAGCGCCGCACTCGTCGCAAATCGGTGTTTCGGAGCGGGAGAATATCGGGGTGCGGTCGCCGGCGGTCAACGCTTGACGCCGACAATAACCGACAAGGTGCCGAGAGACTGACCGTTGCCGTGCAGCCCGGCCAGCGCTCTGAACGGGCTGTTCCCCGGCTTGCTGAGGTTGCCGCCGGGCGCGATGAACATGACGCGGGTGTTCAACGGGCCGTCCGCCGCAGTTCCGTCCACCTCAAATGAGCCGCGCGCCGCTTCGTAGAAGTAGCGCACGCTGAACTCGGGGGTCCAGGAACCGTCTCGTTGCAGCACAGCGGCCGAACTAACCAGCGAAATGTACTGTCTCTCGTCTTTGGCGAGCAGCGGTCGTAGCCCGCCGAAGTTGCTCGTACCCCACTCCGCCGTTCGCGCCGCACCATCCGGAGCGACGATGATGCGAGCGCCGGAAATGCGTTCGCCACCGCCGACCTTTTGCATGGCCTCGCTAAGCACGTCTGAGAAGCTGTTCTTGCCCGAGATCACCGCGGGGGTAATCCACTTCGTGTTGGGGTTGCCGAGTGGGCCGTCTGCGCCGACCACGACGGCGTAGTACTGCCCGCCGGATTCGATCATCTCGATGAATGCGTGTACGCCCGCCACGCGACCATCCGTCAACCGGCTTTGAACCTCCGCGACAGTGATCGTCCGGGGCGCGGTAACGCCCATTTCTGCGAGTTTGGCCTCCTGAATCAGCTTGAAGCCCTGTTCGACGTTGCCGGCGCGCAGCGCATCGGCAGCTTGCTGCGCCTTGGCATCCCGGCTTTGAATTCTTGACGCGCGCCAGCTCGGATCAAAGGACACAATCGAGTCGCGCGCGGAGGGGCCGCTGTCGGTGCTCAGCCGCGGGATCCACTTCTCCAGCACCTTGCTGATCAGCCGGTCGTCGCTCCCGCCCTCCACGATCTTGATACGCGCCGTCAGTTCGCGAATCCGCTCGATGGTCGCGCCGCGCTCGCCGGCCGGCCGTTCTGCGGCATCGAGCACCAGCGCCAGCGCGGCCCACACCCAGTAATTCTGCTGCTCGAGGCTCGACGCCATGCTGCCCCAGTTTCCACCCGTTCCCGGACCGCCCGCAGCCAGATTGCAGAGCCCACGCGCAACCTGAAACGACGCCGTATTCAGCAGATCGTTACCCGGCGGCGACGCCAGTCTCGCGCCGCGCGGCAGAAGTTTGTCCAGCGTCGTCCGCTCAGCCAGGCCCAGGTCTAGCGCCAATTCGGCGGCGTTTGTCCATGTGACGCCGCGGGCGCCGCCGGAGGCGCTGGAGAGTCGTTTGAACGGCACGCCGCGAGACCAGAGCACCGAACGCGCTTCCGGCGATAGGCGCGCGTCGCCCGACTGCGGCGACTTCAGCCAGTCCGCCAATCGCGTCGGATCGGTAATGGTCTCCGGCGGGCCGTCGCCGCCGCCGGTGTTTCCTCCGCCCGCACCGCCCCCACCCGTGTTCCCCCCTCCACCGGTGTTGCCGCCGGATGTGTTTCCGCCGCCTGCGACCTCTGTTTTCTTCAGCTTCTCCGCCCGCTCGCGCAGGCCTGCCACCCCGGGCGCGACGGGCGTCCAGCGATCAATCCGGGCGAGCGCCGCTTCCGCGATTGCGGCAGCTTCGTCCGCCTTGCCGCCTTTGCTAAGGGCTTCGGCACGTTCCAACAGCCAAGTCACCTGGTCTTCTGGCTCGCTCAGCAGCCGGCTGAGCGCGACCAGCTTCCTGGCATCCTCCGGCACGCGCTCCAGCCCGGCGGCCAGCGCCTTGACCTGCTCGCCGCGCTTGAAGACCGCGGACAATTCACTCTGAGCGAACGCCGCGAGCGCGACGGCCGCGCAAACAACCGCCGCCGCGGCGCGAACCGCTGCCACCGCGGATGCAGACGGCATGCTGCGCGGTCCGGCGGTTCGCTTCATCGCGCTTGAGTCCATCTCACCCTCCCCGCAAACCGGGAACTACCAAAAATCGCCGCTCGCTTCGCCGGGCGCTCCCGCCGCACCGCGACCGCGGCTACGGCCGACCGCCGACGCGCGGCTGATCTACGACGCCCGCGCCCTGCCGGCGCGTCGGTCCCTCGGGGCGGCTTGGCTTGGGCTCCGCCTTGCGATTGCGAATCATGGCCTGGCGGGCCCGCTCGGCGTCATCGCCCGCCATTGTATCCACAAAAGCGTCCGTCCCCTCCGACGGGGCGCTGGCCGGTCGCGTCGCCGCCGGCGATTGGCTGCGCGGCGCGGGTTGCGTGCTCGTGCATCCGCTGCCCGCGGCGAGCACAAGCGCCGCCGCGAGACACACGCACGATGGAGCCTTGATCGTGAGCCTGGACAACACTTATCTCCTGTGGTTTTCGTCGCACATTTCGCCACGCTCTCTGTGAATCAAGGTGTCTGCTTCAATCGCGCAGACTTCCGAAGACTCGCCGGACGGTTAACTCGACGGTCGGCGCTTCGGGTTTTCAAGCGAACGGCGTGTCCGCTCCATCCACGATGCCTCGCTCCGGGCGACCCAGTGGACGACACGTCAGCGCACCGCACTATGGCGGCGACCGGCGCCGGGGCCACAAACGTCCGACGGCGCCCGGCGCCTCGCCGGACGCCGCCGAAATCGGGAAGCAGACTCGCGTTCCGATCCTCGCGCGACGCGCGTGCGCCGCAAGGAATCGAAGTACTACCGCCGCCGCGCACCGTGCCCGCGGCCCGCCGCCACGCGGCGCTTCAGGCTCAGCAGGCCCAGCACACAGCCCAGCAGACCGAGGTTAGCGCCGAAGCCGCACGGCCCCGGAACGACCGGCGTCGGGTTCACGCCCGGCGCCTGCAGCACCGGGTCGCGCTCGTTCGGAATTCCGTCGTTGTCCGCATCCGCGTCGCATACGTCGCCCAGGCCGTCGTTGTCGAAGTCCAACTGGTCGGCGTTCGCGCTCGTCGGGCAGATGTCCGTCGGCAGCAATGCGCCGGTGCTGTCGGCCACGTCCGACACGCCGTCGCCGCCGCTCACGACGCGGAACGTGCCGAAGCGGCCATTCTCGGCATCGGCGGCGCCGCGGCCCAGCCCGCCGACGTCGTAGCCGTCGTCGATGGTGCCGTCGTTGCTGAAGTCGATGTTGAACGAGCGCTCCAGCGTCGACTCATCATACCGCGTGAAGTCCGGCACGCCGTCGCCGTTCGTATCGGGCGCTTCCAGGAACCCGTCGCCGTCCTGATCGAAGTTCAGCAGCAGGGCCTGGAACCCGGCCTCGCCCAGGTCAGCCCGGAAATCAATGACCGTCGGATCGGTCGCCGGGAAGCCGAAGCGGGCCGGATCGATCTGCGGCGCGGTGTCGTCCACGTCCGCAAGGCTGTCGCCATCCGTGTTGGCCGTGGTCGGATCGGTGCGAATGCCGAAGACCACCTTCGACCGCGCGGCGAACGACCGCCGCACGTCCGTCGCGGGCAGGCTGGCCGCGGCCACACCCGGCCCGAGCACAACCCGGCCGATGCGGTTCGGGTTGGCGCCCAGTCCGATGCTCGGCACGCTCCCGTCGCCGCCCGCGGCCCGCGCCAGCGTGTTCACCTCGTCCCAGTCGCTGATGCCGTCGCCATCGGTGTCCGGATTGCTGGGACTGGTCTGAACCACGACGACCGTGACCGCACCGTTGCCGAGACCTTCGGTGAACCGGCCCGACTCGCCCGAGTAGCGCGTGATCGCGAAGCCGACCAGTTCTTCCTGATCGCTCAGGCCGTCGTTATCGCTGTCGGTCGGATCGTTTGAGAGGTTGGCGCGGACGAAGATGTTGTTCTCTTCGTTCGCCTCGGCGACCGCGCCGCCGTCGTCGATTCGCACCTTGATGAAGAACTCGGTGCTGCTGAACGTCGCGCCGGGAACGACCAGCCCGGAAAGCGACAGCGTGTGCGGCCCCTCCGACTTGTCGGCCGCGGCCGAAATCGTGGCCGTGCGGATCAGCGTGTCGGTCGCCAGGATCGTGTTGTTGCCGGTCGGCGAAGCGTACACGGCGATCGCGAAGTTCTCGGCGGGCTGGTTTTGCTCCACCGAGTAGTCCACGGTCGCGTCGAATGGCGTATTCGGCGACACACCGATGAAGTTGATTGACTGTACCACCAGGTCGGTGCGGAACACGTCGGCGTCGCTGGCCGTGTTGTTGCTCTCGTCCGACTCGGTCACCGTGCCGCCGTTATCCACGACCGCCACGATCGTGACATTCGTGCCTGCCGCCACCGACAGCGAGCGCAGTTGATCGGCCAGATCCAGCTCGGCGGAATGCGTGCCGGGCGTGACCGTGCCGACGATGTCGCCGGGTTGCCCCGCGCCGCCGGTCAACTGAGTGTTGATTTGTCCGTCGCCGTTGGTGTCGATCCCCAGGCGAATCGTGAACGCGGACACGTTGCCGGGCGCCGCCACGCTGTAATCGACGGCGGCTTTGAACGATCCGAGAATCACGGCCACGCGGTTGGCGCGCAGATCGACGCTCTGCTGCTGCGAAGCGACGTTGTTGGTCTCCAGGCTCTCGGTGATCGCGCCGCCCGCGTCGACCGCCGCAATGATGCGTTCGTTGTTCTGCAGCTTTGTGCCTTGTGCGTTTAGCGCCGTTCGGAAGTCCGCAATGGCCAGCGAGCGCGACCCCGGCGCGCGGTCGCCGGCGCCGGGCGAAACAGTCGTCAGCAGCCCGCCGGCGTCGATCACGCTGTCGCCGTTGCGGTCGATGCCCACGTTCACGTCGAACGCGGCCACGTCAGCGATGCCGTTGATCGTGTACGAGACCACGGCGGTCGTCGCCGTCGCCGAGGTCGACACGGCGATCGAACCCGCCACGAGGTCGACCGACTGCGTCTGCGAAGCGACGTTGTTCGACTCCACCGCCTCCGCAACCGCCGCGCCGCTGTCGACCACGGCGATGATCGCGTTCCCATTCGCCAGCGCGGGCGACAGCAGGTTGAGCGCCGCGTTGAAGTCCGCGGTCGTAACGCTGTGGAAGCCGGGCGTCAGGCTGGTCGCGGCGACCGTCGCCAGCGTTCCGCTCGCGTCGATAGCGCCGTCGATGTTTCGATCAATGCCGACCGCGACGTTGAACGCACCCACCGCACCCACGCTGGTCACGGTGTACGAAATCGTCGCCGTCGTGACGCCGCCGCTCGAACTCAGGTTGAGCGCGCCGGCGACCAGGTCCACGGACTGAATCTGCGCCGTCACATTGTTCGTCTCGACGGCCTCCGTCACGGTGCCGCCGGAGTCGATGACGCCGATGATGCGGTCGCCGTTGGCCAGCGCGGGGCTGAGCGCGTTCAGCGCCGCCGACAGGTCGCCCGAGGTCAGCGACTGGAAGCCCGGCGACAGGCCGGTGGCCGCGACGGTCGCCAACGTTCCGCCCGTGTCGATGCTGCCGTTGTTGTCGCGGTCGATGCCGATAGCCACGTTGAATGCGGCGACGACGGCGGCGCTGGTGATCGTGTAGGACACGGTCGCCGTCGTCACCCCGGCGGCGCTGGTCACGTTGATCGAGCCGGCGATCAGGTCGATCGTCTGTGCCTGGCTCGCGACGTTGTTATTCTCGAGTGATTCGACCACCGCCGAGCCCGAGTCGAGCACGGCGATGATGCGGTCGGCGTTGGCCAGCGGCGGGCTGAGCGCGTTCAGCGCCGCGGTCAGGTCGGCGGAAGTCAGCGACTGCGCGCCCGGCGACAGACCGGTCGCCGCGATCGTCGCCAGCGTCCCGCCGGCGTCGATCGCGCCGTTGTTGTCGCGGTCGATGCCGATGGCCACGTCGAACGCGGCCACGTTCGCCACGCTGGTCACTGTGTAGGTGAGCGCCGCGGTTGTTACGCCGGACGACGTCGAGACGTTAATCGAGCCGGCGATCAGGTCCACCGTCTGCAACTGGCTGGCGACGTTGTTGCTCGTTTCCGAAGTTTCGATGACGTTGCCGGTCGCGCCGGCCCCCTCCGGCGTACCGTCGCGGTCGAGGTCCACGGTGGCGACGATGGCGTCGCCGTTCTTGAGCCGCGGACTGACCGCGTTGAGCGCCGTGCGGAAGTCGGGAATGTTCGTGATCTGCGCGCCGGGCGAGGTCGCGCCAGACACCGTCGCGAGCAGGTCGGCGTCGGAATCGATGACGCCGTTCAGGTCGCGATCAACGCCGATGCGGACGTTGAACGCGCCGACAGCCGCGCCGAAATTCACCGTGTAGGCCACCGCCGCGGTCGTGGTGCTCGTCGTGCTCGACACCGTCACCGAGGACATCACCAGGTCATTGCCCGCCGAGCCAAGCGTCGAAGCCGTGTTGTTTGCATCGGTGTTGTTCGACTCGGACACCGTGCCGCCCACGTCCAGCAGCGCGAACACGGCCTGATTGGCGGCCGGGGCGTTCGACCCCGTGTAGGCCTGCGTCAGGTTGTGTGCGCCGGGTGCGGTGTTGCCGTTCTGCGTGGCGACGATGGTGTCCGTTCCGGTCTCCAGCGTCCCGTTTGCGTTGGCGTCGAGGAAGAAGCGAATCTGGAACGCCGGCACCGCCGCCGGGCTGTCCACCGTGTAGGTCAGCGTCGCGGTGTTCGCGGCGTCGAGCACGAATGACTTGGGCACCAGGTCTACCACCAGGTCCGTAGACACGGCGGAGTTGTTGACCTCCGACGCCTCCGTTACCGCGGTACCGAAGTCGAAGAACGCCACGATGTTGTCGCCATTGGCGACGCGCGTCCCGAGTCCGTCCAGCGCGGCCCGCAGCGCGGTGGCGCTGGTTGTGTGCGTGCCGGGCGTCAGCGTCGGCGCCGCGAGCGACGCGAGGTTCGTGTTGATCGCGCCGTCGTTGTTGGTATCGATGCCGTACTGGATGTTGAACGCGGCGATCGTCGCCGGCGCGATGATGGTGTAGGTCGCCGTCGCGTTCACGGCCGAGTCGGTGATGGCCAGGCTCACCGCGCCGGCCACGATGTCGACCTGCAGGTCGAGCGACCCGAGCGTGTTGTTGTTCTCGTCCGACTCGGTGATGGCCCCGCCCGAGTCCACCTCCGCCACGATGTTGTCGCTGTGTTTCACTTTCGTCGCGAGACCGTCGAGCGCGGCGCGGATGTCGGTGGCCGTCGTCATGAACGTGCCCGGCGAGCGATCCAGTGCCGGGATCGTCGTCAGGTTCGTGTCGATGGCGTCGTCGTTGTTTGTGTCGATGCCGATGCGGATGTCAAACGCGTTCTGCGTGTTCAGGCTGTTGACCGTGTACGTCACGATCACGTTGGTCTGCGTCGCGGTGACCTGCACCGTCACCTCGTTCGCGACCAGGTCGGCGTCGACGACGTCGAAGTTGTTCGACACGTCGTCGGCGAGGTTATCGCCGCTGGTGCGCGTTACGCGAATGCGGATGTTGTTCTCGACCGCGCTGTAGACCAGCCCGGTGACGGTCGTGCTCGACTGGCCGTTGGCGATCGATCCGGCCAGGTTGCCGATCAGCGTGCCGCCGCCATTGTCCAGCGAGATCGAGAAAAATGTGTCCTGCGTCACCGCCGTAGGGTTATTGCCGTTGTCGACCGAGTCGACCACGATGCTGAAAGCCACGCCGCGCACCTGCGTCGCGACCGAACTGATCTGAAAATCGGTCGCCCCTCCCTGCGCGAGCGCAGCCGCCGGCGTCGCCAGCAAGGCGATCGCCACGATCAGTTGCGGCCGCAGCGCACCGACCCCGCGTCGCGCGTCGGTCCGGGGTGTGCAGTGGGTCGTTCGCAGATCAGTCGCCATCGTCGCACCTCCATGAGCATTCGGGCGGTTCTGTTCGGCCGCAGGGTCCGCGCTGCCGACGTGGCGGACCGGTGCCGACGGCTGACAGCCGGGTGGACGAGCGGACCGCTGCGGGTCTGAAGCTCTGTCGCACCGCCGCCGTCGGGCACGATTAGTCGAATCGGGCATACGCCGCGCGCAGTGCAGTCGCACGAGTTGCGCGGCGCGACACTTCGATCGTATTATCGGTCAGTTGTGCGTCAACGGCTTAGCCGCAAGCAGCACAACTTTTTCGCGTGAATTTCGGCGGCGCGACGCGCGGTAGCCGCAGATGAGTTTCGCGAGGCCCTAGCGCCGGGCGCCGAGTCCCGGCGGTCCGATCGTGGGCGACCCGGTAATCGGATCGATGCCCGGAATTGCCAGCAGACTCAGGCCGCCGAAACCAAGGCCGCGAGCCTGCGTGCTTTGCAGGAGCAGACTGGCGCGGTTGTTCAGCAGATTGACCGCCGCGACACCGCCCACGCTGATGGCCGCCGGCGAGAGCGAGGGCACCTGGTTCGCGGTCGCGAAGTTGTCCGCGAGGCGCGCGCCGCCGGAGGCTAGATTGCTGTTGGTCGGGTTCTGCGTGGCGACCACTGCGCTGAGGGCTCGAATCTCGGGCTTGGCCCGCTCCGGGGCGAGCGAAGCCGACACCGCGCCGCCCTGGCCGTACACGTCCCAATCCAGGACGTTCTCCAGGAGTTTCGCGGCCACGGGCTTGCGTCGCTCCTTGGCGGCCGCCAGTGCGAGCCCGCGCGTGATCGCCTGCGGATCGATGTTCGCCTGCTGCCGCCAGGGATCGAGCCCGGTCGGCGCGGACGCCTCGCTGGCCGTTACCGACACTCTCTGGCCGCTGGCGAGCGTGCGCTCCTCCCCGAATGCGAAAAGGGGCAAGCCGTCGGCCGCACCTTCGAATCCGAGTTCCAGCGTATCGCCCTGCCGCGTCACATACGTAACCCCGTCTCCCACCGGAGCGGCGAGCCGCAGATCATCTTCCGGCGTCGCACCCGACATGATGATGCGGACGGGCTGGGCCGTCTCCAGCTTCTTCGCGCGGACCACGACCCAGCCAGACTCTACTTCGAGATCAATGCTGGAACCGATCGCGGTCGCGTGCAGACTCGCGGGGCCGACGAGCAGGATCGCAGCGCGACCGGACGTGCTTTGCAGCATAACTGCCTGATTCGCCGCAACTTGTATTCGCGCATCGCTCGCGAGAGTCCCCAGGATGATCGGCGCCGTTTCCGCCTCGGGTGAGGCGACGGAAGCGGCCGCCGGCCCCGAGACGCCGGTCACTACCAGGGGCGAAACATCCTGAGCCGTCGCGGCGAGCGAGCCGAACAGCACGACCGCGAGACAGACCGAGGTTGGGCGAACGATTCCGTTCATTGCTGAGCACCTCCTGCGTTCCGACGCGCTATTATAGCGCCGCTGGGCAACCTCGGCGATCAAAGGCCTCCTCGGCGAGCGGAGAGGGTCGCCGCTTACGATTCGGAAGCGCAGCCGAAGCCCCTTTAGTCGCCGATTTGTCGCCGGCACCGGGGCAGAGACCGGCGGCGTCCCGCGCCGGCGGCCCGAGTCGCGACGCGCCCGGCCCGCCTAGAAGCGAATCTGAAGCGTGATGCCGTAGATAAAGCGATTGAATTCGTACACGTCCTCGCCCAGGCGATTCCAGATGTTCGAGTCCTGATACTGCAAGTCGATGTTGCCGCGGACCTTGATGTCGAGCGACGGCATCGGCGCGTACTCGCCGCGGCCGATGATCGTCCGCGTCAGACCGAAGCGATAGGTCTGGATCAGATCGAAGCGCTCCTTGCGCTCGTAGTCCAGCAGGCTCGGGTGCGTGTAGTTATCCCAGGTCAGATCGAGACCGAAATCGAACAGCAGGCGCCACGGGAGCGGAATCGCCGCACCGGCCAGCAGCGAGTGGCCGTAGAGGTCGAATTCGTCGCCGTGCGTTCGCTCGTCGCGGTATTGATACCCGATCCGCACCTCCGCCCAGCGATCGCCATCGGCGAAGTCGCGCGGGCGTCCCTCCGGCGTCTGCGCGTAGTACTTCGGCCAGAGGTCGCGAGCCTTCCAGAGCGAGAACGATTGATTCACGCCGATGCTCTGATAGCGCCCATCGCGGTCGAAACGCATGTCCGAGAGCACGTCCTTGTAGTCGCGGTAATCGTAGCTGTAGAAAGCCTCGCTTCGCGCCCGTACGTCGCCGTCAGGGTCGCTGGGCGCACGCCACTGCTTGGTAACGACCGTTGTCAGGCGATTGCTCGAGATAAACGGATCGTGACCCAGCAGCGTGTAGCGGTAGTCGTAGAGCAGGCCGACGAACAGGTCGCGCACCGGCTCCCAGTTGACATACGCCCGACCGCTGTAGTCGTTGATGTCGAACTCGCCGATGCTCGGCTGCCAGAAGTTAAACGTCGTGCCGCCGATGCCCAGGGTCAGGCTCTCGCCCAGGATTCCCTCGCGATCGCGCGTCAGGACGCGCGAGATGTCGAAACTGGCCTCAAGTCCGAAGCGATAGTCGTCTTTCTTGACGATGCCGCGCGGCAGCGCGGTATCGCGCCCGAGCAGAATCACATTCGTGTCGTAGACGTTGCCGATCGTCAGCGAACCCTCGAAGCGAAGAGGTCCGACCGGCGAAGGCAGCGTGATGCCCGGTTCGACCGACCGCTTCATCTCCTCTTCTACGCTGGGAATGAGCTCGTCGGCGTTGGCGGCCAGTTGCGTCTGAGTCTCGCGCGCCCGGTCCGAGACCAGCCGCAGTTTGTCCAGACCTGGCTTCAGCCGTCTCGAACTCAGATCGAGCAGGGCCTTGTAATACAGAATGCTGTTGTCGAACTTCGCGAAGTCTTCAGGCTTGAGCTCGCCGCCCTTCTGCTCAGTCTCGGCCAGGCGCAGCGCCTCGTCAAACGCCGACGCGGCGCGCTCAAGCTCGGCGCCCGGACGCCGTGCGCTCAGTCGATAGCGGGCGACGCCCAGAAAAAAGTGTCCGTAGCGATCGGTCTTGCCGACGTCGGTCTCGGTGACGTACCGCTCCAGCGTTTCTGCGGCGCGGGCCGACAACGTTCGCGTCTCTTCGCTGGGCTTGTTGGGGTCGTCGCTCGCGAGCTGCGCGATGCCCAGGTCCACCGCCGACTCGACCGGAATCAGGCTGGCATCTTCCGAACGGCTGACGGCCTCCAGCATGTTGCGGGCGCGCTCGAACGCGGCTCGGGCTTCGGCTCCACGGCCCTGCATGCGCGCCAGACCGAGACCATCCTCCAGGTAGATCAAACCCAAAAAGTACAGGCAAGCCGTGTTCTGAGGATCGCGACTGCGCAGGTCCTCCAGAATCGCCCGGGCGCCGGCGTAGTCTTCCGTAAGAAACAGGCGCAAGCCTTCGTTCAAGTCGACGACCGCATCGCCCGTCATCGCCGGCGCTTCGGCCGGCGCATCGGCCGGGGCGTCCTGTGCCGGGGCCGCTTCAGGGGCCGCCGGCGGCGTCTGCTGCCCACCGGCGTACGTCGCGCCCGCGAGCAGCAGGATAATGCTCAGAAAATTCAAGCCCGCAATTCTTGGCATGGCACTCGCTCTCTTCCCGGCGCGCCGCCGCACATTCGACGGAAACCGCCGGCGCACCTCCGCGCCGCTCGGCCTCCGCGCCCCCGACCCGATCGGGTCCGGCGTGCGGTCACGCCACATGCCTGCGAACCGGCACACACCGCGCCTGACGGCCGGCTCGCGCGTGTCTTCCGTCACCGCGCCTACTGGAAGACGTTGGGATTCTGGCTCGTCGAAACGAGGATGCGGAACAGCGTCTGACCCAACGTGTCGCTGATGACCCGGGCCACTTCCGTGCGGCCGAAGTCCCAGAGCTGCGCGTTGGTCATGTTGCAGCCGCCAAATGCCAGCGGCATCCCCGCCGCCAGCATCAAACCGATCATTCGGAATCGTCGAAGCATTTCGTACCTTCCCATGAGGTTCGGCAACGCGAAAGCAGCCGGAGCCGCGCCGCCGCCGGTCGGTCGATGCAGGGCGAGCCGGGCGCACCCCGGCTCGGCGGCCCTAGACCGAAGCCCGAACGAGAATGTTGTCCAGAATGAAGAACAGCGAGTCGGTCACCACGTTGGTGATCTGCCGAATCGCGTTGGCGTCGAGGTTGTTCGTGCAACTGCTGGTCTGAAACAGCATGCCGCCGCTTACGGCCAGCATGACCAGCCAGCGCTTCGATCGCTGCATCATCGGTTCCTGCCTCCCAACGTGTACCGCGCTTGTCGGCAACCGGCAGCACGGCGCATCCGCCGCGACCTGACCGCTGCCTACGCAGACTCGAAACCCGTTTTCTGCCACAGACTTCCAGACCGTGCCGATAACGTGGTCTGTCGAATGTAGGCTGACGATTCCCGGCGTCAAGGGCGTCTGACCGGAATTTCTACCGCGACCGCCCTGCCGCGCGATAGCCGCGGCGACTCTCCCCGCGCCGGGCGCCCGCCGGGCGCCGCGGGGCAAATAACGCAGCGCGACTTTTGCTGCGGGGCTTGGCAGATTGCGGATCGGTCGTAAACATGCTGACGCCGGAAGCCGAATCTCCGACTGCGGGACCCCGCCGGTCCCCGCCAGGAAAAGCTGCGCCCTATGCCGCACGCCGATCGGCGAATCATTCTGCTGCCTGCGGGTCTGCCCGCGGACAAGACCGCTGCGCTGCGCTCGGCCGTGGCGGCCGCAGCCGAGATTCAGCAGCGTCTGGCAGATAAATCGCAGCACGTTCTGCACCTTACCGGACGTGTGGAACTCGTCGACGATACGATCGTTATCGGCCACGAGCCGGCTTCGCCATTGCAAGAGTGTGAGCCGTCGCCGCGATTTTTTGATCCCACCAAGCCCGGCGCCGACCCGGAACGCCTGATGAGCGCGGCCGGCGCGCTGTTCAACGCCATGCGCGCCGCACACACGGGCGAAAGCGGCCGCCCGACCGTTCACGGCGGCATCAGCCCCGGCGTGTTGCTGATCGACGAAAACGACGTGATCAAGATCGCCGATTTCGGCGTCGCGCAGGCGATCGCGGCGGTGCTCGGCGAAGAAGCCTATCTCAACGCGGCCGTCGGACCGCGCGGCGAACTGCCCGGCGTCAGCGGCGCGTGGGAAATGCTCGAGCCGCACGTCGAATCGCGCGATGATCGCATCTGCGCGTTCATCGACCCCGCCAAGCACGCCGACCCGGCACTGCTGAAGACCTTCGAAAGTGCGTCGGACGTGATCGCCGCCGCGTTCGTGCTCTTCATGATGGCGGAGCACTCGCACCCGTATCTCAGCGACTTCCCGGACGCGCACCGCAATGCCGGCATGGCCGCGCAGATGGCGTTCCTGCCGCCGGGCACGTTCCGCAGCAAGGCGATTCGCGAGTCGTCGGACGAAGGTCTGAAGCTGTGGCGCGAGTTGCTTCGCACCATGCTCTCGAGCGAGCCGCGCGAGCGGCCCTCGGCGGCGGACCTGGCGCGGCAGTTCGATCCCCACGTCCCTAAAGTCGACTTCGACCGCATCAAGTTGAGGCGCTGGCTTGGGGAGATCGACGCCGGCGTGGACGCCGAACAGTGGGAAACCGTCGAGCGATTGCTCGGACAGCGCCCCAGCGTCGCCGAATGGCCGGCGGACGTCACCGCGCGGCTCAAGCCGATCGAAGCGCGCCTCGCAGCGCGGCGCGACGAGCAGCGCCGCCAACAACAGATCGCCGCCGATCGCGCCGCGGCCGAAGAGTGGCTGAGCAAGCTCAGCGCCGCGATCAGCAAGCAGCAGTGGGACGCGGCGCAGTCGCTCTCGCAGCACAAGCCGAAACTGGAGCACTTTCCGGAGCAGACGCTCAAGGCCGCCGAGCCGCTCATCGCGAAGCTGCGCGAGGCGCAGGCCGAGGCCGAGCGCCGCCGCAAGACCGAGGCCGAGGCGGCGACGGCCCGCAAGTGGTTCGCGGCGATCGAACAGGCCGTCAGCGCCGGCGACTGGACGCGCGGTGCGGAGCTGCTGGCCAAGCGCCCGGCGATCGAACACTGGCCGGCCGAGATTACCGAAGCGCTCGCGCCGTATGAGCAGAGCATCGAGGACGGACTGGCGGAGGCCGAGCGGGCCAAGCTGGCCGCAGAGGCCGATCATCGCGCCGCGCGCGAGTGGCTGGAACGCGCTCGCGCCGCCGCGGACGCCGGCGCCGGCGAACAGGCGCTGGACGTTCTGGAAAAGCGCCCGACTCTCAAACACTGGCCGGCGCGGCTGATCGAGGAAGCCGACGAGCTGGCCGAGCGCGTGCGGCTGGAACTCGGAGAGAAGGCGCTCTCGGAGATCAAGCGGCGCGAGCTGGCCGTCAAGAAGCTGGGCGCGGAGTTCGTTCATCGCGTGACCGCCGACGCGCTCGGAAAGTTCATCGACCCGGCGATGGTGCATTCGAGTGTGAGCGCCGTCGAGTTCACACCGGACGATCCGGCCGGCGAGGGCCGCGCGCAGCTCACCGTGTCGCTGGCCACCGCTGCCGACGCGGCCCGCGGCGCCGGCATGCGTTCAGGATTTCACTTTCGGATCGACGCCGCGCCGCAGGGCGTTTGCGACGACGACGGCGCGCTGCGCGACTGGTTGGTGCGTGGTCTGACGGAGCGCCTGGGCGAGCTTCAGAAGTCCAAGGCCGCGGACTGGCTGGCCGGGCTGCATGCGACAATGTTCCCCAAGGCGGAGGCCAAGTTCGCACTGAGCGGCCTGTCGCCGAGTTTGAAGACCACCACGCAGCTACTGGGTCCGGGGCAGACCGCGGGCGACGTGGAGACGGAGCTGCGCTGGCAGGCCAAGACGCTGACCTGGGAGCTGGCGGATGCGGCGGGTTTCGCGCAGCGCGCGGTGAACCTGGCGACCGCGGTGGCCCGCAAGCTTGCGACGACCCGGCTCGTGGATCAATCGGAGGGTTTGAAGCCATACAAAGGCGTCATCGGCGTCGACGTGGCGCCGGCCCAACCGCCGGAGCCCGGCGTCATTCCGCGGGCGCTGGTGCTGGAAGGTCGCCTGACGCTGAAAGCCGGCGCGGGCGAGCCGCGCCCGCTGCAGACGGTGCAGATCAAATGCGCCAAGGTCGGACAGCTCTCGCTCGACGGCGACCTGAAGCCGGCGGAGGCCGCGCTGCGTGAGCTGGTGGTGCTTGCGCAGAGCGCATCGCGCCAGAGTCTGTACGACGATCTGGAGCGGCGCTTCAAAGCCGCCGGGGCGCGGGTGAAAACCACGGCGCTGCCCAAGAAGATCACCGATCCGCTCGACAAGGTCACGTTCGATCTGAAGCCGCGTTCGGGCGATGCGGTGACGCTGACGGCGGCATGGAACATCGGCGCGCTGTCGTTCGAGGCGACGCCCGCCTGGGATGGAGCGCTCGCCCCGCTGCTAAGCGGCGCTGCGGCGAGCGCGACCAACGGCGCCGCAGGCGGCAGCGCCGGGGGTTCGGCGCGGCGCGGGCTGCTAATCGGCGGGGTGGCGGGCGTGCTCGTGGTCGCGTGCGTCGGGGCGTACATGTTCCTGGGCGGCGGCGACTCGAATGGGAAGTCGGCCGTGAAAATCGGCGCGCTGGAAGCAGCCGTCGCAGCCAGCGCGGTGCTCGCGGAACTGGACTATGAAGTGACCGCCGCGGAGGGCGGCGCGGCCGAACCCTTCGCGATCGAGTTTTATTGGGATCGCAACGGCGACGGGGCTGTTGACGGCGGCGACGAGCGCGTCGCGCGCGTCGACGGCGAGACCGGCGACGGGCAGCACGTCGCCAAGGCGAGCATCCCGCTGGCGGCGCAGCGCCCGGCGGACGAGACGCGCAGCCTGCTGGCGCGGATCGACACCAGCGGCTGGAAAGACGGCCCGAAGGAAGACGCGCTGGCGGAAGTCGCGGTGAACATCCCGCGCACCGCCGAGGAGACGCCGACGGCGGCGGATGTCGCGATCTCGAAGTTCGAGATCGAGCCGCTCGCGCAGGACGCGAAACGGATCAAGGCCACGATCGAGTACACCGTCGTCGGCGAAGCACCGGAGTTTCGGATTCTGCTGTTCTGGGATCAGGATGGGTCCGGCGCCTACACCGAAGCGGGCGATCAACTGCTCGCGGCGCTGTCGGGCGAGACGAGCGCCGGAAAGCACTCGGCCTCGCTCGACGAGGCCATCGCGGACGATCGCGCGGTGGAAAAGGCCGAGACGCTCGTCGCCCTGCTTGACACGGCCGCCTGGTCTTCGGCCGAGACGAACACGCGAAACAACTCGGTCAGTCGTTCGGTCGGCCCGCGCGGCCGGCGCGAGACGCCAAAGTCCGACCTGGTCGCCAAGGGTCTGACGGCGCAGCCGAGCGCCGACTCGATCGCCGCGGTGTTCACCTACGAGGTCGCCCCGGGCGAGGGCGACGCTGTTCCGCCGTTCAATGTGCGGTTTTTCTGGGATTTGAACGCAAACGGCGCGTTCGACAGCGGCGACGTCGATCTGGGAGAAGTCGCCGGAGCGCCCGCGAAGGGGCCGCAAACGCTGACGCACACGCTGCCGCTGGCGGGCGATCGCGGGTGGGAACGCGCGGAGTGGCTGGTCGCGACGCTCGTGACGGGGTCGTGGGAAGCTCCCGAGTCAAACGCCGCAAACAACCATGCCTCGGCCAGCATCGGTCCGCGGAAGCCGTCGGACATCGTCAAGGAACTCAAGGACGCGCTGCCGATCTTCGACGCGGCGAAGACGGCCACGCCGGAACTCTCCGAACTGCTGAAGATCGCCGCGCCGGGCAGCGCAGACGGCGCCAACGGCAAGCTGCTGCTCGCCGCGGCGGATGCAGCCAGGGTCGAAGAGTTACAGCCATCCGGCGAGAACGTATCGCTCGTGCTGCGCATCACACTGAAGGGCGACGCGGGCGGCATTTCGCAGCGCCTGCTGATGCAGCGCGCAGACGGCGGCTGGTCGGGCGTCGCGACGAACAGCGCGGGCGTGGACGCGCTCGCCAAAGCCGCCACAGACGCGTATCTGCCGAAGATTCAGCAAACGGCGGAAGACGTGAAGAAGATGTCGCGCAAAGGAAAGCTGGCCGATGCGCGCGGGGCTGCAAGCAAGATGCTGACCTCGCTCGAATCCGTGTGGCCGCACCTGCCGGGCGGCGGCGCCACGCAGGCGCTTCAGGACGCATTCACGTCGCTGCCGCCGGGAATCGACAACCCCGCGGTGATCGCGCTTCTCAAAGACTACGAGTGGAAGAACGAGGAGATCGACGCGGCCAGCGGCTATCCCTCGCGGATCACCGAGCGCGGCGGTGGTCGCCGGGTATTGCTGCTGGTAGCGACCGCACCGGAAGACCCGGTTTGGACGGAGATTTCGAGCGGCGGCGAACGCTCGTGGCAGATTTTCTACGTGGACGCCGCGGAGTGGGCGGACGGCGGCGCCGTGCAGGCGTTCGAAAGCGTGGACGAGGCGCAGACGGCGGCGGGCCGCGCGCAGCGCTTCGTGCCGACGCGCGACGAGTGGATGCTCGCCGCGCTGAAGCTGCGCGGCGCGGCGCAGAACATGCTGGGCGGGTACTGGGAGTGGTGCCGCGATGCAGACAGCAGCGCCTGGGCCTGCGGCGGTTGCACGCTCGAGGAGGTCTTCGCCGATGTAATCAAACCGCCGGACGCGAGCGCTGCGCCGGCGGCGGTGATCGAGTGGCTCCGCCAGCCGCTGGTCACGCAGCCGCGTGTGCATGGCGACGGCCTCGTGGGACTGCGCAGCGTGTTGCGCATCTGGCCGACGCCGTGATTTTCGCGCCTCGGCCGGCCGCACTGCGGTCGAAATCCGGGCGGCTTCCCTTGACGCTGTCCGCGTGCCATATAGAGTGAAAAGGCTGGGCCGACGGTCGCCGCGGCGACTCGCCGCGAAATGGCTGAGCGCGCGGTGCGTCGCGGCCGACACGATGGAACTGGACGGATCGCCGTTTCCTGCGCTGCGGGGGAGTCCGGCGCGCGGGAGACCTGCCACGTGGGCAACGACATGTCTCAACTCAGCGGCGGAGCGCCGCTCGGAAACCTGGATTCCGGTGACGCGCTCAAGCCGCTGCGCTCGGTGCTCTCGCAGACTCCGAAGTGGGACCGGTACCGGCTGCTGGCGTCGCTGCTGGGCGAATTCGCCGACGGCGACGCCGCGGCGGAGAACGGCCGCGCGGCGGATGCGGAGCAGGTCGAGCAGCTCAGCAAGAAGCTGCAGCGGCTGCGCGAGGAGAAGGCCGCGCTCGACGACATGCTCGCGGCGATGCGGGCGGACCTGGCGCTCAAAAACAAGCAGGCCGAGCTGGCGACGGCGCACGCCACCGAGTTGCAGCGAATCGTCGACGATCAGCGGCAGCGACTGGACCGGGCTTCGAAGGAAGTCGAACGGCTCGAAGCGGAAGTTACGACCAAAAACACGGAGACTCACCGGCTGGAGGTGGAGCGCGACAAGCTCACGCTGCAACTGCAGCGGGCCCAGGCCGGCGCCGGTCAGATGAACCGCGTCAACGAGCTTGAAGAGAAGATTCACGCCCTCACCCAGGAGAATCGGGCGCTCAGCGAGGAGAAGGAGCAGCTCCGCGTCGAGAAGAACACAGAAATCCGCAAGCTGTCGGACGACGTGGCAGCGGCGCGCACGGCCGGCGGCGGCGCGGCGACGGCTAAGAGCGGCGAGGGCGTGCTGAACGACCTGTGGGAGCGGCTGATCAAGGCGCAACTGGCGCGCGGCCCGGTGCAGGTCAACGTGCAATCCGCCGAGCGGCTGTTCGACGCGTTCGTTGAGCTGGTGAAGTTCGCCGACGACTTCGACAAGAGCGTGCGGCCGTTCGTGACCAAGTGGGTGCGGCCCAATCCGACGGTGAAGCGCCCCTGGGACGTATACATCCGCTCGCCCGACATGCTGACGATGGTGAAGGGCGTGATCGCGATTCCGAGCGGACAGCCGGCGGGCGTGTTAAAGGTACGGCTGCGGACGCTGAAAACCTGGATCATGTCGGGCATGATCGCGTCGGACGTGGCGCTCGAGAGTCTGAGCGACCTGCTGGGCGAGCTCATCCGCGGCCCGCTGGGCATGGGAGCCGACCCCAACATCCGCCTGCGCGACTTTCAGAAACAAGGCGCGCCGGAACAGTATCAGCAACTCATTTCAGAACTGCTCAGCAAGAAGCTGGCAGACGCCTTTGGTGCGGGAGGCATCACATGACGAAGAGATTTGCGTTCGATCGGTCTGCGTCGCTCGGCCTGAAGCAACTGGTCATCCTGGCGCTCGGCGGAGCCGGCCTGCTGCTCTGCCCCGGCTGCACGTGCGGCGAGAAGAAGATGTCGCTGACGCGCGACGAGTACATCAACAGCGAGATGTACATCGATCGCCCCGTGGCGGATCGCACCGGCGCGCCGCTGGAGGTCAACGTCGTCCTGGTCTATCCGGACGACCTCAAGAAGGACGTCAACAGCCAGCTCAAGCCGGGCAGCGGCATCACGTCGAAGGAGTGGTTCGAGAAGCGGCCGAAGGCCGCCGCCGACCCCGCGCGATTCGACCTGCCGCGCTCGCAGATTCTGCTGTTCACCAACGACAGCGACTACTACGGCGAGCGCAAGGGACCGGCGCTGCAGGGCACGAAGGTGGCCAGCCCCGAGCCGGCGCTGCTGAACTTCAAGTTCGAGCGCGGCCTAAGCGACGAGAACGGGATCATCTACGTTTTCGGCCGCTTTACCGACAAGGATGGCTACCTGCTGACCGTCCCGCCGGCGATGTTCCAGGCCCCCGGCAAGTATCCGGATGACCTGAGCGTCCACATCGGCGTGGACTGGAACCGCTCCGGCATCCACCAGTACATCGTCAGCCGGACCAATCGCAAGTAGGCCCAGCGCGCAGCGTGGCGACAGCAGCGCGAGCGCGGCCCTGCGGGGCGCGCCGCGCCGGAGTGCATGAGCGATGAGCTTCTGGACCGAAGTCCACTGGTACGAGGGCATGTTCCTGCGCCCGCACCATCTGCAGGCGGCCCAGCGGCGGATGGAAACGGTCGTCCGCACCAGCATGGACGCGGCGCGCTCGTTCGGCTGGGGCTTTCTGTCGCTCGAGATCGCCAAGGAGCCGCTGGAGAACTTCACGCTGCGGCTGGATCGCTGCGACCTGCGGCTGAAGGACGGCACGTGGGTGCGGATTCCGGAGAACACCGTCGTCTCGCCGGTGAACTTCCAGGCGGCGATGGAGGCGGCCCAGGGCACCGTCGAGTTGTTCCTGGGCGTGCCGCAGATGCAGGAAGTCCGCGCCAACGCCGTGCCGCTGGAAAACCCCGACCTGGTGACCGGCTCGCCCCGCTTCGAACCGACGCCGCTCGCCCGCCGCGACGAGAACACCGGCCAGAACCCGCAGACGATGTACGTGCGGCGGATGCGGGCGCGGCTGTTCGTCGCCGGCGAGGACATGACCGGCTACGAGGTGGTGCGGATCGGCCGGCTGAAGCGCTCCGATCGTCCCGGCGCGCTGCCGGAGATGGAAGAATTCGGCGCGGGCCCGGTGCTGGCGGTGCAGGCGGACACCGGGCTGAGCGGGGCGCTGACCTCGCTGGCCGACCAGATCGAGGCCAAGGACGAAGTGCTGGCGCGCGAGGCCAAAGAGCACGCCATGAAGTTCACCGACGGCGTGACGGCCAACACCGAGCACCTGCTCAAGCTGCACGCGCTCAACGAATTGCGGGCGCAGTACAAGGCCATGCTGCAGGCCGGAGTGGTGCACCCGTTCGACGTATTCGTCATGCTCTGCCGCATCGTCGGCCGGCTCTCGGTCTTCCACGAAGACCTGGTTCCCGGCCAGTTGCCGCAGTACGACCACGACGAGCCGGGCGCCTCGCTGTCGTGGCTGCGGCGGCGGATTGTCGTGCTGCTCGACGCCCTGCGGCCGATGAACTACGTGGAGCGGGCGTTCGTGCGCAAGCGCGACGAGAACGGTCTGGACGGCCTGGAGGTGGAGCTGGACCGCAAGTGGATCGACGAAAACTGCGACATGTACCTGGGCCTGACCTCGTCCGAGATGGACGTGAACGAGGTCTACAGCCACATCTACAGCAAGCTCGACATGAAGCTGGCTTCGCCTTCG
Organism: uncultured Planctomycetales bacterium; assembly: GCA_964631045.1. Classification (GTDB taxonomy): domain Bacteria; phylum Planctomycetota; class Phycisphaerae; order UBA1845; family Fen-1342; genus CAZVWB01. The sequence continues at coordinate 26,363 of CAZVWB010000005.1, forward strand.
CGCTCGCCGAAGATCTGGCGCATCGCGGTCCGCGGGCTGAAGCTGCAGGCCAAGTCCGTGCCCGCCGGCACCCTGCCGCGCCGCCAGTCGCTGCACTACTTCCGCGTGGATAAGACGCTGGGCACCGATCGCACCGACTACTGGAAGGAGTGCGAACAGGAGCGCGGCATCCGCATGAGCATCCGCGAGGGGCAGATCGTCGGAATGGAGCAGTTCCAGCCGAAGCTCTTCGTCGTCTTAAAGGGCCCGTGAAATGCCGACCGAAACGGCCGAGCGCACGCACATCCGAATGACCGAGGCCTGCTGGCCGGTCTTCGAGTTCCTCATCAACTTCGGGCGACAGCTCAAGTACGGCGCCGTCGCCGCGCCCGACAACGTGCGCTACGACGCGCTGACGGCGCTGCGCGACGCGGAAGACCTGGCCCGCAACGACCCCTCGACCGAGCGCCTGTGGAACGACAAGGTCAAGGCCATGATGGTCTACCTGATCGACTACAAGATGCTCAACACCGAGTGGGACGGGCGCGACTACTGGTTCGACAACCGCTTCGAGACCGACCCGGACGTGCTCGACCACGTCGAAGCCCTGGGCGGCGAGAAGTTCTTCGAGGACTGCGACGAGCTGCAGCGCGAGTTCGAAGTGTCCGAGCGCCGCGAGCGGCGCGACAAGGACGAGCTCGCCGAGCTGCTCAGCCTCTACTTCGTCTGCCTGCGGCTGGGCTTCAAGGGCATGTACCACGACCGCCCGCAGGAACTGGCCGACTACACGCGGCGGCTCTTCGCGCGGCTCCCGGCGTACGCCGCGACCCGCGGGAAAGAGCTGTTCCCCGACGCCTACAAGCACAACCAGGAAATCAAGGTCGACTATCGCATCGGGATGAGCATCACCATCCTGCTGACGATTTTCGGCACCATCATCATCACCGCCATGATCCTTTTCTGGTTCGCCTGGGACGCCGCCGTGCGCGACATCCGCAAGGCGGCGGAGTTCTGGAAGGATCGCCCGTTCACGGCGGTCTCGGCCACCGGCGGCGGCGTGACGCCCACGTCCGGGCCGGCCGCAGCTTCGCAGCCGGACAAGCCGGCGGGCGGACTGTTCGGCGGATAGCGGCTAACGCGACTCTCACGCGGTGCGGCGCGACGCCGCCCCTGGGGATCTGAAGATGATCAAGAGCCTGTTGCAGTGGTACAACGCACTTCCCAAGGAAGTGAAGCTGATGCTGGCGCTGGCCGGACTCGCGACCCCGATGGGCGCGATCTGGTTCCTGAAGCGCTGGATGTTCCCGGGCGTCTCGACGTTCTGGATCATCATCGGCGTCGGGGCCTTCATCGGGCTTCTGAGCCTGGTCGGGTTCCTGCTTTCCAAGGGTTTCTCGGCCGGAAAGCGACGCCGCGAGCGCAAGCTGGCCGCCGACCTGGCGCAGGAGGCCGAAGCCGGCCCGGCGTCGATGGACGTGCGGGCGACGATCAAGGAGAACACCAACAAGTTCTTCACCGCCATCCGCGACATGCGGAAGACCGCGGGCGTGAGCGTCTACGAGCTGCCGTGGTACGTCGTCATCGGCGACTCGGGCTGCGGAAAAACCAAGCTCATCAACGAGAGCGGCCTGACGTTCTCGCTGGGCAAGCCGGAGGGCTACCAGCTCGGCACGCTGAACTACAACTGGTGGTTCACCGAGGATGCGATCTTCATCGACATGGCTGGCCGCCTGTGCAACCCCAAGGACGACAGCGACTATCGCGAGTGGGACTCGTTCCTGAACACGATCGGCAAGGGCCGTAAGGGCTACCCGATCAACGGCGCGATCGTCTGCATCTCGGCCGATCATCTGCTGCAGGACGCGCCCGAGAAGCTGGAGGCTGACGCGACGACCGCGCTGGAGCGGCTGCGCGACCTGCAGAACAAGCTGGGCGTCACCTTCGCCACGTACGTCGTCGTCACCAAGTGCGACAAGATCCTCGGCTTCATGCAGTTCTTCGACCGCGCCGCGGTCGACATCACCATCAAGAACCAGATTTTCGGCTGGTCGCGGCCGGCGGGCTACGAGACGCCCTTCGATCCCGATTCGTTCGACGACGGCTTCAACGAGACGTATCGGCGGCTGAACGAGCTGCGCATCCGCCGGCTGAACGACGAGGCCGACGAGCTGGAGCTGGGCTTCGCGTACACGTTCCCCGAGGAGTTCCGCGAGCTGAAGGAGCCGCTGAAGATTTATGTGCGCACGCTCTTCCCGCTCATCAAGAATCCGCGGGCGGTCAAGAATCTGCTGTTCCGCGGCGTGTATTTCACCAGCGCGACGCAGCAGGGCGGACTGATCGTCAAGCACCTGGCCGAGCGGCTGGGCGATTCGGCCGCCGAGCAGTTGCCGCTGCTGGAGAATCTCTATCCGCGTCCGCGGCCGCACTTCGTCCGCGAGCTGCTCTTCAAGAAGGTATTCCCCGAGTTCGGGCTGGTCTTCCGCAACGAGCAGCAGGTGCAGCGCAACCGCGGGCTGGCCCGCATGGTGCTCATCGGCGGCGTGATCACTTCGCTGCTGCTGGTTTTCCTGCTGTGGTTCAGCGCCACGTCGTTCGCCAGGTTCATCGGCGAGCCGCGGCAGCGCGCCACCGACGTGACGGAGGCGGAGAAGACGACGCAGCTCGCCACCGCCGACGCGCTCACCCGCGCCGGGTTCATCAGCACCGACGTCGACACGCTTCGCCGCGGCAACTGGTCGGCCACGCTGCTGAGCATGGGCCGGGGGATCTCCGGCCCGGCCAACCACCTGAACGCGGTCCGCGTTTCGGTGTTCGAGCAGAAACTGCTGATGCCCGCGCTGATGGACATCGAAGAGGCGCTGCGCACCATCAAGCTGACCGAGGCCGGCGCCAACGACACGAAAGAGCAGCGCGAGATCGCCGAGCGCTATCAATTCGCGCTGGGCGGCTACCTGGCGATGGCCGGCGCGGCCGACGCTGAGAAGTTCCCGCTCGATCTGTCCGGCGACAAATTCGAGCAGTTCAAGAAACTCTGCGCCATCGTCACCAAGTCCGACTCGGTCGTGAAAAGCCCGGACTTCGAGGCGCTGGCTCGCGCCTACTTCAACACCATTCGTGACGGCGCCTGGCGCAACCCGGCGAAGATGTTCAAGACGCCGGACAAGTTCAAGCCCGGCGAGACGCTCAAGATCGCGATCCAGAACGTCCACCGCTACTACAGCGGATACGCGCGGATCAGCGACATGAACCCGACGCCGGCGCTGCGCGAGTGGGCACGACTGGCCGATCAGTGCGCGAAGATGATGGTCGCCTACAACACGCTGCTGACGGCCGGCGCCGCAAACATCCGCGAGAGCAAGGGCTTCGACAGCTTCCGCACGTCCTTCGCGACCGAGTCGGCGGCGTTCATCGACGCGGGGGACGCCTGTGCGTGGAAGCTGACGGCGCAGGATAACCTGGAGCCGCAGAAAGACTTCGTTCGCATTCCGACGCTCAAGATCGCCGTCACCCGCCAACGCGAGGCCTGGCTCGCCTACCAGAAACAACTGGAAGACACCTACAAGCTGGGCGGGCCGAAAGCCGACAACGACGGCGGTCTGCTCATGATCCGCGCGCTGTCCGCCGGCGGCGAACTGGCCGGCGTGAACGGCCTGGATCGCGAGATGGCCAACAGCATGCAGAAAAAAGGTCTGGCCACCAAAGAGTACTTCGCCAGTTTCTTCGCCGAATCGGAGTTCCCCAACGTCGTGCGCGAGCTGGACGACGACGCGGTGTTCGGCAACGTCTTCAAGCGCGTCGAGACCCCCGGCCAGAACGACGTGCTGAAGTTCACGGACGATCACAACCTCGTCCGCAGCGTGATGGAGCTCATTCGCAAGCAGCTCGAAGGCGCGGGCGGCACGACCAGCGGCCCGACGCTCACCGGCGGCCCGCCGGAGTGGATCGCGATTCTCGAGGCGATCTCAAAGAGCGGCGTCACCGAGTTCAAGCTGTCGATCAACGAAGAACAACTCGACAAGATCGCTCATGCCAACTGGAAGAAGAATGAGCTGAAGGGGATTTTCAGCAACTTCCGCACCATTGTCGGCCGCGTGCAGGGCACCCGCATCCTCGAGGAAATCGAGCAGCGCACCCGCGACGCGAAAGAGTGGGGCTACGCGGAACTCTACCGGGATTACGCGGCGGCCGAGAACTCCAACTTCACGATCCCCCTGCCGGTGGGCGCTGCGCCGCCCCCCGCCGCGCCCGCGCCGCAACCCGCGCAGCCGGCCGCCGCCGCACCCAAGCCGGCGCAGCCCGCTGCTGCGAACGACATGTCCGCCATGTTCGGCAGCGGCCAACCCGCGGCAGCGCCGGCGACGCCGGCCGCGCCCACCGCCGCGCCGGTCGTTCCAGTGACCGTCAGCGGCGTCAGCCAGATTCCGCGCGCGGCGAAGTCACAGACCATCCTGCAGTACGCTTTTGATTGTTTCAGGCTGCGCACGGCGCTGGCCGCGCTCCCGCCGGACACATATCTGGAGGCGGGCAACCCTGGCGACCGGCCGCGCCTGGCCGGCGACGCGATCAGCCGGGCGTGGGTGGGCTATGTTCGCAAGTACGCCGTCGAGTGGAAGACGGCCTATGACGCCAAGAACATCGCGGAGCTTGACCAGCTTGCATCGGTCTCGGGCGTGCGCTGGCCGCAGTTCGCGCAGCGGCTCTCGCCGTCGGCCCCGGGGGCGCTGAACCGCGCCGCGATCGCCTCGGCGCTGCAGAATTCTCTCAGCGAAGTGCTGATGGCGACGCGCTGGGGGCTGTACGTGCCGATCAACAAAGACACGCTGGACCGCTCCCCCGAGCCAATCGGGCGCGACATCGGCGGCGCCTACGTCGAGGCGCTGCGCGGCGCGTGGGGCCCGAACTCCTTCGTCGTCTCCGCGCAGGATTCGACGGTCCAGGGCGTCGTGCCAGGCGACAACGTCGCTCGCCAGATCGCGGATGCGTTCACGCAGCTTTGCGGCGCGATCGAGGTCGGCGCGACGCTGCCGAACGATTTCTCGCGACCCAACCCTCCGGCGGCGCTGGGCGACATCCGCTGGGGCGCGATTCAGGCGCTGCGTTCGAACGCCAATCTCGCGGACGAGAAGCTCTCGGCCAAGCTGGTGGAGTTCGAGAAACGCGCCAAGGAGCTGCTCTCGCTGGAGATCAGCCGCGTGCTGGTCGACATCCAGACCGCCACGCTCCGCGGGGCGAGCGCCAGCACGGGCTGGCCGTTCACCTCGGCCAGCGAAACCAGCACGGTGCCGCTCGCCGATTTCATCAGCTTTCTGACCCAGGTGGGCAACGCGCAGACGGCCTTCGAACGCATCGAGCAGCAGCTCGGCGCGGACGATCCGGAAGTGCTCCGCCGCGCTCCGTTCTACAAGGCCTGCGCCGACTGGCGGTCGTTCCTGTCCCTGACGGGCAACCAGCCGGCGCCGCTGGGCGTCAGCGTCTGGATCGACGACCCGCTGGCCGGCGGCGGCGGCGGACAGGTGGATGACACCGCCCAGAATTACTACAACCGCGTCTCGCTCGCCGTCGGGCTTGAGCTGGACGGCGGCGGCGCGGTGATCGAGTTCGACTCGAAGGACCGCAAGAGCCAGTCGAAGCGGGCCGCGTGGAAGTGGAGCCCGGCCGGCGCCGGGAAGTTCGAGTTCCGCCTGTTTCAAGGCATTCCGGCGCTCGGGCAGGCCCAACCGATGCCCGAGATCGATCCGCGGTCGCTCGGCCAGGGCGGCGAGTTCGGGTTTATCGCCTACCTGAAGGCCCAGGCGCGACGAGACGCCGACGGCACCTGGATCGCGGATCACGCGATCGACATCAGCAACATCCTGAGGCAGCGAAGCATGCCGGCCGGCAAACCGCGGATCGGCATTCGCGTTCGATACCAGTTGGATCGCCAGGTGCCGCCGGCGATTCCGCCGTTTGCGGCCCGCTAGCGGAAAATGAAGTCGCGCCGGTAGGATAGAGTCTCGCGGTCGGCATTGTCGGGCTGAACGCAGGCGACGTTTGCAATCACGGCTCAGCAGGCACGTGGCCGGCCGCAGCCATTGGGGCGCGGTCTGCCCATTCCAGGATGGCACCGCCATGGGCTGGACGGATCTGTTCAAGTCGCGGTCGCTGAAGCTCCGGCCCGACCCGCGCATTCGCTGGTTCGGCAAGCTCCCGACCTATGCCGACTATTACTCCTCGAAGGCCGACGAAGAGTGGGCCGTCGAGTTCAACAACTGGATGATCAACGGCTATCAGAAGTATCACAGCCGTCGACAGGATCACAGCCAGAAATCGCGCCTGCCCCTGTGCGGCTGCATCGTCCGGCTCCCGAAGACCGCGATGACGGTGTTCGCGTCGATTCAGGACTTCGGCGGCGACGTGCGCGGCCGGCCGTTTCCGCTGGCGTTCTACGCCGGCGTGCCGACGAACATGTGGCCCGGGCCGACCAGCGAGCGCATTGAGGGGGCGCTGCGCGTGCTCCGCGAGCTGCACGCCCTGCGCGACAAGGTGGTCAAGTTCATCAACGCGCCCGGCCATTTCGACACCATCTTCGCCGATCGTGAAGTGCTGATCGACGTGCTGGAGGAGACCGGCGCGGATGACGCCTGGATCAAGGCCGGCCGGGGCGTCACGCTCAGCGACTGGTTCGAAGGCGCATCCGAGGGGCTGGCCGCGACCGATCTCGACGCCTGGCGGCGCGTCACCCGCCGCATGGGCGACAGCATCACCGCCTTCGAATCCAAGACTTTCGACCCGACGCTGCGCTTCCCCCTGGCGATGTCGGTTCCGCTCGCACCGCAGGTCACGGGCTGGGTCCACTGGCTTGAACGCCGAATGGATTTGAAGCGGCGCTTTCTGTCGATTCTCATCAGCGGCGAGCCGGGCGTCAGCGTCGGGCGCTTGTCGTTGAGTTCGCGCGACCTGAGCGAGGACGATTTCCTGCTGCTCACGTCGCTCTCGCACACGCTGACATACGTCGATGATCTTTGCCGGGTGACGCCGCCGAACAACGGCGACCTGGGCGCGCCAGCAGCGGCGAGCGACGCCCCGCCCGCGGCGGGCAACCCGACGCCCCCCGCCATGTCGACGACTGACGCGTCGGCCACGCAAACTTCGACGGAAACGGTGGTTGCCGCGCAGCCGCAAGCGCCGACCGAGTCGTGGTACGACTTCGTGGCCGGCAGCGCGGCGACTTGACAGCGCCCCGCGCGGCGGTAGTCTTGCACGCGGGCAGATCGGAAATATCGGGCGGGGGTGCTGCTGTGCGGCCCCGCCTTCGTGCCTGTGAATCCGACCGCAACCGCGCGCCGGGGCGGCCCCGAGCGAATGCCGGCGGAATCGTATCTGCCGGCGCGACGGGCGCTTGCGTCGCCGCACGCGGCGCCTGGGTCTGATGCGGCGGCTCCGCCGTCTCGGTGAGCGAATGCCGAAGTTGGACGAAGCGCCAATCCTCGAACTGGGCAAAACGCCCATTCCCGGCCCATCACCCGCCGGCGCTGACGCCGCCGACGACGAACAGTACATCTTCTGCAGCAAACAGGTTGCCAAGATCGGCCGGCTCGACGCCGATGCCGAGAACCCCAACCCGGATTGGTACGGCACGGAGCAGGCGGCCACCAATCTGCTGCGATCCAAGGTCAAAGACGTCGAAGTGGCGTCGTGGCTGGGCTGGGCCCTGTTTCAGCGCGTCGGCTACGCCGGTCTGTCGTGCGGCATCGCGCTCATCAGCGAGCTCGTTCGCAATTTCTGGGACGGAATGCAGCCGGAGCGCCCCCGCCGCCGAAAGGCGCGGATCGAGTCGCTCTGCGATCAGTTCGCCACGGGAATCAAGGTCGCGGATGGCGGCTGGTTCAAGGACAACCAGCCCAAGCCCGACGATTTCGACGCGCTCGATCAGATTCTCGCGCGCATCGACGAGTTGAAGACGCTGCTTACCGAGAAGATGCCGGACGACCCGCCGGACTTCTCGAAATTTACGCGCTGTGCCAAAGAACTGGCCGGGCAGCGCCCCAAGCCGCAGGCTGCGGCGGCGCCCGCGGCGCCGGCTGCGGGCGGAACCCCCGCGGCTGCCGGCGGTGGCGGCGGCGGCGGCAGTTTCAGCGCCGGCGACGTAAAGGACGTCAGCGGCGCGGCCAATGCGATCCTCGCGGCCGCGGCTTTCGTGCGCAAGACCGAGCCGACCGATCCGCTGAGCTACGCGGTTGTCCGCGTGATGAAGTGGACGAAGATTGCGCTGCCGCCATCCGGCGAGGCGCGCGTGCAACTCGAAAGCCCCGATAAGACGGTGGTCGAGGCATTGCAGCACCAGATGGCCAACGGCGTGTGGGACCATCTGCTGAACAACGCGGAGTCGGCGTTCCGCTCGGGCGATCCGCTCTGGCTCGACTTGCAGCGCTACACCTGCAGCGCGATGGCCAACCTCGGACCGCAGTACGAAAAAGCCCGCCAGGCGGTGATGGCGCAAACCGGCGCGCTGGTTCGAAGGCTTGGCGACGGCCTTTACGAACTGAAGTTCAAGAGCGGCCAGGCGCTATGCAGCGGCGAAACGAAAATGTGGATCGAGGCCGAAGTCGCCCCGCCGCAGAAAGCCGGCGGCGGCGGCGCCGGCATGAGCAACGGCAAGCTGACCGAGGCGTCGGACAACGCCCGCAAGCTGGCGGGCACAGGCAAGCTGAAAGAGGGCTTGCAGGTCCTGCAGGATGGCCTCCAGACGTGCGTGCAGCGCCGCGACCGCTTCCTGTGGCGGCTGCGGATCGCCCAGCTTTGCTACGACGCGAAGAAGTTCCAGGTCGCAGCGCCGCTGCTGGAGGAGTGCTTCGAGGAAGCGCAGCGCTATCACATCGCCGAGTGGGAGCCTTCGCTGGCCGTCGAGGCGGCGGAGGCACTGTACCGCTGTCGCAAGGCGATGACCCCGGGCGACAAGGCCGCACCCGAAGCGCTGCAGAGCGTGCGCGAATCGTTCAGTTGGTTGTGTCAGTTGGATCCGGTCGCGGCTCTCGCGGCCGAGCCCGCGGGCGGTTAGCGCCCGAGCCGCTTTAGAAGGAGCCCACCCATGGCAGTGTCGAAGGGACCGTCCAAGGCGCGCGAGTCGCGCGTCAACATCGCGATCTCCGATCGCCTGCGCGGCGGCGCGGAGCCGGAGTTGCCTTTCCGCCTGCTGGTGATGGGCGATTACACGCTCAAGGACGACAAGCGGCCGATCGAGGACCGCGCCCCGGTGGACGTGAACAAGAGCAACTTCGACTCGGTCATGCAGAGCTTCAACCTGTCGCTGGACCTGTCCGTCCCGGATCGCATCAGCGGCCAGGGCGACATGCCGGTCTCGCTGAAGTTCGGCACGCTCAAGGACTTCCGCCCGGAGTCGATCGCCCGCCAGGTGCCGCAGCTCAAGAGCCTGCTGGAGCTGCGCGAAGCGATGAAGGCGCTCAAGCCCAAGCTCGGCGACAAGGCCGCGCAGCAGCAGTTGCTCAATGCGGTCAAAGACCCCGAGGTGCGCGAGAAGATTCTGAAGATGATCAGTCAGCCTGGGAACGGCGGCGGCGCGTAAAGCCGGCGACGAATCGGGTGTCCATGCGCGGCGAACAACGACCGCTGCAGGCGTAATCGACGAATTTCTGAGGAGCTTCACTCATGGCAGATGCACCGCAGCAAGCCCAGGCAGCGGCCGCCGGCGCGGCGGACACGTCCGCGGTTGACGAACTGATCAACAGCCTGGATCTCGACAGCGAATATCAGGACCTGTATCGCAAGGGCATCGCCGGCATCGTCTCGAAGGCGGCCGGCCTCGATCTCGAGAAACTGACGATCAACAAGCAGGTGGTGGACGATTTCATCGCCGAGATCGACCAGCAGATCAGCTCGCAGGTCAATGCGATCCTGCACAACGAGACGTTTCAGAAGCTCGAAAGCGCCTGGCGCGGCCTCTGGTACCTGGTCGACAACACCGAGTTCCGCGCCAACATCCGCGTCGAGGTGCTCAACGCCTCGAAGGATACGCTGCTCGAAGACTTCCAGGACTGCAAGGACTGGCAGAAGTCGGGCCTGTTCAAGACCGTCTACCGCGATCAGTACAACACCTTCGGCGGCAAGCCCTACGGCTTGATGGTCAGCAACTACGCATTCGACCAGCGCAATCCGGAAGTCGAGCTGCTCGGCGAGATCGCCCGCGTCGCGGCGGTCGCCAAGTGCCCGTTCCTCGGCGGCGTCAGCCCGAAGATGTTCGGCAAGAAGGAAGAGTCGTTCACCGGCCTGCCGAAGATGGCCGAGATGTACGAGATCTTCGAGCAGCCGCAGTACACGAAGTGGAACAGCTTCCGCGATTCCGACGACGCCCGCTACATCGGCCTGTGCATGCCGCGCTTCCTGCTGCGCAAGCCCTACACGGTCGAAGACCAGGACGTGAAGGACTTTACCTTCCAGGAAGATGTCCGCTCCGAGAACCACGACCGCTACCTGTGGGGCAACGCCAGCTTCGCGATGGCCGGCCGCATGGTCGAGAGCTTCGCGAAGTACGGCTGGTACAACAGCATGGTCGGCCCGAACTCCGGCGGCACGGTGCCCAACCTGCCGCTGCACCAGTACGAGGCCACCGGCCAGACCCACACCAAGATTCCGACCGAGACGCTGATCTCGGAAGACATGGACGTCGATCTGTGCAACTTCGGCTTCATCCCGCTGGTGATGCGCAAGGGCAGCGACAACGCCGCGTTCTTCGACGCGCCGTCGGTCCGCCGCGTGCCGAAGTTCCCGGACTCGCCCGAGGGCAAGGAGGACGAGACGCGCTTCCGCCTCGGCTCCGCCCTGCCGTACCTGATGATCTCGTGCCGCATCGCGCACTTCCTGAAGGTCATCTGGCGCGAGAACATGGGCCGCGTGATGGACGCCCAGAAGATGACCGACGAGATCAACAAGTGGCTCAAGCAGTACTGCCGCCAGGGCACGATGGACGACGAGCTCGCGGCCAAGTACCCGCTGAAGGAGTGCCAGGTGACGGCCGAGCCGGTGCCGGGCAAGCCGGGCATGTTCAAGAGCCAGATTCAGATGATCCCGCACTTCAAGCTCAAGGGCGTCGAAGTCGAGCTGTCGATGGTCGGCCAGTTCGATCCGCCGCCGGCGTAAGCACGGCGCGTTGAACGCGAAACGAGCAAGACGGAGCGCTGAACGAGGAACGAGGAACACGGATCGCGGGACGCCGGCGGAAGTTGAACTTCATGCGTTCTCCGTTCCACGTACCACGATCTTCGTTCAGCGCTGCGCCGCTTTCGTTCAGCGTTCTTCCGGTGCGCGTACTTCGCGCTTCGTTCATCGCTGCGTGCCTTTCGTTCGGCGTTTGTCTTTCCGCGGTACTTCGGCCCGTGCTCCGGGCTCGTGAGCCGGACCATGATGGGCCGGCCCCAATCAGCCATTAGCAATCAGCCATTCGGTAGTCCCCCTTGGCTCGCGAACAATCCATCCTCGAACGCATCGCCGCCCGCTCCGATCGCAATCGGTCGCGCTACGAAGCCACGACCGGCGAAAACCTCGAAGCGCTGATGGAGTCCGTCCGCAACCACCTCACCAAGCTGCTGAACTCGCGGCACGGCATGAGCGAGGCGCTGCCGGATTACGGGCTGCCCGCCCTGGTCGACATGGTGGTAGACAGCGGCGACTACGTGCACCGGGTGCAGGAGGCCATCCGCAACACCATCGAGAAGCACGAACCGCGCCTGAAGCGCGTCCGCGTCACCCGCAAGGAGCAGGAAGGCGAAAAGGCCAAACTGCTCTTCCGCGTCGACGCGGTGCTGGTGTCCAAATCCGGCGAACACCGCGTCTGGTACGAAACCTCGCTCCGCGGCTCGGGCGAGTTCGACGTGAACGGTTGATTCAACGTGCCCCGCATTCGTGCTCGCCGCTCGCGCTCGCGAACGCGGCCGAACGCTGTCGGCGCCGCCTAATACTCCCGATGATCCGGCCGCGCCAACCACTGGTCGAATAGCGCCGCGCACTCCGCGGGCAGCACCCCTTCAACGATCCGCGTCCGGCTGCCGCCGCGCTCGTACAACTCGCGAATCGGCACGTGCAGCTCGTTGAACCCCGCTCGGGCGGCGTCTGCGATCGTCGCGCCGTAGTAGATCGCATCCAGCCGCGCCCAGTGAATCGCCGCGGCGCACATCGGGCACGGCTCGCACGTCGAGTACATCGTGCAGCCGCTCAGGTCGATCGTCCGCAGCGCTCTCGCCGCGTTCTGAATCGTGACGATCTCCGCATGCGCCGTCGGCTCTCCGCGCCGCCAGACTTCATTGTGCCCGTCGGCGATCACATCCGCCCCGCGCACCACCACCGCCCCGAACGGCGACTGCCCCGCCGCGACTCCGCGACCCGCCGCCGCGATCGCGATTCGCATCCAATCTTCGTGAGACTGTTGCACGTGCACGCCCTCGCTTCGCCGCCGCTTCCGCTGCCGCACGCAGTTTATCGCCCGCGCGTCGTCCGTGCGCGCCGTCGGCCCCCCCCGGAGCTGGCTTCCGCTTGACGCCCCCGGCGGGCGTCGCACAATCCCGGCATGTACGTGTGGCACTGCGACGCCCCGGCCAAGATCAACCTCACGCTGCGCGTCGGACCGCTTCGCGAAGATGGATTCCACCCGGTCGAGTCGTGGGTCGCGCAGATCGAGTTGCGCGATCGGCTCACCACGACGCTGCGCGACGACGGTTGTCTGCTCCTGCGCTGCTCCGATCCGTCGATTCCCCGCGACGGGCGGAACCTGGTCTTGAAGGCCGCCGAGGCGTTGCGCGCGGCGCTCCTGCGCCGGGGCGACCCGCACGCCGCGCGACGTGGGGCGGAAGTTGGCATCGACAAGCGCATCCCTGCCGGCGCCGGCCTCGGCGGCGGGAGTTCGGACGCCGCGGCGGCGCTGCTGATGTTGAACGCGGCGTGGGAAGCAGCATTCGATGCGGCGGGGCTGGCGGCGATCGCCGCGACCATTGGCTCCGATGTTCCGTTGTTCCTGGGCGCTCCGCAGGCGGTGCTTCGCGGTCGCGGCGAAGTGGTCGAGCCGCTCGACGCGGCGTTGCCGCTGCGCTGCGTGCTGGCGCTGCCGCCGATTCACTCCGCGACCGGCGCGGTCTACGCCGCGTTCGATCGGCTTCCGCCGCCGGTGGAGCGGCCGCCGCTTACGGAGACTCTGCGGCGGCTGGGCGTTGCGCCGACCGAGGCGCCGGTGGGCTGCGCTACACCGGCGCTACAGACACAGACCTGCAAAGTCGCGGCGGTTCGCGCCGGCGACGTGCGGCCGCACCTGTTCAACGATCTCGAAGGCCCGGCGCTGGTCGCGAACCACGAACTGGCCGCGTTCGCAGCGCGGCTGCGCGGCGCGTGTCCGGGCGTGTTCCACATGACCGGTTCCGGCGCGGCGTTTTTCGCCTTGTGCGATCATGACGCAGACGCCGCCGCGCTCGCGGCCCGCGCCGCGGAAGCGACCGGATGCCGCGTGGAAGTCGTTTCGCTCGCGCGATCACCGGTTTGCGTGCAGCGTTCGGATTCGCCGCGATGAACGGCGCGGCGCCGACCGAGAGCCGCGGGGCGACGCCTTCCCACACGGCCGGCGCGGCACGCACCCGGGGGCTCGGCTCCGGGCGCGCTCGCTGGTTCGGGGCTGCGGCGCTGCTCGCGGCGCTCCTGGCCTGGGGGTGGTTCGATGTTCGCCGGCGCGGATTTGTCGATCCGGGCAATCCTGCGGCCCACAAGACCGACTTCCTGATCTACACCACGGCCGGCGTCGCCTTTCTGGAAGGGCGCGATGGCTATGCAATCAAGAACATCCGGGGATGGGAGTATCTCTATCCGCCGCTGCTGGCGCTCGCGGCCTGCCCGCTGGCGTCCCTGCGGCCGGAAGATCAGGTATTCACATGGTTCCTGCTCAATCTGCTGCTAGCCGCGTGGGCGCTGATTGAGTGCCGCCGGGCCACGCTTGCGATCTGGAACGCGCGCACCAGCGCACCGCGCGGCCCACCGGAATGGATCGCAGTGGCGGCGCTGCTGGCCGGGCTGTTCCCGCTGCTCAACACGCTGCAGCGCGGGCAGGTCGGCGTGCTCTTGCTGCTGCTGCTGGTGCTGGGGCTTCGCCTGGCGGTGTTTGGCCCGGGGGCGGTTCGTCCGCTGCTGGGCGGCGGATTGCTGGCGCTGGCGATCGTTATCAAACTGACGCCGGCCCTGGCGGTGGCGGCGCTGCTCGCCGCGCTGTTCGTCGCGGCGTGCCGCGCGCCGCGCAGCTCGCGCGCGGCGCGCCGCCGATTGCTGCTGGTCGGCGGCGGGGTCGTCGCCGGGTGTGCGGCGGGGTTCGTCTTCGTACCTACGGCGCTGCTGGGCTGGGCGGAGAACTGGAGGCACCTTGACCGCTGGTGGAATGCGGTCGTCGCGAACCCGAACCTCGCAGAATCGACCGGCCTGGTGCTGCACAGCGTGCGAAACCAGTCGCTCGCCAACGCGATGGATCTCTTCTGCCGCGGACTGGGTCTGCCTCATCTCGCCGACGGGTTGAGTCGCGCCGGTCTGGGCGCGGTGATGCTGTTTCTGCTGCTGGTCGTGTTCCGCGCGGCCGGCCTGGGCGGAGCAGGCCTGGCGGTCGCGAGCGGCCTGGCGCTGGTCGCTTCGTTGCTGGCCTCACCGGTTTCGTGGGGACACCATTACGTCCTGCTGACACCGGCGACGGCGTTCACCGCGGCGTGGCTGGCGCGAACCCGCGGCCGCGTCGCCCTCGCGGCGATCGCGTTCTCCCCCGCAGCGCTGACGCTCGCGCACTACGCGGCCGTCGAGCGCATCGGCGGACTCGGAACGCTCGGAATCGGCGTCTGGGTTTGGTTCATCGCGGCCACGTGGATGTGCTTCCCGCCCTTCAACGCGGCGACGCACCCGCGCGGCGGGCCTGCGTGACTCACTTCGGCAGCACCGCGGCAACGCGCTCCGCCCGCTGCTGCGCATCCTCCGCCGTCGCCCCCAGAACGGTGACGTGCCCGAGCTTTCGTCCCGGTCGCGGCGTCTTTCCGTAGAGATGCAGCTTCGCGCCGGGCAGCGCCAGCACGTCTCGGGCCGCAGGGGCCCGGCCGATGATGTTGAGCATCACGCTCGGACAGCGCGCGGTGGTCGGCCCCAGCGGCCAGTCCAGGATCGCGCGCAGGTGATTCTCAAACTGACTCGTCTCCGCCGCGTCGATCGTCCAATGTCCGCTGTTGTGCACGCGCGGGGCCATTTCATTCGCATAAAGCCGGCCGCGAAGGGCGAAAAACTCGATCGCCAGCACGCCGACGTAGCCCAGAGCTTCCAGCACGCGCCCCGCCTTGCGCTGCGCCAGGGCCTGCGTAGCCGCATCGACGCCCGCGGCGGGCGCATGCGTCCTGCGCAAGATTCCGCCGGCGTGATGGTTTTCGACCAGCGGGTAAAACGCCGTCTCGCCCGAGCGCGAGCGCACGGCGACGATCGACAGCTCGCGTTCGAATGGGACGCAGCCCTCGACGATCAGCGGTTGCCCGTGCAAAGCGGCCCATGCCACGGCCGCATCGGCGCGAGTCTCGATCCGCACCTGGCCCTTGCCGTCGTACCCCAGCCGCCGCGTCTTCAGAATCGCCGGCAGGCCGACGCGCTCCAATCCGCGATCGAGTCCGTCGGGCGTGTCGACTTCGCAGAACTCGGCGGTCGGGATGCCCTGCTCGCGGAAGAAACGCTTCTCGATCAGCCGGTCCTGCGATGCTTCGAGCGCCGCCGCAGGCGGATAGACCGGCGCCAGGCCCTGAAAGAACCGGGCGGTCTCCACCGGCACGTTCTCGAATTCATAAGTGATCAGATCGACCCCGGCCGCGAACCGCTCGAGCGATGCGGGGTCTTCGCACGCGCCGACATAAAGCTCCCCGACCTGCCCGGCGACGGCATCGGCGGTGCGGTCCAGAAATCGCACCGGCACGCCCAGGTTGTGCGCCGCCAGCCCCAGCATCCGCCCGAGTTGCCCGCCGCCGAGAATGCCGATTCTCATGGAGCGCTGCCCGTGGGCCCGCCCGCAGGTTTTCGCGGATCGGGATCGGCCAGCACTTCGCGGGTCCGCTCGTCGCGATAGGCGATCAGTCGTGCCCGCAGGTCGGCGTCGCGCAGCGCCAGAATCGCCGCCGCGAGCAGCGCGGCGTTGGTCGCACCCGCGGTTCCGATCGCCAGCGTGCCGACCGGAATCCCCGCCGGCATCTGCACGATCGACAGCAGCGAATCCAGCCCGCTCAGCGCCTTGGACTGCACCGGCACTCCCAGCACCGGCAGGTGCGTGCGGGCCGCGAGCATTCCCGGCAGATGCGCCGCGCCGCCCGCCGCGGCGATGATCACCTGTAGACCCGCTGCTTCGGCCTGACCGGCGAATTGCATCATCTGCTCGGGCGTGCGATGGGCGGAGATGACGCGCACGTCATGCGGTATCCGCAGGCGGTCCAGCATTTCCGCCGCCGGCCGCAGCGTCTCCCAGTCGCTTCGGCTGCCCATGACCACTGCTACGATCGGGTTGCTCATCAGACTGTCCATCCACGGGGGGGCGCCGCGGCGAGCCTTCGACCGCCACGCGCCCGGCCGCGCATCGTACCCGCGTTCGGCCCTTTCGAGCTTCTCCCCGGCGGGGGCGCGCTTCTCGTCGCGCCAGACGGGAGCTACACTCTTTAACGTCTACGGCGGCTGTTCGGTGCGATCGCCCCGATTCTCGCGAGCGCTCTCATGGCCCGGTCCGGATTTTTCGCGGGGTTGCTGTTCTGGTTCATGGCGCTGGCCGGCGGGCTGACGCTCGCGCCGTGCCTGATCCTGCCCGCCTGGATCGAGTACCGCGCCGCGCTCGACGCCCACGTCGTCGCGGAGAAGCGCCTCCGCGACCTTCAGGAACGCCACACCGGCAACGAACGCAAGATCGAACACCAGCGAAACGACGTGGCATATCTGGAGCGCGAGGCCCGCCGGCTCTTCGGCGTGTCGGCGCCCGGCGTCGACAGCATCATCGTCGAGTCGGACGAATCGAGCGAACGTCAGGCGGCGCAGCGCGAGGCCGAGTCGACGCTGGCGGCAATGCGTGCGGCCCGCCAGGCCGAGCTGTTGCCCGAGGCATCGCGGTTGTTCGAGGATGTGCTCAATCGCCATCCGCTGGCGCGCATCTTCGTACTCGATCAAACGCGTCCGGTCGTGATGAGCATGGGCGCGGCGCTGCTGCTGGCGGCGATCTTTCTCGTGGGACCGGCGCGACGCCGCGCCACGCGCGATTCAGATCGGAGTACGGTAGCCGAGGGCGCGGACGGCGCACCAACCTTTCCGCGCCTCGAATAACTGAAACGCGCCGAGTGCCGCCAGCAGCGCCCCGCCGCCCCACCGCAACCAGCCGGGAAGCCACCCACCAAGGAGCAAGACGGCAACGCCGAGCGCCAGGCACACCAACCCGGACACGGCCCGCACGATCCGCCCGCGGCGGTCAATGTTGCACGCCAGACCCGCCACGCAACTACTCCGTCAGAATCGGCCCCCAGAAAGCGGCCGTCATCGAAGGCGGAAACGTCGCGACGCCGGCCTGCACCAGCGGAATGCGCACGGCGTACTCCGGATGTCGCAGGCATTCCGTCAACCACGCCGAGGTCTCGGCGATCAGCCGCGCCCGCATCTCCTCGAGCGTTTCATGCTCATCGTGCCAGCGCCGCCGGGTCAGCCGGTTCATCGTCAGAGATCTCCGCGGGCATCACCCGCAGCTTGATGCTCGTTACCGCGGCCGCGACCGCGGGCCGCCGCGGGCTCGTGTCCTCAGACAGTGTAGCGTCGCGCCGGCCCCGGACGCGCGTGTGGCGACTGTCAGCCGATCGCTGACGGCAGACGGCCGGGCGTGCTGGAACCACGTCGCGCCCGCGTGAGTCGGCGGGTGGCCGTCGGGGCAATCGCCGCGTCGCGGCTCAATCGCCGCCGCCGAATCCGTCGAAAGAAAGAATTGCGCGGATGGGGAACCGAGGCTCGCCAGTCGGCGCCGCGCGTGGAGCGCCTGAATATGCTCGCTGAGGAAAAGACCGCTCGCAGCGCCGCGGAAGCCGCGGGCTTCGTCCTGGTTCCGATGTCCACGACGGAACCGGCGGCGGTCACGCTGCGCGACTGGTTCGCCGGCATGTGGCTCGCCGGAGCAGCCGGGCACCACAACACTCCGGATATTCTCGACACCCCCAAAGCGCAACGGCTGGCGGAACAGGCCTACCGCGTCGCGGACGCCCTGATCGCAGTTCGAGCGCCGGAGGCCAAGACCCGCCGGCGCACGGTCTGACGGGTCGCAACCCCACCCAAGCCGAACGGAACACCGCCCATTTTCAGACCGCTCGCCGCGCAGAATCTGCGCCACCATCACCCTCGGGGGCGAAAGAAAACACGCCAAAGACGCCGTAAATCAGTTCCGAGATCGCGCACGAACAGTTAGATTAGAGAATTCGTACCCTGATCGGTATGAGGTAGTGCCGGCGGAGGGCATCCCGGCCTTGCGGCGGGAGCCCTTCCGCCGTGCGAGAGATGGAGCGCCACTCAATCAAGGGGAGCCAGCGACGCTCCAGCAAAAAGAAAAAGAGAGGATCGTCCGATAATGGGGGCGATCCTCTCTTCACTACCTTGTCTTGGCTTCCTTCCTTCCGGCTCCCATCGGAAAGAAAAGACAAGTACCGGTCCGCCTGCCAAGTAAGTGGCTCCCGAACTTGGAAGGCGCGCGTTGGTACTAGCTCATAGGCGCGGATAAGTCACTTTTCCAATCCGCGACCGAGAAATTCCTGCGAATTCCCTAAAACACTAGGCCGCAATAGCTTATAACCGCAGCGCCCGCGCTACGCCGCGACTTCCTCGCAAAGCGCTGAGGGCGCGCGATCGGCCCGGGCCAGCGGGTCTATCGATCGAGGAGTCGGACTGTGATCCGGTGCACGCGGCTTGTGCGGCTCGGGTTGCTCGTGGCGGTTGCCGCCGCGGCATGTGGACAGACCCCGCGCGACCCGCTGGACGCGGTGCTCGCGGAGGTCGAATCGCTCGCGGCCCGCGGCGACGCGCGCGCCGCGGAACGCGCGCTTGTCGCGGGCATCGGCCGATGCGACGCCATCGGAGACGCACGCGGCGCCGCGCGACTCGCCGAGCGGCGCGTCCATCTGCTGCGCGACGCCGGTCTGATCGACTCCGCCGTGGCCGCAGCGATTGACGCGGAACAGCGGCTGGCGGCGCTCCAGCAGATTTTTCTCGCTGCACAAATGCGGGTAGAGCTCGGGTCGCTGCTGCTCACGAGTGGCGCACCGGAAGAAGCGCGCGCGGCCCTCGACCGCCTGGGCGATTTTTTCGACCGCGCCGGCGACGCGCAGTACGCGGGGGTTGTGCTCGGGCTGCGGGGCGAAGCGGCAGCGGCCATCGGCGACCTCGGCGCGGCTGAGGAGTACTACGCCGCCGCGGCGCAGCGCTTCGATGGGGCCGGCAATCTCGCCGGCGCAGCGTGGCAGCATTCGCGAGTGGCCGATTGCCGGGTAGCGCGCGGGCAGTCCTTCCTGGCGATCCCGGCGCGCGAAGAGGCGCTGCGGCGCATGCAAGCGGCCCGCGGAGAAGGCCATGCGGACCTGGTGCTGCTCATGCGGCGGCTGGCGAGCGACCTGGAGATGTCGGGCGCGATGGATGCCGCCGGAGCGCAATATCGGGCCGCCGTGGCAGCCGCGCGGCGGCTGGGGCCGGACGCGGCGATCGTGCTGGTCGACGCACTGGACGACCTGGGCCAATTCGCGATGCGGCGCGAGTCGATGGAGGACGGCGTCGATCTGCTCGCGGAGGCGGTAAACATCGTCTCCGAGGCGATCCCGGGGGATTCGTGGCTCAAGGCGCGATCGATGGCCCGGCTGGCCGAAGCGCACTACGCAACTCGCTGCCCGGATACGGCATTAGCGCTGAACCACGCCGCGGCAGAAATGCTCACGCGCCTGGGCGAGACGACGGGATCGGAAACCGCCGCGGCGCACGAGAGCATCGCCGCGTGCCTTGAAGCGCTGGGTCGCGCGGGTGAGGCCCTCGCGCATCGACAGGCAGCGCTCGACATGCGGCGCGAGATCGCGCCGCTCGGCGATTACGCGGCGTGGAACGCGGCATCGCGCCTGGCGGACGCCTACTCCGCACTGGGCAGACACGCGGATGCGTTGCCGCTGCGGATCGAAGTGGTCGCGTCGCAGGCGGCGCACCCGCTTGGGCCGCCGCCGGAGCATGCCACCGCGCTTGGAGAACTAGGCCGAGCGCAAATGTCGGTCGGAATGCCGGAAACGGCGCTGCCCACCCTGCAGCGGGCGGATGGACTCGCGCGGGCGGTGCGCGCACCGCCGCCGGCGCGCGAGGCGATTCTCGCCGATCTCGGCTGGTGCCTGCGCGCGGTCGGCGCCCGTTGCGAGGTGCTTGAAGTCACGCAGGAGATATTGGCGCTTCGCCGAGCCGGCGGCGCGAAGGACACGGCGGCCGAAGCCGCAGCGCTATCTGACGTTGGCATGGCGCTGCTCGAGGTCGGCGATGCGGCGGCGGCCCTGGCGGCATTCGAGGACGAACGCGCGGTCCGCGAGCGGCTCCAAAGCCCGTGGGAGTCGCCGCGGCCCACCGTGTACCTCGACATCGCGCAGTGCCGCCTGCGGATCGGACAGGTCGGCGAAGCGGTCGGGAGCCTGGAACATGCGGCGGCGATCGCGCGAGAGAGCGCGGCGTACGCGCGGCGCGAGCAGGTCGACCTGCTGCTGGCCACCGCGCGCGAGTACCGCCTCGCAGAGTTTCCGCTTGAGGGCACGGCGCTGGCGGAAGAAGCGCTCGCCGCAGTGCGGAGCGACCAACCGCCCGACCCCGCGCTGCTGGATCTGTGCCTGCGAGAAAGCGTTCGCGGACTTCTTCAACTACGCCAGGCGGAAGCGGCCACGCCGCTGATGGAAGAGGCGCTGGCGCTGGCGCGGCGGGCGCATCCGGACGGCGATGCGCCGGCGATCGCCGATGCGCTGGAAGGGCTCGCGATCTGTCTCATCCGGGCGGATCGCGGCGTGTATTTTCAGCCGTCCGCGGCGCGTCCCGGGGAGATCCTCGAGCGTCTGATGCTGCGCGATCCGCAGATCGTCGTCGGCCGGTCCGCGGAGGCGCTGCCGCTGCTGCGCGAGGCGACCGCCATGCGCAGGCGTCTCGCCGGGGGTCGCAACACGCCGGAAGCCGCCAACAACCTGCGTGAAACCGTGATGCTCCTGTACCAACTGGGTCGCGCGGGCGATGCGATCGCGCCGGCCGCAGAGTGGGCCGCGATCGAGCGCGAGTTGACGCCGCGGCGCTCCGGCGAGCTGGCGATGGCGCTGCTGATGCACGGCATGGCGTACTTCCCCTCGGGTCGCATGGCCGAGGCATTCGCGCTGATTGATGAGGCCCTGGCGACGTTCGCGCAGGATCCGACCGCCGCGCCGTACATCGATCAAATCAAGGACTTGCAGGCGATGGCGCTGAGCATGTCCGGCCGCAGCGCCGCCGCGGAACCGATGCTGCGCGACGCGCTGGCGGCCGCGCGCCGCCGCAGCCCGCCGGACGACGTGGTGCTGGCGCGCGCATTGCTGACTCTGGGGGGATGCTTGAGCATGCAGGACCGGCCTGCAGAGGTGGAGCCGCTGGCGCGAGAAGCGCTGGAGCTGCTGCGAGCCGCGCCGGCAGCGCCGCCCGGCGCCGCGCCCGATGCGCTGCGATTACTCGCACAGAGCCTGGGCGCGCAGGGGCGACATGAACAGGCGCTCGACGTATTGCAGGAGGAACTCGCGCTGCGGCAGCGCGACGGCGCAGACCGCCTGACGGTTGCGGCCACGCGGCTGGCGCTGGGCGGTTGCCTGCGGGCCCTGCGGCGACCGATGGATGCGCTGCCGTACTTCCGCGAAAACGCCGCGATGGCGGCGGATATCCCCGTGTTGCAGGCCGATCTGCTCGCCGACCTCGCGTCGCTGCACCTGGAACTGCAGCAGCCGGAGCTGGCCGAGCCGTTGCTGGCGGAGGCGATTGCCGCGATCGAGTCGTTCCGCGAGTCGGCCCGCGATCTCGATGAGCTGGCCCGCTCCGAATACTTCGAGTCGCTTAAACGCAGCGGAGCGTTCGACCTGATGGTCGAAACGCAACTGACGATGAACCGGCCGGACCAGGCGCTGCGCTACGTCGAGCGCGGCCGGGCGCGCGGGCTGCTCGACCTGTTGGAGCGCGGGCGGTTCGATCCGCTCGCACAGCTCCGCGCCCGCGCCAGCGCTTCCCAGGACGAAGCGCTTCTCAAACGCATCGAAGCGGCCCGAAAGGAGCTGCACACCGCAGAGCAGAAGGTGGCGCGGCTGGAGCACGACCTGGCCGCAGCTCCGCGCGACGCAGCGTCGATCGCTGCAGAGACGGACCGCGAAGCCGCGCTGCAACAAGCCCGCACCGTGCAGCGCGCGGCCACGAGAGCCTGGTTCGCACTGGTCGCTGAGGTCTTGCCGATCAGCCAGCCGCGCGAACCGGCCGAGTTGCAGTCGCTGCTCGCCCCCGGCGAGCGCATGCTGGTATACAACGTCACCGACCACGGATCGGCCCTGCTGGTGGTTCGGCCGCCGGGCGAGGCGATCGACGGCGGAACGCTCCGCTGGTGGGACGATCGCCCGGTCACACTCGAATCGCTGCAAGCCGCGATCGACCAGTATCTCGATGCGATTCTGCGTGAGGGCCGCGCCGCGCAGCGCCCGGCGATCGCGGCGCGGCTCGAGGAGCTGGCGGCGCTGGATACCCCCGATGCGGTGCAGCGCAGCGAGCAGGAAGGTCTGAAGGCAGCGCTGGAGGGCATCGACCGCTCGCTCAGCCGCGTCTCCGACCCTGACTCCGGGACCGATTCGATCGACAGCGACCTGGGCTGGCACCTGTTCCTGGCGCTGATCCCGCCGCAAGTGTGGGACGAGGTGCGTGGCGCCCCGCGCGTATACGTCGTTCCGCACGGCCCATTGAACCGTCTGCCGTTTGAAACGCTGATCCTGCTCCCGAACGAGACCGCGGGCGATCGCCGTTACTGGCTCGATGACGGACCGCCGCTGATCTACGGGCCGTCCGGCTCCGCCCTGCTGTGGAGCCGCGCGCGGCGGATCGAACAGCGCCGATTGGCGCCGGTGCACCGGCCGCTACTGGCGGCGGTGCTGCTGGGCGATCCGCGTTTCGGACCGTCGGGCGAGGCGGCGCAGGCCCAGCCGCCGGAGACGGGCGCGCTGCTGCTGGACGTGGCTCGCGATTCCACGGCGGCGCAGGCCGGCTTGCAGGCCGGCGACGTGATCGTCGCGTACGACAGCGCCGGCGTTGACGGCTACATCGACCTGCGGCGGCTGGTGCGGGCGGCGAGCGACGCGATCGAAGACGGGCAACGCGCCGCCGGTGCGATTGCGGTCGCGTACTGGCGGCGCGGCGAGACGCGGACGACGCAGATCGATCCCGGTCCGTTGGGAGCTGAGGTGGCGCGGCTGCCGCCGCGCGAAGCGCTCGCGGGGCGGCAAAGCGGCGCGGCGCTGGCGCTGGCCGTGGAGCGCAGCGGCCTGGCCGAGCGGTTTGGTTCGCTCGCGCCGCTGCCGGGCACGCGGGCAGAAGTGCTGGCGATCGCACACGCGCTGCGGGTCGCGGCCGTGGGCGGCGCAGAGGAGCGCCCGCGCGGCACGAGCACGCCGGCCGCAACGATCGGTGGGGACGGCGCGAGCGTGCAATTGCTGCTGGGCGAAGCAGCCACCGAGGCGGCGCTCTACGCGGCGGCGCCGACCGCGCGGTTTCTGCACCTGGCCACGCACCAGATCGCGGACGAAACCGAGTTCGCGACGTACAGCAGCCTGGCGCTGACGCTGCCGCCGGAGGTGAGCAGCGCGGACAACGGGTTCCTGACATTGCAGGAGATGCTGGCGCACTGGGCGGACCGCCTGAGCCGTTGCGAGCTGGTGGTGCTGAGCGCTTGCGAGACGCAGGTCGGACGACGGCAGCGCGACGAGGCGGTCTATGCGCTGCCGATCGGCTTTCAGTACGCCGGCGCGCCGAGCGTGATCGCCAGCCTCTGGCGCGTAAACGACGCCAGCACCGCGCTGCTCATGGCGCGGTTTTACGAGCAGCTCGCGAGCAATGACGGGCACAGCACGGTAGTCGCCGACGACGTGGACAAGCTGGCGGCGTTCACGGCGGCGCGGAAAGAGCTGCGGGCGGCACATCCTGAACCGTATTTCTGGGCGCCGTTTGTGTTCATCGGGTACGCGAAATGAGGCGGGATTACAGAATAGCAAATGGCTAATGGCTAATGGCTAATTGAGAGCTTACGGGTGCGAAGCGCGCTGCCGCCGAATCCCTTCGGCGGGCTGGGGGACTCGGGGCTGCTACGACGCGGCATCTTCTCGCGGGGCTTTGCCGGAGCCTGATGCGGGGATTGCGGGGGGCGCGCTGCGCGGGGGCTGCGGGGGTTCGTCGCGGGGCGTCGGGGGTTGTCGGGGGGCGGCGCGGGGGTGTGCGGAGTTGTCGGCGGCTACAAACTTCCCGCCGACGTGTAATTTGAGATTCGCCCGCCGTGTGGTATCTCTTGGATCATACGCCGGCGGCAGCGCGCGGCCCTGGCCGCGGCCAACCTCCGCCGGCGAGAGAGGATGCATGGAAAACGCACTGGTGCTTACGGAGATCACCAAGTCTTACGGCAGCTTCGTAGCCGTAAACCGCCTGAGCCTGCGGGTTCCGGCGGGGATCGTGCTGGGCTTCCTGGGCCCGAACGGCGCGGGCAAGACCACCACGATCCGCATGGTGATGAGCATTCTGATCCCCGATTCGGGCTCGATCTCGATCCTCGGCCATCCGCGGGCCAGCGAGATCAAGGACCGCATCGGCTATCTGCCCGAGGAGCGCGGGCTGTATCGTAAGATGACGGTCGAGACCACCCTGCGGTACTTCGGCCAGTTGAAGGGCCTCTCCGGCGCCGATCTGGATCGCCGCGTGACCGAGGGGCTGGAGCGCGTCGGCCTGATGGACTGGCGCCGCAAGACCGTCGACAGCCTCTCGAAGGGCATGCAGCAAAAGGTGCAGTTCATCGCCACGCTGCTGCACGACCCGCAACTGGTGATCCTCGACGAGCCGTTCTCCGGACTCGACCCGCTCAACCGCGAGTTGCTCGAAGACCTGATGATCGAACTGCGGCGGGCGGGCAAGACGATCATCTTCTCCACGCACCAGATGGAGCAGGCCGAGCGGCTCTGCGACCGCATCGTGCTCATCAACCGCGGGCGGCTGCTGATCGAAGGCAGCGTGGCGGAGGTGCGCTCGCGCTTTGCGACGCGCAGCCTGCACATCGACGGCGTCGGCGACTTCCGCACGCTGGCCAGCCTGCCCGGCGTCGTCTCGGCGGAAGTCGGCGGCGACGGCGCGCGGCTGGAACTGGCGGAGGGCGTGGAGGCCGAGGCGATCCTGCGGCACGCGCTGGATCACGTGCGCATGACGCGCTTCGAAGTGCACCGCCCGAGCCTGCAGGAGCTGTTCGTCAAACTGGTCGGGCAGGATTCGGCGCGTGCAGGCGCCGACGACGTGCTCGCGGAGGTCACCGCATGAAGAAGATCTACCTGATCGCGCGGCGCGAGTTTCTTGAAACGGTCAAGACGCGCGCGTTCCTCTTCGGCGTGATCTTCATGCCGCTGATCATCATGGGCGCGGTGTTCGCCATCGAGCCGTTGAACAAGGCGGCTCAGAAGGAGAAGCTCGCGCTCCGCAAGATCGCCGTCGTGGACCGGCACGGCGGCGTGTTCACGCCGTTCGCGGCGCAGCTCGCCGTCTACAACGCCGAAAATCCCAGCCGGCCGTTTGAAGCCGTGCGAGCGCCCAACGACGCTTCCGCGGAGACGCTGCGCGCCGCGGTGCAAAAGGGCGACTGGTACGCATACCTCATCGTGCCGCCGGAAACCGTCACCGGCAGCGCCCCCAGCGAACTGGGGCGGCGCGACAATCAACTGGCGGCCAGCCGCGCGATTCAGAAGGCGCTGCACCAGGCGGTGATCGTGGCGCGCTGCGCGGCGCAGCAGCCGCCGATCGATCCGCTGGCGCTGGCGAAAGTGAGCGCCGAGCCGCGGGTGAGCGAAATCGACGCCCGCAGCGGCACGAAGCACGCGGACGACCGCATGACCCGCATGTTGACTCCGTTCGTGTTCATGTTCCTGATCTACATGGGTACATTCGGCATCAGCATGGGGCTGCTGACGAGCCTGCTCGAGGAGAAGAGCACGCGCGTGGTCGAAGTGCTGCTGGCCGCGGTCAGCCCGATGCAACTCATGAGCGGCAAGATCCTCGGCATGTCGGCGGTCGGCCTGCTGACGCTGGGGGTTTGGTGCGCCGTGGGGTACTACTCCGCGCGCACGTACAACATGGCGAATCTGGTTACCGGCGAGCGGCTGCTGTATGTCGGGTTGTACTTCCTGCCCGGATTTCTGTTCATGGCGGCGCTGCTGGCGGCGATCGGCTCGGCGTGCAACACGCTGAAGGAAGCACAGAGCATGAGTTCGCCGCTGACGATCCTGAACGTCGTGCCGCTGATGTTGTGGCCGATCCTGGTCGAGAACCCGCACGGCGTGATGAGCACCGTGTTGAGCTTCATTCCGCCGATTACGCCCTTTGTGATGATCCTGCGCATCTGTGCCGACCCGGACACGCCGATGTGGCAGATCGTCGCGACGCTGGCGCTGCTATGGGCGACCGTCATCGTCATGATGTGGATGGCCGGCAAGGTGTTCCGCGTAGGCG
Organism: uncultured Planctomycetales bacterium; assembly: GCA_964631045.1. GTDB lineage: Bacteria > Planctomycetota > Phycisphaerae > UBA1845 > Fen-1342 > CAZVWB01. The sequence continues at coordinate 53,129 of CAZVWB010000005.1, forward strand.
TGCTGATGTACGGCAAGTCGCCGACGCCGCGGGAGCTGCTGCGCTGGGTGAGATATGCGTAAGGCAATAGAGAATAGCGAATGGCGAAGAGCGAAGTGCAAGAGAGTGTTGACGCGATAGTCGGTGCGGCGTTGCGTCGGATTACATAGACTCCGACCGACGCGGCTTGCTTGGCCGCAGTGCGCTGGCTGCTTGCTCGTGCGTACTTGCCGCCGCGTCACGGCGACTGGGTCTCTGCCATTCGCTATTCGCTATTCGCCATTCACGATTGCTTCCGCTCAGTCATCCACCACAATTGACACCGTCTTATCCGCGAGGAACGTAATCGTCACGCCGCCGCCGCAGCGGAACGCGCCGCGACTGATGTCGGGGGGCGTCTCGCCTTCGCTGCTGGGACTCGCGTCGAAGTAGTCGATATTGCGGACGCCGACGGTTTGCGGACACTCGATGCACTCGACCCGCGTACCGCCGCTGGAGCCCTTGGGCTGCAGAGACAATATTCGGGCGGATACCGCCGTGTTGCTCGCGTCGCGATGGTTCTCCACAAACACCACCCGCACCGCCGAGTCGTTCACGTACGTTACGCGCAGGTTGTTGCGGTCCTCGCAGCCGTTGCCGCTGCCGGATGTGTTGTCGTTCGTCGCGACGCCATTGTCGTTCGACGCGCCGTCGTTGTCGTTGTCGCCGCTGTTGTTGTCGTTCGCGGCCGCGTTGTCGTTCGCGCCTGAGTTCGCGTTGGTCGCGTTGTCGCCTGCGACGGCGTCCGGATCGGCCCCCGTGACGCAGCCGGGCAGCCCGGCCGCCGCCAGCGCCACACACATCAGCACGGGCATCGCCCGAAACAACCGCAATTGCATGGTGGTCCCCGTTTGCCGCGTGCGCCGCTGCCCGGGCCGCTACGCCTAGCCCTCTCTCCAGTAGGATAAGAATCGCATCGGCCGGTTGCGGCCCGGCCATCGGCAAACTCCGTGTGTCCTCGACAATCGCGTCACCGGCGGGGGAACGGCTCGACTCCGCCGCGCCGCGGCCCGCCGATAAGACCGGTCACAATGAGAAAACGCCGCCGGCGTGCGCGCGATTCCGCCGCGCCGCCGGTGCGAATCAGAAAAAACCGCATTCAGTCGCCCGGCCGGGCGCGTTACTATGAGACGTGGTTTGGAGCGCGAACTCGCGCCGGCGGCGCGGCGCGCTCGATGCCGACTTTACCGCCCGCGGCTGGGCTGGCGGCCATTAGACCCCCGTTTCTGCAATTTGTGACAGGAGCACGCATGGACTCCCGTATTGCGCGCCTTGGCGCGGCCGCGTGTGCGGCGGCGCTGGCCACGTTTATTCTCGCCCACGAGAACCACACCGGCGCGCAGGCGCCGTTCTTCGGCGGCGGGGTGGCCGGCGACTTCTCGCCGCCGATCTCGTTCGAGGCCAGCAACGTGCAACTGCTCAGTTGGATTCCGGTGACCCAATTCAACGCGAGCTTCACGAGCGCCAGCGTCGTCGAGCATTACGTCTCGCCCTCCGGCCGCAAGTATGCGCTGGTGGGCCTGTCCGGCGGCACGGGCGTGGTCGAAGTCACCGATCCCAGCAATGCGCGGATTGTGACCGGGCCGGGATTCGACGGCGTTGTGACCGGGCCGACCAGCCTGTGGCGCGACATCCGCACCTACGGCCAGTTCGCCTACGCCGTCAGCGAGGGCGGCGGCGGCATTCAGGTCATGAGCCTGGCGCAGATCGACGCCGGGGTCGTCACGCTGGTCACCAGCGTCAATGACGTCGGACCCAGCGCTACCCACACGCTGTTCATCAACCAGGCCAGCGGCTTCCTGTATCGCTGCGGCGGCGGCGGCGGCGCGATTCAGGGCCTGCGGATCTACAGCCTGGCGAATCCGGCTGCACCGCAGCACGTCGCGTCGTGGGGAACCTCGGCCCGCTATGTCCACGAGTGCCAGGTCGTCAACTACACCAGCGGGCCATACGCCGGGCGCGAAATCGCGTTTTGCTTCAGCAACAACACCGGCGGCGGCGGCAACGCGGGCGTGGACATCGTAGATGTGACCAACAAGGCGAGCCTCGTCGACCTCTCGCGCGCCAGCTATAGCAATCCGGATTTCTCGCACCAGGGCTGGCTCAGCGATGACAAGCGCTACGTTTACTTGAACGACGAACTCGACAACCTGCCGGTGACGCGCATCATCAACGTCGAGAATCTCAGCGCCCCGTTCGAAGCCGGCACGTTCGCACAGACCACGACGGCGATCGATCACAATCTCTACTGCCTCGGGAATCTCATCTTCGAGGCGAACTACCGCAGCGGCCTGCGCATCTTCGACGCCACGAACCCGCTGGCGCCGGTGGAAGTCGGCTACTTCGACACGTACGTCGAAGACGACATCCCGGCGTTCAACGCGCTGTGGGACAACGACCCCTATCTGGGCGACGGCATCGTGCTCGGCAGCGACATCGAGAAGGGATTGTTCGTGTGGAAGCTCGGTCCGCCGGAGATTGCGATCAGCTTCCCCGACGGCGTGCCGACCGGGCTTTCTCCGATCGGCGGCTCGTTCCGCGTGCGGGTGCAGGCCGTGAATGGCGGCGCGCTCGAGCCGGGAACGCCGACGCTGCATTACAACACCGGCAGCGGCTTTGTGACCGCGGCGCTGACGCCGCTGGGTGGAAACCTGTACTCGGCCGCCTACCCGGCGCTACCGTGCGGCGAGTTGGTCGGGTTTTTCGTCACCGCCGAGAGCACTACCGGGGTGGTGGTGCGCGAGCCGATGACCGCGCCGATCGCGTTCTACTCGGCGGTGGCGGCGTTTGGCAGCGAGCAGGTGTTCGAGGACACGATAGAGGCCGACGCCGGCTGGATCGTCGGTGCTCCCGGCGATGACGCGACCACGGGCCTCTGGGTCCGCGTCGACCCGATCGGCACCGCGGCTCAGCCGGAGGACGACCACACGCCGGCGCCCGGCGTGCTGTGCTGGGTCACGGGTCAGGGTACGGTCGGCGGCGGCGTAGGCGAGGCCGACGTGGACGGCGGCCGAACGACGTTGACTTCACCGATTCTCAATGCCGCCGGGCTGGATCGCCCGGTCATCAGCTACTGGCGCTGGTTCTCGAACAACTCCGGCGCGGCCGCCGGCTCCGACGTGTTCACGATCGACGTGTCGAACAACAACGGCGCGAGCTGGACGAACGTCGAAGTGGTCGGCCCGACCGGCCTGGGCACGATGGGCGGCTGGTTCTATCACGAGTTCGAAGTGTCCGCCCTGCTGCCGCCGACGAGTCAGATGCGGCTGCGCTTCATCGCGGCCGATCTCGGCAACGGCTCGGTGATCGAGGCGGCCATCGACGACGTGCAGATTCGCGACCTGATTTGCGTCGCCCCGACCGGCGACGTGAATTGCGACGGCGCGGTCGACTTCTTCGACATCGATCCGTTCCTGCTGGCGCTGTTCGACCCCGCGGCGTACGCAGCGCTCTACCCGGGCTGCAATAACGGCGACGTGAACGGCGACGGCGGCGTTGACTTCTTCGACATCGATCCGTTCCTGACGTGTTTGTTCAGCGGGTGTCCGTGAGGCGAGTAGCGAGTTAAGACCGCGCGTGGCATGCGCTCGCCGTGCGTGGCATGCTCTCGCCGTACTCGGCGTGAGCATGCCGGTGCGGAGCACCGCGGTGGCATGCCGCTCGCCGCTTCCTCGCGGTTCCCTTGCCTCGCTTCGACAAGAATTAACACTTGCAGGCTGGAACCGCACACGGCTAGACTGACTCTCGAGCAGCAGGGCAGGTCGGAGCGCGATTCCGCGGGCCAGGCTCCGGCATTGTCATTTCTCTGGCCATTTCCGGAGGGTCGTTACGATGCACAGTCTTGCTATGCGCGCGTGCCTTGCGCTTCCCGTCCTTGCCGGCATCGCCTGGGGGCAGGTGCCCCTGAGCAATTACGCAAACTCCGTATGGATGCCGCTGGCCGGCGGCCAGCCGATGCCGGATAACCTGTTCAACGCCGGCGGGCCGAACCCATTCAGCCAGATCACGTTCGGCGGGCAGGACTCGCTGACGACGATCTGGACGCAGACGGTCACGATCAACCGACTGAATCCCATCAACGTCGGCGGCTTCCCGACGCCCAGCACCATCCAGGTCTCCGAGACGGCGTCGATCGGAACCTACTACGAGCTCGCCGAGCAGCTCTTCGAAACTAACCCGGCCAACGACCCGATCCTGACCACACAACTCGTGCTCGGCCCGACGCTACCGGGCACGATGGCGCTCCAGATTGTCGACGCCAATCCCGGCATGCCGGGCGTGCAACCCTTCATTAACGACATGTTTCCGATCGTTCCCGTGCCCAACGGTACGCCGGTGGCGATCTGGACCGCGCCGCCCGCAATCATCCGCATCGTCAGCCCCGGAGGCGTAGACGTCGCGACCAACATCATGGTGCCTTTTCAGGTCTCTTCGCTGCCCTTGGGTACGCCGCTCGACAACGCCTTCGGCGTTTTCACCGCCGATTGGACCGTCAATACCCTGCTGATCGACGGCGCGCCCTCGCCCTGGCTCACCTTCTGGGTCGATCTGCCGCAGATCCGCTGGAAGCCGCACCCCAGCGGATGGACCGCGGTGGTCGTTGGCGCGCCCATGCCCGGACCGGCGGGCGTACTGCACTTTCCGCCGCCGGGCGGTGGTCGGCCCTGCTGCCTGCCCGATGGGCGCTGCCAGGTTCTGGCGGAGCCGATCTGCCTGGCACGGGGCGGCACGTGGTTCCCGCTGGAGGCGGGTTGCGCCGGCGACATGAACGGCAACGGGCGGGATGATCTGTGCGAGACTCGGCTTCGGGGCGACGTAAATTGCGACGGCGTGGTCGACTTCTTCGACATCGACCCGTTCCTGCTGGCGCTGTTCGATCCGCCGGCGTACGCCGCCGCGTATCCGGGCTGCGACAATGGCGACGTGAACGGCGACGGCGGCGTTGACTTCTTCGACATCGATCCGTTCCTCACGTGTTTGTTCAGCGGGTGCCCGTGAGGCGAGTAGCGAGTATCGAGTAGCGAGTAGCGAGTTAAGACCGCGCGTGGCACGCGCTCGCCGCGCGTGGCATGCGCTCGCCGTGCGTGGCATGCTCTCGCCGTACTCGGCGTGAGCATGCCGGCGCGGCGTAAAGCTAAAAAAACACCCGCCTCGAAGCAACGCGGCGAACCTCGCCGCGGAGTGCCTCGTCGGGAGGGTTGAGCAACGCGGAGCCGACCGTCGGAAGCCTGTGAGCCTGCGCGGTGGGCTTCGCTCCGCTCAACCCGCCCCCCCCGGCGGCGCAACTTCGACACCTTCGACCCACACCCGCGCCGGCGGGGGCGCGCCATGGATGAGGGCGGCAACGACGTCGCCGGCGGGCGGGTCGCATGGGAATGCAGCCAGATCGGCCCGCTTGCCGACTTCGATCGAGCCGATTGCGGCACCCAGCCCGAGCGCGGCAGCGGCGTCCAGCGTGATCATTCGCAGCAGCGCGTCGGCCGTCGGGGCGTCCTTCACGTTGCGGGCGACGAACTGGGCTTCCTTCAATACCGACAAATCCTCGTTGCTGGCCGCACTGTCGGTGCCCAGGACGACCTTCACGCCGCCCGCGAGCAGCTCGCGGAACGGGTGCGGCGGGTGGCCGAAGAAGCGGTGCGCCCGCGGACAGTACGCGACGCAATGCCCCGCGGCCGCGAGCCGGTCGATGCCGCGGTCGTCGATGTAGTTCACGTGCGCCAGCAACCCCGGCGGCGCGGCCCCGGTCAGTGAATCGAGATACACAAATGGGTCGGTGAGCGGAGGGCGGATGCCGAAGCGCGCCGGGCCGGGCTGCACCCATTCCGGCAGACCCTGCTCGACGCCGGCGAGGAACGCGATTTCTTCCGGGGATTCGGCCCAATGCGTGGTCCAGGGTCGCCGCCGCTCGGCCGCCAGTGCGATCGCCGCACGAATCTGCCCCGCCGGCACCGAGTAGGGCGCGTGCGGCGTCACGCCGACCGTCAGCAACTCGTCCTCTACGACCGCGTCGACGCCCGCGCGGAGTTCGTCGGGGTTTCGCGGCGGGTGATCGGCCAGTGTGAGCAGCTCGACGAAGCAGACCTTGCGCAGCCGCAGCGGTTTCAGCACCGGCCAGTGCAGATTGCAGCGCGAGATATCGCCGACGCACGTGACACCGGCGCGGAGCGACTGCTCGGCCCCGTCGCGGACGCCGCGGCTCTCGCGCTCGATTTGTCCTGGCGCGGCGCGGAGCGGGATCAGGTTTCCGATCCACTCCCAGAACGGCGCGGGCGCGATCCGCCCGGCGTAGCACGTCAACTCCAGATGGGTGTGCGCATTGACCAGGCCGGGAGTGAGCAGGACATCGCCCAGGTCGCGCTGGTCGCGCGACAGATCGAGCGGCAACCCCGCAGCGCGACCGCTTCCGACGGCGACGATCTCGCCGCCGTGCACCGCCACCCAGCCGTCGCGAATGGGCGGCGACGCGACCGGTGCAACCCAGGCGGCGCGGAGCAGCACGGGCGGACGCTACGAGACGATTGCGGGGGCGGCCGGTCGGGAATCTCCCAGGGGCAGCACCGGCGGCGCGACCGTTTCCTCGAACCACGAGCGCCAGTCGTTGCCGATCTGGCCATTGGAGATGTGGTGGGCCATCGCCGATTCGCACGAGCACACGCCGGGCGTGCGCGGCAGCACGTCGCAGAGGCGTTCGAGCAGGCGCGGCAGGAGCTCGACGGCGGCGGCGGCGCGCTGCTGCTCGATCGACTCTTCCAGCACGCGGCCGCCCTCGAACGGGCGGAAGTTGCTGCCGCTCTCCGCGTAGCGGGCCACGTAGCACAGGCTGGCGTAGCACATTTGCAGTTCTTTTGCGAGGAAGACCTCGGGCGCGAGCGACTGCCCGATCAGGTCGCCGCCATAGGCGGCGTACTTGCGGGCTTCGGCGGCGGTCTCGCGGCGCGGGCCCTCGACGCAGACGTAGACGCCCGCGTCGGTATGGCGGCAGCGCTCGGTCTCCAGGGCAGTGGCGTAGGCGTTGCGCAAACTGGGGCAGAACACCGGCCACTGCCGCACGACGCCGATGCCTTGATTTTCGAAGAACGTGTTGCGGCGCGACACGGTCTCATCGATCAGGTCGTTGACCAGCACGAACTGCCCGATGCGGTAGTTGTGGTTGATCGCGCACGTCTCGCTCCACGACACGATCGAGCGCACACCCAGCAGCTTGAGTGCGTAAATGTTCGCGCGGTAGTTCACAAAGCTCGGGGCCAGGTCATAGCCCGTCTCCCCGTGCCGCGAGAGAAACAGGAACTGGCCGAAGCGCGACTCGCAGAGATAGACCGGCTGCGACCGGCCGAAGGGCGTCTCCTGGGCCCCCAGACGGCGGGCCACGAACGCGCCGTCGCGCAGGAGGTCATACGCCGCGGTCCCGCCAATGCACGCAAGCGTTGGATTCACGCACGGACTCCTGCAAACCGGTTCCACTCACTGCGCCCCGGCGGCGCCGCGCCACGCGCAGCGCGCCGACCAAACCCACGGCCCGTGCCGCCGGGCAGCGACACGGGCGAAAAATCGCAGCGTACGGAGAGTCGCCCGCCCGCCCGGCGGCGTGACGCTTCCGTGCGCTCGTCGAACTCGCACTTCCGTTTTCAGCGCTCGCCGATGAACCGCCGTGTTAACGTGGCACGCAGATTATATGCGGAGGGAAAATCAGAACGCAATGTGATCTTTGCGCGTGTCGTGGCGGCGGGCGCGCGAATCGGGATGGGGGGCGACAACCGCGCGGGGCCGCGGTTGAACTCGCCCGGATGGCTGCACGGGCGGCGCCGGGGAGTTCAGTCCGCGGACTCAGTGCCCGGAGGGCGATCGCAAGTTCCCCGCGGCCCATCGTGGGGCAGGGAGTAGACGACCGACGGCTTCGCCTGCGACTCATTGAACGCGCGAGTCTGCCGCACCCGCGTCGCCCGCACTGGAGCGCAGCGTCACGCGAGGTCGGGCTTCAGCCGGCCGGTTTTTGCCACCGGGTTCAGCCGCTGGTGGCCGGCCTGACTACATTCATCCTACTGTCACTCTCACTTCAGCCGGCTTCAGCCGGGCTTCGTCTTCGGAACCTTGCACGCTCACCACAAAACGCCCGCGGAATGCGCGCTAGCTTTAGCGGGCAGAGTGCCCCCCTCCACCCTTTGGTGGCGCGGCCTCATTGGCCAGGTTCGCTATGTTCCCCGCCGCTGCACCTTGCCTGTGCCCGTGACCTGCGAGTTCAGCACCGGGTTCCCCGTGTAGCTCACGGTTCCCGTGCCCGTCAGGAACACGTCGACACGCTGCCGCGCGTTTACGTCGATGTTCCCCGTGCCCGTTAACGTAATGTTCGCCGTCTCCGCGGCGAGCCTGGCGGCGTTCACGGTTCCCGTGCCGGAGAGGCGGATACGCACATCGGAGACCTGACCGGCGAGCTCGACGTCCGCGACGCCCGAAACTTCCACTTCCAGACTCTCGCCCGTGATGCCGGTGGCGCTCGTCTTGCCGGCGCCGGCGGCGGAGAGGGCGTCGAGATGTTTCAGCGGAAGCCTGACGCGCAGCGGTGTGCGCGGCGTGCAGTCCTGCGCGAAACGCAAAATCAGCTCTTCGCCCTGCACGACCGTTTCGAGCAGCGGAAGCAGATTGTCGTCCGTTTCGATCTCGGCAGGTCCGGCCTTCCCCACGGAGATTTCGACGGCGGCGGGAATTTCGACGCGGACAACGCGCACGCCCTCGATCGGGCGAGCTTCGCGAGCGGCAACGCCGCTGCCGGAAATCGCGGGACGCGAGCCGCCGCACCCGGCAATGGTGAGCCCCAGGATCGTCGCCAGCCATCCGGCGCGGCGCCGCACTCGGGCGCTGCGGCCCGCGCGGAACAACTCAACGATGGATTGATTCACGCGGTAGCTCCGGGTGCGGTCGAGCCGGCGGCCCAGCCGGACGAATCGGCCGAGGACGACGGTCGGATTGTAACCGGTATCGCCGCGAGTGCTCGGCATGGGCGCGGCGCCCGGCGAAGTCTCGGGGGAGAGTGAACCTGCGGTGGTCGCGCGACCGCGGCCGCGCAGCGCGCGCCGCCGTTGTGCGGGCTGAGACCGCTACGTACCATTCGACGCATGGCAAACGAAATCCTGCTGGAAACGCGCGGCGGCGTGGGCATTCTGCGGATCAACCGGCCCGACAAACTGAACGCGCTCAACATGGCGACGATGGACCAGATCGTCGCAGGGTTCGAGGCGTATGAGGCGAGCGCGGAGATTCGCTGCACGCTGATCACCGGCAACGAGCGGGCCTTTGCGGCCGGGGCGGACATCGGCGAGATGGCCGAAGCCTCGATGGTGGACATGTACTACCGCAACCAGTTCGCAAAGTGGGAGCGCATCCGGCGGATTCAGAAGCCGATCGTCGCGGCGATCAGCGGTTACGTGCTCGGCGGCGGCTGCGAGTTGATGATGCACTGCGACATCATCATCGCGGCGGAGACCGCGCGGATCGGCCAGCCGGAAATCAACATCGGCGTCATGCCCGGTGCGGGCGGCACGCAGCGGCTCACGCGGGCGATCGGAAAGGCGCGGGCGATGGACCTCGTGCTGACCGGCCGGCAGATCACAGCGCATGAAGCGCTGGCGGCCGGGCTGATCAGCCGCGTAGTGCCCGCGGAGAATTACTTTGACGAGGCGCTGAACGTGTGCCACGAGCTGTGCGGCAAGTCGCCGCTGGCGCTGCGACTGGCCAAAGAGGCGGTGCTGAAGGCGCATGAGACGACGCTGTCGGAAGGGCTGGAGTACGAGCGCAAGTTGTTTTATATGCTCTTTGCGACGGCGGATCAGAAGGAGGGCATGAAGGCCTTCCTCGAGAAGCGCAAGCCGCTGTTCGCGGGCCGGTAGCGGACGGTCGCCACCTGATAGTCGGGTCAGGCGGGTGTCCAGCTCGCCGGCGGGCAGAATGCCCGCCTCACCCGGCGCGGAGAAGTTCCGATGTCCACCGTCGATCGCTCGTTCGTGCCGGTCGCGCCGGAGTCGCACTTTCCGATCCAGAACCTGCCGTACGGCGTCTTCCGCCGGCCGGAAGCCGAAAAGCCCAACGTCGGCGTGCGGATCGGCGAGTTTGTTCTCGATCTGAAGGTGCTGGAGCACCGCGGGTTCTTTCAGCCGCAGTTCGGCGACCTGCACCTCTTCTGCAAGCACTCGCTGAACAAGTTCATGGGTCTCGGGCGCGAGGCGTGGGCGGCCGCCCGGCGGCGGATCACCGAGTTCCTGGCCGATGGACAGGCGGCGCTGCCCGAGTTCACCACGCTGCGCGCGGCGGCGCTCGTGCCGATCGAGCAATGCGAACTGCACCTGCCCTGCGAGATCGGCGACTACACCGACTTTTACTCGTCGAAAGAGCACGCGACCAACGTCGGCATCATGATGCGCGGCAAGGACAACGCGCTGCAGCCCAACTGGCTGTGGCTGCCCGTGGGTTATCACGGCCGTGCCAGCTCGATCATCATCAGCGGCGGCGACATTCGCCGCCCGCGCGGTCAGACCAAGGCGGACGACGCCGATGCGCCGACGTTCGGGCCGAGCCGGCTGGTCGACTTCGAGCTTGAAGCGGGCTTCTTCGTCGGCCCCGGCAACGCGCTGGGCGCGCCGCTTCCGATCGCCGACGCGGAGCAGCACATCTTCGGCATGGTGCTGGTTAACGACTGGAGCGCCCGCGACATTCAGAAGTGGGAGTATGTTCCGCTGGGTCCGTTTCTGGCGAAGAACTTCGCGACCACAATATCGCCGTGGATCGTACCGATGGAGGCGCTCGCCCCGTTCCGCTGTGCCGGGCCGGAGCAGTCGCCGCCGCCGCTCGAGTATCTTCGGCACGCACCTGCGGCCGCGGCGGCGGGAACGACCTTCGACATTCGGCTGGAAGTCGCGCTGCAAACGCCGGACATGCCGCAGCCCGAGGTAATCTGCCGGTCGAACTTCAAGCACCTGTACTGGAGCATGGCGCAGCAGCTCGCGCATCACACCGTCACGGGCTGTAACCTGCGCCCGGGCGACCTGCTGGCCAGCGGCACGATCAGCGGGCCGACGCCCGACTCGGCCGGATCGCTGCTGGAGCTGACGTGGCGCGGAGAGCGGCCCCTGACGCTCGGCAACGGCGCGCAGCGCAAGTTCCTGCAGGACGGCGACCGCGTGGTGATGACCGGATGGTGCGAGGGCCGCGGCTATCGCATCGGCTTCGGCGAATGCGGCGGGCGGATACTGCCGGCGATCGCATGACCGCCGGTCACGCGCCGGGCCGCGGCGGTGCGGCGCCTTCGCCGGGCGGACCGGTCTGCTCCTGCTCGATCGCGCGAATCTCGGCTCTCAACTTCGTCAGGGCCGCCCGCACGCTCGTAAGAAACCGATCGGCCTGCGCCGCCGCCTGGCCGCTGGTGTCATGGATGTCTTCGAGCAGTGTGTCGACCTCGATAATCAGTTCAGCCAGCCAATCGACGTCGTGCGAGCGCAACTCGCGCACGGCGGCGCTGTAAACCGCTTCGGCCCGCTTCCACTCCTCGCCCACGTGCGGCGCGCGGCGCGACGCGAGGTGGAAGCGATGGATGATCGTCGCCAGCTTGCGGATGTCGGCGGCCACGGCCCGTTCGCGGGCCACCAGTTCGCGGGCGGCGCTGCGATGCTCGGCGGCGTCGCTGGCGGTTGCGATCCGCTCGCGAATCGCGGCGAACTCGGCGTCGGGCAGCAGCAGCGGCCGCGAGGCATGCACGGATGACAGCCGCCGCAGGGCCTGTGCGGCGACCTCGTGATCGCCCTGCTGCGCCGCGGCGACGGCCTGCTCGGCCAGCGCCCGCACCTGCTCGCGAAGGCGCAGACGGCGCTGCTCGCCGCGGGTGGCCTCGGTGCGGCAGCGCTCGAGGATCGACGGGGCGATGTACGCCGGGTAGCGCCGCGCCATCTCCTCGACCCGCGCGAGCGTGTTCTGCGCAGCGGACAGATTCAGGTGCAGCAGCTCGTCATCCAGTTCGATCCGCAGGCGCTCGAACGCGGCGAGAATCTGCTCGCGCGTCGGCGGCTCGTCGCCGCGGGCATCGCGCTGCGCGGGCGCGGGACGCGGCGCGTCTTCGCCCTCGATCAGCCGGCGGCGCTCGGCGGCGTCGCGCTCCAGCATGCTGCGGCGCTCGGCGATGAACGCCCGCAGCGAACCGGCCAGCACCGGATCGGCGTGAACGACGGGCTGGTTCATCACCCGCGCGGCGGTGCGATCGAGCGTGGGCACGTCGCAAGCTTCGCGCATGATCTCGGCGCTGAGCTGCTGCAACAGCCCCTCGCGGTGCTTCTGCTCGGTCGGGCGGCCCTCGCCAGGCAGGCCGAAAAGCGCCAGGCGCAAGAACTCGCCGCGACCGCCGCCGCTCGCTCCGGGCTGTCGGCTGGTTGCGAGGCGGCGACCGCCGGCGGACGCGCGATGAATCCCGCGTTGGAGTGCGCGGCGCTCCATCCGCGGCAGCCCGCGCAGAACGACGCGCGCGACGTGCGGAAACGTCATCGCACGACGAGAGACGAGGATTCGGCGAAGACGCTGTGACGCGCGGAGAAAGCGCTGGGCCCAGCGCCAAGCCGCGTCTGGGCGCGGGGAGGTCGCATTCGGTTCAGCCCAAGGCTGATTGGCCGACATGATTCGCTCCGACGGCTGCACACCGATTCTACCGCGATCGCATCGTCGGTCGCATGTCAGGCGCGTCGCCCCCCCGCGATTTCAATCGCCGCCCCCGGGTTTCGATGGTTCGGCGTGGCGGCCAAGCCCGCTCGGCGCAACGAATCGGGTCAGCCGATGTGTCGCGATCATCGCAACGCCGGCCTACGCTCGAACGGTTGGTGCGGTCTGCGCCCGCGGCGAACGCGCGCCGACGGGCGGCACTTCGACTTTCCCAGCATGTCGGCGTCACTCCCCCGGCGGCCAGAACACGGCGTCGCACGGTTCGCTCTCGTTGAACTGCTTGCCGTCCGCTGCGCGCTTGCCGCCGTCGTCCTTGCCGTCGTGGCCGACGGAGTACAGCAGCGGCTGGCCATCGACGAGTTTGTAGACAAAGTCCTTGCCGGAGAACGGATCCTTCAGGATCGCGGCCGATTCGCCGCTGAGCGCTTCCTTCAGATCATTCGGCCAGCGGCCGTTGGTCTGCTTGAAGGCGTGCAGACACAGCAGCAGCCGCGTTCCGCTGCGCGTCGCCGCCGCACGGTAGTGCAACTCGACCGCGCGGCCCAGGCTCGGCAGGAGGATCGCCTGGAGCGAAGCCCCGCCGACCCGCGCATCGGCGACGATCTTCTCGCCCGCGGCTCTCACGGTCGCCGGCGGCTCGCTGGGCAGCGCGACGAGGCGATCGTAGAGCGGCTTGGCGTCGGCCAGCAGTTCTTCGAGGGTCTGCGGCGCGGCGAGCGCGAACCCCTTGCCGCCGCCGAGGGCCTGCGCCGGTGCGATCCGGTCGATCTTGCCGTCGCCGTCGGTGTCCTGGGCGTAGCGCTGCACGCCGTCCAGGAACGTCAGCCGCTCCGACTCGAACTGCCGCGTCGGCCGGCGAATGGGCGGGTTAGCGGTTCGCAGGCGTTTCAGGATCGCCGCGTAATCGGCCTTCTCCGCCGCCAGCACAGGAATCTGCGCCAGCAAGTCCTGACCCAACGCCTCCACGGCGATGCCGACGAGGTAGGAGATGATGAAAGGCTGCGTTTGCAGGTGCGCCGACGCCCGCACCAGCGCGACGGCGTTGCGCGTTGCGGTTTCCGCCTCGCCGGCGCTGGCCGCGAGCAGCCCCTCGTAGTGAAGCAGCCGCGCGACGCTTCGAATGCTGGAGAGTTCGGGCAGCGCGATCTCCAGCAGCGGAGAACCTGCGGGCGCCAGCTCAAAATAGCAGCCGCCCTGCGCCGTCGCCGCGAGGAACGCATCGAGCGCGGAGCGGTTCTTGTCGATCCACGCCTTCACCGCGGTCTTGTGCTTGTCGCCCCACTCGCGAAACGGCTTGTCTTTCAAGTCCTTGGCAAGCGCCTCGTCATCGACGAACGCTTCGGCGGCCTGGTTGTAGCCGTCCGCCGCGTTGTCTCGAATGCCGCCGTACTGCTTGTTCAGCCACGAAACGTAATCCACCGGCTCCTTGAGGTTCGGCGGCGGTGGCTCATCCGCCCGCGCGCCGATCGCGGCCAGTCCGCCGAGCAGCCCGATCGCGCTCGCAAGCGCCCGTACGTTGTACACAGTCATCCGTCCGCCCTCGCTTGAGATAGAGTTGTTGAAACAGCACGTTCTGGCCGGCGGCCCGCGGCGGCTACTTGCCGCGCAGCAGCGTCATGGCCTCGTTCCGCGTGCTCTGGTTCGAGTGCATGGTGCCGCGCAGCGCCGACGTCACCATCACGCTGCCGGGCTTGCGCACGCCGCGGCAGGTCATGCAGGTGTGCACCGCCTCGATCACCACGGCGCAGCCGTTGACGTGAACGCGCTGCGCCAGCAGATCGGCGATCTGCGAGGTGAGCCGCTCCTGCACCTGCGGCCGCGCCGCGAACGCATCGACAATTCGCGCGAGCTTGGAAAGCCCCACGATCCGCCCGCCGGGGATGTACGCGATGTGCGCCCGTCCCTCGAACGGCATCAGGTGGTGTTCGCACATGCTATTGAACGGAATGTCGCGAAGAATGACCATTTCATGGTGGTCCTCGTCGAAGCTGGTCTCCAGGTGCCGCTCCGGGTCTTCGTGCAGTCCGGCGAACAGCTCGGCGTACATCCGCGCGACCCGCGCCGGCGTTTCGCGAATTCCGTCGCGCTCCGGATTCTCGCCGATGGCGATCAGGATCTCGCGCACCGCCCGCTCGATTCGCGGCAGATCGACACCGCGTCCGTTCGATTCATCCTGAGCCTTCATCTTCGGCCCTCGCGAATCCGCCCCGACCCGGCCCATCGTCTCAATCCGGCACCAGCCGGAACGCCAGCAGCGGCCGACCGGCCAGCGCCGTCCGCAGCCCCCAGCCCGCCAGCACCAGTACAACGGCCAGCGCTGCCAAGCCGGCGGAAGCGTACCACGCGGACACCTGCGTCGTCACCGGCATGAACAGAAGCAGAAGCTGCACGAACCAGCTCACGCTCGCCGCCAGCAGGCCGAACCGCACGATGACAAATACGACCGCGGCCGAAACCAGCAGCGAAGCCGTCGCGTCGATCAGCGGGCTGTCGCCGGCCATCACATACAGCGACGTCGTGATGAACACGAACAGCGTCGCCGCGATCCACTCGCGGCGCGTCACCACCCGCAGGACAAGCAGCAGGAGTACGTGGAACATGCCCATGAAAATCGCGAACGGAACCAGGTCAACAATCGTCCCAGCGACGCCCCGGCCGCCGACCAGCGCCATGGGCTCGTTGACCAGCGGCGCTGCGCCCCGCCCGCCCGTCCACCCCGGCAGCAGCACGATAATCTGCGACACCAGCGCGAAGCCGATGCCGGACATCGCGCCGATCAGCACGTCGCGGCCGACCAGCGGATCGCCGCACTGCCCGGCGAGCGCCCGCGTCCAGCCCACGAGCGTGTCCGGCCACAGGCGGCGGACATAGGGCTCCAGCGCCACGTAGAAAACCCAGCACAGCGCTGCGACATACAGCGCGTTGGACAGCGCCGCCACAAACAGCCGCGTCTCCGCCTGAAAATCCGCAACGTGATTCGCGACCAGGGCCCACGCCGCCATCCGCAGCACGAGCACCAGCGCCGCCGCCCGCGTGGCGCCGCGGCGATCGCCGCGCCCCAGCCGCAGGTTGCGCCGCGCCATCCACAGTCCCGTCGGGATGACCAGCAGGAACATCAGGATGCCCGCGATGGTCACGACCGTTTCGGTCGGCGCCGGCTCGCGCGGCGTCTGCGCGGTCGGACGCGACCACGGATGGATGATCTCGAAAAACACCGGCCGACCGCGGCACGCCGCCGCTTCGACGCGCAGCGACATGTCGGGCATACCCGGCAGGGCCCCCACCCACGCCTCGCGGCGGTCGGCGTACACCGGCGGCAGCCACTCGGGCGTCACCTGTCGAAAATCGGTCATCTGCAGGTCGGCCGCTTCGAACAGCGTCGCCCAGTCCGGCGCTGCGCTGGCCACCGGACCTTTCTCAACCTGCATCGGAACCGCGCGAAAGCTGATCAGCCGGCCGGCGGGATCGAGCAGCACCTCGACCATGCCACTGACCATCGGCGGCGGATCGGTGCGGCTGACGATGCCGCGACTGTAGAGCATGTCTTTGGGAGTGAGCAGACGCGGACTCTGGCGGAACCAGAAATCGAGGGGCGCGGGCCGCGCCTCCAGCGCCCGCCAGCGGCCGGGGCTCAGGCTGTTGCGGCGGATGTAGTCGATGCGGTCGCGGTCGAACTCGAAACCGCTGGCGGTATCCAGCGGACGCGCGTCGTAGCCAATCTTGGCGATCAGGGCCCGCGCGCGGTCGATCAGCACTTCCGGTCGCTTTTCCGGCGCAACGCGGTTGATGAGCTGCGCCTGCGACGCGCCCAGCATCACCGCGCCCAGCCCGAGCAGCACCACGGCGGCACAGATCACGCCGAACGCCGGCGAAATCACGCCGGAGACGCTGGCCGCGGCGACCAGCTCTGGTGACGGCGTCTCGCCCGCCGCCAGCGCCGCCGCCAGCGGGTTGCCGCCGGGCAGCGCCGCCGCGATCGCGAGCACTGACGAGGGTCGTTGGCGCGGATCGGCTTCCAGACAGCGGAGGATGACGCGTTCGACGGCCGGGTCGAGGTCGGGGACGATCGTGCTGGGACTGGACGGCATCGATTCGGAGCGCGTCTGCATCAACTCGGTCAGGTTGCTGGCGGTGAACGCCGGCTTGCCGGTGAACATCTCGTAGAGCACGAGGCCGAGCGAGTAGATGTCGCTGCGGGCGGAGACCTCTCGGCCTTCGAGCTGCTCGGGCGACATGTAGGCGGGGGTTCCGACGCGGATTTCCGCGCCACGAAACTCCTCGATCAGCCCGGCCAGGCCGAAGTCGGTGATGCGCACGCGGCCGCGGCCGTCGATCATGATGTTTGCGGGCTTCAAATCGCGGTGCAGCACGCTGCGTTCGTGGGCGGCGGCCAACCCGGCGCACAACTGCCGCGCGATCTGCACCGCCTTGTCGCCCGGCAGCCGCCCGATGCGCCGCAGGAGCGAGGCCAGGTCTTCGCCGTCGACATACTCCATCGACAGGTAGTGCGCCCCGTCGACGTCGCCCACGTCGTACACGCGGCAGACGTTGGCGTGCGAAACCTGCCGCGCGACGCGCACCTCGTTCAGGAAGCGATCCACGCGGCCCGCGTGGTCGGAGAAACGCGCCGGAAGAAACTTCAGGGCGACGGGCTGTTCGAGTTTGAGATCATCGGCCCGGTACACCTCACCCATGCCCCCGCGACCCAGCATGTGCGTGATGCGGTAACGCTCGGCGACGATGGTGCCGGGCAGGAAGCGGCCGTGATCGATGCTCTCGCGCAGGCGTGCCCCGCCGGCGTCGGTCGTCTCATCGAGCGACCGCTCGCGGCCGGATTGCTGCGTCGCGAAGAGCTCCTGCGGTCCGGACATTCTTGCTCCGCACTCTGATGCGGCTAGGCCGCGGGCGCCAGACGCGACCGAAACCGCGTACTGCCGCGGCAGGCAGACCGACCGCCCGCTCGAAGCGACATTGTAACCGTGGGCGCGGCTCGCCGGGCTGCCGGCTCGGCGCCACAGAGCGTGTTTCACAACTCTATGCAAAGTTGGATACTTCAATCCGGCGCCTGGCGGGCAGACTCGCTTCGCCGCAGCGAAGGAAGCCGCGCGCGCTCATTTCGGCCACACCGCGCGAGACAGGCGATATCCTGAGACGCACTGCCTATAGATCAGAGTGTCGGCCAGCGCACCGCGTGGAGACACGCATCCGCGATCGGAACAGAACGACCACATTGTCGGGGGTGCCCGCATGTCCGTTCGCTCGAGGTCCGAATTCTGGGTGCGGTTCCGAATCGCCTGGGTAGTGAGCTCGCTGGGGTTTGGCGCGGCGCTCAGCAGCTTCGCGATGATCCTGCCGCGCGGCGACACGCCGCTCGACGCGCGGCTTGCGCTGTTCTGCCTGTGCTTCGGCTTCCTGCTCGCGCAGGTGGCGGCGCTGCCGGTTTCGGCGCTGGCCGCGTGGATCGGCGGGGCGTTCCGGCGGACGCGGTATTCAGCTACGGGCTCTCCATTCCGGCGGCGATTGGCTTATCTTCTCGGGGTCGTACTGCTGGTGGCGCTGCTGACGGCGATCGTCGGCTTGTGGCAATCGGACTAGTAGTTGCAGACCGTCCGAAAGCGCCGCGCGTCGCGCAGCGGCGCCGACCGATACCGAGAGCACCCCATGACCAACGCGGAAGTGGCGCGGGCATTTGAAGAACTCGCCGATCTGATGGAGATCGCCGGAGACGATCCGTTCCGCGTGACTTCTTATCGTCGCGTGGCTCGCGGGGTCGACGACCTGGCGGCGGACATCAACGACCTGGCCGCGCGCGGCGAGCTGGCCGGCATTCCCGGTGTGGGGAAGGGTTCCGCGGAAAAAATCGCGGAACTGTTGAACACGGGGCGCCTGGGGCTGCGCGACGAGGTCGAGAAAACCGTGCCGCCGACGCTGCTTGAACTGCTGCGTGTTCCGCAGCTTGGGCCGAAGAAAGCGGCGCTGCTGTGGCGCGAGCGCGGCGTCACCTGTCTCGCCGACCTGCGCCGGGCGCTCGACGCCGGCAGCCTGAAGGGGCTGAAAGGCCTGGGCGACAAGAGTATTGAGCAGCTTCGCCGCGGGCTCGAGTTCGTCGCCAGCGTCGCGG
This sequence comes from uncultured Planctomycetales bacterium, assembly GCA_964631045.1. GTDB lineage: Bacteria > Planctomycetota > Phycisphaerae > UBA1845 > Fen-1342 > CAZVWB01. The sequence continues at coordinate 71,958 of CAZVWB010000005.1, forward strand.
GGCGGGTGCGGCTCGGCGTGGCGGCGACGCTAGCCGAGCGCGTGGCCGCCCGCGTTCGCGGTCTGCCGGGAGTGCAGCGGGTCGAGACCGCCGGATCGCTGCGCCGCGGCCGCGAGACCATCGGCGACCTCGACCTGCTGTGCATCGCCGCCGATGGGCCCGCGACGATCGCGGCGTTCGCGAAACTGGCAGGCGTCACGCAGGTGCTGGCCGCCGGCGACACGAAAGGCTCGGCGCTGTTCGCGTTCGAGAGCGGCGAGACCGTGCAGGTCGATTTACGCGTCGTGCCCGCGGAGAGTTTCGGCGCGGCGTGGCAGTACTTCAGCGGCAGCAAGGAGCACAACGTCCGGCTGCGCGAGCGGGCGGTGAAGCGCGGCTGGAGTCTGAACGAATACGGCCTGACCGAGGGCGAGCGCGTCATCGCCTCGCGCGAGGAAGCCGACATCTACGCGGCGCTCGGGCTGCCCTGGATTCCGCCGGAGCTTCGCGAGGATCGCGGGGAATTCGAGCTCACCGAGACGCCGAAAGACCTGCTGACGCTGGCGGACATCCGGGGCGACCTGCACATGCACACCACCGCCAGCGACGGGCGCGAGACCATCGCCGCGATGATCGCGGCGGCCCGCGCGCGGGGCTACGAATACTTGTGCATCACCGATCACTCGAAAAGCAGCGTCATCGCTAACGGGCTGACGCCGGAGCGGCTGCGCCAGCACATCCGCGATGTTCGTTCGGCGGCGGCGGGGGCGGCGGGAATCACGGTATGGGTCGGTGCGGAGGTGGACATTCTCGCAGATGGCGCGCTGGACTACGACGACGAGCTTCTGGCGGAGCTCGACTGGGTGGTGGCTTCCATCCACGCCGGGCAGGGCACGGACGTGGAGAAGAACACGCGGCGCACGCTGGCCGCGATACGCAATCCGTTCGTCAACGTCGTCGCCCACCCCACGGGCCGGCTGATCAACAAACGCGACGCGATGCCGCTGGACATCGAGACCATCGCCGCCGCCGCCGCGGAGACGGGTACGGCCCTGGAGATCAATGCTTCGACGTATCGCCTGGACCTCAAAGACCAGCACGCGCGGCTGGCGCGTGATCGCGGCGTGAAAATCTGCATCAACACCGACGCCCACGCCGCCGAGCAACTCGATCAGATGCCCTTCGGCGTGCTTACGGCGCGACGGGCGTGGCTGCGGCGCGGGGATGTGCTGAACACGTTGCCGGCCGCGGAGGTGCGGGCGTTTGTGACGACCAAGCGGCAACGGTTCGTCCGCTAAAATTCTCTGGCGCGCCAGCCGCGAGCCGTCGCGGCTTGCTCTCCGGGCCGCGTCTCTCGCGCGGTTGCGGCGCAAAACGCAGGACGAGCATACCGGCGGACTACGCCCAAAATAGCGCCCATCGGGCGGGCAGAATGCCCGCTCCACCCTGCGGCAGCACGCCCGCCCCGGGCGGCAGAATGCCCGCCCCACCCGGCGGCGGGCGGAGTGCCCATCCCACCGCGGTCCGCCAAAGCGCTGCCCCGGCCGTCGCTATTGATTCCCGTCGGCGCACGGCGTAAACTCCGGGCGAGATTGGGGATTGGTGTAACGGTAGCACGACTGACTCTGGATCAGTTAGTCCAGGTTCGAATCCTGGATCCCCAGTTCGGGTTTCTGCGCTGACAGGATCGGGACTGAATCGGTGAAATCGGCCAAGTTAAAGATCGTTAACAAACCACGTCCAGCCCCCTTGTCAGCGGCGGCGAGTGCTACTAGAATTGCTCGCGCGTAGGGAATTCCCCCCAGACCCCGGGCCGGAATGCGTCGGCGTACGTGTCCCCCCCCGCACGTCCCGACCTCCGGCCCACTTTTTTTGCCCCCATTTTCAGATTATCGGTCGGTCCGCTCGGCCACACTGCACACTCCGCTATGGAAACGGGTTCGGCTCGCCGGGCTTGTGGCCCTCGGCGTCGTAGAGGCTGAGGTCTACGTCGCGCAGCGCCTTGGTCATGTGCGCAATCTGCCCCGTGTGCCACGAGAAGTGCTCCACCACGTGAAACACCGCGACAAGCACCGTCACCTCGTACGTTTGGATCGTGCGTCGCGTCGCGAGGTCCGTGCTTGATAATGCGGCAAGCACGTTCCGCGCGGCGGCGATGACGCCCGCGAGGTCGGCGACGAGCGCCGCCGCCGGCAGCGCGGCGCGCTGCGCGAACTCCGCCGGCCGGTTGCGCTGCACCGGCTGGCCGGCGATTCCGCCGAGCACCCACTGTCGTACATTTCCGGTCAGGTGCAACAGCAGGTTCCCGACGCTGTTGCAGTGCTCGTTGACGCGCGACCAAACCGCCGCATCATCGAGCAGCGCGACGCAGCGCTCGATCTGCCGCATGTTCTGGTCGAGCTTGGCGCAGGCGTAGCTCGTGAACGCGGCGGCTGTTCCAACGTCAAACATGGTCTCGCTCCCTGCTCAGAGTGATCGGCGCGCGCTTCGGTTGGCCGCGCGACCCATTCGCTCGGCGACAACAGCCGCGCATACGCCGGTCCGCCGGTTTGACACATGCCGGCGCGATTTCTATTATCCGGCCGATGTAGTCCGCCGCTCTAGCCGCGCTTCCGCGCGGGGCGCGGCAACGATTGTGAGCCGGAGCCTCCTCTCCCGTGTATCTCCTTCCCCTGGTGCTGTTCCTGGCGTTCCAAGGCAATCCCGACGTAAACGAATCAATCGACTCGTATCGCGCGCGGCAGGGGCGCGAGTCTCAGCGGGCCGCCGAGCGCGGCGCCGAGCCGACCCGGGGCACGCGGCTGGCCGCGCAAGCGGTCATTCGGCCCGCGGGCGGCGACGCCAGTCAGCCGCCGCGCGAGTCGCTGCTGACGCAACCGCCGGCCACAACGCAGCCCGCGCTCGATCAGTTGGTCGCCGAGGTGCCTGATCCGCTGGAAGCGCCCGGCCGCTATGCCGCGCGGGCCAGCGAATTGCAACGGACGTCGCGCGAAGAACGCGTCACGACGATCTACCGCCGCGTCCTCGACTACGCCAACGTGCTACTCGGCCAACTCCCGATGCGGCGGCAGGCGAAATTATCGCTCGACGACGCGCTGCGGCGGGCGCTGGAGCACAACTACTCGATCCGCATTGACTCGCTTTCGCCCGCGGCGGACCAGGCGCAGCTCGTCGCGGCGGAAGCGGCGTTCGACGCCGTATTCTTCCTCGACACGTCGTGGGCCAATCAGGATCCGCCCAAGGTCGACGATCTGCAGTTACTGCAGAGCGACACGCGCTCGATCGAAGGCGGAATTCGCAAGCTGCTGCCGACCGGCATGCAGGCGCAGGTGTCGCTGCGGCACGCCCGCGGATACCAGCAGGCGCTGGAGCAGCAGCGGACCACGCTGAACCCGGCGTACTCAAGCGACTTCATCGCGACGTTGCGGCAGCCGCTCTTGCGCGGGTTCGGGCTGGACTACAACCGCCGGAACATCACGCTGGCCCGGCTGGCGCGCGACATCTCGCAGCAGGCGTATCAGCAGCAGGTTCGCGACACGCTGTTCAACGTGGAGCAGGCCTACTGGCGGCTGGCGCAGGCGCGGCGCACGGTGGGCATCCTGGCGGAGTCGGTGGCGCAGAACTTCGTGACGTATCAGAGCATCCTGCAGCGGCAGGCGCACGATGCGACGCCCGTGCAGCTTAACAACTCGCTCTCGCGCTGGCTCAGCCGCGAGGTGGACTACAAAGAAGCCATTCGCACCGTGCGCGATGCGGAGGACGCCCTCAAGAACCTGATCAACGATCCGGATCTGCGGCTCTCCGAGGAGATCGAAATCGTCCCGACCGAGCCGTTTTTCGTGGCGGCGCTGGCGGTCGATCACTTCGCCGAGGTGCGCACGGCCCTCGACAGCCGCAGCGAAATCGAGCAGGCCAAGCTGGCGATCGACCAGGCGCGCGTCCAGTCCGCGGCGGCGAAGAACGAAACCATGCCGCAACTCGACGTGGCCTTTACGTACCAGGTGCAGGGCCTCGGATCGACGGCGGACAACAGCTTCGACCAGCTCACGACCGATCGCTTCCGCTCTTACGCGGTGACCGTCAATTTCTCGTACCCGATCGGCAATCGCGGCCCGCGGGCGAACCTGCAGCGGGCCCGCATTCAGGAGGAGCAGTCGGTCCTGGCCTTGAACCGCGTTTCGGACGGCGTCGTGACGGAAGTGAACAACGCGATCCGCGCGATGAACGTGCGCTACGCCCAGATTCCGCAACAGCTCATCGCGGTGAACGCCTCCGAGCGAAATCTGCGAGCGCTGCAAGCCCGCTCGGAGCGCATCGACCCGAACTACCTCGAGACCGAGCTCAGCGCCGTCGAGCAGCTCGCCAACACGCGGATTCGCCTGCTGCAATTCATGGTCGAGTACAACATCGCGATCATCGAGCTGGAGCGCGCCAAGGGCACGCTGCTGCACTACAACAACATCATCGTCGCCGATGACTTCGCCAGCCGTTGACGCCCCTGCCCCCGTGCCGCCGCCGGCCGGCTGGCTGCGGCTCGTGCAAAGCCCGTGGATGGCGGTGCTGGTCGGCGCCCTCTGCTACCTGAACAGCATCGGCAACGGCTTCACCTACGACGACGTCGCGATCATCCAGGAGAACCCGCGCGTTCGAAACCCCCTGGATTTTCGCGCGATCTGGCTCTCGGACTGGTGGTTGCCGCAGGATTCGGAGGTCTTTGCCGAGTTCAACCGCCGCGACCGGCTCTACCGCCCGCTGGCGATGCAGACGTTCGCGGTGGAATACGCGATCTTCGGACTATGGCCCGCCGCGTTTCACGCGACCAACGTACTGCTCCACGCCGCGGCCTGCGGTCTGGTGTGGGTCTTCGCGCGGCGGCTACTGGGTGACGCCGCGATCGCGGCGGCGGCGGCGCTGCTTTTCGCAGTGCATCCGATTCACTGCGAGGCGGTCGCCAACATCGTGGGCCGGGCCGAGGTGCTGGCCACGCTGGGCATACTGATCGGCTGCCTGCTGTTGATGCGGTCGGGCGTGAACGCCGGACCGAACCGGGCCACGGTTCCACCGCTGCGCGGGGAACATGGGCCGCCGGCCCGTGCGAACCCCCCATACGAACGCATGCCGGCGAGCGGTTCGTCAGTTTCGGCGGGGCGTGCGCTTGCGGCGGCCGTGTGTTTTCTGGCGGCGCTCTTCTCCAAAGAAACGGCGATCTGCTACGCGCCGGTCGCTGCAATCGCCGTGTGGTACTATCGAAGAAGGCTCGCGGCGGCGGGTGACGCGCCGGGGGAAGGTGCGCTGCGCGCCGCGCGCGGCTGGCTGGCGCCGGTCGCGATCTTGCTGCTGCCGCTGGCTGCATATCTGCCGCTCCGCTACGTCGCCCTCGATCAGCATCTGCTCCGCGATCAGGCCCCGCACCCGGCGGTTAACCCCCTGGTCGAATCCGGCCCGCTCAGACGCCCGCTCGACGCCGGGACGGTCCTGGGGCACTACGTGCGACTGCTGGTCGCGCCGAGCGCCCTCAGTTCGAACTACGGCTACGCAGTCATCAACCCGCGGGCGGGCATGGACCCGCTCGCCATCCCTGGGCTCGCCGCGGGCGCTGCGCTGCTGGCCGCGCTGGCGGGCCTGCGACGCCCCGCCGGCGGCGTCGCCGCAGCCCTGGGGGCGTGCGCGGCGCTGTTCATCGTCAGCTATGCGCTGATTTCGAACACGGTGCTGCTCATCGGCGTGTCGGTGGCCGAGCGCCTCATGTATTGGCCGTCCGTTCCCGCGCTTGTGCTGATCGCGGTCGCCGCGATTCACATCTGGCGGCGGCACTGCGGCGCGGGCGGCGCGTTGCAGCGGCTCGCCCCGGCACTGCGAATCGCCGCGTGGGCGCTGCTGGGCGCGCTCCTGGCGCGCAGCGTCTTTCGCAACATGGATTGGGAGAGCAACGCGCGGCTGTTCGCGGAGGACGCCCGGAACTTCCCGCGCAGCGCTCACCTGGTCGGCGGCCATGCCGGCGAATTGTTCAACGCCGGGCTGCGGGAGAAAGCGACGCGCGAGCGACTGCGGCTGTTCGGAGAAGCCGCCGAGCGGGCGGCCGCCGCGCTGGCGATCATGCCGACCGACGCCGGCACGATGCGCGTTCGCGGCCTTAGCCTGCACTACGTGGGCCGAACAGACGAAGCCCTCGCCGTGTTGGACGCGGCGATGCTGCTCAACCCGCAGGATCGGCGGCTGAAGTCGGCGGTCGCGGAGGTGCGGGCGTGGAAGGCCGGGTCGCAACCGTCGGGGAGCGGCCCATCGCCGCCGGCGGGCGAGCGGATCGCCGCGCTCGAGGCGGCCGTAGCCGCCGCACCGTCGGATGTTGCCGCGCGGGTGGCGTGCGGCCGGGCATTGCTCGAGGCCGGCCGGCATCGGGCAGCGCTGGAGCACCTGGAGACGGCGGCGCGACTCGCGCCGGAGTCCGCGGAGGCGCTCGAAGCGCTCGGCGAAGCCTTGATGACAACCGAACAGTTGGATCGCGCCCGCGACGTGTACCGGCGGCTCCTGCATGTCTCACCGGCGAATTGGAAGGCGCACGCGAACCTGACGGTGCTGTTGTCGTCGATCGATGCGGCCGCCTCGCTGCGCCACGCGCAAGAGGCGCATCGCATCAACCCGGCGGACTTCCGCGTCAACGTGAACCTGGCCGAAGCGCTGGCGGCCAATCAGCGGGTGGACGAAGCCCTGGCGTGGTACGAGCGCATTCGCGACGGCCTGCCGGCCAGCGAGCCGATCCGGGCCGCGATCGAGGCCCGGATCGACGATCTGCGGCGTGCGCCCCGGTGATGCTGCAGCGGGTGGAGCGGGGGTTCTGTTTTCATTTGCAAGGTGGAGAGCGCGCCGGCCACGATCGTCTATGTCGCGCGCAAGTGGAGCGGGGGTTCTGTTTTCATTTGCAGCGTGGAGTGCGTATTCAGGCTGCGCTTTGCACGCTGGGGTGGGCATCCTGCCCACCCAATAGGCGATTCTTGTGCGGCGCGCACCCCGCCGGCGTTTCCGGGGCACTCCCGGCGTATTCGGGTCACTCCCAGCGGTCTCAGGTCTCGGCCGGCGTTTTCGGGTCACCCCCAGCGTTCTCCGGTCTCGGCCGGCGTATTCGGCTCTCCCAGCGGCAGCCCCAAACGCCCGCTGCACCGGTCTACTGACCGGTCGTGGTCTGTGGCACCGGTCTGAAGACCGGTGTCCGGTGTCCGTCTTCGCGGGTCTTCGACCCGCCCTACCGCCGGTGGTTCGATCGGTCCCGCGGCTGCACCACCGCCTGGATTCCGCGCCGCTTGAACGAACTCTCCGCGCGGCCGATCGCGCGTTTGGTGTACGATTGCGAAGTGGACTCCGTCGCCACGACGGTTTGCATCGCGATGAACGACACGATCGGGGTCCGACGCACTTTCGGTGTCAGCCGACAGGAGCGGGTCGAAGTGTCGCGACATGCCGAGTACCGTTACCGACCGCGCCCCGGTGCCGCTCGCACGCCGACGCGCCCCCCCGGCGCGACGTCGGCCGCCGAGTTCGTAAGCGCCGCTCCGCGAAACCCGGCGGTCACCCTCCGCGGCATGCATACGCGGAGTACCGCGAAAGCACGCCACACGCCTCGCTGACGAGTCCACGCCGCGCACCCATTCCTTTCGGCTACGCCAGGGAAGCGCTCCGCATGCCGCCGTGCCTCTGCCGTTGGCACGCTTTCCATTCTCGGCCTGAGCCGGTCATGCGCATCCCCGTGGCGCTCGGCGCGCACCGAATCGCAGAGCAATTTCAAAAAATCTCTCCACCCGTGCGAACCAAATGACGCCATTGAATAGTGCAGGCCGAGGCACTCGCTTAAGCGGCCTGCGAACCGAGGCGCGCGGGCGATGCGCTCGCGGTCTCGATCAGTCAACTCCCAGATCCATCGGAGGCACCATGAAGTCGCGTGTCAGCGCAGTACTCGCCGTAGTCGCCGCCGCCGCACCGGTAGTGGCGGAGTTGAACGTCGGTTCGGATGGTTCGGACGGTGCGTTCTCGCCGCCGAGCGGGGGTACGTTTGTTGTCGACCTCAGCAAAGCGGTAACCGGCACATGGGACATGCCCAGCGATGACGCCGACAATGACGGCTACGGCGACGGTGTATACGATCCGATCCTGTGGGCGATCGTGTTCAAGTATGACTCGATCAACATCCCGGCGAATACCACGGTCACGTTCCGCAATCACCCCGCCAATCCACCTGTTGTGTGGTTGGTGGATACTACCGCGGTCATCAATGGGATCGTCGTTCTTGACGGTGGTGCGGGACACCTGTCGACCGGCTTCGGCACGTTGAGCATTCCGGGCCCAGGCGGATTTCCAGGAGGCCGAGGGATGCCCAGCCAGACCGCACCAGTCATTGACACGTCTTGCGACGGATTTGGCCCTGGTGGCGGCCGTCGCGCGTTGGCGCTTGGTCAAAACGGGAGCGGCGGCTCATTCGGCACTGCTGGTACTGGACCGGCTGCCGGGAATGTCTACGGATCGAGTAACCTGCGACCACTGATCGGCGGTTCGGGCGGCGGCGGTGGCCGCCGGACTGACCATGGCGGAGGCGGAGGCGCTGGGGGCGGCGCAGTCCTGATCGCGGTTGATCAAACCCTCACGCTCGGGGCTAGTTCGAGAATCTCCGCGCGGGGTGGAAGCGGAAACGATGGAAACACCGACGGTGGCGGCGGCTCGGGCGGCGGCATTCGGCTGCTTGCCGATCGGCTGGTGCTCGGCAGCGCCCAGCCAACTAGTGTGCACCTGCTTACCACGGAGGGCGGCGGAAGCGGCGGCGGCGGTTTTGGTGGCGCCTTTGGGCGAATTCGGGTTGAGGCGAACGAGACCGAGGGCATCTTGAACAGCACACCGGTCACCGCGATTGTCGCGCCGGAGCCGGTCTGGCCGGAACCAACCACTCCGAGCATCCGCCCGATTTCTCTCGGCGGCTTTCCGATCAGCGCAACGCCCTCCGGTGGACTGGCGTTTCCGTTTGTGGACATCATCGGGCGGTTTGTCGGTACGCAGGCGCTGATCCTGCAATCGGCGAACATCCCGGTCAATGCGACCATTGTCGTGCGCGTGGCGCCGACTGTCGGCGGCTCCACGACCTATCCTGTCGTCAATCAGGGCCCGGGAAATCCAGACTTGTGGCAGGCCGACATCAACGTCGCGAACGGCGTGTCCCTGATCGACATCGTGGTAACGCTGCCGTAACACTAAACACGACGTGCGCGGTTCGGTGTGTCGCGCGCACGCCGAACCCGCGCACTCGATTGGTGCCGACGGCTGTCCCGAAACCGGGTCGTGCTCGCGTCGCTTCCTTTCGCTGGAGTATCTGTTATGAGATTTTTTCCGAACCGGCTGTCTGGAGAAACGCTGGCGATCGGCATCCTCGGATTGCCGGGGGCGGCCAGCGCGCTCGCAGAGGGCATCGCCCGCACGTTTTCGGCGCTGAACGAGCCCGCGCCGATTATCGTTCGCGTGAGCAGCGCGTTACACGAACCCGCATCGCTGCCCACCGCCGGTTTCAGCGTCGTCGGAGAGGAATCGCTTCGGCCATCGTCGATTTTCAGCCTGAAGGCGGAAGACGCCGGCGCCGCGGGGTGGTTCTCGCTGTTTCGCGACGATGAGACTCCTGTCGGGCGTGTTTTCTCCGTTCAGTTCTCTGAGCGCCCCGGTCTGGCCATCGTCAGCAGCAATGGCCCTGGCGCGGCGCTGCCGATCGTCGGAACGGTGCAGCAGCAACTCACTGAGATCAACGCAGGAACGCCCTTGTTCAGCCCGCAGAACTGGATCGGCGTGCTCCGCAAGACGGACGTCTACGGGTGTGGTGTCAACACAGAGCCGGGGCAGCCGCCAGATCCGTGCTGTCTGATGCTGAATTGCGCCGGCGGCACTGTGTGCCGCTTTGTTCTGACGCAGTCGCCGCTCGTCGGCCTCGACGAGGTAGCTCACGACAACTGCGCCTCCGCCTGGTACCGGTTTACGTTCGAAATGCCCGACAACTTCCGCAACGCGACGTTCACGGGCGCCGCCAACGTGAGCCAGCTCGCCGTCGCGTATCTGAACGGCCACCAGTTGAGCGCGACAATCGCGCTCTCGGACGTCGGCATCGATCGCACCGACGGGCAGGGGCGAGCAGCGCTCACACAAGGCAGCGCGGACGCGTTTGGCACGTCGAACAACGCCTGGTTTCTACCGGGTGAGAACGAACTGTTGATCGGCATGACAGCCGAGCCGCTAAACACCGGCCCGGCCGGCATGGAGTTCACCTCCAGCATCGAGTTTGATTACCCGCTCGCGGACGGGAACTGCGACGGCATCGTCGACTTCTTCGACATTGATCCGTTCTTGCTGGCGCTGTTTAGCCCCGCCGGTTACACCAGCGCATATCCAAACTGCGACATCCGAAACGCCGACATCAACAACGACGGCGCCGTCGACTTCTTCGACATCGACCCGTTCGTCGCGTGCCTCTTCGGCGGCTGTCCATAGTTGCAGTTCGTCAGCGCGTCAGCCTTCCGCGGCATCCGCGCTCGCAGGGCCGCCGCGGCTTATGCCCATCGCGCCAGCACGGTCGTGCCGCCGGACACGGGCTGACCCACGCGCACCGCGACCTGCCAGCGCGGGTCTTCGGGTGCGGTGATTTCCGTGCGCGAACCCAGCTTGATCATGCCGTAGCGCTGTCCCGCCGCCAGGGTGTCGCCGATGCGGGCGGCGCAGACGATCCGCCGAGCCAGCAGGCCGGCGATCTGCCGCACCTCGATCGGCCCGGGCAGGGGCGATTGCGGCGATAGCGTCAGCGTGTTGCTCTCGTTCTGCCGGTTCGACTCGGGGTTCAGCGCATTCAGGAACTTGCCGGGCTGATGGCGAACGGCCGTAACGTTCCCCGCGCACGGGCTGCGGTTGACGTGCACGTTCAGCACGCTCAGGAAAATCACGATGCGCAGCCCGCGCCGCCCATCCGGCAGCGCCACGTCGCGAGAAATCTCGACGACCTTCCCATCCGCCGGAGACAGCAGCAAGTCTGCGCCCGGCGGGATTCGCCGCGGCGGATCGCGATAGAAGGAAAGCAAGGCCAACGCTAGCGCAGCAGGCGCTAGCGCCGACCACGGACCCCACCACCACCAGGCGATCGCCGCGAGCGCAGCGCCGACGAGCGCGATCAGCAAGACCTCGGTCCGCGCGTAGGCCGCCATGCGCCGCTACGCCCCCAGCCGCGCCACGATCCACTCGCGGCCCGCCGTCAGCGCATCGGGCAGCTTCTCGGGCGACTTTCCGCCGGCCTGCGCCATCGTCGGCGGACCGCCGCCGCCGCCGCCGACGGTCGGTGCGACGGCCTTCACCCAGTCGCCGGCTCTGACGCCCTTTTTCACCAGGTCGTCGCTGACCGCCGCCAGAAGCGTCACCTTGCCGGCGGCGTCGCCGTCGCCCGCGGCGACGCGGGTTCCAAGCAGCAGCGCGGTCGAGCCGTGCTTCTGGCGGACGCGGTCCGCACCGCTCCGCAGCAGGTCGACCGGCACATCCGGCACCTCGCCGACGACCAGCAGCGTGGCGCCGTGCCGCGGTGCTTCGGCCGCGAGCGCGTCGAGCCGGCCGTAGAGCGCCTCGGCCGATTCGCCGGCGCTGGCGCGCTGCCGCTCCTTCTGTGCCTGCTGAATCGCCGCGAGCAGATCGCGCAGCCGCTGCCGGGCGCGCAGCGGAATGACCGAAGTGCTCAACTCGTGCTGAATCGACGCGAGCGCGGTGGCCGTCTCGGAGTCGGACTTGCCGACGCCGGCGAGCGTCGCCTCCGCCTGCGCCACCAGCGTCTCGCCCAGTTGCGACGCGACCATTGCGCCCATGCCGGTCACGGCGACGATGCGCCGCACGCCCCGCGCGACCGCCTCTTCCTCGGTGACCACCAGCTCCTGAATGTCGCCGGTGCGCTCGACGTGCGTACCGCCGCAGAATTCGATCGAGAACTGGCGCCAGGCGGGGTTCTCCGGTTGGCGCAGCAAATCCGCGACCGGTGCGCCGATCGAAACGACCCGCACGACATCCGGATACTTCTCGCCGAAGACCGCCCGCAATCCGTTAATCTGCATGGCGGCCGCCTGCGGGGCCTCCTGCGCGAAGACCGGCAAATTCGCGCGGATCTGCTCGGCGCAGCGCGACTCGATCTGCACCAGTTCATCCGCCGTCACCGGGCGCGGATGGGCGAAGTCGAAGCGCGTCTTCTCGTCATCCACCAGCGAGCCGCGCTGCTGCACGTGTTCGCCCAGGGTCTCGCGCAGCGCCCAGTTCAGCACGTGCGTCGCCGTGTGGTTCTGCTTGATCAGCTCGCGGCGTCCGTGCACCGAAAGCTCGACCGTGTCGCCCACCGCCAGCGGACCGAACAGCAGCGTGCCGACGTGCGCGACGACGTCGCCGAGCCGCGTGACACGCTCGACGTCGAACCGAATCGCCCCGCCGCCGAATTCGCCCGTGTCGCCCACCTGACCGCCCTGCTCCGCGTAGAAGCACGTGCGATCGAGCACGATGGCCGCCGCCTCGCCGTTCTCCAGGCTGGCCCCCGCGGGCAGCGCGACCGGCGGATCGTCGGCGGCCAGGCGGATGATGCTCACGACGCGGGCCGTCAGCGTGTCGGCGGCATACTTGGCGCTGTCGTCGGTCGCGCCCAGCCCGCGCACGAGCTCGGCCGGGACGCGCGATTCGGTGACGGAAAAGGGCTTGCCGCCGCTCCGCGCCTTTTGGCGGGCTTCCTCCATCAGCCGGTAATACTCGCCGCTGTTGATCCGCAGCCCCTTCTCCAGGGCCATGATCTCCGTGAGGTCGAACGGGAAGCCGTAGGTGTCGTGCAGCTTGAAGACGTCTTCGCCCTGAATCTCGCCGTGGTGATGCCGGCGGGCCGTGTCGGCTGCTTCGGCGAAGAGCTCCAGCCCGCGCTGCAAGGTGCGGCCGAACGACTCCTCCTCGCCGCGCAGGATGTCGATGACCCGTGCCGGATTCGTACCGAGCCGCGGAAAGGCCTCTCCCAAGGCGTCGATCACGGCCGGCACCAGCTTGCACAGAAACGGCTCCTGCAGCCCCAGGTGCTGCCAACCGTAACGCACGCCGCGCCGCAGGATGCGCCGCAGCACGTAGCCGCGGCCGTCCTTGTCCGGCGTGGCCCCGTCGCTGATGGCGAACGTGAGCGTGCGAATGTGGTCGGCGATCACGCGACACGCCGTATCGCGCATGTCCGATTCGAGGAAACTCGCATAGCGATTGCCGTCCGGCCGCGCGGCGTGCCCGCCGTAACGGTGGCCGCTGAGGTGCTCGATGGCCTGAATCACCGGCACGAAGACGTCGGTGGCGTAGTTGTTCTGGTGCTCCTGCAGGATCGCCGTGATGCGCTCCAGCCCCATGCCGGTGTCGACGTGCCGGGCTGGAAGCGGCGTCAGCCGCTTGTCGCCGCCGCGGTTGAACTGGATGAAGACCAGATTCCAGATTTCCATGACGCGCGGATCGCCGGCGTTTACGAGCCGTCCGCCGCTCTTGTCGGGCGTCAGGTCGACGTGAATCTCGCTGCACGGCCCGCAGGGCCCGGTGTCGCCCATCTCCCAGAAGTTGTCTTTCTTGTTTCCGGGGTGAATGCGTTCGGTGGGCAGCCCGGCGACCTCGCGCCAGAGGTCGCGCGCTTCGAGATCGGGTTCGAGCCCTTCGGCGCTGTCGCCCCCGAAGAAAGTCGCGTGCAGGCGCTGCGGGTCGAGCTGCCACACGCGCGTCAGCAGCTCCCACGCCCAGGCGATCGCGTCGCGCTTGAAATAATCGCCGAACGACCAGTTCCCGAGCATCTCGAAGAAGGTGTGGTGATAGGTGTCGTGGCCGACGTCGTCGAGGTCGTTGTGCTTGCCGCCGGCCCGGATGCAGGGCTGGCTGTTGGCGGCGCGCTTCATCCGCCCGAAGGCGCTGCTCGTGTCGGCCGTTCCCAGGAACAGCGGCTTGAACTGGTTCATTCCGGCGTTGGTGAACAGCAACGTCGGATCGTCGTGAGGAATCACCGGCGAACCGGCCACGAACGTGTGGCCGCGCTCCCGAAAAAACGCGATGAACTCCTCTCGAACCTGCGCGGCGGTCTTCATGTGCGGTGCTCTCCGGACCCCGGCCGCTCGGGCCGGGCGAACCCCGGATTCTACGCTCCCCCGCCGGATCGGAACACGACGCACGGCCCCGCTTTTGCGTTCCACCCGCTCGCCGCAGGCGGTCCGCCGCGACTATACTACTTGTTCAGCAATCGCGCCGCGGTCGGACGCTTGCCGGTCCTGCCGCGGTGCTCATCGCCGGGTCGATCGCGGCCCGGCGCCTGCCCGCACGAGGTGATTCCGATGTCGAGCCCCGCGTTTCGCCGGCTCTGTCTTCTGAGCGGCGCCGGCCTGTTCCTGACGATCTGCGCCTGCGGCGACCGCGGGATCGACTGGAGCTTTCTGCGGCCGCAGAAAGACGCCTCCGCCGCGCCCGGCGCGCGCCCCACGAGCCGTCCGGTGAAAGACCCCGTACTGGCGGAGACGGTGGGCAGCGAAGTAGTCATCGGCGGGCTGGAAGGGCAGCGCGTCCAGGGCTTCGGCGTCGTGGTCGGCCTCGGCGACGCCGGCAGCGCCGATGCGCCGACGGCCGTGCGCGAATACCTGAGCGACTTCCTGCGAAAGGAAGTGCTCGAGAAAGCCCCCGGGCGCGAGGTGCGCGGCTTCTCGGCAAATGACATCCTCGACTCGCCGGACTCGGCAGTGGTGGAGGTCGTCGGCCACGTACCCGCCGGCGCGCCGAAGGGCACGTTTTTCGACGTTCAGATTACGGCGCTGGCCGGCACCTCGACGCGCTCGATCGAGGGCGGCCTGCTGCTGCCGTGCGAACTCAAGCCCGCGCCGCCCGGGACCGGACCGAACGAAGTGCTCGCCGCGCGGACGATCGCGCGGGCCAGCGGGCCGGTCTTCAGCAATCCGTTCTCCGCCGGCGCCGACGCGCCCGACCCGCGCCGCGGCAGCGTGCTGGGCGGCGGCCGCAGCGGCGACCCGCGCCCGGTGCGGCTGATGCTGGTCGAGCCGTCGTACGCACTGGCCCGCCGAATGGAGCAGCGCATCAACGAGCGCTTCGGCCAGCGACCACGGGCGGCGGAGGCGCTCAGCAAGGGAACGGTGCTGCTGCACACCCCGCTGTCATACCTCGGCAAGGCCGATCGATTCATTCAACTGGCGACGCACCTGTACGTTCAGAATCAGCCCGCCTACGTCGAGCGCCGCATTCAGGAGCTTTCGAACCGCTCCGCGCAGCCCGGCGCCGCGCTGGAGAGCGTGGCGCTGATCTGGGAGGGACTCGGGCGCAGCGCCCTGCCGCACGTGCAGAGCCTCTTTGGCCATGCCAATCCATCCCTTCGCTACTATGCGGCTCGCACCGCGCTGCGGCTGAAGGACTCGACCGCGCTGCCGCTGATCGCGGAGATCGCCGCCAGCCCGGGGCACGCGCAGCGCATCCCCGCGATTCGCGAATTGGGCGAGTGCTTTTTCCCGCAGGCGGCGCGCGACCTGGTGCCGCTGCTGGACGCCGACGATCAGGAAGTGCGCATCGCCGCGTATGAAGCGCTGCTGCAACTCCGCCACAACTCCATCATGTCGCGGCGCTTCGATTGCCTGCTGGACGCGAGTCAGCTCAGTTTCGTGCTGGACGTCGTGAAGTGCGGCGGCCGACCGATGATCTACGTTCGCCGCACGCGCGTGCCGCGAATCACGGTCTTCGGCGCGGACATGGCTGTCACGGTGCCGATCTTCTACGCGCATCCGCAGGACTGGGTGACGATCAACGCCCGCTCGTCGCGCGATGATCTGATGCTGATGAGCCGGCCGCGGCTGGGCGGTCCGCGCACGCTGCAAATGAGCGTCGCGCCGCGCGTGGCGGAACTGGTCGCGGCGCTGGGCGACCTGCCCACCAAGAGCGCCGCGGGCCGGCTGCGCGGTCTGGGCCTGAGCTATTCGCAGGTCGTCGCCGTGCTGGATGCGCTGTGTACGGAAGGCAGCATCAACGCCCGACTGGTGCTCGAACAGACGCCGATGAGCGAAGTGCTCGGCCCCGATACGCCATTCGAACGCCCGGAGGCCGATGAGCCGGGCGCTGAAGCGCCTGAGACCGACGCGCCGGCCGCGCCGCGCCGCCGTCCGCCGCGCGAGGAAGACGCCCCGCGGCTCGTGCCGCGCCCGCCGCCTGAAGAGCCCGCCGATCCGGCCGACCCGCCGACCCGTCCGGAAGGAGGCCGCTGATGGCGCGTCGACTCCGGCCCAACTCGGACGCGCCCCCTGCGGGGCGTGTGCGACTTCAGAAGTACCTGTCCGACGCCGGCGTCGCTTCGCGGCGGCAC
The DNA here is from genome assembly GCA_964631045.1 of uncultured Planctomycetales bacterium. GTDB lineage: Bacteria > Planctomycetota > Phycisphaerae > UBA1845 > Fen-1342 > CAZVWB01. The sequence continues at coordinate 88,321 of CAZVWB010000005.1, forward strand.
GCGGAGGAGCTGGTGCTCGAGGGCCACGTGCTGGTCAATGACGTGGTCGTGCAGTCCCTCCCCGCGTTCGTCGATCCGCAGCGCGATCGCGTGGTGGTCGACGGCGACGTGGTGCGGCCGCAGAAGCCGGTTTACTTCATGGTGCACAAGCCCCGCGGCGTGGTCTGTACGAATCGCGATCCGGACCGCCGCCCGCTGGCCGTCAACCTGCTGCCGCCGATGCGCGAGCGGGTCTTTTCCGTCGGCCGGCTCGACGCGGAGGCGACCGGCCTGCTGCTGATGACCAACGACGGCGAGCTCGCCGCGCAGATTACGCATCCGCGGCTGGGCATCGCCAAGCGCTATCGCGTGGAGGTCCGCGGCCGCATCGGCGACCAGTTGCCGGCGCAGATGAACGCCGGCGTGTGGCTGTCGGACGGCAAGGCGCGGCTGTCCGAAGTCGAAGTCACCCACCGCGGCGCGGAGCGCTCGGTATTGATGGTCACGCTCCGCGAGGGCGGCAATCGGGTGATCTATCGCCTGCTGGCGCGCCTCGGCCACCCGGTGCGCGACCTCAAACGCGTGCAGATCGGGCCGCTCGCGCTCCGCGATCTGCCGCTGGGCGCTGCGCGGCGGTTGACCCCCCGCGAGCTGGCCGAGCTGCGCGAGGCCGTCGCTCACCCGCAGCGCGAGCGGCTTCGCCCCGCTCCGCGCCGCCGCTTCCGCGCGAGCGCCGATGTGTCGGATGCGAAGTCGGAATCAACTGCGGCTGATACCGTCCGTCGTGCCGGCGGCGAGGCGGCCCGCCCCGCTCGTCGTCCGCCGGGCGTGCCCGCTCGTCGTCCCGCCGCGCAGCCCGCGCCCCGCCCGCGCGCCCGCCCGCCGCACTCCGGCGGCGACGAGACCGCGCCGCGCAAGCGCCGCATCATCACCTGAGCGCTTCGCATTCGCGCAGCGCGGCGGGCGCGGCGGCTCCGCGGCCTCTTTTACAACGCGGTTGGGTCTGCTTTGCGGCTGGCGCTACTCCGCCGCGACGAGCGAACCCGGTTCACGCGTCGCAGCGGTCTGCGGCGAATCGCCCGAGACGCGGCGCTGGTTGAGCAGCCGCTTCAGCCGTGCCGCGCGTCGGTGTATGAGCATGAGATTGCGCACATAGATCAGCATCGCCAGCGCCTGCCCGAGGATGATTACCGGGTCGCGGTCCAGAATCCCGTAGAGCAGCAGCACCGCCCCCCCGGCGATGCTCAGCCACCAGAACGCCACCGGGACGTGGCTGCGCCCGGCCCGCTCGGAGGCGAACCACTGCACGACAAAGCGCAGCATGAAGATGAACTGCCCGCTCAGGCCGAAAATGACCAGCGGATCGCGCAGGCGGGAAAGCAGCTCGTTCAGAATCGCAGCGGCCAGCAGCATTTGCGAGATCCACAGTCGCAGCGCGCCCATCGTTCACCACTCGGCGTTCACACGACGGGCGGCCAGCGCGGGGCGCAGCAGGTCGTAGACCTGCCCCAGACTTTGGCAGTTAACTAGTCAGCGCCTTCCTTGGCCCAGCCCGCGGAATGCGGACAGCAGGTCGTAGCTCTGCGACAACCCACGCCGCACGGAGGACCGGCGCAAAACCGCAACGATCGCCACACCCGCCTCTCAGTCTTCGCCCACCCATCTCCCGACTACTCGGTCATCACCCCTTGCTCCGCCGGATCGCTCGGAAGTTGGTACGCTCCGTCGCCACTCTCCGCTTCCTCGCTTCGTCGCTCCGTCGCTCGCTCCCGGCCCGGCGCTTCGTTACTTGTTGCAGTAATCGATAATCCGAGCAATCTCGCTGCGCAAGTCGCGCCGATGCACGATGCGATCGACGAATCCGTGCTCCTTCATGAACTCCGCCCGCTGAAAACCCTCCGGCAGCGTCGCGCGGATCGTGTTGGCGATCACCCGTGCGCCCGCGAAGCCGATCAGCGCGCCGGGCTCGGCCAGCGTCACGTCCCCGAGAAAAGCGAAGCTCGCCGCGACCCCGGCGGTCGTCGGATCGGTCATCACCACGATGTAGAGTCCCCCGCTTTCGTCGAATCGCTTGATCGCGGCCGAGGTCTTCGCCATTTGCACCAGCGAAACCATGCCCTCCATCATCCGCGCCCCGCCGCTGGACGTGACCATGACCAGCGGCAGCTCTTCCTTCAGCGCCCGCTCCGCGGCGGCCGAGACTTTCTCGCCGACGACCGACCCCATCGAACCCATGATGAAAAACGGGTTCATCACGCCGAGAATCACCGGGCGGCCCTTGATGAAGCCCTTGCCGACCACGATCGCTTCGCTTTCGCCGGTCTGGTTCCTGACCTCGCCCAGCCGCTGCTTGTATGAGATGCGATCGGTGAACTCGAGCGGGTCGCTCGATTCCAGGTTGGGCAGGAACTCCTCGAAAGTGTCCGGATCGTTAAGCTGGCGAATGCGCGTGCGGGCGTCGATGCGGTAGTGGTAGTCGCATTCCGGGCAGACGTGCAGTTCCTCTTCCAGGATGCGGCGATAGATCATGCGGCTGCATTGCGTGCAGCGGATCCATAACCCCTCGGGCACTTCCATCCGCCGCTGCGGTGCGGGCAGTTCAGCCATTGCTACTTCCTTCGAGGGCGCCGGCGCCTTGCGCATCGACGATCTGCGGCGCGGCCGGCGACCAGACCGATTCCCACAGCGTAGCGAATTCGCCGCCGCCAAGCACGCGCAGAAGCAGCTCGCGCGCCACCGGCCGCAGCACCAGCCCGAACGGCGCCCCGGCCGCCCGCCGCAGCCGTTTGCGCACAAAACCCGCCAGCCGCTCGACGGCGTCGGAAAGCGCCTCGCCGCTGGGAGGGCTGACGTTCAGCGGCGCCTCGCAGAGCTCGCGGTACGCCGTCGCGTATCGGTCGCTGAGCTGCTCGTCCGTCAGCCCGGCCCACAACCCCATGTCGACCTCGGCCAGTTCGACCGCACTGCGCGACCTCGCCCGCAGACCGCGCGCCAGCAGCCGCGCCGCGCGCGTCGAAAGCTCGTCCGGCCCGTGCAGCAACTGCCGCATTCCAAGCGTCGAGAGCTGCGGCAGCCAGCCCGAGACTTCCGCCTCCGCGCCGTCGGCCAGCGGCAGCTCCACGCGGCCCAGCACACGACCGGCCGCCTGCCAGGCGCTCCGCGCCGCCGGAATCAGCGCGACTCTCATGCCGGTCGGCTCGCCGCTGCGCCCGCGGCCGATTGCGCGATCCGCCGCAGCGCGTCGAACGCCTGCGCCGGCTCCCCGCTGCGGAAGATGGCCGAACCGGCCACCAGCGTGTTGGCCCCGGCCGCCACCGCCTTGCTGATCGTCTCCGTGTTGATGCCGCCGTCGACTTCCAGCCACTGCCCCGGTCCAAGCTGCGCGGCCAGCTCGGCGATCTTGCCGGTGCAGTCGTCGATGTACTTCTGCCCGCCGAAACCCGGCCAGACCGACATCACCAGAACGATGTCAACCCCGTCGATGATCTCCAGCGCGGCCGACGCCGGCGTACCGGGGTTCAGCGCCACGCCGACCCGCACGCCCAGCTCGCGGAGCTGCGCCACCGCGTCGCGCGGGCGCTCGATCGCCTCCACGTGGAACGTGATGCTGTCCGCCCCGGCATCGACGAACGCCGGCGCGTAGCGCAGCGGATCGCTGATCATCAGGTGCGCGTCGAGAAACATGCGCGTCGCCCGGCGGCACGCGGCGACGATCGGCACGCCGATCGACAGGTTCGGGACGAAGTGCCCGTCCATGATGTCCAGGTGCAGCATCTCCGCCCCACCGCTCTCCACCGCCGCGATCTGCTCGCCCAGTCGGCTGAAGTCGCAGTCGAGGATCGACGGCGCGATCTGTATCGGCGGGCGTTCGATCGTCACGGCGACTGGGCCTCGTCCAATACGTCGAGCGGCGCGAACTTCTTGCCTTCCAGAAATTCCAGCGAGGCGCCGCCGCCGGTGCTGATGTGGCTCATCTTTTCGGCTAGACCGGCCTGATCGACCGCCGAAGCGCTGTCGCCGCCGCCGATGATCGAGGTTGCACCGCGCGAAGTGGCGTCGGCGATGGCCGCGGCGATCCGGTTCGTGCCGCTGTCGAACGGCTTGAACTCGAATGCGCCCAGCGGCCCATTCCACACGATCGTGCCGGCCTTCTCGCACGTTGCGGCGAACTGCGAAACGGTCTGTGGACCGATGTCGAGCCCCATCAGCTCGGCGGGTATCTCGGTGCAGGCCACACCTGGCCCCGCGCCGGGCTTGAGTGCCGCCGCCGCGACCGCGTCGACCGGCAGCCGCAGCTTGTCGCCGCCGGCCGCGATCAGTTCGCGGGCCAGGTCGAGCTTGTCATGTTCGCACAGGCTGCGACCCACGGCGCGGCCCTGCGCCGCCCAGAACGTGAACATCATCGCCCCGCCGATCAGAATCTGATCGACGCGGGTCAGCAGACTCCGGATGACGCCGATCTTGTCGCTGACCTTCGAGCCGCCGAGGACAGCGACGAACGGCCGCCGGGGGTTTTCCAGCGCCTGACCCAGGTAGCGCAGCTCCTTCTCGACCAGGAAGCCGACGACGCGCCCGCCCGCCGGAATGGCCTGCGGCACGTCGTACATACTGACGTGCTTGCGGTGGCAGGTGCCGAATGCGTCGTTCACGTACGCCTCGCCCAGGCTCGCCAGCGACGCGGCGAACGTCCGCCGCTGCTGGTCCTGCTCGGGGGTCAGCTTCTTGTCCGGGTTTTTCTTCGCGAGGTCGATGATCGTCTCTGCGGGATGGAAGCGGAGGTTTTCGAGGAGCAGCACCCCGCCGTCGCGCAGGCCGCGGGCCGCCTGCTCCGCGGCGGGACCGATGCAATCGTCGCAAAACGCCACGTCCTGCGCCAGCAGCTCCCGCAGGCGGGCCGCGACCGGCCGCAGCGAAAATGCCGCGTCCTTGGTGCGATCCCCCACCGGGCGGCCCAAATGGCTCACCACGATCGCCCGGCCGCCCGCACCGACAATGTGTCGCAGCGTCGGCAGAAACTCGCGGATGCGGCGGTCGTCGGTGATCGCCCCGCCCGCATCGAGCGGGACGTTCAGATCGGCGCGGATCAGCACGCGCTTTCCGGCCGCGGATAACTCACGGACGGTCTTCTTGGGCATGGGAGAACATCCTTGCGGCAGCGCCCCTGCGGCCCGAGCGGCCGCAGCGCGCGGTCCTAGAGCAGGCCGTCGCGCCGGGCGATCAGCTTGATCAGATCGACCACGCGGCACGAATAGCCCCACTCGTTGTCGTACCAGGAGACCAGCTTGAAGAACCGCGAGTTCAGCTCGATGCACGCCTTGGCGTCGTAAATGCTCGACAACGGAGAGCCGATGAAGTCCGAGCTGACCACCTCTTCATCGGTGTAGCCCATGATGCCCTTCATCTTGCCCTCGCTGGCGGCCTTCACCGCCGCGAAAATGTCCTTGAGCGAGGTGGGCTTGGCGGTACGGACGGTCAGGTCGACCACCGACACGTCCGGCGTCGGCACGCGGAACGACATCCCCGTCAGCTTGCCCTTCAACTCGGGAATGCACAGCGCCACGGCCTTGGCTGCACCGGTGCTCGATGGAATGATGTTGTGACCCGCCGCCCGACCGCCGCGCCAATCCTTCTTCGACGGCCCATCCACCGTCGGTTGCGTCGCGGTCATGGCGTGAACGGTCGTCATCAACCCCTCTTCGAGCCCGAAGTTGTCGTGCACGATCTTCGCCAGCGGCGCCAGACAGTTCGTCGTACAGCTCGCGTTCGAGAGAATCGTGTCGGTCGCCGGGTTGAACTTCTCCTCGTTGACGCCCAGCACGAACGTCGGAATGTCCGCGTCCTTGGCCGGTGCGGAGATAACCACGCGCCGCGCACCGGCGGCCAGGTGCTTGCTTGCACCCGCGCGGTCGGTAAAGTGGCCCGTCGACTCGACGACGTAGTCCACCTTCATGTCCTTCCACGGCAGGTTCGTCGGGTCCTTCTCCGAAAAACAGCGCATCTCGTCGCCGTCGACGATCAGCGCCGATTCGGTATGCGTCACGGCGCCCTTGAAACGCCCGTGAACCGTATCGTGCCGGATCAGGTAGGCCAGCGCATCCGGCGGAACCAGGTCGTTGACCGCGACGAACGAGACATCCTTGTCCTTGGCAGCCGCGCGGCAGACGAGGCGGCCGATTCGGCCGAATCCGTTGATCGCAACGCGCACTGGCATGTGCCGCTCCTTTGCGTAAGAAGTTGCGTCAGGTGCGCCGGTCGCGCTGCGACCCGCACACCATTCGGGTAGCTTCACGTGACATAGCCTGTACTGTCAAGTTGCGTGCCAGTTGACGGGCTTCGCCGATTTTCAGATACAAACCGCGCCGCTCGCGGCGCCTCCTCCCGGCGACAAACACCGTTCCGCACCGGCGCCACCCGGCGACCACCGCCGTCCACCGCGCCGAGCACCCACTCACGCGGCACTTCATTCATTGGTACGCGCCGACCGGCATAGTCGCTACCATTCCCGCTCTGAGCCTCTTGAACGAACTTCCGGCCGGCGGCGCTCGCCTCACACGCTGCCGCACAACATCTCAATCGGAGACCGCGCGCCATGCCCAAGCGCCCCATGAAGCTCGAAGACCTGTTCGCACTCCGCGCCGTCGGTCGCGTGGCGCTCGCTCCCGACGGTCGCCACGTCGCATTCGAGTTGAAGCGCTTCGACCTGGCCGACAACCGCAACTACACGCAAATCATGCTCGTCGACGCCCAGACCGGCGTGCAGCGCCCTCTGACCGACGGCAAGCGCAACGACTCGCTGCCCAAATGGTCGCCGGACGGCTCGCGGATCGCGTTCCTGTCCGATCGCGACAAGGGAACGACGCTCTGGGTCCTTCCGATGGACGGCGGCGAGCCGCAGCGCATCACCGCGCCCGAAGGCTTCGTGAAGGACTTCGACTGGTCGCCCAGCGGCCGCCGCATCGCGTATGCGTACCAGGAAATGAGCCGCCGCGAGAAGCTGGAGCGCGACGAGAAGCACGACGATCTCAAGCGCCAGCCGGCCTACAAGTACATTCGCCGCCTGCACCACAAATTCGACGGCGCCGGCTGGTGGAACGGCAACTACACCCACATTTTCGTGATCGACGCCACGGGCGGACGCGCCAGGCAACTGACCCGCGGCGACTACGACGACGCCGAGCCGCGCTTCAGCCCGGACGGCAAGCTCGTCTCATTCGTCAGCAACCGCGTACCCGATCCCGATCTGGACTACGAGAACAGCGACATCTATGTCGTTCCCGCTGCCGGCGGCGGCATGCGCAAGCTCAAGCAGATACACGGCGCAGCCCACGCGGCGTCCTGGTCGCCCGACGGCAAGACCCTCGCGTACATCGGCGACGCGGCCAGGCGCGGAGAAGGCTGGAAGCACTTCCCGAAGGTCTGGACGCTGCCGGCTCGCGGCGGCCCATCGACGGAAGTCACCCGCGACATCGACAACCCGAACGTGAACATCACGATCAGCGACACCGCCGTGGTCTCGTTCGGCGCGGAGCCGCCGCTGTGGTCCGCCGCCGGCGATCGGGTGTTCTTCCTGGTCAGCGAGCAGGGCGCGACCCGGCTCTACAGCCGCGCGGTCGGCAAGCGCGACCGCCGCTGCGAAGTCGGCGGCAACCTCAGCGTGAACTACTATCACCGCAGCGTGCCGCACGGACCCATCGCGCTGACGATCGCCAGCGCCACGAACCCGGCGGACGTGTACTTGTTCAATCCCGAAGCGCCCGACGCCGCGGCCCGTCTGCGGCGCCTCACCGACGTGAACGCCGCGGTGCTCGCCCGGATACACGTCGGCGAGCCCGAGGAGTTCTGGGTGCAGTCGGGCGACGCGAAGATCCACGCCTGGGTGCTCAAGCCCCCGGGTTTCGATCCGCGCCGCAAGTATCCCGCGATCCTCGAAATCCACGGCGGGCCGCACACGCAGTACGGCTATTCGTTCTTCCACGAAATGCAGTGGCTGGCCGCTCGGGGTTATGTAGTGGTGTTCAGCAATCCGCGCGGCAGCATCGGCTACGGGCTGAAACACTCGAACTGCATCCACGCCGATTGGGGCAATATCGACTACAAGGACGTGATGAAAGTCGCCGACTGGATGTTCTCGCGGCCGTACATCGACCGCAAGCGCATCGGCGTCACCGGCGGTTCCTACGGCGGCTACATGACCAACTGGATCGTCGGCCACACCGACCGCTTCGCCGCCGCCGTGACGCAGCGCAGCGTGGTCAACGTCGAGTCGATGTTCGGCACCAGCGACTTCGGCTACGACCTGGGCAACGAGTTCGGCGGCTCGCCGTGGAAGAACTGGGAACGCCTGCGGCGGCAATCACCCTTGACGCACGTCGCCAACATCCGCACCCCCCTGCTGATCGAACATGAAGAGCAGGATCACCGCTGCCCGATCGAACAGGGCGAGCAGCTCTTCTCGTGCTTGAAGGCGCTGGGCCGCAAGGTCGAGATGATCCGGTTCGAGGGCGAGTCGCACGGCCTTTCGCGCGGCGGCCGCCCGCAAAACCGCGCTGAGCGGCTGCGACGCATCGTCGGCTGGTTCGACGAGCACATGAAGTAACGAAGCCGCGCGGTCGGCCGCGTTGCGTGGTGACCCGCGCGCAAAGCGCCCACGAACACCCCGGCGCGCATGGACTACCGAGCTTGTGAGTTTTTCGGGTGGGGCGGGCATTCTGCCCGCCCGAGGGGCTCGCGAACCGCTCACGAAAGTGAGTGAAGCCCAAAAATCACAAGTTCCCCGGCCCGTGCGAGCCGCTCACGGCATGGACCAATCCCAGGGGGGTGCAAAAGCGCTACAGCCCGCAGGCTCCGTTGAACAGGCAATCCACGAACGGGTCGATGTCAAAGAAATCGACGGTCGCGCTGCCATCCACGTCCGCTGCGGTGAGCAAACAATCCGGATGCGCCGCCGCATACCCCGCGGGATCGAATAACGCCAGAATGAACGGGTCGATGTCGAAAAAGTCGATCGCCCCGTCGCAGTTGACATCCGCCCGGCGGACCGACACCGCGACATCCGCCGGGTCGCTCAACACATCGCCGCAGACGCCGTCGATCTCCACCCGATACGCGCCGGAGTCGCTCAGGCCGACGCTCGCGAGCGTCAACGTCAGCGTCGTCGCACCGCTGATGCCCGGACCATCCGCGAGCGCGTCGCCGTCTTTCAACCAACGGATCGCAACCGGCGGCGGACCATCGATCACGCACGTCAACACGACCGTCTCGCCGACCAGCGCGCTCTTCCCGGCCGGCGGATCGACAATCGCATTAGACGCGCTCACCGCCAGCATCGCGACCTGCGAGATCGCAGTCCCGCAGTCGTTGCTGACGACGCAGTCATACGCCCCGGCGTCACCCGCCTGCACGCCGGCAAGCGCCAGCGTCGCAGTGGTCGCCCCGTCGATGTCGTCGCCATCCTTGCGCCACTGAAATTGAAGCGGCGCCGCCCCGTCCGCGGCCACCGAAAACGTCACGTCCGCGCCGCTGCACACGGTCGCGCCATCCGGCTCGTCGGCGATTTGCGGCCCCGTGTCCGCCACGGCGACGAGAAAATCCTGATTCGCCAGGTCCGCGCCGCTGATCGCCACGTTCAACGTGTCGCCGGCGAACTCGGTGCAGTTCCGCGAGGCGACGACCACCCGCGCCCCGCCGATCAGCCCGTGCAGATCGTAGTACCCGTCGGCGTCCGTCTCGGTCCAGTGCGTCAGCCCGCTCTGAATCCGCACCCCCCCCTGGCCAACGCCGCCCAGATCGACCACGCGACCCGACACCGTGAAGGTGCCCGGGTTGTCCGCCAGCATCGCGGCCAGCCACGCGCGCATCGCGTCGCGCGACGGCGACGGCGTCGTAATCCAGTTGTCGACGTGGCCGATCCCCGGCACTTCGAGCGTCTCCACCGGAAACCCCAGCCCGGTCAGAATGCCCGCCGCCGCCATCGAGTCGTTTCGTCCGCTGTCGAACTGCCCCCAACCGATGAACGACGGTCGCCCGGCGATCCGCGACAGCCGCACGCTGCCCGGATCGGGCGTGAAATTCACGCCGTCGTGGTGACTGTATGGAAGGAAGCCCGCCCAGATATCCGCCGTCGCGGCGTCGGCCAGCCCTACGTATCCGCAACCGACCGCCCCGCGCGAGAAACCGGTCAGGAACACGTTGGCATGATCGCCGCCATAATTCTCGATTATGTCGAGCACGGCCAGCCGCGTGTACTCGGCCGCGCGGGCCGCACCCGCCGGGTTCTGCGGGCCGCCCGGCGCCCCCCACCACGTCACCGGGTGAATCACGCTCGCGCCGCTGTCGTCCACAAACGGCATGCTCACCCAGATGTACCCGACGCCGCCGGACTGGTAGAAGCCCATGTGCGTGTCTTCAACCTCACCCGTGATGTTCCCGGGCGGGAAGAAATTCGGGGCATACTCGACCAGCACGGGATAGCGCTGCCCCGCCTGCCAGTCCGTCGGCAGGTAGAGCGCGTGATGGATCGGCTCGCCGGCGTACAGCGCGATGGTGCGCCGCACGCGCAACCCTGGAGCCGGCTCGTTATTCGTCAATGGCGGCACGGCCTGCGCCCAGGCCGCCGCGGCGTCCATGATCGCGACCACGCCGCCTGCGAAGATGGTACTCAAGCGCTTCTGCATCCACTCCCTCGCCGCCGATACTTCGGCACATAGACGTTGCGTGCGCCCGGATATGCCTACGACCCGGATCGCGCCATCAGATTCCCGAACTCACCAATCATAGGCATTTCGCGCGGGTACGCCGATCGCTTCATCTGAACTTTGCGCGCTGCGTGCATCCCGCACGACCGAGTAAACGTCAAAACCAGTCGACAACGTCGGACCAGCACGGATTACGCAAATCCTTGTCTGATAACAGTGCGTCCGTCGCGGAGATCGGCCAGTCGATTCCGAGCGCCGCGTCGTTCCACAGCAGGCCGCGTTCCTGGGCCGGCGCGTAGTCCGCGGAGACCTTGTAAAACACCTCGGTCTCGGGCGCGAGCGTACAGAATCCGTGTGCGAGGCCGATCGGAACGAACAGTTGCCGGCCCGACTCGGCGGTCAGCTCGACCGCCAGATGGCGCCCGAATGTCGCCGAGTCGCGCCGCAGATCAACGACCACGTCGAGCACCGCGCCCCGAAGCACGCGCACCAACTTGGCTTGCGCATAGGGCGCGATCTGGTAGTGCAGCCCGCGCACCACGCCGCGCGGCCGGGAGTACGACTGGTTGTCTTGTACGAACGCCGTGGCGATGCCCGCCGCCGCGTAGCGCGTCGCGCTGTACGTCTCGGCGAAGTGCCCGCGCGGATCGTCGAAGCGCCGCGGCGTAATCAACATCACGCCCGCGATGGACGTCTTTTCGACCTGCATGTTGGCTCCGTCCCGTAACTCGCTCGACCCCGTCCGCGCCCGGCGCCGCCCGCCGAGCATCCGCCCGCGCCGCCGCCGCGCGCCCGGCGGACTGCGGCGATCTCGACCCCCGGTCGCGCCGCTTAGTCGCACGGCTGATTCATCGCGCACCGCACGTCTATTGCGGCGCGACGCCGGAATCGAGCAGCCTGGCGATCTCCGCGCGCGCGGCGTCATCGAAGCACTTCAGCGCCGCATCCATCTCGCGCGCCCGCAGCAGCGTCTGCCGCGCGCCCACGTCGCGCAGCGTCGCCTGCGCCCGTCCGAGGTGCAGCAGCGCGCGGGCCTGTTGCGGGCTGTTGTCCGGGGTCAGGCTCAGTGCCGATCGGAAATGGCGCAGGGCCTCTTCCTGCCGCGCGGGCAGCCCCAGGCAGATCGCGCCGAGCGTGTCCCAATAGTCCGCCACCCCGCTATCCGCCTGCGTCGCGCGCCGCGCCAGCGCGTACGCTTCTTCCGAGGCCCCCTGTTGCTCGCTCAGCACGAATGCGAGGTTGTTCAGCGCCTCCGGCAGGTCCGCGCTCTTCTCCAGGATTTGCCGATACAGTCCGATCGCGCCCGCCGGATCGCCGCTGCGATACGTCGCATCGGCCAGGCCCATCCACGCGCCGATGTCGCCCGCGCCGCGCTCCAGCGCGGCGCGGTAGAAGCGCAGCGCGTCGCCGGCGTAGCTCGCAGAAGCGGCGGTCGCGAGCCGGTCGGCGACCGTCAGCAGCGCCGCAGGGGCGCTAGCCGGGTCGGCTGCCAGCGCCTCCCCCCGCGACTTCAGGGCGTCGAACTGCCCGCTCGCAGCCAGCCACGTCAACCGCGCCTCCACGACGGACAGGTCCGCGGCCCCGAGCGATTCCGCCTGCCTCAGCCACGAATCGGCGGCGTCATGCAGACCCTGAGCCGACTCCAGGCGACAGAGCGCCAAGAGCACGCCGACTCCCCGCGCGTCCGCCGCCGACGCGACGAACCGCCCGCCGATCTCCCGGGCTTCTTCGACGCGACCGATCGCCGCGAGCAGGTCGATCCACACCCGCGTGAGGCTTGGCTCGCTCGGGCTGCGCGCGGCGATGCTGCGCGCCACGCGCTCCGCCCATTCCAGCGCTGCAGCGTCCTTCCGCTCCGCAGAAAGCGCCAGCAGCGCGTCGTATGCATCGGTGTTCGCGGGCGACGCCAGGATCGCCGCGCGGGCCAGGGAGGCCGCCAGCACCGGCTCGCCCAGCGACGCCTCGATCCTTGCCCGCAACAGCAGGATGGCGGCGCTGCGCGGAAAGAGCCGCGCCGCACCGATCGCCAAGGCTCGCGCCGCAGCGAACCGCCGGCCGCGGATGGCCGTCTCGATCAGCCCGCGGTGGCTCGCCTCGCCCGACGGCCGTGCATCGACCGCACTCCACAGCAATTCATCGAGCGTCGCGGGTCCGCCCCCGCGGGCCTCCGCCAGCGCCGCCGCCATCCAGAGCAGGTCGACGTCCGGAGGCATCCGCGCTTGCAGGGCGGCAAGCATGCTTGCGGCGAGGTCGAGGTCGCTCGCCGCGCGGCGCGTCAGCAGCGCCTTGATTACGCCGCGTTCCAGCCGCGTCTCCGCCGGCTGCGCCTTCAACCCATCGTTCCAGATCGAGATCGCCTCGTCCAGGCGGCCCTGCCGCGCCAGAAACTCGCCGTAAATCGCGTGGCCGCGGCCGGCGAAACGCGCGGGCAATTCGGCGAGCAGCCGCTCGGCGCGCTCGACGTCCCCGCTGTCGCGGAAGAACGCCGCCTGTAGCGCTCGGGCGTCGAGCGATTCCGGCAGCGTCGTAACTAATTGCTCCAGCAGCGGCGGAATCTCCTCCGTGCGCCGCGCCGCCTGCAAGACGCTCACTCGCAGCGCCGCGACGCGCAGCGGATCAGCCTGCATCGACTCGGCCTGCGCCAGCAGCGCGAGCGTGCGCTCCGCGTCGCGGCTGGCCGCGAAGGTCAGCCGCGCGAGCGTCAGCGCGTCGTCGGGCGAGCGGTCCGGCGCGCTCAGACGCGCTTCGGCAGCGCGAAGGAGCGCGTCCGTGTCCCGCGCCGCCGCGTCGATCAGGCCGCGGCGAACGGCCAGCGTGTCCACGTCGAACCGCCGGCTCGACTCGGTCAGGATCGCCCGCGCGTCGTCAAAGCGGCCCTGTCGTTCGAGCACCTGCAGCAGGCGATCGAGCACCGCCAGATCGGCGAGCGAACCCAGCGCCGTGCGGCACAGCCGCTCCGCCTCGTCGAAAGCTCCCAACTGCTCATACAAGTCCGCCAGCCGCAGCACCGGCGCCGACCAGGACGGGTCCTCGCCGATGCAGTGCGCCAGCAACTGCTCGATCTCCTTGCGCTGCGTGCGCCAGTCCGGCGTTCGCAGCCGCAGATCGGCGTCGAAGTAGCGCCATAGCAGCCCGCGCTCGCCCTCGATCCGCTTCAAGTCGGCGATCAGCGGGCGTGCCTGTGCCTCCGCCGCCGCGATCTCCGGAACGCGCAAGAGCACTGTCCGAATCTCGGCATCATCAGGATGCTCAGCCGCCAGGCGCCGCAGGCGCTCCAGACCGCGGCCCCGCGCGCCGCCGGTCAGCTCGATGACGCCCTGTTGCACCGCGAGCGATCGCTGCGCGGCAGGATCGGCCAGTGCCTGAATGCCGCTGTCCAGCGCCGCGATCGCCTCGGCCGACTTTCCCTGCCGGGCGAGCATATCTGCAAGCAGCGACCAGTTGGCGGCGTCGCCGGGGAGCCGCTGCGCCGTCTCTTGTGCCGTGCGGATGGCCTCATCCATCCGGCCCTGCTGAACGTGCAGCCGGGCGAGGCGCTGCGCGGCCGTCGCCGCGTCCGGATGGCGCTCAATCGCCGCGCGCAACACGGCCGCCGCGGCATCCGCGTCCCCGCGGTAGGCCGCGAGCTCGGCGCGCAGCACCGCTGCGTCCACCCCGTGCGCGGCGTCCGCGCTCATGGCCTCCAGCTCCGCCTCGAGCGCCACGAGCGCTGCGGAGGCGGCCTCCGCCTCGCCCTCGGCCGCAGTCGCCGCGGCGGCATGAATCCGCAGCAGTTTCAACTCGAAATCGTTCGGGAAGCGCTGCTCGAGCTGCGTGGCCTCTTCCAGCGCCAGCGGCCACGCGCCGCTGCGCAGCCGGGCGCGAACGCGCTGCCGTGCGGCCGTCGCGTCTTCCGCTTGATCGAGCGGCGCGGCGCCGTACAGCGCCGCCGCACGCGCGTGCTGACCGGTGAACTGCAGCGCCTCGCCGTACAAACGCACGGCGGCAGGACTGGCGGCGCCGGCGGTCGCCGAACGCTCCAGAAGTTCGATCACCCGATAGGGTCGTGCCTCCGCATACGCGAGCAGCGCTTGCAGAAAGAGAAACTCATCGTCGGGCGTCCAACCGGCGCTGGCGCGCTGCATGGCCTGCTCATACTCCGCCAGCAGCCCGCGGGCCGGCTCCAGCTTTCCGGCCGCGATGAAGAGCGGCGCGACCGCCGGGATGAGCGTGACCCGCTGTCGCGCGAACGTCAGTCTGGGCAGCAGCGCTTCGGCGCGGATCACGGCGTTGTCGAACTGGCCCGAGCGCAACGCGATCCGGCCGAGCACCACCAGCTTCGTCACTTCCCAGTCCAGCGGATCGACGTAGATTCGGGGCCGCTCCGTCGGAGGCGCCGCGTCGGCCGCTTCCCAGATCGCCAGGGCGCGGGCCGGCTCGCCGTACGCCAACCACTCTTCCGCGAGGAGCAGCCCATCGTCGGGCGGCCGAAACGCGCATCGCTCGGCCCGTTCGAGATCTTCGCGAATCGCCGCCCGCGTGCCGGCGGCGTCTACCGCGTCCAGTACGCCGGCCCGCAGCCGCAGCGCGGCCGCACGCCGGACATACCCGGCCGAAGAGTCCGGGTACTCGCGCACGGCGCGGCTCAGCCACTCGATCGTTGCGTCCGGCGGAGTGCGCTCGCGGACCGCGGCCAGCTCCGCCAGCAGCACGAGACTGGCCAGGCGATCAAGCCCGCGCTTCCCGAGCGCTTCGATGCGGCGCACCTCCGCCTGCAACGCTTCATAGGCCTCGGCAGGTTTGCCGAGCCAGGCAGTGCCGATCGCGTGACTCGCGGCGGCGCGCACGTCGTCCGGCGCGGCTTCGCGCCAGCGCTCGGCGATGTAGACCAGTTCGGCCGCGTTGCCCGTACTGCGATAAAGGTTCGCGAGCGTGGCGAAGAGTTCGGCGTCGCCGGTGTTCACGCGCAGCAGACGGCGCAGTGCGTCGATCGCATCCTGATAGCACTCGACGCCTAGCGGCTGCGTGTTCAACCGCGCCGTGGCGAACTCGCGCAGCACGGTCGGGTCTTCTGGCCGGGCGCCGAGATAGCGGGCGAAGTAGCGGGCCGCATCGCCCCAGGCCTCCCGCTGCGCGGCGGCGCGGCCGGCGACCAGCGCCTCCTCCAGGCCGCGCTGCTTTCGATAGCGGTGCAGCGCGTACATGCCCGCACCGACGAGCGCGAGAAGCACGCCGGAAACCAGCAACAACCGCAGATTCACTCGTGCGCGAGCCGACATCAGCCTCTTCTAGCAAGCGAAACGCGCCGCACGGCGCAGGGCGGCGCCGCGCGCCGCGACCGCGCCAACATCGTGCGTTCACAACGCCCGATTATCGGCCACATTTGGCGTGGAGTGAAATACGTGGAGGACAATTTGCCCGATGGGTGCGAACCGCGCGAAACCGCGAGCGCGGCGCGGCCCGCGGCGGCCGCGACGATCCGAACGGCCGGGGCGCGAAAATCGCACCCGCGATGCGCCGCCGCCGGTTTGTCGCCAAACCACGGAAGACGCATCGCGGGCGCGTGAAAGCGGCAGAGTCTCTCGATCCGCCGCGTCGATTCGATCAGGCCGCGACGCGCTTGCGCGTGAAGCGGTAGACGAGCGCCAGACCCAGGGCGCCGAGTGCGACGGCCGCCGGGGCCGGCACGAGGATCAGTTGATCCTGCTTGTTGCCGGTGTAGTCCGGGTTGGCCCACATGTTCATCACGCGGACGTTCCCGAGACCCGACCAGGTGCCGCCGTTCTCGGTCTGCATCGACGCGGCGTGCGAGACCAGCAGATTCTGGACGCCGAGGTTCTCATTCTCGAGATACCAGATGGCTTCCTGAAGCTGCCGGGTCGCGGCCTGCCGCTGCGACTGCGTGCCGGTGAAACTCGCGCCATTCGTCAGGTACGCGTTCAGCGCGCCCGCGTTGGTGCGGTAGGTCTGATAGAGGTAGGCAGTCCGCGCATCGATCGGGTCGGGGCTGGGCCCGCCGGAACCGCCGGCATCGGCGGCTTCACTGATCTTGATGTGATACTCGCCGGGAAGGCTGATGAACTCGCTCGTTTCGATGCAAAACGTGGCGAATCCCGTATCGGGCAGCGGATCGCTGCCGATCGAGGTCGCCATAAACGCACCCCCGGCGAAGCCGTTGGCGCGATCGCTGTGGCTGGTCATGCGGACGCGCATGCCGCCCCAGGCGGCCGGCGCGGCCAACGCCGCCACGCAAACAATCGTGAGAAACTTCCAGTTACGCATGAATGACTCCAGACGTTACGTCAGTGTAATTCGAGATTCGAACGCCCGAACAAGCCGGTAGCACGA
Organism: uncultured Planctomycetales bacterium; assembly: GCA_964631045.1. GTDB lineage: Bacteria > Planctomycetota > Phycisphaerae > UBA1845 > Fen-1342 > CAZVWB01. The sequence continues at coordinate 105,321 of CAZVWB010000005.1, forward strand.
CAAGCGAAGCGAGCGCATACGACGCACTTGCGGAGCCCGCGGCTCCGAACGGCACGCTTGTCGCACGAAGCTAGAGCAGACCGAGAGGCGGGGCGCGGGGGCTGCGCGGGCTGGATGCTGGGGGTGGCGCAGGAATGTGATCCGCGGTCAGGGGTCGCCGCGCGATCAGTTGCGGCGTCAGAACCAGCGACTCGAACGGCGCGATGCAGATACTCGCTGCACCAAGCTCGAAAGGCGTGGAATAGCCGACCTGCTGCGGGCCGCTGGTGCTGTACCACTCCGGCGCGACGCCGAAGTGGACCTTGCGAAGCGACCGGGCGACGTGCGCAGCGCTCAGACTGACAAGCGCGCAGAGTGCGAGCGAAAGCGAACTCGGCGCGCTGCGCGAAACAGTCGACGAATCGTTGGAAGGGGGTGCGCTCTCTTCGCGAGCAGGAAGCTGCGAGCCGACCGCAACCTCCGCCGGAGCGGCCGCGCTGGGGCGCGCGTCTGGTCGAAACGCGACCAGGCCGGCATCCGCCGCGGGCGCGGCGCATATGCCAAGCAGGATCGCAACCAGAGTGAGTCGTCGCACGTAAAGCCCTCGCATCTTCATCAGTTTAAGGCACTTCGGTCAATCGGATCAACTCCGCGTGTGACCCACTTCGAAAAATGGGATTGCAAATCTGCGGAGCTTCGCTACATTCCGATAACCCCGCTCGATGGAGTCGGGGTAGTTTCACACGCCCGGCAGGGCTAAATGCGCGGTCCTGCCCGTGGTTTTGTCGCTGGTACACCCTAACCGGCTTGCGGAACCGTCTGCGCTTTTGCAGACTCCCACTGGAGCATGCCGGGATTTCGCCCAGACCCTCACCTGGGCGGGGATGGGAGCTGCAATGTCTTATCGGATGCGGACCGCGCTCGGTGCCTTCGTCGCCGGCACTTTTGCCGCGTTGCTGCTCGGCGGCTGCCCCGGAACTGGCGATCCGACCGACCCGCTCGGCCAATCCAATGGCGTGGTCGTCGCCGACGAACAGGTCGTCCGCATCGTCGCATCACCGACTTTCGGCGTCGCGCCGCTCGGCGTCGCGTTTGAAGTCGTCGCACCGGGTTCCACCGGCGCGCCGTATCGCTGGACATTCGGCGACGGTGAAGTCGCCGTGTCGAGCGAGTCCGTGCAGCACACGTATGCGACGCCCGGTCGTTACGACGTGACCGCGACGGCGGAGACGCCGGACGCGGGCGCCACCAGCAACGTGCTCACGATCTACGTGGCCCCGAGCGACCCGATCCAGGTGACTCCGGATCCGGCGGCCGGAGTGGCCCCGTTCGCGGTTACCCTGCGTGTCCGGCCGGACCTTCGGCCGTTGCCCGCGGCGGTACACTGGGATTTCGGCGACGGCCAGACTGCGACCGGCGAAGAAGTGAGTCACGTGTACGCATCGAGCGGTGTGTTCGCCGTTGCGCTCTCGGTGGTGCTGCCGAGCGGCTTGACGCCTTGGGCGCAGACTACGGTGTCCGTGCTCTCCCCGCCCGCGCCCACGCTCGTCGCGCATGCCGGCGAGGATGGCGCCGTCGAAGAAGACAATCCGGTGACGCTGGACGGCACGCGCAGCGCCGACAGCCAGCAGCGGCCGCTCTCGTTCGCGTGGCAGCAACTCACAGGACCGGCGGTCAGCCTGTCGTCGCCCGGCGCCGCTACGACGTCTTTTGCTGCGCCGAACGTTACCGCTCCGACGACGCTCTCCTTCCAGCTTTCCGTCAGCAACGGGCTTGAGACGGCGCAGGACGTCGTCGACGTGACCGTTAACGGCGACAACGACCCGCCGGTGGCGCGAATCTCGGCCGGCAGTCAGTTCTCGGCCGGTCAGACGGTCAGTCTCGACGGCACGCTCAGCAGCGATCCGGAGCAGCAACCGCTGATCTACTCCTGGCGGCAAACCGGCGGCCCGACGCTGACGCTGCCCGACCGCAGCGGGCCGCGGCTTGAGTTCCCGGCGCCGCCGCGCCCGTTCGAGACGACGTACGCATTCGATCTGGTCGTCTCCGACGGCAGCAGTCTAGGCACGGCTTCGGTCGGCTTCCGCGTTCTGGCATCAACCGCCGGTCCAAATCTGCCGCCGATGGCGGGCGCGGGCGCGGATCAGACCGCAACCGCCGGACCGGTCGGGCAGGCGATGGTGGCGCTGGACGGCAGCGGCAGCATGGACCTCGACGGCACAATCGTGCGCTACCGCTGGAGCGAAGCCGGCGTCGAACTCTTCGACGGCAGCGCGCCGACGACGACGGTATCGCTCGCGGTCGGCGTGCACGACATCACGCTCGAAGTCACAGACGATGACGGCGACAGTTCGACCGACACCGTGCGGGTCACCGTGACGCCGGGCGCTGAAGCGACGATGATCGTCACGCCGGAAGATCCGTTTGCCCCGAGCGGACCGCCCGGCGGTCCGTTTAGTCCCAGCCTGCATGACTACGTCATCGCCAACATCGGCGGCGCCCCGCTGACGTGGACCGCGAGCGCCGACGTGAACTGGGTCAGCCTCTCCGCCGGCAGCGGCACGATCCAGCCGGGGCAGTCGACCGTTCTCTCCGTTGCGATCAACGCCGCCGCCAGCGCACTGGGCTCCGGCGGGTACATCGGGCGAATCGCATTCGAGAACACATCGGTCGCGGCGGGCAGCCCGCAGTATCCCGCCGTCGCCTTTCGCGAACTCAGTCTCGACGTTAACGCGCCGCCGCCCAACATGACCGTGTCCTCGGGCGGCTTTACCGCCAGTGGTCCACAGGGCGGGCCCTTTACGCCCACCAGCCAGACGTACACGCTGACCAACAGCGGCGGCCAGTTGCTCGGCTGGAGCGCGAACGTCGCGAGCCCGTGGGTCTCGCTGTCGAGCCCCGGCGGCACGCTGAATCCTGGCGCCTCGACGTCGGTTACGGTGGCGCTGACGAGCGCTGCGAACACGCTGACGCCTGGGACGCACACCGACGTCGTGGTTTTCACAAACACGACGAACGGCGCAGGCAACGCCAACCGCGCGGTGACGCTGAACGTGAACGGCTCGACCGCGGGAATCACGGTCACTCCGGCAGGTGCGTTCAACACCAGCGGTAACCCCGGCGGTCCGTTCAACCCGAACTTCCAGAACTACTCCATCATGAACACCGGCAGTCAGACGATCTCCTGGTCGGTGTCCAATACGCGGTCGTGGACGTCGCTCTCGACGACGGGCGGCACGCTGCCGGCGGGGGCTTCGGCAACGCTGACCGTTTCAATCGGCTCGCAAGCCAACGCCCTCCCGTCCGGAACGCACACGGACACGCTGACGTTCACCAACGGGTCGACCGGCATCGGAAACACGACGCGGCCAGTTGTGCTGACGGTGAACCCGCTGCCGGGCGCCCTGAGCGTTGCGTCGACGAACGGCCTGACGAGCAGCGGTACGCAGGGCGGGCCGTTCAGCCCAGCGAGCATCGCGTACACGCTGACCAACACCGGCGGTCAATCGATCAACTGGAGCGCGCTCCGGACGCGGAACTGGGTGACGCTCTCCAGCAGCAGCGGCACGCTGGCCGCAGGCGCTTCGACCACGCTGACCGTCTCGCTGAACTCCGGCGCGAATTCGCTTACGCCGGGCAGTCACAGCGACACCGTGACCATCAACAACACGACCAACAGCAACGGCAACACCACGCGGACGGTCGCGCTGACGGTCAATCCGCCGCCGGGCGTGCTCGGCGTCACGCCGACGAGCGGCCTGACCAGCAGCGGCACGCAAGGCGGACCGTTCAGCCCAGCGAGCATCGTGTACACACTGACCAACACGGGCGGACAGTCGATCAACTGGACCGCGACCAAGACGCGGACCTGGGTGACGCTCTCCAGCAGCGGCGGCACCCTGGCCGCAGGCGCTTCGACCACGCTGACCGTCTCGCTGAACTCCGGCGCGAATTCGCTTACGCCGGGCAGTCACAGCGACACCGTGACCATCAACAACACGACCAACAGCAACGGCAACACCACGCGGGCGGTAGCGCTGACGGTCAACGCCGCCGGCGGCAACTGCACGACGGCGAACGGGGCGTGGCTGAACACGTCATTCGGCACGCAGACAACCACGTTTGCCGCCGAGTTTGACGTGATTCCCGGCGCGAGCACCGTGGACGCCGTGATCGGTCTCTCGGCCAGCGCCGCGTCGGCGTACTCGAACCTCGCGACCGTTCTGCGTCTGAACGGCAGCGGCCGCTTCGACGCCCGCAACGGCGGCGCGTATCAGTCGGATGCGACGATTCCGTACGTCAACGGCCAGACCTATCGCGTGCGAATGGAAGTGAACATTCCGGCCCAGACCTACAGCGTCTTCATCACGCCGCCGGGCGGCAGCGAAACGGCGCTGGCCACCAACTACGGCTTCCGCAGCGAACAGGTTGGTGTGACAAGCCTGGCGAACGTCGCCCGCAACGCCGAGCCGGGGCCGGTCCAGATGTGCAACTTCGTCATTGCCGGCGGCTTGTCGGTCACGCCGGACGGTGGGCTAACCAGCTCAGGCGACCCGGGCGGACCGTTCTCGCCGTCGTCGATCGTCTACACACTCACCAACACCGACGCCGCCCCGATGAACTGGACGGCGACGAAGACGCAGAGCTGGGTGACGCTGTCGAGCGCCGGCGGCACGCTGTCGCCGGGCGCTTCGAGCGCTGTGACGGTGTCGATCAACAGCGGCGCGAACGCGCTGGCGATCGGGGCGTACGCCGACACCGTGACGTTCACGAACACGACCACCAACCGCGGCACGACGACGCGGGCCGTGAACCTGACTGTCAACGGTCCGGCGGGAACAGCGACGCAGGTGAGCCAGCACGGCATCACCTGGGTCTTCGCGCAGTCGCACACCGTCGGCCAGTTCGCTAACGGCGACTGGTGGGTGCTCGGACCGGTGACAATCACCAGCATTACGCCGGCGCCCGCCAGCGGGCGAAACGGATCGATGGTCAATCCCATGCCGGGCGACACGCACGCTTATGACAACCGCGTGAGCGGTTATAGCGCCGCCGCCGGCGTCACCGCGCCGGTTACGCTCCCAAGCAGCAGCTCGCTCGTCTCGACGATCAGCCTGGCACAGGGCCACCCGGCGGGCGACCCGAAGACGTACTTACAAACCGCCGCCGTGCTGACGGTGCTCTCGTCGGTTCCGCCGTCGGACGCCTTCCGTCCGCCGTATGGAGGCACGGCCAAGCCGATCTTCACGGCGGGGGCTCTCCGTCGGAATCTGCTGCCGACGCTGACGACCGCGGCCGGACAACCGGCGCTTTCGACCGTGGAGCGCAACTTCGAGCGCGTGTGGCTGGATCACAAGGAGGGCTGGACGGGCGACCAGATTCACCCGCGCGACAACATGCCGGACTATGGGCGCGAGCTGGGCACGCAGGTGGGCGACGCCGGGTTGATGCTGTGCATCAACATCTCCGACAAGGAGACGCTGCTGCGGCGCTTCGTCCAGCTCGGCATCGATAACTACGGCAACGCGCTCGCCGGCCAGGAATGGAACGCAGACGGCGGCCACGGCACGGGGCGCAAATTCCCGATCCTCTTCGCGGGATACATGCTCAACGAGCCGGGTTTCTACACGGCCGCGCAGAACGGAGAGTTCGGCGAAGACCAGCAGACGTTTTATGTCACGCAGGTGGAAGTCGACGTGACCAACGGACCGAACTGGGAGCCGGACACGCGTAATGGGCCCGCCCAGCCGTATCTGACCTCCGACATCGGCATGGCCGAGTGGGGCGTGCGCCACTCCACCGCCAACATCTACGACAACAAGGCCTGGTCGGCGATCTACCGCGAGTGCTGCACGGCGTATGCGTGGCCCGGCCAGGTGCTCGCCGCGCGCATCCTCGGGTTGCGCGATGAATGGAGCCACAATGCGCTGTTCGACTATCAGGATCGCTACATGAACACGGCCACGAGCTGGCGTTCGCAGTCCGCGTTCGCCGCGGCGATGTGGACGGCGCACCGGGCGAATCACTGATCCGCGCAGAAGCGCGGTGCGCCGTTGCGGCGCGCCGCGCGGTGCATCACGGTTGCGCGGCTACGCTGTTTGCGCGGGGCGGTCGAACACGCCGATGAACATGTCGGTAGACCAGGGAATCTCGGGGAATTCGTGCGCGACCCGCATGATCGTCACGTCCAGCCGTGGGGCGGCGGCCAGGATGCGATCGCGAAACTGACGCTCGTCATACCAGCGGCCAAAGTTGTTGCCCCAGCCCGGCAACGCGACGCGACGCGCGCCGGCGTCGAATGCCGACTCGCGATCGCAGATCGCCGGATCGAACAGGTTCACATGCTCGTCGCCGACGCACAGCGGCGCGAGCACCATGCGGCCGCCGGGGCGCAGCAGCCGCTGCGCCTCGCGCACAAAGGCCACATCGGCGGGGCCCTCGAAGCAGTTGAACGCACAGAACGACGCGATCCGCGTGACGTGCTCGGCGGGCAACGGAATCCGACCGGCGTCCGCACCGATTCGCCGGCCGCGAACACCCGGCGGGTAGGCCAAATCCACGTCGTGGACCGTAGCGCCGGTTTCGCGCCGCACGATCCGGCCCCATATGCCCGACAGCGCGCCGACGTCGAGCACGACGTCGCCGGCGGCAGGTTGCAGGAGACGCACGCCCAGATAGTGCCAGAGCGACCACTGCACGCGGGCGCGCCCGCGGTAGTAGCACTGCGGGTAGCGCACATCGCGCAGAAACGCCGCCAGCTCGGCGCGCGACACCTGCATTTCCGCGAACTTCCAGCCCGCGCGCGACCCCGCCCACGAGCACGTTTGCAGCGCGCGGATGTCCGCGGCGCTGCGAGCCGTCTCCGCGTTCGGCGGAACCGACCGCTCCTGGCGGGTGCGACTGAGCGCCTTGCGGAGCGTTCGACGCAGACCCAGGGACGCCAGCGACGCGCGCGCCCGCGCCGCGGCGTTCAGCCAGCGCGATTCCGTGCCGCACAGGTTTTCCAACGCCGCCGGGCGCCGCTGCGCAGCCAGACCGCTGCCGCGCAAGCCGCCGAGAAACAGGTCGGCTTTGGCCCGCCAGGTCTGATCGGCGACGCGGGCGCGCAGCCGCGCCGCATCGCCGCTGCCGACGGCCGCGCGGACCGCGGCGGCGAACGCCGGCGCATCCCGCGCCGCCACGACGAACGAGTCATATCGGCGAAGTTCTTCGAACGGCGTGCTCACCACCGGGCGGCCGACGGCCAGGTACTCCTTGAGCTTGACCGGATTGCACGCACGAATCCACTCGTTCTGGTTCCACGGCATGATGAGCACGTCGCAGGCCGCCATGTATGCGGCGACCTGCTCGTACGGCCGTTTGCCCAGCAGGTGGACGTTCGGTAAGTCGCACCAGCCCGCCGGCAGCGAGCAGGCGCCGACCAGCACGAAGGAGAACTCCGGCAACTGTCGCGCGACGGCCGTGAACAGGCCGGCGTCGAACGTGTGCGCGTCGATCCCGCCGACGAACCCGACGCGCGGCCGCGGCAAGGCGGCCACGTCGCGCGGCGCGTCGCCGCCGACCCCGGCCGCCGCGAAGCGCTCGTAATCGACGCCGTGATCGATGAACACCGCGTTACGGCAGGCGGCCTGCTCCTGCTCCATAAGCCAGGTCGAGCAATAGAGCGTCGCATCGGCGCGGGACTTCATCTGCGCGTCCCACGCCAGCAGCTGCGCGCGATCGGCCCCCGGGAAGTTCTCGTACGCATCCGTGCGCTGGTATACCACGCCGACGGGACGCATCTGATCGACGACTGCCGCGGCCGGCGGGCACGCCACCCACAACAGCGGGCGGCGAATTCCGACGCGGGCGGCGGCCAGCCGCACCTGCGGCGCGAGCAGCGGCCGCGTCAGCGCGCCGCCCAGCCGCCCCGGCGCGACCACCGGCGAGTACACCGCAAAATTCGGCCGCACGCGCACCAGCCCGCGGCCGAGGCTGCGCAGCTTGCGAAGCACCCGGCGGAAGAACATCCGGCCTTCCCCGAGTTTGGGCATGCGCACGCCGAGCGAGTTGACGTAGAGCACCGGCAGATGCGCGCTGAGCTCGCGCATCATCTGCATGTCGTAGTGGCCGCGATTGTGGTACCACCAGTCGGAGTCGCCGAAGCAGATCACGCCGTCGAAGCGGCGCTCGCCCGCGGCGCCGCGCGGAGAGCCGTCGATGGCGGCGATGCCGCCGGCCGCGCCCGACGGCGCGACCGCGGGGTCCGACGCGGTCGGCGGCGCGGCATCGCGCAGCTCGCGTCCGGCGGCCGGCGCGCTCATCGCACCTCTCCGCCGAGCGGCCCGTCGCCGCGCCGACCGCTCAGCAGCGCCCGCGCCAGCAGGCCGATGAACTGCGCGTTGGTCACCAGGTAGCGCTTCCAGAGCCGGCCGGGCTCCTGCAACACGCGGTACAGCCACTCCAGGCCGAGCCGCTGCCAGAAGCGCGGCGCGCGGCGCACCTTGCCCGCGAACACGTCGAACGACCCGCCCACACCGTGACAGACCGAGATGCCCAGATCGCGCCCGTACGCGCCCATGAATAGCTCTTTCTTGGGCGACGTGATCGCGACGAACAGCATGTCCGCCCGCGCCGCAGCGATGTCCGCAGCGACGCCCGCGGCCTCGTCCGGCTTGAAGTACCCGTCGCGCGCTCCTGCGATGCGCAGATTCGGAAAGCGCTCGCCGGCGCGGCGCACGACCTCGTCGAGCACTTCGCGCGTCGCCCCGAGAAAGTAGGCCGAGTAGCGCCGCTCGTGACCGATGCGCATCAACTCGTAAAACAGGTCGATCCCCGCGATTCGCTCCGGCAGCGGCTGGCCCAGCAATCGACCCGCCCAAACGACCGCCATGCCGTCGGCGAAGACCATGTCCGACGACGCGACCGCCTCGCGCAGTGGCGCGTCGCCGCGCATCGCCACGATTTTGGCCGCGTTCACGACGCCGATGGTGAGTATGCGCCGCGCGTCGATCGCGGCGCAGCAGGCTTCCAGCGCCTGGCGCATCGTGGCCGCGTGGACGCGCACGCCGAGGATGTCGCGAACGGGAATCGCCGCGCGCTCGCTCATCGCAGCTCCCCGAGCCAGGCGTGCAGAATCCACCCCAGGTGGTATGGGCGATCTTCGTAGTCGATCTCGGTCGGCGGATACTTGCGATCAAGCCACGCCCCGCGCCAGCGCGCGTCGACGCGGCTCAGCGCGGCGCGCCACTGCCGCACGCGCTTGCCGCCGCCGCGGGCGATCTTGCGCCAGATCAACGCCTCGGCGTCGTCGATCAGGCACACGGGCAGTTCGGCGGCCTGGATCATCCACTCGAGCCCCCGGCGGATGTGGGCGGATAAGTCCGGCCCGCCCGCGGCCTGCACGTCGAGCAGCGCCATCGGCGCCATCGAGTCCTGATGGACTGTGTAGACCGGATAGCCCTCGATCACCGCGCCCGTCGTGGCGTGATAGTGCCACCACCACTGCCCCGCGTCGCCCTGCAGCTCGCAGAAGCGGCTGGCGCAGCGCGCCGCCGCGTCGAGCGCCGTCGCGTCGCCGAAAGCAGCGTGAAAGCGCGCCAGCGCCTGACTCGGATACACCTGATCCGCGAAGCAGCACACGTGCCGCCGGCTCCACGGGCCGCCGCCGTCGGTCCAATGGGCGAAGACGTTGCCGCGCGGCGAGAACGCCGTCATGAGTCGGTCGCGGGCCAGACGGGCGTCTGCGGACACGTCGATGATGGCGGACGCCGCGGTCAGCGCCGACACGACCCACGCGGCTTCGACCGCAAAGCCGGCCCGCGTCGTCTTGCTGCGCTGCCGCAATCGTTCGAGGGCGAGCGGCAGCAGATCGCTGCGCAGCTCCGCCGCCGCCCAGGTGAGCAGCGCCAGATCGCCGAGATTCACGTCGTCGGTCAGCCCGCGAATCAGGCGCTCGCAAAACTGCACGGCGGTCTCGCCTGCGAACAGCGGCCGCTGCTGCTCCGGCCGCAGCGTGGGCGTTCCGAGCAGGACGATCGCGCCATAGCGCAGGCTCTCGCCCTCGCAGACGATCGCCCCACCTTCGACCCGCCGCCGCCGGAAGTAATAGCGGTGATTGGCGGCGTCGAACATGCGCGGCAGCCCGCGGAGCGACAGGTCGATCATCCGCTGCACCAGCGTCGCCAGCCTGACATCCGCACCGCACACGGCCGCGACCCGTGCAACGGCCGGCCTCGATGCGTGAACCGTAGCGTTCATGACACTCCCTCGCCTTTCGCCGGAAGCGCGGCGGCGTTCGAAACTCGCATCGGCGACGCCGCCGGCGAACTTGCCTCCGCAGCGCTGCGCGTCCGCCATTCGGCCCGCCGCCGCCAGATTTGCCGCCAGGTTTCGCACGACTGCCGCGCCTGCGGGCGCAGGAACTGCGCGATGCGCAAGGCGGACAGCCGGGTCAGCGCCCAGAGCGCCAGCGTCGCGTCGCCCCAGCGGGCGGCGGCAGGCGGCCAGTGCCGCTGGTAGAGCTGCGACTTGGCGCGGAACAGCCGCACCATCTTGTCGGCCCGCACGCGTTCCGACGCGCCGCCGTAGTGAACAATCTCTGCGTCCGGCGTGATCCAGCAGCGTACGCCCTGCCGGGCCGCGCGCAGGCAGAGATCGGCCTCCTCGCCGTACATGAAAAACACGGGGTCGAAGCCGCCCAGCCGCTGCCAGAGATCGCGCCGCAGCAGGAAGAAGCAGCCGGTCACGATGTCCACCTGCCGCACGCTGTCGCGCGACCAGCCGCCGAGCGCTTCCGGGTCGAACCACCGCGACCCGCGAAAGAGAGCCGACAAGCCCGCGCCGCGGCAGAATGCGCTCCACAGCGTCGGCCGTCCCCAGCAGGACGTCGGATTGAGCCGACCGTCGGCGAACAGCGTCCGCCCGCCGCAGATCGCTTCGCCCTGGCGGCCGCGCGCGAACGTCAGCAGCTTGTCGATCGCACCGCGCAGCACGACCGTGTCCGGATTGAGCAGCAGAATGTACTCGCCCCGGGCTTCGCGCGCCGCGAGATTGTTGGCGGCGGCGAAACCGAGATTATCGCTGCGAGCGATCAGCCGAACCTGCGGGAACGCGTCGTGAATCGCCTGCGCCGACCCGTCGGTCGAGGCGTTGTCGACCACGATCGTCTCGAACGCCGCGCCGCGCGTCTCGGCGAATACAGATTGCAGGCACGCCAGCGTCATTTCGCGCGTGTTGTAACTGACGATGATGATCGTCAGGTCGAGCGGCGTCGGAGTCGTGCTGCGCTGCGACTCAACCATGCGACACCCCCTGCCGCGGCCCGTCCGGCGTCAGATCAGCCGGGAACACCGGTGCTGCGGGTGCATTCGCCGCGGCCGGCCGCCGCCGCCGAATCAGGGCCGCACCCGGCGCCAGGCTGCCGATCAGGGCGAGGTTCAGATACCACACCATCATGATCTGGCCGAAGTATGAAACTGCGATGAAGTTCATCGTGTGGACGAACAGGCAGACGCCCAGCGTCCAGGCCTGGCGCTGCGCGTTCGGGTTGTGCGGCGTCAGCCGCCACAACCGCCCGACGCCCTGGTACGCACGAACCAGAACCAGAATGAAAATCGCGAGTGAAAGCGCGCCGCCGCGCACGCCCTCCAGCACGTACTGATTCGTCACGTCCTGAAGACCCCAGCCCCAGTGCGACGTTCCCGGCGTGCCCACCAGCCACCATTCGCCGAAGCGGTTGATGGCCTGATCGATCAGGTAGTAGCGGTGCCAGCCGGTGTTGCCGGCGACGATGTCGATCCGCGAAATCAGGTGCCAGACGCCTTTCTCCATAACGAGGTGCAGCCCGGCGAGCATCACCACCAATCCCCAGCGGACGCTGCTCATCTGCGACCGCAGCCGGAAGAACGCGGCGGCGATCAGCGCGAAGAGCACCGCGGTGACCGGCGTACTCGACGCGCAGCAGACGATGATGACCAGCATGGCGGCGATGCCGCTCATCGCAAGCGTCCGCCCCAGCGCAGCGCTGCGGAAGTGCACCACCACCAGCGGCAGCAACGCCGCCCAGAAGCAGCCGGCCATGATCGGATGGGCGAAGGCGCCCTGGCAGCGCAGCCGGCCTTCACGGATCAGCGTGGTCTCCGGAACGCCGCCGAAGTACGCAAACATGTTTCGGCCAGTCTGGTTTTCGATGAGAAAGGCGACGGCGACCGGCGCCGCCGCGACGCAGACGACCCGCAGAAACATCGTCACGTCGGCCCAGCTTCGAACCAGCGCGCGGAAGAAAAAGTACATGCCGACAGTGTCGAATGTCTCGCCGAGTTTGAAAATCAGCGCCGCGCTGGTCTGCTGCTGCAACGTGTGCATCACGGTCGACACGGCTGCGAGCAGGACCAGGGCCTGATCGAGCGGTTTCCACGTCAAACCGCGCAGCTCGTTGTTGATGAGCAGCCGCGCCCAGCCGAACAGCACCATGATCCGCAAGAGGCTGAAGTCGAGGCCGACCAGCGTCAGACGCTGGGCCGGCGCGACGAAACACGCGACGATGAACATCGGCGCCAGGGCGTAGCGCCGCGGCAGCAGCAGCGTCGCGACGCCGCACACGACGACGATCGCGAATCCGAGCGGATTGAGGATGGTCTGGTTCGCCCAGTCGACGTTCGACCCGGCGATGCCTTCCGGTTCGATCACGTCTGGACCGTCCTGGGTTCTTCGCGCGGGGTGCGGCCCGTCGCCGCGCCGCTCATGCCGTTTCGAGGCGTCGGCCGCACGGCGGATCCACCGCCCGGCGTCGCCACCTGCGCCCACGGATCGGGCGCATCCGTCATCGCCGCGCCGCCGGTGAGCGCATCGAGCAATCGCGCCAGCCGCAGCGTCAGCGCCTGCCGAGTGAACGGCGCCAGCCGCTCGCGCGGCGCGCCGCGCAGCGCGGCGCCGTCGCGCCACGCCGTTACCTGCGCGATGAGCCACGCACAGATCGCCGCCGCGTCGCGCGGCGGACACACGCCGCCCGCCCCGCTGCTGCGCACCAGCGCCGCCGCGTCGCCCGGCGGAACGCACGCCAGAACGGGGCGCTCGCTGGCGATCGACTCGTAAAGCTTGCCCGGCACGATCAGCGCCTCTTCGCCCGCGGGAATGTCGTGCAGCGGCACGAACACGCAGTCCGCGGAAGTCAGCGCCTGCACCGCCTCGGCGTGCGGCACATACGCGCGCGCGTCGATGCAGTCGGAGATTCCCAGCTCCGCAGCGAGCGCCGCGTGCGACGCATGTACGTGGCCGTATAGCTCCAGCCGTACCGCCGCGTACAGGTCCGGGCGTTGTCGTCGAAGCTCCGCCAGCGCCAGGTACAGGTACCGCGCCGAGCGGGCGGTGTTCTCCACCGCGCGCCAGCGCCAGTTCAGCAGCGCCTTCAGCGGACCGCGGCGTTCCGCCGTCGCGCCATGGAGCGTGCCGACGTGCACGATTCGAAACTGCTCCGCCGAAGGATCGCCGCGGTGCGGCGGAAAGTCGTCGGGATCAAAGCCGTTCGGAATCGTGATGACCCGGTCTTCGTTCAGCGCGGCCAGCTTCAGGTACGCCCGCCGTGCCGCGGGAACACTGGCCACCACCCGGTCTGCGCTGCGCAGCGCCCGCCGCATGCCGCGCAAGTCATGCAACCCGTGCAGCACGGTCGGATACGTGCGCCAGCCGTCGAGCGCCCAGGGGTCGCGCAGGTCGAGGATCCACGGCAGGCCGAACTCGCGCCGCACGCGCTCGCCGAGCCGCGCGGCCGCGTACGGCGAGACGGTGACGATCGCGGCCTGCGGCTTGTATTCGCGGATCGCGCTCGCCACGACCGGCCAGGCCGCGCCCGCCCACTCTTCAAAATCGGTGCGGAACCGCGCCGCCAGCAGCGCGCGCCGCGTGTAGGAGAGTCCGCGCGCGTCGCCGTCGGGCACGCGAAGAACACGGGCCGACGGCGGGACATCGGCCAGCAGCGTCTCATCCGCCGTTGGTGCGCTCTTGCTGGTGCGCTGTCCGGAGCACACCACGATCGGCGCATAGCCGCACTCGGGAAGCCACTTCACGAACTTCGCATAGCGCTGCGTGCCCGCGCCGCCCAGCGGCGGGAAGTAGTAGCTGACGATCAGCACCGGCTTCATCGCCCGCCCCCCGTCCACATCCGACGAAAGACGCCGCAGCGGCAGTCGCGCGCGATGCGGCTGATGCGACGATTCCAGCGAACCAGCAGCCGGCGCAGACCATTGCTCCAGCGTCGCGCCGCGATCACCTTCGCGCACGTCGGCAGCACGCCGCCGCAGTCGCGCCCCCACTTGCGCAGCAGCCACTCCGCAGCCTGATCGAACGCCGGGTCGAGTTTGCCGCCGGACAGGTGAATCACGGGTGCGTCGATCGCGATGGCGTCGAACCCCCGGCGGCGCGCCTCGCGCGCCAGATCGGTGCCGTAGCAGTGAAAGCCGGGAGTGGCTGGATCAAAACGCAATCCGGACGCGCGGCGCAGGATCAGCAGATGCTCGTCGAGGCTGCCGATGGCGACGGGCAGCGGCCCCCAGCGGCAGTGTCCGTGCGGATCGAGAATGTGCCCGGCGAAGCGGCCGTTGTCGCGCACGCCGACCAGCCCCGCGACGGCGACGCGCGGCCCCCAGCCCGCGAGCTGCGCCTCGACCGTCGTCCACCAGCCCTTCGGAAACAGCACATCCTGGTGGGCGCAGATGATCCAGTCCGCCTGCGCAGCGTCGATCCCCGCGTTCAGCCCCTCGGCGGCGTTCCAGCCGCGCTGGTTGGGCCGGATCGGCAGCCATTGAATCGCACCGTCAGCATGTTGCACGGCGAGCGAGCCGCGGGCCGCTTCGTAGAGCCGATCCTGGTTGACGAGCGTCACGACGCTCAGCAACGGGCGCGGCGCGGCCGTGGAGACTTCTCCACCGGCGGCGGCAGCGGATTGCGCGGCGACGGCGCTCACAGCAATTCCTCGTAGGTCTCGGCGAGCGCCGCGGCCTGCTTGCGCGCGTCGAACAGGCGCTCGACGCGCTCGCGGCCGGCCTGGAGCATTGTCGGCCATGCTTCCGGCCGCGCGACCAGGCGGCGCAGCGCCGCGACCAGCCCGCTCACGTCGCGCTCGTCGGCCAGCAGTCCCGTTTCGCCGTCCACGATCACCTGGGGAATATCGCAGTGCCGCGTGCTGACGATCGGCATGCCGCTGGCGGCGATCTCGATCAGGGAGACCGGCGCGCCGCCCTCGGTGTCGCCGCTCGCCGCCGTAACGCTGGGCGAGAGAAAAACATGGGCGCGATAGGCCTCCGCGAAAAAGCGCTCATGCGGCTGGTAGCCAAGCCGCTCGATCTGCGGTGCGAGATTGCAGCGCTCGATGACTTCGAGAATGCGGCGCTTCTCCGCCTGTGAAGCCGCATCGCCCCCGGCGTCGCCGATGATCGTGATGCGCAGCTCGACCTCGCCCCGCAACTGCGCCAGCGCCTCCAGCGCATACGGAACACCCTTCTTCTCGCGAAACGACGCCGCAATCAGCACGCGCAACGGCTGGCCCGCGGTCCAGGCCCGCGGCCGAAAGGCGATCTCATCGACCGCGACGCCGAGGCGGTGCACGCGCACCTTGTCCGCGGCGCAGCCCAGCCGCTGCACGCACGTCGCCATGTGCGGCCCTTCGCACAGCACGCGGTCGACGCGGCGGAACAACTCGGGGTAGCGGGCCGCCCAGCCGACGCGCGGCAGATAGTTCACGTCGAGGCCGTAAAACGTGACCACGTGGCGGATGCCCCGCCGGCCCGTCAGCCGGCAGTTCTGCCAGCCGGTGGAGCCGAAGTGCGAGTGCAACACCTGCACGCCGGTGCGCGCCACGGCGCTCGCGAGACCGACCGGCGGCGCCGGCGCGTTCAAGCGCTCGGCGACTCGCCGCCACGCGCGCGCCCATCCGCCGGCGCGGCCCAGCACGTGCAGGTTCGCGATCGGGAACTGATCGAGATTCGCGGTCGCCTCGCAGTACACGTGGCTCACAACGTTTGCGGGCAGATAGCGAATCTGGTTGTAAAGCCAAGTCTGCGTCTGCTCCAGCCAGACGCCCATGACGGCGTGCCCGACGGAGAGCGACGCCGCGCGCGGCGCACGGTCGGCGACGGGCTGTGCGACGACCGTGTTCATGATGCCGGCAACCTCAGCACGCGGCCCGCGGCGCGGCGCACCGGCCCCGGCAGCGGGTGGATCAGCGCGGACATCTCCGCCGCCGAGATCGCGCGGAAGAGCAGCGCGTACGTCGTCGCGCCGGCCGCGATTTTCACCAGCAGGACAATCGCCGGGTGCATCGCGAGATCGTGCAGCGCCCAGCCGGCGACGACGACCGCCAGACACATTCCGAGCGTGTCTCGCCCGACCGCGGTGATCCCGACGAACAGACCGCGCAGCGGCAGACCGCAATGCCGTCGAGTCAGGTGCACGCACAACGGCATGACGACCAGGATCGAATATGCGGCGAACGCCGCCGCGACCCACTCGGCCGACCCGAGCCACGCGCCGAGCACGAAGACCGCCACCAGCGCCGAGTTCGACGCGATCCCCCAGATGAATTGGAGACGCGTGCGTCCGTGCGCCAGCCAGACGGCGCCGGTTAGCTGCGCCACGGATTGAAACGCGCCCAGAACAAAAAAGATCTGCGCCAGCACCACCGCGCCGCGCCACTTCTCGCCCACGAGCAGCGGAATCAGCTCCGCCGCGACAAGCGCCCCGCCGAATGCCAGCGGGAAAGTGACCCGCGCGATCGAAAGGCACGCCCGAACCACGGCGCGGTCGCAGCGCTCGCGATCGTCGCGCAGTTGACCGAGAGCGGCGAGCAGCGGCTGCGAGACCGTTCGGGAAAACGTGAACAGCGTGCGCGAGACCAGCACGTTCGCGAAGTTGTAGCGCCCCAGCGGCTCCGCCCCGAGCATGCGGCCGATCACCAGCCGGTCGGCGTTGAAAAACAGGTAGTCGGTGATTACCGAACCGGTCACGTGCAGAAACTCGCGCATCCGGCCGCGCAGGTCGGAATAGCGGAAGTGCGGGCGGATCGGCAGCCGGCCGCGCAGCGTGGCCCACGCCGCGCGCACGCCCGCCATCAGCACGCTCGGCACGATCAGCGCCCAGACGCCGGCGCCCAGCAGCGCCAGCAGGATCGCCGCCGCCGTCATCGCGATCTGGGCGCCGACGGTGATCAACGCGACCAGCTCGAAGCGGCGCTCGGCCTGAATCGCGGCCAGCGGAACCACCTCCCACGCGCCCAGCAGCGGCAGCAGCGCCGCAACCAGCAGCGGGCGCACCACCGCCCCATCGCGGAAGAACAGCGCGGCCAGCGGCGCGGCCAACACGACCAGGCCGCTCATCAGCGCGCCGCTGAAGACGATGAACCAGTGTGCGGACATCAACTCGCGCGTGTGCGACATGCGCCCGGCGACGATCGCCGGGGCGAACCCGAAACCAATGAAGACGCCCGCCAGCGCGGTCACCGTCATCGCCATCGCCGCCACGCCGTAGTCGTGCGGATCGAGCATGCGCGCCACGATCACACTGGCCGCGAAGACCAATGCCTGAGTCGCAAGCGACGCGGCGCTGAGCCAAAGCGCCCCGCGGGCGGTTTGCGCGGAAAGGCTGACCGGCTGATCGGACATCCGCTAGCTTCCTCCGCTCGCCCCGGCCAGCGCCATCCGCGGCGACGCGCACGCCGCGCCGGACCCAAGCGGCTCGCCGCGCACGCAGCGCTTCCACCACAACGCAACGCTCAGCAGCCGCCACAGGTAGTTCGGATCGCGGCGGTTGATCTCGTCGAAATTGTCGCGCAAGCGGCGCTCGTCGATGAACGGACACTCCGCGCCCGCGACCATCGCGAGCAATTCACCGCGGGCCGCGGGCAAACGCTCGCCCAGGGGATAGCGGAAGCCGCCCTTGCGGCGTCGCCACACGATGTCGGCAGGCAGCACGTCCTCGATCGCCTTTCGCAGAATCCACTTCAGCCAGCCGTCGCGGATCAGATACGTCAGCGGCAACGTAAACGCGAACTCGACCAGGCGATAGTCGAGGAATGGACAGCGGAACTCCAGCGGCACGCCCATGCTGTTGTGGTTCCCGACGCGGCACCAATAGTTCATTCGCCAGTGCGTCATCGTGTCGATCAGCAGCCGGTCGATCCGCCGCGACGGGCCGCGCTGCGCCGGCATGCCGGCGGCCGCGCGATACGGATCGGCCTCCGGCGGCGTCTGCATGGCGCGATTGCGATACAGCCGCATCCAGTCGGGCAGCAGATGATACGCCTGCCGCAGGTAGTGCCGGCCCAGCGGCAGCCGTTCGTAGTCGGTGTACGAGAAAAACTCGCGCGCGAAGCGCCCCACGCGGCCCCCGCGCAGCAGGCTTCGCAGAAACGGCTTGAAATACTCGCTGCCGTAGCCGGCCAGCAGCTCGTCGCCCGCCGCCCCGTTCAGGCTGACGCGGATGCCTTCGGCCTGCATTCCCCGCCAGATATCGCGCAGATTCAGGATTTGCGGATCGTGGAACGGTTCGTCCATGTGCGCTACGAAGCCGTCCAGGTGCTCCAGCAAACCTTCGTTCGTCGGCGTGAGGACGGTCGAGCGAAGCTGCCCCGCGTAGCAGTCGGCGACGCGCTGTGCGAACGGCGCTTCGTCGAATGCGCTTCCAGGGTATGAGACGGTGAACACCCGCAGCGGGGCGCTGCGCGGCGCCGCCGCGGCCAGCGCCACGATCGATGAAGAGTCCAGACCGCCGCTGAGATCGAGTCCTACCGGCACGTCCGCCCGCAGGCGAATGCGCACCGCATCAGCCAGCAGGCGGCGCATCTCGGCTGCGGCGTCGCCTGCGCTGATCTGCCGCTCGCTGCGGCGCTGCGCCGGAACGGTCCAGTAAGTCTGCGGCTCGAACGTCCCATCCGGTTGCAGCCAGGCGTACGCCGCGGCGGGAAACGTCTGAATCTCTCGATAGAACGTCTGATGGTGCACGTCGCGATGGCCGCGGCGCACGAAGTCGTCCACCGCCAGCGCGTTCACCGTGAACGCGCCCGCCCCCAGCGCGGCGACCAGCCCTTTGATCTCGGAGCACCAGTAGACGCCCTCGGGACGCCGCGTCACGTACAGCGGAGCCTTACCGATGCGATCGCGCGCCAGCAGGACAGCGTCGCGGCGGCGATCATAGAGTGCGACCGCCCAGAAGCCGTTCAGCCGGCCGAAACACGCGACGCCCCAGGCGCGATACGCGGCCAGCAACACTTCGGTGTCGGACTGCGTGGAGAATCGCTCGCCGGCCGCCTCCAGCTCGCTCCGCACTTCGAGGTAGTTGTAAATTTCGCCGTTGAAGACCAGGGTGATTTCGCCGTCGCCGGACGCATACGGCTGATGCCCGGCGGGCGACAGATCGATGATCGAAAATCGCCGCTGCCCCAGCGCGATGCGATGCGGATCGACCTCGCCGCCGGCGGGCAGCAGCGGCTCGCGCACGCCGGGCGCGCTTTCGTCCGTGCAAAAGCGCTGCACCGCGCGATCGGCGCGGATGAACGCCGCACCCTCATCGTCCGGACCGCGGTGGCGAACCGCGCGCAGCATCGCCAGCAGGCGCGTCGCGCCGCGCTCGGAGCCCGTGGTGCGCTGATAGCCGGCGACGCCGCACATCTAGTCGACTCCCGCCAGTTTGCCGTTCGCGCCGGTGTGCGCCGGGGTCGTCACCAGCTTGCGCGGGGCGTCGCCCTCCGCGAACTCGCCGAGCACCTCGTGCGGCACGCGAACCGCGCGGCCGCTGCGGATGGCCTCGACGCCCGCCAGACAGGTCAGAATCGTGCGGGCGCCGTCGAGTCCCGTGGCGCGCGGTCGTCCGCCGGTCGCGATGCACTGCGTGAACTCATCCAGGCAGCGCTTCACCGCCAGCGCGTGCTCGTACAGCCGCAGCGGATAAGCGGTCATCGCATAAGCGTCGCTGCGGCCGTACAGCCGGCGCAGCGCCGCGAAGACGCCATGCGCCAGCACCGACTTGAGCTGGTCGCGCAGATCGTAGTAGACGCTCGCGACGCGCCGCAGCCAGGTGCGCCGCGACCCCAGACGATGCCGCAGCTGCGGGCGCGACAGGTAGCGCACGAACCCGCGCTTCTCCAGCATCATGTTGTTGTCGATGCACCGATCGCTGCCAAACACGCGAATGCTGTGGTCCTGCGGCCGGTCGGCGGCGAACGCCGTGACGACCTTCCCGATCACGCCCGAGCGGAAGCGCAGCAGCACCACGCTGAGGTCCGGCTGACCGTACTCCGGAAATGCGAGGCTGTTGCCCATACCAAGCACTTCCTCGACCTCATCGTTGAGCAGCCAGCGCATCAGGTCGACGAAGTGACACCCGGACAGCAGCAGCGGCGGCGGCTGAGTCTCCTGCACCCAGGTGTCGAATTGCGCGATGCGCCGCGTCACGTTGTGGACGTAGTACCCCTCGACATACGAAACGCGGCCCAGCTCGCCCGCCCGCACCGCTTCGCGGACGCGCTCGAACAGCGGCACGAAGCGCATCTGATGCTGCACCGCCAGGACGCGGCCCGCCGCCCGCTCCGCCCGCAGCACGGCGAGGCATTCGTCGGGCGTCGTCACCAGCGGCTTCTCGCAGATCACGTGCTTGCCGGCGGCGAGGCTGCGCACGATCTGCGCTGCGTGCACGTCGTTGGGCGAACAGACCGAAACGGCGTCGACTCCCGCGCTTAAGAACTGCTCGAAATCAGCCGTGACCAGCCCCGCAGGGAGCCGTTTGCGGGCGCGCTCCTGCCCCGGCGGCCGCGGATCGAAGATTGCCGGAACGCGCGTGTGGTTCAGGGCGCGCAGCCGCTCGAATTGCGCGATTCCCGCACCGCCGAAACCCGCGATCCCGATTCGAACCTCGTTCACGACTCGACGCGCTCCAGAACGGCCCGCCCATCGCTGCCGACCGCCGACGGTTCCATCGGACGATTCGCACCGCTGCGGGCCGCGAAAGCCGCCCGCATGAGCTCGCCCGCGGGCAGCGCTCGGGCGGCCTCCTGCTGCACCGCCCGCACGAACGCCGGCCCGGCCGCCTCCCGATTCCGGAAGCAGCGCTCGACGCGCCCGGCGAACGCCTCGGCCGGCAGCGGCTCGATCAGGTCCACCCAGTCGTCCAGCCCGACGCCGCGATACAGCTCCTGCGTCTTGAATTCGTACGACACGGCCAGCGCCGGGGTTCCCGCCAGCATCGCCAGAATGGCCATGTGGAAGCGCGTCGCCACCGCCATGTCGAAGTCGCGCAGGGCCGCGATCATCTCGTCAGGTTTCCGAAACGCGCTATCGACCTGTGCGTGCGGCCGAACATCCGCCGGCAGCAACGCATGAATCTGCCGCGCGACCGCGGCGTCGTCGAACCAGTATTGCGGCACGCCCTGACACGTCGAGATGAACACGACCTCGGCGCCGCCCCGCACCAGCCGCGTCGCCGCGGCGGCCATCGCCGCGCGGTAGGCGCTCATGCCCGCCTCGGCGCTGCAGGTCTTGAAGTAGTGCCAGTTGCGCACGGAGAACGCCACGCGCGGCCGCCGCGTCGCGCTCGCGCTGCGCGGCCCGGCCGGGGCGACCTGCATGCCGAAGACCGCGTCGCCGCACAGATGCACGTTGCGATTGGTCACGCCCAGTTCGCGCACATGCTGCAGCGAGGTCTCGTCGCGCAGCAGAATCAGCACGGCGTCGTCGAGCACGCGCCGCAGCCGCTCGCGCGTCTCCGGCCGAAACGGCCCCATCGATTGCGTGAAGAACGCCAGCGGCCGCCCGAGCCGACGGCACAACTCGTAGTCGAACAGCCGCGGCGAAATGTCGTAGTTGCTCACCAGGTACGTGCCGCCGCTGCTGACGACGAAGTCGGCGGAGGCATAGCGCTCGAGGTCGGCAATCTCATCGGCGGAGAGCAGCGTCCGCGCCAGCGCCGCGCGTCCGGCGCACCAGCACTCGACGCCCTGCAGAAAGCGCGCCCGGTTCAGGCGGCGAATCGCCGGGCCGACATACCGCATCCGCGGGGCGCGCGAGCCGCGCTCCCACAGCAACTGACGGATCGGAATCTCGGGAAACAGCGGCGCCGCAGCGCGCGCGGCATGCTCGAAGACCGTGATCTCGGCCCGCGGACCCAGCGCTCGCCGCAGCATCTGCATGATCGCCACGACCGTCGCGGCCTCGCCGCCGTTGAGCATCAGCGTGTTGGTCAGCAGGATTCTCATGCGCGGCACACGAAGACCATCTGGTGTGCGAACAGCCCGACCAGCGGCAGCCCGCGCACGCGCCGCAGCGCGACGGCCGACCAGCGCTCATGTCCGATGCTCGGCGAGCCGCGCAGCCCGAGATTCGAGGGAATCCGCCGCAGGATCGAATAGCCCGCCGCGCGCAGCAGACCGCCGAACTCGCGCAGACTGTAGTCGTTGACCCACGTCGGGTGGCGATGCGGCGCGCGGCCGCGCAGTTGCTGCAGCCGCCGCCACACGTGTCGCATGTTGAAGTACGAAACCACCAGCCCCCCTCCTGCGGCCGTCCGCTCGCGCAGCGCCGCCAGCAGCCCCGGTACGTCGCGGACATACTCCAGCGTGCCCGAAGCGACGACGCAGTCGAAGCGCCGCCCGGCGAAGGGCGGCGGCTCGCCGTTCAGATCGACGCGAACCACATTCGGGTCGTTCAGCTCCGCTACCGCCGACTCCGACACGTCGCAGCCGCAGTAGTGCAGGTGCGGCAGCGCCGCCAGCAGTTCGCCGCGCAGCACGCCGGTCCCGCAACCGAGTTCGAGCACGCTGGCCGGCGCGATCCGCAATACCTCGTCGCGAATCAGGCGCAACCGCACGTGCAGCATGTTGTAGTTGTGCGCCTCGTGCTCCCAGCGGCGCGCCGCGGAATCGCACTGCACCCCCGGCGATCGCCGCGCCTGCGTATCCGTGCTCATTACGTGCTCCCCGCCAGTCTTCCCGCCAGCGAGCGGGCCCACCCGCGCAGCCGGGCGCCCAGCCCGCCGCCGGCCGCCCGTCGCCCGCGCTCAAGCGCCATTCGGCGCAGCGCGGCGCTCAGCGGCGGCAGCGCCGCGGCCGCAGCAGCCGCGCGGAACTGCTCGATGCGTCGCCCACCGATGGCGATCGCGTGCACTTCCGGGCTGTCGAGCACATAGCGCACCGCCAACGCGGCGACGCCGCCCGCCGCAGCCGCGATGTCGTCGAACGTCGCGCAGCGCGACCGGCGCGAAGCCTCGTCGAGGGCGCGGATGTCGTCGGGCGCGAATTGCGGCGTCGCCGCGCCCGCCGCCGCGTCGCGCAGCCGGCCGCGCTCGAACACCCCGCGCGCCACCCCGCCCAGCCGCTCGCGTTGAATCGTCGCCCTCATCTCCGGCAGATCCGTCAGCAGCGAGCACGGGTAGAGAACCACTGCCACGCCCGCAGCCGACAGTCGCGACGCCAGCCCCGCGTCCGCAGTGGACACCCCGGCATGACGAATCAGCCCGTGTTCTTTCAATCGCACCAGCTCCCCCATCGCCGCGTCGATCTGCTCCGCACTCGGCGGCGAGTGGAACATGTACACGTCGACATAGTCGCTGTTCAGCCGCCGCAGCGACGCTTCCAGCGCCGGCCGGATCGCGCTCGCGCCGGCGTCGCGCACCCGCTGGCCCCGTTCGCCGCGCGACATCCCGAACTTCGTCGCGACCACCCAGCGTTCGCGCTGCCCGGCGAGCGCCGCGCCGACGCGGCGTTCGCCCTCGCCATCGCCGTAGATCGGCGCGGTGTCCACGTAGTTCACGCCCAGTTCGCCGGCCGTGCGGATCAAGCGCACGGCGGCGTCGCGCCCGATGTCCGGATAGCCGTCCGGCCGGCCATCGATCGTGACCGGCCCGGCAAGCTGCCAGCCGCCGATCCCGATGACGGAAACCGGCAAGCCGGTCTTGCCGAGGATGCGCTGCTCCATCGGGACACGCACCTTCCTTGCGCCCGTCGACGCGGCTTCCATTCCGCGCCCCGGTGTCGCGGCGCTACTTGCCCTTCACCATCTTCGCCAGACCGCGGCGGACGGCGTGCAGCGTGCGCTTGGTTCGCGGTACGAGGTACTTCATCTGGTTCACGGGGTTCAGACGCCCGCCATAGAAGTTGACGAACTCCGGGTGCGGCTCGCCGTTGCGGGCGACCACGAAGTAGGGCGCGGGGATGTAGGGGTCATAGTGCTTGAGCGACATGTACTCGATCACGTACGCGAGCCGCGTCGTGTCGGTCACGTTCGGCGAGGTGCGGTGCAGCATCAGCGAGCTGAACAGCACGCAGTCGCCGACCTTCGCCGGGATGAACTCGGCCTTGCTCTCGTCGCCCGGGCAGACCAGGTGGTTGCCGACCGGATGGTGCTTCATCACGCCGTTGCGGTGACTGCCGCGCTGCAGCCACAGGCCGCCGTTCTCCGGCGTCATGTCGCTCAGCGCCACCCAGAGCTGGAAGTGGCCGTCCTTCAGACCGTTGTAGCCATTGTCCTGGTGCCACGGAAACTCCGCGCCGCCCGGGGTCTTCTCCACGGTCTGATCCCAGCGGACCCAGAAATCCGGGCCGATGATATCTCGCAGGAAGTGCACGACTTTCTTCTGCGAGACGAACTCGCGCAGCTCGGCGCTCACCTTGTACAGGTTGTGCTTGAAGGCCAGGCCGCCCTTGTCGAGCCGACTGAGCTTGGCCTGCGCCTGCGCTTCTCGAATGCGCTTCAGCAGGTCGTCGCACTCCGGCTGCGAAAGGAACTGCGGCAGCACGACAAACCCCGACTCGCTGAACTCACGCTTCTGTGCTTCGGTCGCCATCGTCGTATCCCTCAAGTTAGAAACCGTTAGTGCTCGTTATCGTTCAATCGCAAGCCGCGCTGCGCGGCCCACCGGGATCGCGCGTTCGTCGCCGCCGGAGCGCGTGCATGGGCCTCGACCCCCGAACGCAGCGGGGAGCATGCGCCTGGACGCCGCACCGCGGCGGGGAGCATGGGCCTCCGGCCCGTGCGAACCGCCAGGAACAACACCCACTCGCACTGCGTCCACGCGTTTACCCATCGAGCGTCATCCTCACCGCCGCGATCACGTCCTGCACGTCTTCATCCGTCATGCGCGCCGAGAGCGGCAGGCTCACCGTCTGACGGCCGATCCGCATCGCGTTCGGCCAGCTTTCGGGCTTCCACCCGAACGCCCGTTGATAGAGCGGGTGCTCCGGAACACTCATGTAGTGCACGCCGACGCCGATGTTGTTGGCCGTCATCCCGGTCAGAAACGCGTCGCGCGACACGCCGCAGCGCCGCTCGTCGATCAGCACGGTGAACAGGTGGCAGGCGTGCCGCGTATCCGTCTCGGCCGGCGCGGGCAGCTCGACCGGCAGCCCGGAGAACGCCTCCAGGTAGCGATCCCAGATTTCGCGCCGCCGCACCCAGTTGTGTTCAACCCGCGCGAGCTGGTGAATGCCCAGGCCCGCCTGGATGTCGGTCATGTTGTACTTAAACCCGCATTCGACCACCTGGTAGTGCTTGTAGCCCTCGTCGCTGAAGCGCTTCCAGGCGTCCTTGCTCATGCCGTGCAGCGCCAGGATTTTCACGCGATCGGCCAGGGCCCGATCCGCCGTAATCACCATGCCGCCTTCGCCCGTCACCACATTCTTGGTGACATAAAAGCTGAAGCAGCCGATCTGCCCGAACGTGCCGGCCTTTCCGCCGCGATATTCGGTCTCGATCGCATGCGCGCAGTCCTCGATCAGCAGCAGGTTGTGCCGCCGGGCGATCGCGCACAGCGCGTCCATCTCGCAGGCCCGCCCGGCGAAGTGCACCGGCACGATCGCCCGCGTGCGCGGCGTAATCGCCCGTTCCACGGCCGCCGGGCTGATGTTCATGCTCAGCGGATCGACGTCGGCCAACACCGGTTGCAGGCCGGCGTGCATGATGGCGTTGACCGTGGCGCAGAACGTCAGCGGCGTGGTGATGACCTCGTCGCCGGGCGACAGACCCGCCGCGACCATGCTGAGGTGCAGCGCCGCTGTGCACGAGTTCACCGCCGCGGCGAACTCCGTGC
Organism: uncultured Planctomycetales bacterium; assembly: GCA_964631045.1. Lineage (GTDB taxonomy): Bacteria > Planctomycetota > Phycisphaerae > UBA1845 > Fen-1342 > CAZVWB01. The sequence goes on from CAZVWB010000005.1 coordinate 131,343, forward strand.
CCTTGTAGGCGCGAAAGTCCTGCTCGAAGCGCGCCACCTTCGGCCCGGTGCCCAGCCAGCCGCTGCGCAGACTCGAGACGACTTCCTGAATCTCGGCCTCCTCGATCGCCGGAGCGCCGAACACCAGGAAGCGGTCCTTGGGCCGCACCGGCCCCTTGCGCAGGGTGTGCGGCGCCGCCGCCTTTTGAGCGTTTTCGACCACGCTTACTCCTTTGCCGCCGGCGGCCGCGGCAGCCGGTTCAGAATCTCTTCAATCGTCGCGCATGCGAACTCGCGGGCGGTGTGCCGCGCCGCTTCGATCGACGTCGTCACAGGCGTCGCGACCTGCACCTGCGCCACGTAGCGACCCGCCTCGCGCCCCAGATTCGGGTCGCGCGACCCGAAGTCGCGAAAGCCCCCGTCGTCCGGCGTCACGCGCCCGTCGGTCACGTAATAGCTGAGCACCACCAGCCCCCCTGCGACCGTCGGCTTGCGAAAGCGGTGGAGATTCACGCGAACCGTGTGTCGTCCCGCCGAGATTTGCTCGACGGCGTGCTCATCGAGCAGCCAGCCCGCAGCCGGATAGCAGACGTCCGGCCGGTGGCCCACCATCGTCCGTGGGCGGGCCGAGTAACCGATGAACAGGCTCGCTTCGCGCCCGCTGCCTTCGTGGATGTAGCGCCGCGTCAGGAAGTCGTCCACTTGCGACGCGTCCTGAATCGCGGAGGAGACGCGCATCTCCCCGCCGTGCCAGCGCTCGAAGCGCAGCGGCAGCTCCGAGAGCGGCCGCTCCGGCAGGATCGGTTGGCGCAGCGCCGCGTCCAGCGCGCTGGCCGCCACCCGATACCCCAGGCCGGCCGCGACCAGCAGCACCGCCGCGAGCGCGACGCCGGAATAGGTCGAAACGCGCCTCATGAGCGCACGCTCCGATCCAGCAGCGCTGTGTGCTTCGCCAGGAGGCCGCCGCTCGCGGGAACTGCGCCGCGGGACGCACCCGGCGCGCCGGGCGCAGCGCCGGCCGCACCATCGCGCCCCGACTCGCTCTCGACCGAATCCGGCGCGAGCACCGCAAGCACGCGCAGCAGACCGAACGCCGCCGCCACCGCCACGGGCATCATCACGAACCCGGCGATCGAGTGAATACGGTCCTCTAGCGTCGGGTCGTTCGTCCAGTACATCAGAATCGCCGTTGCGGCGATCCGCAGGGCGTTCGCCGCCACGGCCAGCGGCACGCTGCTCGCCAGCACCAGCGCTTTCTGCCAAAGCGGCCGGCGGATGAGCGCGACCAGCACCGCCATGACAAACACGAACGCCGAGAGCATCCGCAGCCCGCTGCACGCCTCCGCCACGGCGACGGCGAAGCGCTCATCCAGCCGGATCACGTTGCCCTGCCGGCTGACGAAGAATCCCAGCAGCTCCATCACGAAAACCGCGATCGAGGTGGCCGCCCCTTGCAGCGGCAGCAGCACGCTCTCGTGAACGCGCGTCGGCAGCGGAACCATCAGTAGCAGAAACGCCATCACCCAGCGCACCCGCCAGAATACGCGCGGCCCGGCTGCCAGCAGCACCACCGCCGCGATCGTCAGCACGATCGAGTAGCGCTCCAGGGCCGCCGAACCGTAGTACAGCCCCGCGAAGCGCACCGCCTGCGCCGCCAGCAGCGCTGCGACGCCGATCAGGTGCGGCCGCACCCGCTCGGTCACCAGGTGCGCCCGCATCCGCCACAGCAGAAACGCGGCCACGGGCGGCACGAGCATCCCGACCGAATAGTCCTCATTCCGCCACCAGAACACGCAGAGCTCGGCGATCGTCGTCCAGTAGCTCCACAACAGGCAGGCCAGCAGCGCGGCGGGCGCAAGCACGCCCGCCGGCCGAATCGGCACGAATGAAATCCGGGGGGGTGTCACGACGCTGGGCGTCACGCGCGCTCGCTTCCAACGGGCTGCGGCGCGACCGGCCGGACCGTCCGGTGCGCCAGGTACTGCTCCAACATCTCGCGCCAGCCAGGACACGCCGGCACGCCGAACGATCCCAACCGCCCTGAACGCAGCGCGCACATCCCCGGTCGCCGCGCTGCGGCGGCGAACTCCGCGCTGCGGATCGCGGCAACTTCGACGTTCAAATCCGATAGCTCGAAGATCGCCGTCGCGAACTCGTGCCAGGTGCAATCGTCCGCGGCGCCGACGTGCACCACGCCGCGCGCCTCGGCCCGGATCAGGCCCAGGACGCGCTCCGCCAGCACGTGCGTGCTGGTCGGCGACAGGCGCTGATCGGCGACCACGCGAACGGGCCGCCCCTCGCGCGCCAGCCGCAGCATGGTCTCGACAAAATTGCCGCCCTTGCCGCGCGCCCCGGCGTGGCCATACAGCCCGCCCGAGCGCACGATCAGATGCCGCGGGTTGTACGCGGCCGTCAGGTGTTCGCCGGAGAGCTTCGATGCGCCGTAGACGCACGTGGGCGCCGGCGCGTCGTCTTCGGAATAGGGCGTGGTGCGCAGCTCGTCGCCGCCAAAGACATAATCGGTACTGACGAGCACGACCGCCGCTCCGATCCGCGCCGCCTGCCGCGCGACGTGCAGCGCGCCGACCGCGTTGACGGCATACGCCGCCGCGGTCTCGGTTTCGCAGCGATCGACGTGCGTCTCCGCGGCGCAGTTGATGACCACGTCAGGCTGCACGCGCTCGAAGGCCCGCTGCAGGCCGGCTTCGTCGCAGACGTCGACCTGCGGCCGCACCAGCGCGATGATGTCGGCCTGCGCTCGGCACAAGTCCGTGCCGAGCTGGCCGTTGGCGCCAATCAGTGCGATTCGCATCGTCGCCATCCGCCGCACCATCGCTCGCGCGACCGCCGCCGGATCGAACTCCGCCGGGTCGCAGTTTCCTCGCCTGAGGCGCTACACCGCGCCGTACTGCTTCTCGTAGTAGTGGCGATAGTCGCCCGACTTGATCGCCCGCCACCACGACTCGTTCTCGCGGTACCAGCGGACGGTCTCCGTCAGACCCGCGGCCCACGGAATCGTCGGCTTCCAGCCCAGTTCCGTCTTCATGCGCCCGGCGTCCACGGCGTAGCGCCGGTCGTGTCCCAGGCGGTCCTTGACGTGGCGGATCATCTCGTCGCCTTTGCCCAGCTCCGCCAGAATCGCCTTCGTCAGCGCGAGATTGGTCAGCTCGTTGTCCCCGCCGATGTTGTAGACCCGGCCCGCCTGCCCGTTCATCAGCACGCGGCGCACCGCGTCGCAGTGGTCCTGCACGTGAATCCAGTCGCGGACGTTCAGCCCATCGCCGTAAAGCGGCACCGGCCGCGCCTCGATCAGGTTCGTCACAAACAGCGGGATGACCTTTTCGGGGAACTGGTACGGCCCGTAGTTGTTCGAGCAGCGCGTGATCAGCACGGGCAGGCCATAGGTCTCGTGATACGCCAGCGCCAACAGGTCGGCCGCGGCCTTCGACGCGCTATATGGGCTGCGCGGCGACAGCGGCGTGTCCTCGGTGAACTTGCCGGTCGGCCCGAGCGAGCCGTAGACCTCGTCCGTCGAGATTTGCACGAAGCGCTCCACGCCCACGTGGCGGCTGCGCTCCAGCAGCGTCTGCGCGCCCAGCACGTTCGTGCGCACAAACTCCGCCGCGCCCAGGATGCTGCGGTCCACGTGGCTCTCGGCGGCGAAGTTCACCACGCCCCACGTGTTCTCGTCGATCAGCTCGCGCACGGCCGCTTCGTCGCAGATGTCGCCGCGCACGAAGCGGAAGCGCCCGCTCTCCTCCAGCCCCGCGAGGTTCGCCAGGTTGCCCGCATACGTCAGCGCGTCCAGCGCGACGATCGTCAGGCCGCCGTCCTGCGCCAGCACGCGGCGCACGAAGTTCGAGCCGATGAACCCGGCCGCGCCGGTGACCAGTAACTGCTTCACGCGAGCACCTCGCGGCCCGCGAGGGCCGGCTTGACGGCGGCCGGATCGGCATGGTTCGCGCCGCCGCGGGCCACGAGATTCGTGGCGTGCAGCAGCGACTCGAACGTGCCGGCGTCGGTCCACCAACCATCCAGAACTTCGTACTCCAGCAGCCCGCGCTGCAGGTACAGGTTGTTCACGTCCGTGATTTCGAGCTCGCCGCGCTGCGACGGGCTGAGCGTGCGGATGAAGTCGAACACCATGCCGTCGTACATGTAGATGCCGATCACGGCGAAGTTGCTGGCCGGCTTGCTCGGCTTCTCGTCGATCCGCACGATCTTGCCGTCGGCGATGGTCGGAACGCCGAAGCGCTCCGGATCGGACACCTCTTTCAGATAGATGCGGCCGCCGGCCGGCTGCGAAAAGTAGTTCGAAACGCCGCGGCGGATGTTCTTCTCGATGATGTTGTCGCCCAGGATCACGACGATCTTGCCGCCGTCGGCGAAGTCCTCAGCCAGGCTGAGCGCATCGGCGATTCCGCCTTCGCCCACCTGATAGGTGTAGTGCAGTTCCTTGAGGCCGATCTCCTTGCCGTTGCCCAGCAGCCGCAGGAAGTCGCCCGCGTCGTTGCCGCCGGTTACCAGCAGCACCTCGCGAATGCCGGCGTTGATCAGGCACTCGAGCGGGTAGTAGATCATGGGTTTGTCGTATACCGGCAGCAGGTGCTTGTTGGTCACCTTGGTGAGCGGCCACAGCCGCTTGCCCAGGCCGCCTGCGAGAACTACGCCTTTCATGAGCATCTCCTTTGCACGCATCAGACGGCCGGGCCGCGCACGGCGCCGCTGCGCCGATCGCGCGGCAGATTTTGCGCCTCGGTCGGCGGCGCCGCCGCCCCATCGTCCGCCCCGAGCAGCAGCGGCGTGACGATTCCCGGCAGCGGTCCTGCGCCGCGCGCCTGTTCCAACTCATTCTTGGAAATGATCCACGTCACCGGAACGCTGAACTTGCCCGCCAGCGTCGCCACCGTGAAAAACAGGATGCGCAGGTCCACCCAGAACGACGCGTGGCGCACATACAGCGTGTCGTAGTGGATCCACTGATAGAAGTCGCTGATGGCCCGATCGCGGCGGCAGACCTGCCACAAACCCGTGATGCCCGGCCGCACCGATAACCGCGCCTCGCGCCACGGGATGCACATCTGGTTCTCGCGGAACGGCGACGGCCGCGGCCCGATCAGGCTCATCTCGCCGCGCAGCACGTTCCAGAGCTGCGGCAGCTCGTCCAGATTCGTCGCCCGCAGGATGCGCCCGACGAACGTAATGCGCGGATCGCGCTTCATCTTGAACTGCGGGCCGTCCACCGCGTTGGCGCGATACAGGCCGCGCTGCTTCGCGTCGGCGTCGGCCACCATCGTGCGGAACTTCCAGCAACGGAACGGCAGCGCGCCGCGCCCCTCGCGCAGGTGGCCGAAATACGCCCCGCCGCGCGACGTGAACCGAACAAGCAGCGCCAGAATCAGCAGCAGCGGCGACAGCGCCAGCAAAGCCGCCAACGCGACGGAAAAGTCGAAGGCGCGCTTCGCGCGCGGGTACCACGGACCCGCGCTGGGCGGCGACAGGTCCATGCCGATCGCCCCGACCCGCGCCGGCCCGCGCTCCCTGTCGCGCACCACGCCGCGCGGCGACGCCACCTGCTGGCAGCGCTCTTCGCCGTCGGCGATCGCCTGCCCGCGCGGCACGAGGCACTCGCACACCAGCGCCGCCGCGCCCACCACCGCGTTCGGACCGACGGTCGTCGGGCCGATGACCACCGCGTCGCTTTCGATCCGCGCGCCGCTGTGAATCACCAGCGGGCCGAAGAGTCGCGCGCTCGGCGCGATCGAGACGTTCGCCGCCACCGCGACCCCCGGAGCGTGCAGCGCGAATCCCGGCGGCAGCCGCTCCGCCAGCATCGACTCGATCGCCAGCCCGCTGACCCGCAGAAAATCGCCTTCGTCGCACAGATCGAGCACGCGCCCGCCGAGCATCACGTCGCGGGCCGGATAAGCCCCGGCCGCCAGCTGCGCCCGCAGCGCTTCCGGCCGCGGCGCAGCGTCCGGCGAAACCCGGCGCAGAGCCACCGCCCGCACCGCCGACGCGACCACGGCGGAAGCACGAATGCTCGTGATGCCTTCGTAATAGCGCTCGATCCGGCGGACCTGACCCGCCGCGTCGCGCACCACACCCTCGTCGACGCCATGTTCCGAGCGATGCACGGAGATCAGGTGCCGCGACAGCGGACAGGCCGCCGTGTCCTGCAGCATCTCCCCCAGCGGCAGACCATCCGTGGGATAGAACGCGGCATCCACGATCAGCAGCCAGTCCGACGGTTCGCGCTCATCCAGAACGGCTCGGAACGCCGGAGACGATGCGATCTTTGCACACGGCCAGACGGCTTCGCAAGCGTCGACGTACGCGCCGTCCGCAGCGAACTGCGGGGCGATCAGAATCTGATCGGACTTGCAAACGGCTCGGATCGCGCAGGCCAGCTCCACCAGCAGCGGCGCGCCCCCCAGCGGCGTCAGCAGCAACGAGCCCGCCGCGCCGCCCAGCGGCGAGAGAAACGGCGGCCGGCAGTCGATCAGCACCGGAACGATCACGATTCAGCCTCACCCCGTTGATACACACCACTCGCGGTCGATTCGATCTCTGCTGCGCGTCGTCACGGCGTATCGAGCAGGTACGTCGACGAGTAGCCCCCGGCGCTGGGCGTTCGCGGTCCGACGAACACCGTGCCGAGCAACCGCCCGCCGGAAGCCGCCAGCAACTGCGCGGCGTCCAGGATGTCGGGCACGCGACAGCGCTCCTGCCGCACGATCAGAATCGTGCCGTCGGCGCGCGGCGCGAGCATCGCAGCGTCGGCGATCGAGAGCAGCGGCCCGCTGTCGAGCACGACAAAGTCGAACGACCGCCGCAGGTCCGTCAAGACCTGCCCGAGCGTGCCGTTCGCCAGCCGCTCCAGCTCCTCGCCGCTGGCCGCCGGAGCGGACGGCAGCAGAGTCAGTTGGGGCGTGCTGGTGCGGCGCAGCGCCGCATCCAGCTCCACCGTGTGCCGCAGTACGTCGGTAAGGCCGGGCGACGGCTCAATGCCGAAATGCCGAGCCACGGACGGATTTCGCAAATCGGTTTCGACCAGGACGACGCGCCGACCGCCGCTCGCCAGGCTTCGGGCCAGCAGTCGCGAGAACGTGCTCTTGCCCGCGCCGGCCCCGGCGCTGGTGACCTGCACGATGCGCGGCTGATCCGTGCCCAGCCGGTGCAGCAAGGTGGTGCGGATGATCCGCACGTACTCGCGCTGAATCGGGCAGTCGTCGATCGGCGTTCGCGCGCGGTGCGCCGGCAATACGCCCAGGAACGGGCCGTTCACGCCGCCCGACACCTGCTCCGCGCCCGTCACGGCGCGGCTCATGCGCAGCCGGACAAAACCGACCCCGACCCCGGCAGCCGCAGCCGCGGCCAGGGCCGCCAGGCTGAGCTTGAAGCGCTTGTCGGTCACCGGTCCGGACGGCTCGACCGCCGCACCCAGCCGCTTGATCGACGGCGGCACTTTCTTGCGGCGCTCCAGATCCTCGATGCGGGCGTTGACGCGATCGAGCTCGGTCCGCGCTTTGTTCAGTTGCTCCGTCTTGCCGGCGACCACTTGCGCCTTCTCCAGCATCGCGTCGATCTGGGCCGCGTGCTCGCGCTCGTCGCTCAGCAGGATTTCGCGTTCCGCCTCGAGCTGGCGAATCTGCTGGCGCAACGTGTCGGGATCGGCGAGGGCAAGGCCGCCCACATCGCGCGCGCCGGCTTGCGGCTGCGCCGCAGCGGCCATCGCGTCGAGTTGCCGGGCGCGACGCGTCACACGGCGACGCGCGTGCTCGGCGGTCAGGCGCAGTTCGATCAGGCGCGGATCGCGATCGCCGCGCGACAGCGCCAGCAGCTCGACCTGGTGATCCGCCTCGTCGGCGGCGGCCGCAAGCCGCCGCCACTCCTCATCGAGCATGTAGCGCAGTTCCGCCGGTTGCGTAGCGGCCGGCGCGGTCGCAGAGGCGAGTTTGTCGAGCGCGGCCCGCGCCATCTGCAGGTTGCGTTCGGTCTCGCCGCGGCGCCACGTCAGGCCCTCGAGTTCCGTGCGGCGCTGCACCACCAGCGCGTCGGGCGCGGTGGTCTGCAGGTCTTTCTGCAGACGCATCACGTCCTGGTTCAGTCCCTGAATCTGAAGCTCCAGCGGGCGACGCAGCGATTCGAGCGGGCTCAGCAACTCGTTGTCCTGCTCGAAACGCGTCTGCGCCACGTGCCGCAGGTATTCCTCCGCAATGCAGTCGGCGATCACGCGGGCGTCGCCCGGCTTGTGTGCTTCCACGATGATCCGCAGCAACTGGGACTGCGGCGGGATCATGACTTTCAGGTCGGCGGTCAGCCGGTCGCGCGGCGGCGCAGGCGACTGGAAGCGCGTCAGCAGCGTGGTTCGCGGGCCGGCATACCAATCGGTCCGCTGCACTTCCGGACGATCCAGCACCTTGTCCAGCACGCTGCGGTTGCGGATCGTCTCCGCCTGCGTCGAAAGATAGCTTTGATAGTAGAGAATCGGTTCGCTGTTTTCGGTCCGGCTGCTCAGCGATTGCTCGACCGGCTCGACCTTGATGTCGGCCACGGCCTGGTAGCGCGGCGGGTTCAGATTCCACGCGAGCGGCACGGCGGCGGCGCCGACCAGCGCCGCAACCCCGAGCATCGTCCACTTGAACCGCAGAAGGGCCGCCAGCGAGAGCCCCTGACCGCCTGCAGCGGGCGCGTCCTCGGGCGCGATGGGCGCTGCCAGCGACCCGCGCGCGTCCATCGGCGGCGCTCCGCCCAGCGTCCCGACGAGCGCGCGCTGCACGTCGTCGCGCACGCCGCGCGCCGGGGCCAGGTTGCGTTCACTGCTGTCGGGCGCGACTTCCACTTCGGTCATACCTCGCTACCCGCCGGGCGACTCACTGCGCGACGCAGCCGCGACGATCCGGGCCGATGCGTCAGAAGCTGGCGGCGGCCGCGTTCGGTCGCCACCTCGAGGCGACGATCCGGGCTTCCGGGCACGACGCGCCGCTGAACGCGGGCGCCATCGGGCACGACCGCGCCATCCCAGAGAATCGACGAACTCACCACGGCGCCCGCGCCGATCTGGCAACCGCTGCCGACCGCCGTCGGCCCCACAACGATGGCGTCGCGCTGCACGACCGCGCTCGCGCCGACCAGCACGTCGCCGCTGAAGCGGGCCCCGGAGACGACCGTCGCCGTCCGGTGGATCAGCGCGCCGCCCACGCGACGGTAGTTGGCCGGCGTGTCCTGTTCCGCAAGGCGCCGCAGCGCCCACGCATTCAACTCGTAGTACGACGCCAGGTCGCGCACGGACGGCGCGATTCGCGGCACGACGAACGAGCGAATCGGCGCGCCCTTCGCGTGCAGCGTGCTCAGCAGCATTTCCTTGATATCGTAAAAACCGACCGGGGGAACGCACTGAAGCGCCTCGCGTTCGAAGACGTAGACGCCCGCCGGACGCACCGCCAGCCGCGACGCATCATCGCCCCCGTCCGGCGATTCGGTCACGACGACGCTGCACGCCGCCCCCGATGCGGCGTGCGCCCGCAGCAGGTCACCCAGGTCGGCGGTCGGAATCAGGCTGGTTTCGGCGACGATGATGCGATCGCCATCGAGCAGCGCCAGCGCATCCGATGCGCATCCGGCCGGTCCGCGCGGAACGCGATCCGCCCAGTGGTGCAGATCGACCCCGAACGCCTCGCTGCCGAGCGCCCGCCGAATGAGGCGGCTGTCGCCGTTGGCGCAAATCGCCGCATCAGCCACACCCCAGTCCGCCAGCCAGCGCAACGAGTAGCTGATCAGCGGCGCGTTGGCGACCGGGAGCAGCGCCCGGGGCAGCCGCTCGTCGAGATCGGACGCCCGCCAAACGTGCGCCCCGCTGAGCAGCACCGCGGAATATGTGTGTCGTAGAACCATGCTTCTTTCCGGCGCTCCCGTTCGCCCGCAGAAATTGCGGGGCTCTCGATCAGGCCTTGAGACCTTCCCCCGACAGTATTGCATCCGGGCGTCGCAGCCGATCGCCCGCCACGGCCAACACGGCGATCGGGGCCGCAATCAGCAGCATCGTCCACGGGCTGACGCCCGCGCTGCGCCCGACTCCGAGCGGAATGGCCAGGCCGAGAATCGCGATGCTCAGAAGCCCGATAAGCGCCTCGTGCCACGACCGCCGCGATAGCCAAAACCCGGCGAGGCCGATTGCGCCGCCGATCAGTGTTGCCACGAGCAACTCACCCGCGGTGCCTAGCGAGCGGCCCCACACGCCGATCGATTCGCTCGCCGATGCGGCGGCTGCCAGCGCCGCCGTCAGAAGGCCGACCGGCGCCAGCCAGTGCCCGAACCTGGCCGCCGGTATCTCGCTGATTTTTCCGTCGGCGCACGCCAGGCAGCGGGCGCGGATGATCCGGCTTTCGCCGCGGTAGCCGACGAGTTCGAACGCACGCGCTTCCTCGCGGCAGCACTCGCAGCGCCGCGAAAACGATCTGGATGCCTCAGTCCCCGTCATTTCCAGTTCCCTCGCTTCCTCAAACGCAAATCGCGGAACGCACCCTCAGCGCTCCGCGCGCGGATGCACCTCCGTGCACGCACCCAGCGCACCGATTCCATCCCTAAGCGCAATGGGGAGCGATTACTTAGCGGCCAGCGTCCGAACCCGCTGGACGCGCTCTACGCGGGAAAAACGCAGTTCCGAACCGACTGCGCTCGCCCGACGTCCCGGCGCGCTGACGGCGGTGGACATCCGCCGGTCAGACGACCGTCCGCCCCACTTCCACGACGTGCACTGCGGCGATTGGACCCCGCGCCGCACGACGCTTCATGACCCGACGACAAAACCAAAAGCTCGCCCGTCAACCGAATCCTCACAAGTCGCACTACGCTTTCCGAACCTCTCGCGCAAATCAGTCCGACGGCCTAACCGAGAATACGCTCCAGATCGTCTCGCGGTTGACGCTTCCCGCCAGTTTATATGCCGGGTGGCGCCGAACATTTCCACCGAGGCAGCGTTCCGACCACGCCTGAACCGAGACGTGAGCGCTCATGCCCGAGCGGAGCCGAAAAACCGGACGCCGTTATGCGGCCAGTGGCTCCAAATCCGGACGAGCGGATCAAGACGCCCTGAAAACTCCAGTCATTTTTTCTAGTATATGTGTTACAGTCACGTCCAGTCTACCGCTGGTGACGATAATATTAAGTTACCGCCCGCTGAAGTTTCCGTCATGGTGTCCGACACCCGGCGTCCGACCGGGGCGTCATCCCAGAGCTGCGCGGAATCACTGACTCGGTACCGGCGCACCGACCAACCGGCCGCTGAGTGCCTTCACATGTCGCGTCGAACGCACCCGCTTCCGGAAATCACTCAAATCCACCGTCAAACTCCGAACTTCCGATAAAAACAATCGGCAGTGCCGAAAAACTACATCGGCAACTGCCGAGGGGAAAACTCGCTCACCTACGTGAAACGTCTCTGAGCCGTCGGTGTTCCGAAAAATCCGCGCCCCAGGCGTCGCTATGGCAGCGGCGGGCAATCGCCGAACAAGCACGCCACGAACGGATCGATGTCGAAAAAGTTGACCAGCCCGCTTCCGTCCAGGTCGGCCGTTTCGATCGGGCAATCCGGGAACGCTGCGGCGTATGCCGGCGCGTCGAAGACCGCGAGCAGAAACGCGTCGATGTCGAAGAACGTGATCCGGCAATCGCAATTCACGTCGCCGGCGGTGTGAATCTCCAGATCGCGCAGGTATGCGCCGGTAGTGGTGGATAGCAGCAGCGACGTGCATGCACCGGGCGAGTACGTCAGCGCCCGCACATTCCCGGCGCTCGCCAGGCCGACATTGAAGGGCTGAAACGTCGCCCCCGCGTCGACCGAACGAACAACCCGCTCCGCATTGCCTCTCATGGCGTAGAGCACGCTCGGATCAGTCGGTTCGGCCAATACGTCGCGCACCGCGCCCACGAAACCGGTGCGTGTCCAGTTCAGACCCGCGTCGACGCTGCGAAACACGCCGCCCACGTTGGCGCCGCTGTCGTCATCGGCGAGATAAAACGTCGTCGGACTGATCGGAGACGTGCTCAGCCCCGCCCCCTGCGTTTCCGCGTCGAGCCCGACGGACGCCGGCAACCACGATGCGCCCCGCGTCGTCGATCGTAGCGCGCCGCCGGTCTGCGGGTTCGTACCACTGTCGATGAAGGACGCGACCATGACCTGGTCGCTGCCATCCTCGACGATCTCCAGGTCGGTGACCTTCTCGAAGGTCGCCGGTCCTTCGTAGACCTTCGTCCAGTCGGTTCCGCCGAAGAGGCTGCGCCAGATGGTGGCTTCCGACCCGGCGACGCCGAAGTCGGCGCCGACAAGCAGGATCAGGCCCGGGTCGTTGCGGCTGAAGCGCATCCCGACCAGATCGGACTCGAAGAGCGTGCCCTGGTCCGGGCCGAGCAGCGTCCAGCTCGCGTCGGCGTTGCGGCGATAGAGACCCTCAGGCGCGACGCTTGTCGGCCCGCTGGAGATGGCGTAGAGCGTTCCGTCGGGCGCGAAACGCACGGCGCTGTAACGCGTGCCGGGCAGATTCTGAAGCGTCCACATCTGACCGCGATCGGTCGAGCGATAGACCCCGCCGTTGTTAAGCCCTTGAAACGCAATCGCGAGTTCGCGGTTGTCGCGCGGGTTGGAGGCGGCCGAGACGACGTTCAGGGCGCCGATGCCGGTAGATGACGGCGCGAACGCACCGCCGGCTGCGCTGCGCCACACCGCGGATGCCGCGCCGCCGACGAACGTGACGCCGGTCGCCGAATCGGAGCGCATCGCGTTCAGCGAGAGTGCGCTGGAGCTTCCTGCGCCGAAGAGCCAGCTCGCGCCCCCGTCTTCCGACTGAAACACCCCCTGGATGGTCGCGAGGCGGATCTGCTGCGGGTTGCCGGCGGCGAGTTCAATGTCATTCACAACCAGGGTCGGCCAGTTTGCGGCGTGCAGCGGCGTGTACTGCTGGCCGTCGTTGGTCGACGCGTAGAGTCCGACGAACTGCGATCCAAACGCCTGGCCGCCGCAAACCAGCAACCGTGCGCCGTCGTGCGCCACGTCGTTCAGCGGAAAGTTGGGCAGTCCGGCGCTGCGATTGACCCACGTGTCGCCCCCCGTGGTGGAGACCCACAGTTGGCCGCCGCCGAAAGCGCCCGCAAAACAGGCATAGATGACCTGCGCGTCGCCGGGCTTGAACGCGATTCCGCGGCAGCCGATCGCCGGGATCTGCGCCGAGACGTCGAACCAGGTCTGGCCGCCATCGGGCGAGCGCATGATGTTGGCGGTCTGCGAGCCGAGCGCGTCATCCACGCCTGCGAAGATTCGACTGGGGTTGGCCGGATCGATCGCGATCGCGAGCACCGCGTCGTTCAGCCCGATGTTCAGCGCAAGCTGCGTCCACGACGCGCCGCCGTCGACGCTTTTCCACACGCCGTCCTGCGTTCCGATGTACGCGGCGCCGTCTGGAGCGAACGCGATCGAATAGACGGATCGACCGGTCAGTTGGTTCACCGACAGCCAGTTGGCCCCGCCGTCCGCCGAGCGATAGAGCGTGCCGCCCGCGCCGCCGGAGGGGGCCAGTCCGGCCAGCACGATGTTCGGGTTCTGCGGCGAAGCAGCGACGTCCGCCACGTCGCCGCCGAAAGGTCCGAGCGCCGCCCAGTCGCCGGGGCCGGCGATCTCGCCGCCGGGCGCTGAGACATGGGACTCGTGCGCTGCGGGCAAAGCGGCCCGATTTCCGCGATGGTCCAAGGTCTCGGGGGTTTGTGCCCGGCAGGCGGCCGCCAACGCGGCGCCCAACAACAACGTCGTCAATGATCGCATGGATGTTCCTTCTTTCCCCGGTCGGTGCGGCTCGCGCGCACCCGCCTCCGATTCGGCGTTACTGACCCGCGGCCCGGTCGCGGCGCTCGCGGCGTACGCCGTGGGTGCTGCTCGTGCGTCGGCTCTGCGGCGTGCAACACCCGCGCAGCATGCGGTGATAACCAACCGGGCCGATCAGCGTCAACCGCAAATTGGCTGCCACGTAGCGTGAAGGGTCGAAACAGCCCGGCTGGTTGCAGGGTTAGACCGGTGAACTGCAGCGCGACCCTACCGCGCGTACGTCCGAGAATCGCTGCGCCGCGCTGCGTTCGATCGCGTCGATTTCTGTGAAAACCCAAGGATGTCGCAAACGGGCTTGACGCTGCCGGGACCGGCGTGATACCTTTGACATCGACACCTACCAATCTGTTTGCGGCGACCCCCGCTGGGAGGTGGTTGTCACCGCACTTCACTCCGTGTCACTTTGGAGGACAGAAAACGTGAAGAAACTGCTCGCTTGTACAGCTCTGTTTGCGCTGGCCGCGCCCGTCGTGGCGCAGCAGGCCCCCGCCACTGAAGAGACCGCCACGCCGGCTCAGCCCTCGGTAGGCGGCCAAGGCGCGGGCGGCGTTGCCGGCGGCACCGGCAACGGCCCGGACGTGATCGTCAGCTCGATCGGCAGCACCGTGTCGACCTTCACCGCGATCGGCGGCGTCGGCGCGCACGCCTTCACGACGGTCTCGTGCAACCTGGGCGAGGCTGAAGCGATCTGGATCGACAGCGGCGCGCTCGACACGGAGCACCCGGTCATCGGCCAGAATCTCTATCGCATCAAGAACAATCGCATCGAGCAGATCGGGCAGGCCTGGCTCAAGCACGGCTTCTGCGCGGCGGATGCGCCGAGCTGCGGCAGCCCGTACGAGCCGAACGGCAGTTGCGACTGGCTCGGCACGCACGCGACCGACACCTACAGCGCCAGCCTGAATTCGTCGCAGCCCGGCATGGGACCGAAGTCCGAAGTGAATCCCTGGACCGGCGACTTCCCTTATCCATACATCCTCGGCGCAGGTGCGAGCGGCAACAGCATCTACAAGCGCATGCAGGTGGCTGCCGGCGACCTGAACCCGGCCAACAACGCCGGCGCGCTCTACTTCATCGAGAGCCAGTACGTCTGCACCGATGAAGCCGAGATCAACCGCTACAACAACGTCTCCTACCGCCGCGTCAACATCGGTACGGCCGTCGGCGGCACCTGGAACCTCGTCTCGACCGGCAGCACGTTCACGCAGACCACGCCGATCGCGGCGTGGCAGGCGAACAGCACCGGCGTGGTCGCCTCCAACGTCGATGTGCCCGGCGACGGCCGCATGGTCTTCGCGTACCGCACTGCGGACAACGGCAACGGCACGTGGCACTACGACTACGTGATCTACAACATGAACAGCCACCGTTCGGCGCAGTCGTTCTCGGTCGCCATTCCGGCCGGCGTGACGATTTCGAATGTGTACTTCAAGGACGTGGCGTATCACAGCGGCGAGCCGTACTCGGGCACCGACTGGGCGTCGAGCCTCTCGGGCGGCCTGCAGACCTGGACGACCGACAGCTTCGCCGTCAACGCTAACGCGAACGCGCTGCGTTGGGGCACGCTGTACAACTTCTCGTTCGACGCGGACACCGCGCCCGACCGCGCGGAGATCACGATCGGCCTGTTCCGTCCGGGCACGCCGAGCTCGATCTCGTTCTCGGCCTCCGGCCCGAGCGCCCCGCCGACCGATCCGTGCGACGGCGCTGTGCTGGGCGACGCGAACTGCGACACGGTCGTCGATTTCTTCGACATCGATCCGTTCCTGACGGCCCTGTTCGACAACGCGGCCTATCTGGCGAACGGCAACTGGTGCGGAACGAACTGCAACGTCGATATCGACGGCAATGACGCGGTCGACTTCTTCGACATTGATCCGTTCCTGAACTGCCTGTTCAACGGCTGCCCGTAGTTCGCAGTCGTCGCAATCGGCAACACTGCCCAAGAAAACACCAGGCGCGGGCCGGCGAAGCGATTCGCCGGCCCGCGCTGTTTTTTGCGCGGCCGGATCGCATCGCCGCGCGACGGGAACCGCGGCCGCGGCTCAAGGGCGCGCGAGCGCGGACCGATGCCACCGGGAGAAGCGTGCGCCGATCGGCGGCGCCGATCGGCACCGCCGAGGGGGTCGCGATGCGTGGCGCGTCATGGTTTGTGGGGCTGGCGTCGATCGCGGTATTGCTGGAGTTGTGCGGCTGCCCGGCCGGCGTCGCCACGACGCTGAATTCGACGCTCGGCGCCAGCGCCAGCGACGACGAAACCAGCGGCGGAGCCAGCGACGGCGGCGCGGGTGCAACCGAGCCGGCGGCGGATGCGATTCTCGTCAGCATTGTGATGCACTTCGAAGAGCCGCCCGGCTACCCGGACTTCGAGACCGATGTCGCGGCGTTTGCAGAGTATCGCGCAGCGCTGCTCCGCTTCGCGAATGTGCTTGCCGCGCGGCAGGTTGCGTTCGATTTCCAATCGGACTGGAACTTCCTGAAAGCCGTCGCGCAACACGACACCGGAACCGACACGGGCGGGGTGAACATCGTTCGCTACCTGCACGACACGCCGAACTTCTCGATCGACCCGCACGCACATGAAACGCGCTACAACTATGCCGACGTTGCGTATCTGATTCAGCAGCTCGGCGTCACGCCGACGGGCGTGGTCGGCGGCTTTATCGCCACGCCGCCGCCATCCTCGGTGCTCGAAGCGTTCTGGACCAGCATGGACGGCGTGCAGTACCCCGGCCACGCCTGGACTCCGGAGATGCTCTGGGGCGCGGCGAGCGGAAATCACGTCAACGACGAATCGCTCTGGATCTCGGGCGTCTGGCGGCCGCGCGACCGCGGACACTTTCTCGAGCACTCCGAATCGGCCCCGCTGCCCTGCATCGGGGGCTTCGGCGGGACGTGGGAGGCTCTCGATCTGCTCTTGTCGCTGCGTGCCGCCAATCGACTGGCTGACGGCGTTCACACGTGCACGATCATGACCAATGGGCGCGAGATCATCCAGCCGGGATTCATCGAAGCGTTCGACGCGGCGGTGGCGGCTCGCCGGGGCGACGCGGGAATCCGCTGGGTCACGCTACCCCAGGTGCATCAGATCTGGCGCGACGAGTTCGGCGGAGTCGCCAGCACGCTTGCGTACGCCGATGCCGCCGCGCTGGCGGTGCTGGCGTCGCCGGCGACTCGCGCCCCTTGAAGCGAAGCTGCGGGTTCCGCGTGTGCGGGCAGCACCGCGCATGCGCGCCTCCGGCGGCTCCAACCCGCACTTCGCGACCGAAACCGCGGGCGGCCCCGGCCAGAACTCACAAACTACGCCAATGCGCCCGGCGCCGCCCTACGGGCACGGCGGGCAAGTGCTGAAGAGGCAGTCCAGGAACGGATCGATGTCGAAGAAATCGACGCCGCCGGAACAGTCGACGTCGACCGCACAGATTTCGCCGCCGCAGAACGCCGCCGCGTAACCCGCCGGATCGAACAGCGCTTGCAGGAACGGATCGATGTCGAAGAAGTCGACGCCGCCGTCGCAGTTGGCGTCGCCGCGCTCGCCGGGGCAGGCCCCCGGCAACTGAAGGCGGACGAAGGCGTTGGGCGATCCGAACACCGGCACGCCGTTGCGATCGTTCCCGGCGGCATCACGCAGGTTGATAATCAGATACAGCATGCGGTCGTCGGTCAGGTAGAGCGAGCTGCCCAGGATCGCCGTGAGCGTGTCGTTGCCGCGGCCGACGAAAGCGTCGTCGTCGAACAGGCCGTTGCCGTCGACGTCGACCGGATCGCCTTCGCGCAGCACTACTTCCGCGCCGTTCAGCACGACCACGTCGTTGGTGGCGCTCGCGCCGCTGCTATTGCCCGCGACGACGTAATCGCCCACGCGGTTGCCGGTGACGGCGTAAATGGTGTCGCCCCAGTTGTCGGCGGCGCCGGTGTGGGTCGGGTCGCCGGTCTTCGCGATGTAGTCGCCGTTGCGCACCACCCAGTCGGGTGCGGCCGTGCCCGTGCCGCTGTTGTCACGGCCGCGGGCGAACCAGTCGCCGTTGGTCAGCAAAACCGATTGGGCAATGTCACCCAGAGTCAAGCCGGAAGTCGACACCGGCTGACCTTCCTGAAGCACCACGTCGCCATTTCGCACCAGCACCGCCAGACTCCCGCTCGGCGGCGTGTTGATCTCGCCTTCGGCCATCCAGTGGGCCCCGTCCGGCGTCGTGCGGAACTCGTTGGCGTCGATCGTCTGCCAGGTCTGCGTGCCCACGCCGCCCAGGCCGTTGATCGTGGTGATGTTGGTCTGCTGAAACGCGACGCGGTCGTAGGTCAGCACCGGCCGGCGGGTGGTCGAGATGTTCAGAACGGTGCTGTCCTGCGAGCCGATCGTGCCGTCGTCGAGGATGTGGATCGAGCCGACCGAGTTGCCGACGGTCTCATCGCCGCTGCTGCCGACCGGGTTGTCTACCAGGCCGGTGTAGAGGTCGCCCATCTGAAACGCGATGCTCTGCGACACGCCGTCCCAAACCAGTACTTTATGGAATACGGACGCGACGCCGCCGCGGGCGCGGGCTGCATACGCGAAGTCATTGCTGGTGTTGAACGAGCCGACGTCCGATCCGAAGAAATCGAACAGTTCGCCCGGCGCGCCGGTCGGAATCGGCTGCCCCTCCTGCGAGAGCATCGTGCCGACTGTGCCGCTGCCCGCCACGAGGACGGTCTCCAGGTCGCTGCCGAGCTGCGTTCGGCCGCGGAGCACCCACTTCGTTCCGTCGGGCGAGACGCGAAGCGTCTCCATCGCCCGCCACTCGGTGACGGCGGGCAAGCCTGCCAGATCGAGCGCGCCGGGCACGATGGCCGTCGGGCTGCCGTTGATCTTGGTGTAAATGACCTCGATTTCTGCTGCATGGGCAGTCAGCGCGGCTGCCGCGCTGATCGCCGCAGCCGAAGCGAGTACGGTGAGTCTCATGAGTAGCTCCTTCTATGGAGTGGTCTGCGCGGCGCCGCGTTCCGATGGTGAGGGCGGCTCAAACGCCGCCCGACCGCAGCGACCCGCGCCGAGTCGCCTGTCGATCCGCCGCGTGCTACGGACACGCTCCGAAGATGCACGCCACGAAGCCGTCGATGTCGAAGAAGTTCACGTCGCCGTCGCCGTTCACGTCGGCGTTGGCGATGTTGCAGTTCGGAAACGCCGCCGCGTACGCGACGGGGTCGAAGAGCGCCAGGATAAACGGGTCGATGTCGAAGAAATCGACATTTCCGTCGCAGTTCATGTCGGCCGCGACGCCCGCCGCGGACGGCAGCGCGGTCACGTACTGCGCGCTCACCCCGGCCAGCATGCTTTCAAAGTTCCAACCGCCGCCGCCGTTGTCGGTGACGCGGAAGACGCCGATGCTGGTGGCGAGCAGGTAGCCGCCGTCGTCGAGCGGGTACGCGCCGCGCGGCACCTGCTCCTCGATCGGCTCGGTGCTGATAAACGCGCGGGTGGTTCCGTCGCTGTTGAGGTGCCAGACGCCTTCGACGCCGTTCGCGCCGATCGAGGACACGATGATGACGCTGTCATCTTCGAGCACGACGACCTGCTGCGGGAAATCGAGATCGGGGGCAAACAGCGCGCCCTGCGCCCCGTCGGTCGAGTAGCGAAACGTGTCGTCGTTTGAGCTGAAGTCGATCAGCAAACCGCCCTGGTAGGGCTCGACGTCAAAGGGGCTGTCGGGCGTCAGGAAAAAAGCCGCGGGCGTGCCGTCCGCTTCATAAACCGCGACGCCGTCATTCGCCGTGCCGGTGGGCGCGAGGGTGAGGTAGACGCGCTGGCCGTCCGTGCCCATGCCGCGCAGGTTATCGAACGGTCCGCCGTCGGAGCGGGTGTTGATCAGCCCGATGAACTCGCGCGTGTCGCGGGCGAAGCGGACAATCGCATCGGCCACCTGGTCGGACACCCAGATTTCGTCGCCGACGACGATGGCCTCCTTGGGCGTGGTGAACTCCCAGTCGACGGCGCCGACGTCGGTGATCCAGTCGGCGTCGATCAGCGATCCGTCGGTGCGGCTGAACAGCATGACGCGATCGGCCGTGCCGCTGTCGGGAACCATGAGCTGGGCTGCGGCCGGCGCGACCATCGCGGCCAGGAACACGAGCAGACGGGCCAGGGTTGTGGTTTGCATCGTCTCTTCCTCCGTTTCCGGGCGGGTCCGCAGGTGGGTCGGGGCGGACGCGCGGTGATTCACTGAGACTACTGATTCGGCGGCTCGCGATCAACCCACTTTCGCGGGCAATAACGCCGGCCCGGAATCTCAGTAGAACGGGGGTGGAGAAAAACGCGGGCCGCACGCGTGCGGCGCCCAATCGCTGCGGCGCCGCCCAAGCGCGCGACCCACGATCGCGAAACTGCCAGAGGCCCTGCGACCCTGCGGAACGACGAGCACACGCTCGCGAGCCTGCAGGCCGGCAGACATTGGGGTCGATTGCCGTCGGACGCCGCTAGCCCGGCCGCCGGACGAACGCGCGGCGACCGCGCATTGCCTCGATTTCGGGGCCTCGGAAGAAGCGCTGCCCGTCCTTGTATTGCGCGTTGGCGAATGCCTCCGCCAGTTCGGCGCACGCTTCGTCGGCGAAGTCGAGCACCTCCAACTGCTGACCGTTCTTCGCGGTCGCCGACACGTTGATGACGATGGTCCAGAACACCTCGCGCGTGCGCACGTCGAACGCGCGGACCGCGAGTTCGCACGAACCCCCGACATAGCGCAGCCGATTCTCGGACTCGCGCTCATAAGTCGGCGCGACGCAGTTCACCAGGTCGCCTGTGATCACGGCGTCCGCGTTGAGCAGCCGGCCGATCTTGGAGAGCCGCTCGGTGAGGGTTGCATCGGTATCGCCCTCTTTCGCAGGCTGGAGCGCGCCCTTGTACAAATCGGACAGATACTGGCGCTCGACAACGTTGTAGCCGGCGCGCTGCAGGTGCATGGTCAGCATGTCCGCGTAAGCCTGACCGCCTTCGCCGGCAAAATCCACGATCGCGACGCGCTTGACCTCTTCCGGGTTGTCGACGCGGTGCGAGCGGCACTGGATCGAGAGCGTGTCCCCGCAACCCGAAGAACACACAGCAATCAACGCAAGCACGACAAGCGAGCAGAAAAATCGCACGGTCTCTCCTCTCGCGGCGCTAGACGCCGAAAATGTCGTCGCAGAGCGTGTTGGCCAGTTTCTGAACGGTCGCGAACGGGCTGAGCACATCGGGGCGGTCCTCCTTGTAATCCTCGGCTGCCGCGAGGAACCGATACCCGACCCAGCGGATCTTGCCCGTGGCGACATCCACAGCGCGGATCGTCAGCCCCACCGTGTGGCTCACCGTGATGTCGCACTTCCGGATGTCGTCAGGTTCGACGCTGCCACGTTCGTTGGCGCGGGCCTCCAGGCTGGCCTCCTCCGCCGCGGAAACACCGAGCTTGCGCCGAAAGTCGAAGGTGGTCTTCCGCGCCAGGGCGTCCGCATAGTAGATCACGTCGAGGTTCAGCTGCTTGCCGATGCGGTTGGTCAGATCGCGCGTGCTGACGACGTCGGTCTGTTTCGACAGCGTCATCCGCGCTTCCTGGGTGGCGACGTCCACTAGTTGCTGCTCGACGATTCGCACACCGCGCTGCTGGAGACTGATGATCATCGCCTCGGCGAAGGTCTTGTTGCGCGGCGCGGTCGAGAACATCACCACCGCAGCGCGCTTCGACTCGCCTCCGCGATACCCGTCGTCCCAGTGGTCGGCCTGCCACACTTCATAGGTGCGGCAGCCGGCGCCCGCCATCAGCAGCGCAGCCACAGACGCTATCCCGACGGCTCTTCCCATTCGTCATTCTCCTTTGCACGAGGTCATGGAAGCGGAATCTCGAAGACCATTTCCAGGCAGCCGTCGCGCTCCGCGGCGTCCACTTCCTTCTTCCTGTCGCGCGCGAATTGCCGCAGCGGCTCCGCGGCGCGCTGGGCGTCGATGTGGCTGCGCACGTACTGCGCGTAGGCCTCATAGGCCTGGCGGCGCGCATCGGCGGCCTTCGCGAGGTCGTCGGCGCCGGCGCCGCACGTGGTAATGGTCAGCACGTTTCCGTTGCGTGCGACGTGCGCCGCCGGCCGGGGCGGTGCGGCGGGCGCCGGGGCGGCGACTGCAGGCGGCGCGGCAGCCGGCGCCGGCGCGATGACGATAACGGCGATGACGATCTGGCCGCTGACCGTGGCGAGCAGGGACGGCGTTTGCTGTTGCCCGTGTTGCGAAGCGGCCGCGGCGGACACGCGCTGGTTTACGTAGTGATACAACTCGGTGATCTCGATGCGTCCGTCGCGATTGCCGGCGCACTCCGCATCGGCCTTGCCGCGCAGCCCCTCCGCCAGCCAGTACGTGAACAACCCGTGCCCCTCGCGCGTCGACTCGAGCGACACCTCGTTCGCCCGGCAGCTCGCCAGCGTGACGATGCCCTCGGCATCGGTCTGCAGCGCCTCCTGCAACCCCGGAGGCATCGCGCGGGCCAGCCCGCGCTCGGCGCCGGAGTGGCACGCGTCGATCAGCATCACGCGGTGGCGGGCGCGCGAGTTTCGCAGTATAGCCCGCAAGTCCGCGATGGAGAGCAGTTCGTCCGCATGCTGCGCGCGAGCGTCCACGGGCACCAGGAACCCGCGGTCGCCAAGCAGTACGCCGTGTCCCGCGAAGTAGAAGAGCAGCATGTCGTCGGGTTCGGCCAGTTCGGCGAACGAGCGCAGCCGATCGAGGACGTTTTGCCGCGTCGGGCTGTGCTTGAACGGGCCGTCGTCGACCAGCAGGACGATGTTCTCGCGCTGATAGCCGCATGCGCGCTCCAGGCTCTCAGCCAGCATTCGAGCGTCGGCGCGGCAGTAGCGCAGGGTCGGGAAGCCCTGGTATTCGTCTATGCCCACGATGACGGCCAACCGCCGGGCGCGCGGAGTAGCGCCTTGCGGCGGGGCGGCACCAGTCTGCGCGACCGCAAACACCATCAGGACAAACACGACGACGCGCCAGATGTGCCCCGCACCGCCAAACATGTCGTACTCGCCGAAGCCACCAAGTAGAATTGAAGCCGTTCGACTCGGCGATCTTATAAGCGCGCCCGCTCAATTCCGCAACGCCAGAATCCCGTTGCGGCCGGAATGGTCTCCTTGCCGGCGACTTAGAAGGCGACGTCGTGCGGTTTCGGGTGCGACTCGCTCGAGTCGCGACACCCGGGCGACGCGCGGAATATAATCCAGTCGGTCGCCGGGCTGCCTTGCCGGCATCGGACCTGTCCGAATGTGCCGCCGCCCGCTTTCGCCCGATAGTCCTATGGAGCGCAACCCCCGCGCTGCGGAGATCGCCGTGCTGCAACCGTTCCCCCGTGAGCTGGAAGAGTACCGCCGCGTGATCGAGGCGCGGGCCCGCGAGGAGGGGCTCGATTTCTTCGAGACCATTTTCGAGCTGGTCGACTTCGATCAGATGAACCAGGTCGCGGCCTACGGCGGGTTTCCGCAGCGCTACCCGCACTGGCGGCACGGAATGGAGTACGAGCGGCTCAAGAAGCAGCACACTTACGGGCTGGGAAAAATCTACGAGCTGGTGATCAACAACGACCCGTGCTATGCCTATCTGTTGACCGACAACGAGCTGGTCGACCAGAAGCTGGTCATGGCGCACGTCTACGCCCACTGCGATTTCTTCAAGAACAACATCTGGTTCAGCCAGACCGATCGCAAAATGATGGACGGCATGGCCAACCACGCCACGCGCGTGCATCGCCACATCGAGCGCGAAGGGTATGAGGTCGTCGAGCGCTTCCTCGACATCTGCCTGTCGCTCGAAAACCTGATCGATCCGTATCGCCCGTTCATGAAGCGGCAGCCCGATGCGCAGCCCCGCGACCGCCGCCAGACGCTGCACGAACAAGTCGAGGATCGCGTCGTGCGCTTCCCGGCCAAGCCGTACATGGAGCGCTACATCAACCCGCCGGCGACCCTGTCGGCGGCGCGCGAGCGCGACCGCAAGGAACTCGAGACCGCCCGACAGGCGTTCCCGGCCCGTCCGGAGCGCGACGTACTGCTGTTTCTTCTGCGGCACGCGCCACTGGAGGACTGGCAGGCCGACTTGCTCGACATCGTACGGAACGAGGCCTACTACTACGCCCCGCAGGGCATGACCAAGATCATGAACGAAGGCTGGGCGACGTACTGGCACTCGCGCACCATGACCCGCTATCACCTGCGCGACCACGAGCTCATCACCTACTGCGACCATCACTCCGGCACGCTGGCGACCGCGCCGGGGCGGCTGAATCCGTACAAGCTGGGCGTCGAGCTCTTCCGCGACATCGAAGACCGCTGGAACAAGGGCCGCTTCGGCAAGGCCTTCGACGAGTGCGAAAGCATCGAGCAGCGGCGGACGTGGGACACCGGCCTGAACAAGGGCCGGGAGAAGATCTTCGAGGTCCGCCGTGTCCACAACGACGTGACCTTCATCGACGAGTTCCTGACGCCCGAGTTCGTCGAGCGCTATCAGATGTATCACTATCGCTTCGACCCCACCACCGGCCGAATGGTCGCGGTCGATCGCGACTTCGACAAGATCAAGCGCCAGATGCTCTTCATGCTGACCAACCACGGCCAGCCTTACATCTACGTGGTCGACGGGAACTACGCCAATCGCGGCGAGTTGTTCCTGGCGCACAAGCACCTGGGTGTGGACGTCGACATCCGCTACGCCAGCGAGGTGCTCAAGAACATCGCCCGCATCTGGCGACGGCCGGTGCACCTGCAGGCCCGCATCGACGACGACATGATGCTGTTCACCACCGACGGAGACAGCCTCAAGCAGCAGAAGATCAAGGACGACACGCCCAAGCCGGCCCACCTGGTGACATAGGCGGGTCGCTCCGCGGGGGCGCACGGTTTGCCGGTCGGCGGGTTGCCCGGCGCCCCGCCGACGCGCGGAACCGGCAAGAACCGGCGGGCGACCATCCGCCGGCCCAACCGCAACCCGGCCCCGACCCGATAGCAACCGATGCGCCGTTACCGTCGCGGGCGGCAACGCTTACACTGCGCGGGCGACCTGGAGTAGTAAGGAGATTGGCGTGCACAAATCGCTCCCGAACGCACTGTGCGCGGCACGCTCGCGCCGCGGCGCTCGCGGTCCGGTTGTCTGCGCGGCAACCGCTGCGGCCCTCGCAGTGCTCGCCGGCTGCGCTTCTCAGGGGCCGCGCATCACCCGCGCCGAGCTCGATGAACTCGAGAAGCAGCCAACGAGCGCACCCGCCACGCCGCTGGTCTCGCAGCAACTGGCGCTGATCGAAAAGCGGCCGTTCACGCTCGGCCCGGGCGACGTGCTTTCGTTGACGCTGACCGGTCTAAGCGCGCCCGGCGCGGCGACGGTCGTACGGGCCCGCGTGCAGGATGATGGCAACGTCAATCTGCCGCTGGTCGGCAACGTCGGCATCGCCGGACAGACGCTGGCCGCGGCGGAGCGCCGCATTCACATGGCGTATGTGCCAGGGTTCATCAAGGATCTGACCGTCTTCGCGGAGATCGTCGATCCTTCGCACACGTCGGTCGTCGTCGCCGGGGCGGCGGCCAACAGCGGGCTGGTCAGCCTGCCGCGCAACGAGTGCAACGTGGTCTACGCCGTGGCGCGGGCCAACGGCTTCGGCGCCGCCGCCAGCGGGCGCATCCGCGTGCTCCCGATTGATCCGCTCGGCGCGGAAGCCGTGTATGACCTGACCTCGATCGACGACCTGCGAAGGGCGCTGCTCGCGCCGCCGCTGAGTTCCGGCGATCTGGTGTTTGTCGAGGCCGCGGGCAGCAGCGCCGTGTATGTGTCCGGGCTGGTGAACGCGCCCGGGCCGATCCCGGTGCCGCAGCATGGAACGATGTCGCTGGTGCAGGCGCTATCCGCCGCCGGCGGCGTGCGCGACCTGCTGGAGCCGAAGGACGCGACGCTCTGGCGGCAACTGCCCAGCGGCGAGCGCGTCCGCGTGCAGCTTGATTTGAATGAAATCCTGAACGGCAACGCGGAGGACATTCAACTCGCTGCGGGCGACGTGGTGCAGATTCCGCACACGCTCGACACGCGCTTCCGCGAGTGGGCGGCGGCAAACTTGCGGATCGGGCCGTTCAACGTCGGCACCAGCTATGATCCGCTCTCGCAGTACAACTTCAACCGCGCCCTGGACCAGGAAAACAACAACGGCGGCTTCGCCAACACGGTCACCGATACCTTTCGCCTTCAGTTGCAGAGTCTGCTGAACCGCTCGACCGTGCCGACCGCCGTACCATGATGCGACGGCGGCCGTTGGCGGCGGCGCGGCCGCCGTGGCGCTGCGCGGCGCTAGCATCTGCGGAGGGTTTCGCAGCGGCGGGCGTCTCCCGCGACGCGGCGCGGTCGTGCGCGCGGTTTGACGAAGCGAGGTCCATCGGGGTCTGACGCATGAAGATCATCAACGTCTGCGGGGCGCGGCCGAACTTCGTGAAGATCGCGCCGCTGATGCGGGCCTTCGCCGCGCGGCCGACGTTCACCCCCCTGCTGGTCAACACCGGGCAGCACTACGATTTTGCCATGAATCAGGTGTTCTTCGACCAGATGGCGATTCCGACGCCGGATGTGAACCTGGAAGTCGGCAGCCATTCGCACGCCGTGCAGACGGCGCGGATCATGGAGCGATTCGAGCCGGTGCTGGAGCAGCACCGCCCCGACGCCGTGCTGGTGGTCGGCGACGTGAACTCGACGATCGCGTGCGCGCTGGTCGCGGTGAAGCGCGGCGTGCCGGTCGTGCACGTCGAAGCCGGGCTGCGCAGCTTCGACCGCGGCATGCCGGAGGAGATCAACCGCATTCTGACCGATGCGATCAGCGATCTGCTGTTCGTCACGGAGCGCTCCGGCGTCGAGAACCTGCGGCGCGAAGGCGTGGCCGAGAGCCGCATCCACTTCGTCGGCAACGTGATGATCGACGCGCTGCGGCAGCACGAAGACGCCGCAACGCGCTCGACGATCCTGCAGCGGCTGGAGTTGCAGCCGGGCCGCTACGCGCTGCTGACGCTGCACCGGCCGTCGAACGTCGACGACCCGGCGGTCTTCGGCGGCATCATCGACGCGCTGACGCAGATCGCCGCCGAGCAGACGCTCGTCTTCCCCGTGCACCCGCGCACGCGGGCGAACATGAAGCGCAGCGGGCTGGAGGCCCGCCTGACCGCGCTTCCGCGCGTGCACCTGATCGACCCGCTGGGCTATATCGACAACCTGCGCCTGATGCGCGACGCGGCGGTTGTGTTGACGGACTCCGGCGGCGTGCAGGAGGAAACCACGGTGCTCGGCACGCCGTGCCTGACGCTGCGCGAGAACACGGAGCGACCGGTGACAATCGAACAAGGCACCAACCGCCTGATCGGCAACAAGCCGGACCGCATCGTCGCGGCGTACCGCGAAGTCACATCCGCCCCGCGCACGGGCCGCTGCCCGGAACTCTGGGACGGCCGCGCGGCGGAGCGGATCGCGGAGAAGCTGCTGGAGCTGGGCGGCGGGAAGTAGCGCGAGCGGAGAACCCGCCGGAGACTTGCGGCGAGAGATGGCGCGTGCGAACAATCGGCGTGCGAATTCCGCATGATCGTCTGTGTCATTGCTCTGGCGCCGTGGCTGTAGCCGACGCAAGAGACTCTGAGGACGTGAGACCGATCCGTTGCTTCGCCCTTCGACCCGCCATAGAGATGCCGCCCGCTCAAGCGCCGCAGAAGCACTACTTAAGAGCGCGGCACCCGCATCGCCGCCACCCGCCGCGATCCAGCATGCCGCGGCGTTCAGCCGCGATCATTCTTGCTCCCCGTTCAGTCGGCGGTGGACGGTTCGACCGGGTTGATCTACGTTTCCGTTTGGATGTCGCGCGCCTGGACGCCGTCTGCTTAGCGGCTATCGTAACAATGGTAACTACGACAACCCGGCACAGGAGTTTCCAATGCGCAGCCGCGTCGGTTGGAGCAACATCGGGCGCCTGTCACACCTGCGATTCGCGATCGGACTACTAGCCGCGTCGACAACTCCGCTTGCTTCGGGCGCCCAGCCCCGCAGGACGCAAACTTACCGTCCCCTCGAGCGCGGCGAAGCAACTCCTCCTGCCAAGGTCACGACGGTCCGCGGCATCGTCACGGACTCCGAAAAGCTTCCCATCACGGGGGCGATCGTTCGCGCCAAACGGCTGACTGCGGACTCTACACCGGCGGAAGAGCGCTCTGCCGAAAGCGACGCCGCAGGTCGCTTCGAGTTCGCCGACCTCACCGCTGGTACCTGGGCATTCGGCGCCGAACACGAAGACTTTGCGCCTGCCTGGTGCGGCGCCTCCCTCGCGACTGTTCCAACTCCAGATCGTGAAACAAGCGTCCATCTTAAGCTCTGGCCGCCGGTGGACTTCACCGCCCGCGTTGTGGACGCATCCGGCGACGGCGTCCCTGACGTCAATGTGGGGCTGATTCGCGAGCGCTTGCCGGACGGCTCGTTTCCTCAACCGAACAGCAGTACGACGCTGCGCGAAACGCGAACCGATTCGGAGGGCCGCTTTACATTTCACGGCGTCAATCCCGGCACGGCCGGACTCCTGCTTGAAAAGGCAGGATTTGCGACTACGTACCCAATGGCTGTGGACGTCTCGAAGTCAGATAACGTGCTTACGCTGGACCCCGGTCTGACGTTGCGGGGGCAGGTTGTCCAGGATGGCGAACCGGTCGCCGGGACTGTGGTACACATTCGGACAATCTCGTTTTCCCATCGCAACATGGGCTCGTGGGACGTCCAAACCGATCGTGACGGGCGTTTTGAAATCTCGGGCGTGGCCGACCTTTCGCGGTACGAAGGCATCTCGGACAACCGTGTGGCGACCGTGTTCGTCGGCGACGACGCGACCGCCGCGAGACTCTACGAAGTCTACAAGAACGACGATGGCACGCTCGACCCGTTCACGGTCGATCCGGCCCGGTTGACTGCAGGCGTGGATCAGCAGCGTGTAAATGTCGGACAGCGTCAGGAGCGCGACCCATTTACTTTCACAAAAGTGGAGCGCGGGACGGCCTCGATTCGAGTGCGCGGTCGATACCGGCCGGAAGAGACCGTGCTGCGCCTCCTGCGGATCGACACCGCAGACCAGACGCCCGGCCGCGAGTTTCCACCCACGAACGACGAGGAGGGCGTGCGGTTCGTCGATCTTCCGGCGGGCCGCTACCGCGTGCTTCCGCAGTGGCAAACCATCTCGCCTTTCCTGGTGCCCGCGGATGTCGCGGTGGCCGACGGTCAACCGGTCGAGATCGCCCTCAAATCCGGGCCGGCCTCGATCGAGGGCGGAGTTTCGTGCGGCGGCAGCCCCCTTCCGGGAGTCATGTTAAGTCTGCGCGATCAGCGCATTGACTCGTTTCTGCAATTCTCCATTCCGTCCGACGCGGGTGGACGGATTCGGGCCGAGGGGCTGGAAGCGGGGCACTATGTTTGCCGCGTGGATCATCTCGAGAGTTCCCTGGGGCATGAATCTCGCATCGAACTGCGCCCGGGAAAGAACACGCTTGACATTGATCTGCCGCAGGGCGAGTTCCAGCTCACGATCAACGATGACCGCATGGAACGAAATCCGGTCGTACCATTGCGATTCTTTTGGCTACGCCGACTCGGAGAGGAGCGCTCCGAGCACTTCTCGCGCGCTGCCTGGCCGGAGGCCGGTCCATATGTGATACGACACATTCCCCCAGGCACATACGCGATCTCCACGCAGATATCATCCGAGCCGCCGCTCTGGGCATTTGGGTCAGCAAAGATGCCGCGCGGCGGCGGCCGCGTGGCCGCAGATCTGCGCCCGGCGGAGCGACCCGGCGCGATCGCCGGCAGCGTGGCAGTGGAAGCAGACACCGCTTCTGCTCGATCGAAGGGGATAAGAGTTGTTTGCGCGCGAGCCAGCGACTTGCGACACGGCGTGACGGGGATCTTCCCTGCCGAGGTTCAAGAGGACGGTCGCTTCCGGATCGGCGGATTGCCGGCGGGCGACTACACCCTCTCACTTGGCGGTCCACAATCACCCAGATTCCCGCCGGTGTGGCTGTCCGACATTCGGGTGCGACCAGCTTTCGAGGTTCGAGTAGACATCACCGTGCCCGCCGGAGTTCCGGTCGAACTGCGCGTTAACCGCCACGAGCTCGCTACACACGCCGATGTGGATGTGCAGATGCCGGGCGGCCCCACGATAAGCCTCGGACAACTTCGGGGAATGGAAGAGTGGATGCCGCTACACCGAGCGATCCAGATGAACCTGGCCCCGGGTGTCTATCGATTCCATTGGCGCATAAGCAACGCGACCGGCGTCGAACAACTAGAGGTGATCGCCGGCGCAGGCCCGCTGGCCGCCGTACTTGGCCCGCGATAGCCGTAGGCGAGCTCCGCGCTCTCGAGGGCTGAGACGCTCACATCGAACACGACCGCTTGGCACCGCGGCGCGTGGAGTATGCGGACAGCTTCCTCGGCTTCCGTTCCGCAGGAACCCGTTCCAAGGCTACCAGCGCCGCGCGTCGTGCACGCCTGCGAGTTTCACGTCCGGCCGATGTCCAAGCCCTGAAAGAGTGCTCCAACGCCGCCCTTGCGATACCAGTGGGGTTCACGCGTCGATTCAGGGCCGCGCCACGCGTCGCCACGTCAGCCCAGGGAGTTGCCCGGGGTTGGTGCTGGAGGGCCCGATCGCCGCGGAGCCAGGAGTGGTCCGCGCCGCGCCCTTCCCCGCTATCATCCCCACCCGAATGTCAACGTCCCGGCCCGTCCTCTCCGCCGCCAAGCGCATTGCCGCCTGCACACTTCTGTCGCGGGTCACCGGGCTGGTGCGCGACATCCTGCTGGCCCAGGCCTTCGCCCTGTCGTGGATACAGGACGCATTCGTCTACGCGTTTCAGATCCCCAACCTCTTCCGCCGGCTGCTTGGCGAGGGGGCCATGGCCCCCGTCTTCGTCCCCGCGTTTACCCGCACCATCGAGCAGCAGGGGCGGGCGGCGGCGTGGCGGCTGCTGGGCAGCACGCTGGGGCTGATGACCGCGGCGATTGTCGTGCTGATCGCGGTGCTCGAACTGCTTCTGATGCTCGCGGCGCTTTTCTCGCCCGCCGACCCCACCAAGGCCGCCGCCCGGCAGATGCTGCTGGCCCTCACCAGCATCATGCTGCCGTTCATGCTGCCGATCTGCATGCTGGCGCTGCTGTCGAGCGTGCTGAACTGCCTGGGGAAGTTCACGGCCGCCGCCGCCGCGCCGATCGTGCTGAACCTGTTCATGATCGCGGGGATCGCGGTCGCCGGGCCGCTGCTGGCGCCGGATAACCCGGGTGCACAGGTCTACATTGTCGCGGTGATGGTCGTGCTCGGCGGCGTCGCCCAGCTTGTGGTGCTGGCGCCGGCGCTCTGGTCGGCGGGCGTGCGCGTTCCGCTGCGCGTCTCCGCGGGAGATCCGGCGGTGCGCGACATGCTGAAGCTGCTGCCGCCGGTGGCGCTGGGGCAGGGCGTGCTGGCGTTCGGCGTGTTTCTGGATGCGCAGGTCTGCACGCTGCTGACGCGGCTGCACGACGGACCGGCCGCGGCAGAGTGGTTCGGGCTGGCTTTCGCGTATCCGCTGACTGAAGGGGCGCTTTCAGCGGTGACATACGCCCAGCGGCTGTACCAGTTTCCGCTCGGCGTGCTGGCGATTTCGCTGGCGACCGCGGCACTGCCGACGTTCTCACGGCTGGCGGCGAAGAAGGACTGGAGCGCCTGGGCCGGCGAAGTGCGCGGTTCGATCCGCCTCGGAGTTTTCGAGGGACTGCTGGCCGGCGTGATCCTGATCGTGCTGGCCGAGCCGATCATCCGGCTGCTCTTCGAGTACGACCGCTTCGGCGCGGCCGACACGCAGCGCACGGCGGCGGTGCTGCGCTGGTACGGATATGGATTGTGGGCGTTCTGTGCACAGCACATGGTTCTGCGGGCGTTCTATAGCCTGGGAGACGTGCGCACGCCGCTGCGGCTGGCGGCGGCCGCGCTGCCGCTGTCGGCGGCGCTGAATCTTACGCTGGTCTGGTTCGACGCGATTCGCGAGTCGGCCTTTGCGATCAGTTCGGTGGTGGCCTCCGCCGTCGTCGTCGGCATCGGCTGCCGGAAACTGGCGCGGCGCGCCAGCCACGCGATCATCGACGCGGCCGCCGGTGCGGCGCTAGTGCGAATGTTGCTAGCGGCGGCCGTGGCGGCCGGGGTGGGTCTGCTGGTCAGCGCGTGGGCTGCCGATGCGGCTGCGCCGTGGCAGCCGGGGATCGGGCAAACGGTCGCCGCGTCCGCGCCGGCGAGTGCGGCATCGGGCGCGACGTCGGAGCGTCGCGGCGTGCTCGTGACGGTCATCGGGCGCGCGGTGGAGACGTTCGCGCAGATCGCGGTCGTCAGCCTCGTTTTCGTCGGCGTGGCGTGGGTGTTGCGGTTGCCCGAGGCGGGCGCGCTCAATCCGCTTCGAAGGCGGCGAGAGCGTGCGGCCGCAAGCGTAACCCCGGATCGCACGTCGGGCGGATCTGGACATGCCGACCCCGATCCGTAACCCGTATTCGAGCGGCATCTGCTTGCTCGGCCCAAGTCTACGGCGCGACGGGCTGCGAAGCCGTGTAGAAAATCGGCGCACCGGGCCCCAGCGGCACACCCAGAAGCGCCCAGCCGACTAGCAGCAGCGTCCACACGATGAGGAAGTAACCCGTGTACGGCAGCATCGACGCGAGCAGCGTGCCGAGGCCGGCGCCGGGGACGTAGCGATGAATCACGGCGAGCACGATCGGGAAGTACACGTTCACCGGGTTGATGATGTTGGTGACGGAATCCCCGATGCGATAGAGCGCCTGCGTCATTTCGGGGGAGAGACCGACGAGCATGAACATCGGCACGAAGATCGGCGCCATCACCGTCCACTTGGCGGAGGCGCTCGACATCAGAAACTCGAAGAACATCGTGACAAAGATGAACGCGATCATCAGCGGAACGCCGGTGAAGTGGATGTGGCGGAGGAACTCCGCGCCTTCGATCGCGAGAATCAGCCCGAGCTGCGACTTTTCAAACCACTTGATGAACTGACCGGCGAAAAACGCCATCACGATGTAGTGCCCCATCGTGCTCATGCTTTGCGACATCATCTTCGCCACGTCGCGGTCGCTCTTCACATGCCGCGTGCACAACCCGTACACCAGCCCCGGCAGGATGAACAGCGCCACGATCAGTCCGACGATGCTGTCGAACGCGGGCTTGTAGCTCGCAAGTCCCGTCTTCGCGGGGTTGCGCAGAACGCCGTTCTCCGGCACGATCAGGATGATGATGATCGCCGCCACGCACAGCACGGCTCCCAGCGCCGCGAGCAGGCCGCGACGCTCGTCGCGGCTCAGCGCGCCCAGCTCCGCAACCGGCGCCGCCGGCGCGCCGGACGGATCCCAGCGACCGAAGCGCGGCTCCACGATGCGGACCGACACGAACCAGCCGACCAGCGTCAGAAGAATCGCAGAAGCAAACTGAAAAAAGTAGTTCGCCAGGGCATAGACGTTGTATCGCGGATCGACGACGCGGGCCGCCTCCTGCGTGATTCCCGCCAGCAGCGGATCGAGCGCCACGATCAGCACATTCGCGGAGAACCCGCCGGCCACGCCCGCAAAAGCCGCCGCGACTCCGGCGACCGGGTGTCGCCCCAGCGACGCGTAGAGCGCCGCGGCGAGCGGCGGCAGTACGATGTACCCCGCGTCCGACGCGACGTGCGAAAGCACGCCGGCGAACAGCACGGCCGGCGTAATCAACGCGGCCGGCACGGATGTCACCAGCAGCTTGAGCAGCGCCGCAAAAAGACCGCTGCGTTCGGCCACGCCGATGCCGATCATGGCGACCAGCACGGTGCCCAGCGGCGCGAAGCCGGTGAAATTCGCCACGACATTCGACAAGACCCACTGCATACCGTCGCGGCTGAGCAGGCTGAACGCCGTGATGTCCTTCCCGCTGATCGGGTGCGCGACTTTGACGCCGCTCGCGGCGGCGATCGCCGAGGCGACCAGCGTGAGCACCGCGAGAGACACGAAGATGGTGATCTGATCGGGCAGGCGATTGCCGAGACGCTCGACCCAGCCGAGCACGCCGCCCATGCCGGAGAGACGCGGAGAACCGACAGCGGCGCTGCGCGAATCGGAAGAGGTGGACATTCATCCCTCGGATCAGGTGAAGCCCGCCGGTGAAGCCCGCCGCCGGCGCTGAACGCCCGCCGCCCTACCGCTCCCCCGCCACCATCACCATCAGCGCATTCTGCGCGTGCATGCGATTCTCCGCCTGATCGAAGATCGCCGAGTGCCGGCTGCGCGTCGTTTCGTAGTCGATCTCTTCGCCGTAGTGCGCCGGCAGGCAATGAAGCACGATCGCGTCAGTGTGCGCGAGCGCCATCAACTTCATGTTGATCTGGAACCCGCGGAACTTCTCGCGCCGCGCCGCCGCTTCGGCCTCCTGCCCCATCGACGCCCAGACGTCGGTATAGAGCACATCGGCGCCGCGGGCCGCTTCTTCGGGAGAGTTGACGATGCGCACCGCCGCGCCCAGCAGCGCCGCCATCTCGTTTGACTCGCGCAACACGGCCGTGGACGGCTCGAAGCCCGGCGGCGCTGCGACCGTCATGTTCATTCCGACCCGCGCTGCGCCGTACATCAGCGAGTGGGCCATGTTGTTACCATCGCCGATGTACGCGGCGTGCAGGCCGCGCAGCCGCCCCTTTCGCTCGCGGATCGTCTGCAGGTCCGCCAGCACCTGGCACGGATGCTCGAAGTCGCTCAGGCCGTTGATGACCGGCACGGTCGCGTGCCGCGCCAGGCCCTCGACCAGCTCGTGCCCAAACACCCGCGCCATGATGATGTCGGCGTAACGCGAAAGGACCAGCGCGATGTCCTCGACGCTCTCGCGCTCGCCCAGCTTGAAATCCACCGGCGACAGGTAGATCGCGTGGCCGCCGAGCCGAGTCATGCCGGTTTCGAACGAAACGCGCGTGCGCAGCGACGGCTTCTGGAAGATCATCGCCAGCGTCTTGCCCGCCAGCGGCGCGGCCCGCTGCGCCGCGGCTCGATCGGCCTTGAGCACGGCGGCGCGGTCGAGCACGGCGAGGATCTCGTCGCTGTCAAAGTCCTTCATCGAGACGAAGCTACGGCCTTTGAGGCTGATGTTCATTAGGGGACTGGCTCCGTTCCAAACGCGCGCGGCGGGCGTCGCCGGCGCGGCGGGAGTATACCCCGACGGGCGCCAGACGCCGATGCGGCGCGGACGCTGCGCTCAGGGTTGGGACGCGGCCACAGGCTGCGACGCGGCCGCCGGGGCCGTGGCCGCAGACGGCGAAGTCAGCCCCGCGGGGCCTGCCGAGAGCCCATCGGCGGCCGCGGCGATCCCGCTGGAAGGCTGGCTGGCCGGCGCGCTGGCCGGTTGGCTCGATGGGATCGGCGCTTCGACTTCTACGACCGGCAGGCCGCGCGCGACGATCTCCCACAATCGCGCCAGCGGCAGTTCGAGCTCCAGCTCCAATCCGCCGTCCGCGGTCTGCCGCGGCGCCGTAACGACGCGCGCGCTGCTGATGAACAGCACCACGTCGTCTTTCAGCGCGGGCGCGATCCCGAGAAATCGCTCGATGGTCACAGGCGATTGCACGACCAGCGCCTCGATCTGCATCCGCGCCTGGTTCAACCCGTCCAGCCGCGCGATCTCGACGTGCGACGCCGCCGAAGCGCCTTCGTCCCCCGGCGTGTAACGCCCGATGACGCGCAGCGTCGTATCCATCCACGGCGGCGCGTCGAGTTCGATCGGAGTGTATTCCGATCGCAGAATCGAATCCGCCGGCGGCGGCGCGAGGCCGGTCGCGCTGACGACGGCAACGCTGGCGATCAATGCCATTTCACGAAAGTCGGCGGCGCGAAACTCATCGCCCGTATAGCGCGTCTGATGCACGCTCGTGAGGATGCGAATCAGGTCGCCGATCGGCAGGCTGGCCTGAGCGAGCGCCACCTGATCCGGGGCCAGGGTCAGTTCAACCCGCGCCGTCTTCTCCAGCTCCGCGCGCAGGGCGTCCCGCAGGCCGTCTTCGGAATCGAGAAAATCGCGCAGCCGCCGAGCGGTCGTAACTTTCAGCCGCCCGGCCTGGTCCACGAGCGCGAAGATCGCATCCGCCGAAGCCGCGCGGCGCGCCAGCTCCATTCCTTCAAAGCTCACATCCTCCCATCCGGCCGGTTTCTCGCTGCCGCTCCGCTCGCTGAAACGGGCCCGGCCTGTCCCCCAGAGGATGGGCCACTCGCGGGCTGCGCTCTGAATCGCCGCCGCGTCCGGCGCTGCTGATTCGCGGCGCGCCGTGTTTTCGCGTAGCGCCACGATCTGCGCGGCCAGGGCGGCCGGCTCGATCCGGACATCCACCTCGCATATCCCGTCGCCATAGAAGCGGCCGGCCCGGGCCTCGGCGAGCGAACGAACCCACAGGCGCAACTCCCGATCGCTCGTCGCATCCCGCGCCGCCCACGCCCCGACGCGCAAATCGCCGCCGAGCGCAAGCCCTGCGACCGCGTCCCAGGCCGCCGCGCGGGCGCGGGCCAGGGCGATGCGCTGCAGGGTCGCTCGCTCTTCCGCTTTCAGCTCGGGTGCGGGCTCCTGTCCCGGTGCGCCGCGGCACGCGACAAGCAACGCAGCGAGGATCAATATTCGACGCATGCCGCGCGCTCCTGGAACCATGGACACCGCGCCGCTTGGCGGGTTTGTGCAAGACCGCTGGGTGCTCCACACCCCGGCCGCCGCCGGGCGCGGCGCGGGAGGACTATTCTGGCACGCAGGCGGCCATTTTGCGACTGATCGATTGTGCGTACGGCGGTCGTCGGCTTCAATCCGCCAGCCGGATCGGCGACACTACCGCGGTTTGTTGTCGGCCCTTTCGATCGGACGGTTCACGGTGGTGGAGCGCTCCTCGCCGCAAAGCGCTGCGGACGGATCAAGCCCGGCGTCGCCGGAGGCGTGCGTCGCCGCGCCGCCTGCCGAGGCCGAAGAAGCACGCGCCCCGGCCGCTGACGCCGCGCTGCATCGGACGCCCGGCGTGCTGCGCCATGCGATCGACGTGGCGCAGGCGGTGCTGACCGCCCTGCTGCTGGCGCTGGTCTTCCGCGCGTTTTTTGTCGAGGCCTTCATCATTCCGACCGGGTCGATGGCTCCGGCGCTGCTGGGTGCGCACGGCAGTTTCGTTTGCGACGTGTGCGGATGGGAGTTTCCGTACGGGCCGGCCGAGCCCGCGGAGTCGGGCGCCGGCGCGTTTGTTCCGCCGGCCGACGTGCTCTGCCCGAACTGCCACACCACGTTCGCGATGCACGCGCGCCGAATCGTTCCGCGCGATGGCGATCGGCTGCTGGTGCACAAATGGACGTCCGCGCTACCCGCGATGCTTCCGATTCGCCGTTGGGACGTCATTGTGTTTCGCGACCCGGCGAATCCGCACTCCAACTACATCAAGCGCGTCGCCGGCCTTCCGGGCGAGAGCATCGAGATCGTCGCGGGCGACGTGTTCATCAACGGCGAGATCGTACGAAAGCCCGACGCCGCACAAGCCGTCATGTGGCAGGTGGTGTTCTCCCAGGACCATTTTCCCAGGTTCGACGAAGTGCTCGGCCGCGGCCCGCGCTGGACGCCGCGGCCGCCGCCGCGCAGCGCGTCGACGGGCGAGTGGAAGGGCCTCGACTCGCGCGTATTGACCTTTCAGCCCGCGGCGGCCAGTGCGGACGAAGAGAGTCAGTCGGACCCCGGTGCGACGATTGTCTTCGAGCCGCGCGGCGCGGCGCTCTACCGTCAGGATGTGTCCGGCTACAACCACGGCGCGTCCGGCGAGTTTGTCGGAGACGTGCGACTGCTCGGCGAATTGACCTTCGACGCGGAGCGCGGCGCGTGCGAGCTCGAGCTGGTCCGCGGCGATTGGCGCTTCACCGCCACGATTGACGCCGATGGCAATTTCTCGCTCAGCGGGTTCGGACCGCCGACCAGCGGCCGGCCGCGTCTGCTGGCGGTCGAGCCGATCGGCCGCGTTCCGTTCGGACCGGGCGTGCCGCTCGCGTTCGAACTCGGCCACGTCGACTATCGCGTATATCTGAAGCTCAACGGCGTGCTGCGCGCCGCGACGCTCCCGACCCAGTACGGTCCCGATTTGCCGGCCCTGCGCCACGCCGACTTGCCGGCCACGGTCCGCCTGGCCATCACCGGACGCGGCCCAAGCGGCATGGCGCTTCAGCGGCTGCGGATCGAGCGCGATGGGCACTACACCAGCCGCACCGACGGCGTGCGGCGCGGCAACCCCGGACTACCGTTCAGACTCCGCGCGGGCGAGTACTTCGTGCTGGGCGACAACAGTGCCCACAGCCATGACAGCCGCCGCTGGACCGAGTCGGGCCCGCACATGCCGCCGGGTTATCGGCCGGGCGTTGTGATGGCGGACCAGATTGTCGGACGTGCCGCATTCGTGTATCTTCCCGGCTTCCTGGCGTGGGACCGGGAGGGCCGCATCCGGCTGCCCGACCTGGGTCGAATGCGTTTCGTCCGCTAGCGGCGCGCCCGTCCAAGGGACTAACGCCACGAGTTGTCAACACTTGAGGCGTACGGATTTTTCGCATCCCGACCGCAGAGAGCGACACCGTGGGGCGCGGTCGCCGGTTGGCAACGGAAACCGCATGCGGCGGGTACTGAAGTCGCCATAAGTCATTTAATGTCAATGCCGTGCGCGTTTTCATTTTCGGTTCAAATGAGGTTCGCGATAGATTAACCCCCGCGGATGTCTGGAGTGTGCGAGTCGGAATACGCCGCCGGCGCGCGGCGTCTACGCACAAGTTATGAACAACGGCCGACGGAATCCGCCACCCGGATCACGCGAATCGGAAAGGTCCATTGAATGCTGCTGGAAGCCGAGGGGTTGGTCAAATCCTACAGCGGCCGCACCGTGGTCGATCGCGTCAGTTATCAGGTCGACGACGGCGAGATTGTGGGCCTGCTGGGCCAGAACGGCGCGGGGAAGACCACCAGTTTTCGCATGACGGTCGGCATGATTCGGCCGGAAGCCGGGCGCGTCCGCTTCCTGGGCAGCGACATCACCAGGCTGCCCATGTACAAGCGCGCCCGCCGGGGTATCGGGTACTTGTCCCAGGAACCGAGCGTCTTCCAACGCTTGACCGTGGAAGACAACCTGATGGCGATCTGCGAGACCCTGCGGCTGTCGCGCGCGGAGCGGCGGCAGAAAATCGAAGAGCTTCTCGATCAGTTCAATCTGCGCGTCGTGCGGCGCAACCTCGCAGCACGGGTCAGCGGCGGCGAGCGGCGGAAGCTGGAGATCGCACGGGCGCTGATTACCAGCCCGCGGCTGATTCTGCTGGACGAACCGTTCAGCGGCGTGGATCCAAAGGCCGTCGAGGATCTGCGGCGCGAGATTCAGCGACTGCGCGACGGCGGCATCGCGATTCTGCTGACCGATCACAACGTGCACGAGACTCTGCGGGTTACCGATCGCAGCTACGTGATTCACCAGGGCCGCGTCATCAGCGAAGGAACCCCGCGAAAGCTGATCAACGATCCGGTGGTTCGGGACAAGTACCTCGGCAGTACATTTCGCGGAGACGAGTTCGACGCGGTCGAGCAGCGCCCGGCGTAGCGCAAGCCGCGGACCTGGCCGCGGGCGCGTGGGGGGCACGCGCGGTGGGCGCGTTTGCCGGATCGAAGCGCCGCAAGCACAGCCGCCGGTCGCAGTCCGGCCCCGCAAGGTGTCGTGTGTCGCCAGAAGAAGCCGCGACGCTGGTGCTGAGTTCGAGCGCGTCGGGGGCTGTTGAATTTGATGTCAAGGTGGTGCCCGGCGCGTCGCGATCGCGAGTCGCCGGCGTGTTGGGCGCGGCGCTGAAAGTCGCGATCGCAGCCCCGCCGGAGGGCGGCAAGGCCAACGCCGCGCTCTGCGCCTTGCTCGCGGAACAGCTGGGGCTGCGCTCGGCGCAGGTCGCCGTGATCGCCGGGCACACGCATCCGCGCAAGCACGTTCGAGTCTCCGGGCTGTCCGCGAGCGAACTGCGGCGACGGCTGACGCAGGCCCCGGGCTGATCCGCGCAGCCCACCTCTCCGCGGCCGCGCGTCGCGGCGCGAATCGCTCCGACTTACACTGTCGCCGGACCGGTCGCCGGGCGTTCGCGGTGGCGGCGCCGTGCGACCGATGCAGGGAGACGACATCCATGCGCGCCGAGCCGCTCCTGGCCAAACTCAACGAACTGCGACACGAGGCGGAAGACGATCGCGAGGATCTGGAGTACCTCGCGCTGCACCACGCGTTCTGCTTCATTTCGTACAAGATGGGCGAGTTTCAGAAGTACCTGAACGAAGTCGAGGAGCGCGAGTCGCAATGACGCCGCCCCACCGCGCCGTTTGCCGAAGGCCGCGCGGCGCAGCACCGCCGGCGACCGGCGTCGTACTGCTGGCCGCGCTGTTGGCATCGGCCGCCTCGCGGGCCGGCGCGCAGACGACGAGTCAATCCGCATCCGCCACCGCGCCGAGCGGCGTGCTCGTCGCGCGGCCCGGCGGCGGCGAGCGCTTCGACTCGCCCCCGGCGCACTTTCAGTTTCTGCACCTCCTGCTCGAGGTGCAGTTCACCGAAGCCGACATCCGGGCGCGGCGCATGACCGCCCTGGCGACCCTTCGCGTTCGGGCGCGCGCGACGTCGCCGGCGAGTTTGCGCCTGGACGCCGTCGACCTGAACATCGAAGAGGTGCTGATCGACGGCAAAGCGCCTTCGCCGCGCTGGACGCATGATGGGCGCGAGTTGCAGATCCCGCTCGCGCCGCCGACCGCGGGCGCGGAGTTCTCGCTGACGATTCGCTATAGCGTGGAGCGCCCGCGTCTGGGCCTGCATTTCGTGCTGCCCACGCCGGACTTTCCGGATCGCCCCATGATGGTCTACACGAACGCCGAGCCGTTGCAGGCCCGCTACTGGCTGCCGTGCCACGACTGGCCGGACACGCGCTGGACGACCGAGATGCGCATCGCGGTTCCGCCCGGCTACACCGCGGTCGGTCCGGGCACGTTGATCGCCGCGCCGCCGCCGGGCGAGGACGGGGGCGAGTCCGGCCGCGTGTTTCACTGGCGTCTGTCGCGGCCAACCGATCCGCACCTGCTGGGTTTCGCGGTCGGCCCGCTCGCGCGGGTCGAGTTGCCGGAGGCGCCGCCGGAGCTGGAGAGCGCTGCGCCGCTTGCAATCGGCGCGTACGTGGTGCCTGGTGCGGAAGAGTCCGCGCGGCACACACTCTCCGACGTGTGGCGCATCATTCGATTCTACGAGCGCGTGCTGGGCGTGCCGTATCCCTACGAAGCCTACAGCCACGTGACGGTCATCTCGCACTTCCACGGCGGGATGGAGCACGCCGGCTTCAGCATGATCGATCCGGCCATGCTCAGCAGCGGGCCGCGCGGCGACGTGCCGGGCGATCGCACGCGCTACAACTTCGTCGCACACATGCTGGCGCACATGTGGTTCGCCGGCGTCGTCAACTACGCGAACGTGCGCGACGCGTGGTTGAATGAGTCCTTCGCGACCTACCTGCACCAGTTGTGGCGCGGCCAGGCGAGCGGCCCGGACGCGTTCGCGGCCGAGATGCAGCTTACGATCGATCGCATCGCGCGCTTCGACCGTCCCGGCAGCAGCATGCCGTTGGCGCCGCGCGAGCTGGTCTCGCCGGAGGCGATCTACGCCGCGGGCGGCGGGCTGGTGTATTGGAAGGGCGCCTGGGTGCTGCACATGCTGCGGTCGGAGCTCGGCGACGAGACCTTTTGGCGGTGCGTCAACGCCTATCTGACCTCGCACGCGAACGGCAGCGCCCGCACCGCCGATCTGGTCGCCGCGTTCGAGCGCGCCAGCGGGCGTTCGCTCCGGGCGTTCTTCGACCAGTGGGTGCAGCGCGACGGCACGCCCAGCCTCGGCGTGCGCTATCGGTGGGACGCGGCCGCACGCGCCGCGACCATCGCGATTCGGCAAACGCAGCTCATCGACGATGACCATCCGCCGTTCACGCTTCCGCTTACGCTGCACTTCGAGATCGACGGCGGCGTTCGCGAAGAACGCGTGACCGTCTCGAAGCTCGAGCAGGAGTGGAGCTTCGAGCTCGGGTCCGAGCCGCGACACTTCTGCGCCGACCCGCGTGGCGCGGTGCTTGCGCGAATCTCCGAGGACAAGCCGGAAGAGATGTGGATCGCGCAGGTGCGCGCGGGGCCGACCGCGCTGGCGCGCGGTCGTGCGCTGGATCGGCTCCGCGAGATCGGCACGCCCGCGGCCGTCGAGCAGGCTGCGCAGATTCTTCACGACGACGAGGCGTTCGCCGGGTTGCGGGTTCGCGCGGCCGCCGCGCTGGGAGCGATCGGCGATCCGGAGGCGCTGCGGCGCCTGCTCGACGCCGACACGGTCGCCGACGCGCCGCCCGCCGTTCGGGCCGCGATCCTCGACGGACTTTCCAAGTTCCCCGCGTCGCCCGC
Organism: uncultured Planctomycetales bacterium; assembly: GCA_964631045.1. Taxonomy (GTDB): domain Bacteria; phylum Planctomycetota; class Phycisphaerae; order UBA1845; family Fen-1342; genus CAZVWB01. The sequence continues at coordinate 173,703 of CAZVWB010000005.1, forward strand.
GGCGTATCAGAGCATCGTGCGGCGGCTGGGCAGCGACGGGCACATCGTCGTGCAGCACGCGGCGCTGCGCGCCGTGACGGCGTTCGACGCCGGGGTGCGGATGCGGGCCAGCGTGCGCGCGGCGGCGGCGGCGGCGCTGCCGGGCGTCAGCCGCTACGTGCGCGAGGCGGCGCTGGACGCCGTGGAAGAGTTCGACGATGCGGCCGCAGTCGAGCTGTTATTGCCGGCGACGCGCGACCTGGGCGACGACGACGTAGCACTGGCGGCGCGGCTGGTGCGGGCGCTTTCGCATTCGGCCGACGGCGATCAGGATGCGCGGGCGAAAGTCGCCCTGCGCATGGCGGAACTGCTGCAGGAGCCGCGACCCACGTTGCGGGCGGCTGCGGCGGAGGCGCTGGGGCGGGTCGGCGACGGCGCCGCGGTCGAAGCGCTGGCCGCCCTGGCCGAGCGAGACGAGCACAGCAGCGTGCGGAGCGCGGCCCGCGCAGCGCTGCAGGCAATCAACGAGCGGCTTGCAGAGCCGCGTTAGCGGCGGGCGGCGCGAGCACGCGACTCAATCTGCTGCAGGAAGCGAGCGCCCGTCCCCCAGCCGATCGGCCCACTCCAGCCAGGCATCCGCGCCGATGATTCCCTCCGGCACGTGGCGACGCAGTTGCGTCTCCGCGTTGCCTGCGATGTGCCGGGCGTAGTAGCGCAGATTCCAGATTCGCACGGTCCCATCGAGCGAGGCGGACGTGAGCCGCCATTCGCCCGGCTGAAACCGCAGCGACATGACGCCGTCGCTATGTCCATCGAGCGTGGCCAGCGGACGCCAGGCCAGCGCGTCCCACAGTCGAATCGTGCCGCTGGCGTCGCCGCTGGCGATCAGCGCGCCGTCATCGCTGATTGCGAGGCAGTAGATTTCCTGATTGTGGCCGAGCAGCGCGGCGCGCGGCGCGCGGGTCTGCGCCTCCCACACATCGATCGAGCGTCCTGCGCCCGCGCTTGCCAGCCACGACCCATCACGGGCGAACGCCACCGCGCGGCGCGGCGTGACCAGCGGCGGCGCTTCCGCCCAGCACGCGCACGAGGCGTCGGCAAGGTCGCAAACCCACAGCGCGCCGCTGCGCACGACCACGGCGACTCGTCGCCCCTCCGCATCGAAGGCCACGGCCGGCAGCCGATCCGCGGCGATCTGGAACTCGCGCTCCAGCGCGGCGCTTGCCACGTCCCAGATGCGCAGCCGCCCATCATCGCATCCGGTCGCAAGGCGGCTGCTGTCGGGGCTGAAGCTCACGAAACTGACCCGGTTGGGGTGTTGCAGCGTGGCGCTCGGCTCGCGCGCATCCGGCCCGTCCCAGAGCGTCAGCGCGCCGCTGTAGGACGCTGCGGCCAGGCGCCGCCCGTTTGGCGCGATCGCAACGCACGAGAGGGTCGTCGGGCTGGCGCGCGGCACGTCGCAGGATTCGCGCGAGTGCCGGTCTCGGCGGTACAAGACGCCGCCGCCGCCGCCGGCCAGGAGCCAGCGGCCGTCGGCGCTGAGGTCGGCGCTGTGAATCTGGTCTCCGGCGTAGTCCACGACCTCAACCCCCGCATCGATCGGCACTTCCCAGCGCCGCAGTTCGCGTTCGCCGAGCGTCCAGAGGGCGCGGCCGTCGCGACTGAACGCCAGGTGCCGGACGCGCTTGGTATGTGCGACAAACGTCGAGTTGCACGCGCCGCTGCGCGGGTCAAACATCCGCACCACACCGTTGGCGTCGCCGATCGCCAGCGATCGGCTGTCCGGCGAGAACATCGCCACTCGGTACGTCGCAGCCCGCACGGCCAACGGCGTCGCGGCGAGCGACTCCGGCCGCAAGTCCCAGACGCGACCCGCGATCTCATACCAGACGTCCGCGAGCAGGTCGCCATCCGGCGAGAACACCAGGTCGCCGCCGTTGTGCTTGATGTCAGCGGTCGCCGAAGTCGTTGCCCCATCGCGTCGTGAGCCGGTCGCAATGTCCCAGACGAACACGCGGCCGCGGTCGTCGCGGGCCGCGACGTGCCGTGCCCCGGGCGAGACGGCGGCCGCGCAGAGCGGCCCCGCGGGCGTCTTGAACCGGGCAAGCTCCGCCCCGCTGCCGGTCTCCCACACGACAACCGAGTCTTCGACCACTGCGGCCACGTGCGCGGAGCCGGCCAGATCGAGAATCGGTCCGCCCGGCGTCGCGGCGGGGAGCGGGAGCACCAGCGGCGGCTCATCCAGCCGATCCGTTCGAAAGATGCGGTGCGCATCCGCATCGAGCACCGATACGTAGCGGGCGTCGCCGCCCAATCGCGCCGACGGCCGTCCCGCGGCCGACAGGCGCCGCGACTCCACTCGATCCCCGGCGAAGCTGAAGCGCTCGATGACGCCCTCCGGAGAGTTGATCCAGATGGACGCGCCATCGGCATCCAGGGCGGCCGTCCGAGCGGCGGCGGACTCGAACGCGATGCTGCGCTCGCACGGGTGCCGGCGATACAACTCCCACAGCGCCCAATATGCTTCCGACGGCCCCGGCGGCGGCCGCACGGCGAGCACCGCTCCGTCGCCGTTGGAGACCGTCAGCAGTTCGCGCCACAACAGCGACTCCGCCAGGTCGATGTTGCCGAGCAGTCCCGCCATGCGGCCCTGCTCGATGTTGCTGTGCGTCAGCGAGGTCTGCAGCGCGCTGGCCGCGCGCGTCGCCTGCTGCTCGAGCGTCGCCGCGCGGCGATACAGCAACGTCATGACCACGGCGAACACCCCGAGCAGGAGCACCAGGGCGGTGGCGGCGGCGACGTGCACGCGATAGCGCCGCAGCGCCTTGCGCAGCACGTACATCGCGCTGTCGCTCTTGGCGAGAATCGGCTCGCCCGCCAGGTAGCGGCCCAGGTCGCGGGCCAGTTCGCCGGCGGTCTGATAGCGCCGCTCGCGATCCTTGGCGAGACACTTGAGGACGATCGTGTCAAGCTCGTCGTCGATGTGCGGCAGGCCGGTGCGCGTGGCCAGCGCGCTGGGCCGCCGCGGCTCGCGCTCCAGGATGTTGCCCAGCGCGATCCGCAGATTGCTGCCGACTTCAAACGGCGGCGCCCCGGTGAGGAGTTGATAGAAGATCGCGCCGAGCGAGTACACGTCGGTGCGCAAGTCGATGCGGCTACTGGCGCCTTCAACCTGCTCGGGCGAAGCCCACGGCAGCGACCCGACGAACTGGCCGGTGCGCGTCATGAGCGAATCCGCCGCCGCATCGATCGACTTCGCGAGGCCGAAATCCAGCACGTACGGTTGCCCGGTGCGATCGACGCGGATGTTGCTGGGTTTCAGGTCGCGATGAATCACGCCGCGCAGATGGGCGGCGTGCACCGCGTCGCACACCTTCATGAACAGCCGCACCAGCGGCGCACGGTCGGCGGACTCGTCCAACCGCTGGTTCTGGACGTAAACGTCGAGGGCCTCGCCGTCCACGTAGTCCATCACAAAGTAGTGCGCCCCGGCGACCACGCCCGCATCATGAACGGCGACGATGTTCGGATGATCCAACCGGCTGAGCGTCTCGATTTCGCGATCGAAGCGGGCCCGATCGGCCAGCGTGGCGAACGGCCCCTCGCGCATCACCTTGATCGCCACGCGCCGCCGGGTGGAGAGCTGAACCGCTTCGTACACGGCGCCCTGGCCGCCGCGCTGCGGCGGACCGGTGATCTCGTACCCGGGAAGCTCCAGCGGCAGTGCGGAAGCGTCGCGGCGCGGCGCTACGCCCGCCGCGACAAAGCTGCGCAGGAATGCGTTGTTCGCGCGGATGCGCTCGATCGCCTCGCGGCACGCGGCGCACGTCTGGAAATGGCTGCGAGCCTGCGGGTCGCTCTCACCCTCGAGCGCGACGCGCTCCAGCGCTTCTGAGTTCGGACAGGCGGCGCTCACGACTTAACCGCCCTGCGGCGCGTCGTCGTAGCGCGCCAGAATCTCGCGGAGCTTGTCGACGACGCGATTCTTGGCGTTGTAGATTTCCTGGGGCGTCAGCTCCAGCCGCGCCGCGACCGCGTCCACCGCCTCGCCGCGCAGCACGACGCACTCGAACGCCTCGATCGTCCGCGGATGCAGCCGGGTGGTCTCGCGCAGCTCGGCGATCGCCTGGTCGAAGACGATGCGCCGCTCCTCCGCTTCCCACGCCTGCTCGGCCGCCGCGTCATCGTGAAGATCGACGATCGCCGACTCGCCGCGATACTCGCGCCGCCGCCCGCGCGCCCGGCGGGCGTCGGCCAGGCGACAGCGGGCGATGCCGATGAGCCAGCTCCGCAGCCGCCCCTTCGCGCGATCGTACTTGCCGGCGCGGTACTCCTGCACGAACGCCGCCAGGGTCTCCTGGGCGACGTCGGCCGAGTCGGCGTCGTGCAGCCCCATGCGGTGCAGAAACGCGACGAGGATCGGCCGATACCGCCGATCGAATTCCCCCCAGGCGTCGCGATTGTTGGGCGCGTGCAGCCCGTCGAGCAGCGCCGTAGTTGTGATTGTCATGCCCGGGGGCTGCATCGGATCGCTCCAGAATCTGCGCTGATCTTAGCGACATACTCCTTTCGGCCCAATGGTTTACGGCGCGCGGATCACGCCGCCGCGCGACGCGCGCCTGCCCGACGCGGCTTCGGCGGCTACCGCCGCGACCCGATCACGTACGCCCGCAGCGCGCCGGCGAAGCTGCCCCGCCGGGCAACCGCACTATCCTTCCGCCGGCGTGGTCGTTTCCTCGTTGGGCTCCAACACGGCGAAGAACCCCTCGACAAACCCGTCCAGCAGTGCGCTGACGCCCGTCTGGAGCTGCCCCGCCGCGGCGGCGCGGAACTCCTCCACCACGTCGTCCTGGCAGCCCGCGCTCGCGAATAAAGTGGCGATCAGGGGCGCAATCGCAGCGCAGCGCACGCACCGCCTGCGCGAGTTCCACCGTACACCCCGATCGGAGAGTCGTGAGAGCATCGCGTTTCCTCGCGAATCATGGTTCCGGCGCCTCGCCGAGCGCTCCGCGCTCCGCCATCGCGGCGCCTGCCCGCGGCACATTGCACTTCGCATGCCGCAGCCGCGCGCGGCCGGCCGCCGGCGGTTCGGGCCGGACCGGCGCGCGCCGGTCAGGCCGCTCAGGAATTCGATCACGTCCGTGAAATGCAGATTGTAGCCTTGTATACTATTTGTAACATTGGTAAGATCGCCCGCGTGAGACCGGTTCGACCTGGAGGCCGTGCATGCTGATCCGCCGAACAACCAAAGAGCGCAACCCGCAGGCCGCTGGCGATTCGACACGCACGCCGCGGCGCCGGCAGACGCACCGCGCGGGGCGGCTGCGCTGCACCATCCTGACCGGGTGGGCAACGCTCGGGCTGCTCGCCACGGGCGCCGCGTGCTCAGACGCGAAATCCGCCGGAAAGAAGCAAGTCGTTTGCACAATCGGCATGGTGACCGACGTGGTCCGCCAAGTGGCCGGCGGTCGCATTCCGGTCGCCGGGATCATCGGCGAGGGCGTTGACCCGCACCTCTACAAGCCGACCCGCAACGACATCGCCGCGATGCAGGCGGCCGATTTGGTGTTCTACAGCGGGCTGCTGCTGGAAGGGAAAATGACCGACACGCTCGTTCGCCTGGCGCGCGACAAGCCCGTCACCGCCGTCACCGAGCGCATCGACGAGCAGTATCTCTTCGAGCCGCCGGACATGGGCGGGCACTTCGACCCGCACGTGTGGATGGACGTATCCGCCTGGAGCCGTACTGTTGAGGTGATCCGCGCGGAGCTGACCGCGCTGGAGCCGCAGGGCGCGGCGGAGTTCGCGGCGAATGCCGCGCGCTACCAGGCGGAGCTGGCGGCGCTCGACGCGTACGTCAAGCGCGTCATCGGCACGATCCCGCCCGAGCGGCGTGTCTTGATCACCGCGCATGATGCGTTTCACTACTTCGGCCGGGCCTACGGGCTGGAAGTGCTGGGCATTCAGGGCTTGTCCACGGAGTCCGAGGCTGGGCTGGAGGACATCAATCGGCTGGTGGACCTGATCGTCGCGCGGAAGATCGCAGCGGTTTTTGTGGAGACCAGCGTCGCGGATCGCAACGTGCGCGCCCTGCTCGAGGGGGCGCGGGCCCGCGGGCACACCGTGACCATCGGGGGAACGCTCTTCTCAGATGCGATGGGCGCGCCCGGCACGTATGAAGGCACTTACATCGGCATGATCGACCACAACGCCACTGTAATCGCGCGGGCCCTGGGCGGCGACGCACCGCAGCGCGGCATGAACGGAAAGCTCGGGGCGGCCCCATGAACCGCGCTGCCGAAGACGCCCCAGCGGCCACCGTCGAAGCCGGCGCGGCGCCCCGCGCCGCCGTCCTGCCCTCGACGGGACACGAGCACCCGGCGACCAGTCCGCTCTCGATTCACGACGTGACGGTCGCGTATCAGCGCAAGCCCGTGCTGTGGGACGTGGACTACGACGCGCCGGAGGGCTGCCTGATCGGCGTCGTCGGTCCGAACGGCGCGGGGAAGAGCACACTGCTCAAGGCGGTGCTCGACCTGACGCCCAAGGCATCGGGCCAGGTGATGATCTATGGCAGACCCTATCGCGAGAGCCGCGCGCTCGTCGGCTACGTGCCGCAGCGCGAGAGCGTCGACTGGGATTTTCCGGTCAGCGCGCTCGACGTGGTCTGCATGGGCCGCTACGGGCGCATCGGGTGGTTCCGCCGCGTCGGCCGCGCCGACCGCAAGGCGGCGCTCGATGCCCTCGATCGCGTCGGCATGGCGGACTACGCCCGGCGGCAGATCAGCCAGCTCTCCGGCGGACAGCAGCAGCGCGTGTTTCTTGCGCGGGCGCTGGCGCAGGACGCGCGGCTCTACCTGATGGACGAGCCGTTCGCGAGCGTGGACGCGGCCACCGAACGGGCGATTGTGCAGGTGCTCAGCGCGCTGCGCGATCAGGGCCGGACCGTGCTGGTCGTCCATCATGACCTTCAGACAACGCCGGAGTACTTCGACCACGTTCTGCTTCTGAACATGCGCATCGTCGCCCACGGTCCGACGGCCAGCGCCTTCACGATCGAAAATCTGCGGAAGACGTACGGCGGGCGGCTTACGCTGCTGGAAGAGGCCGCGCACGCCATGTCTCGGGCCGGGCGACCGCGATGAACGCGCTGCGGCGAACATCGCGGGCATTGGGCGTCTTCGCGGCGGCGCTGCTTTGCGGCGCGCCCGCGGCGGCTCAGTCCGCGGCGCCGACGCGCCGGCTGGTCGAGTCCGGCGACTGGCCGGCGTGGAGCGACGTGCTGCGCGTGGTCAGCCTGCAGGACTACAACACGCGAATCGTGGTCGTGGGCGTGATGATGCTGGGCCTGGCCGCGGGTTGCGTCGGGGCGTTTCTGCTGCTCCGCAAGCGGGCGCTGCTGGGCGATGCGCTCAGCCACGCCACGCTGCCGGGCATCGGAGTCGCGTTCATCATCGCCAGCGCGATGGGGGCCACGGGCAAGTCGCTGCCCGTGCTGCTGCTGGGCGCGACGGCCGGGGGCGTGTTCGGCATGCTCACGATTCTGGCGATCGTGCATTTCACGCGCATCCGCGAAGACGCGGCGCTGGGCATCGTCCTCAGCGTGTTTTTCGGCGCGGGTGTCGCGATCACCAGCCTGATTCAGTCCATGCAGTCCGGGCACGCCGCCGGGCTGTCGAGCTTCATCTACGGCAAAACCGCCTCGATGCTCTATGGCGACGCGCTGCTGCTCACTTGCGCCGCCGCTGCGGTCGCCGCGATCTGCGCTTTGCTCTTCAAGGAGCTGAGCCTGCTGTGCTTCGACGCGGGCTACGCGGCGGCGCAGGGCTTCAACGTGAAGCTGCTCGACGTGGTTCTGATGGGGCTGGTCGTGGCCGTCACCGTCATCGGCCTGCAGGCGGTCGGGCTGATCCTGATGGTGGCGATGCTGGTCATTCCCCCGGCGGCGGCGCGATTCTGGACCAATCACCTGCCGACGCTGGCGGTCCTGTCCGCAGTCATCGGCGCGGCCAGCGGCCTGGTCGGCGCGGCGATCAGCGCGCTGGCGCCGCGCATGCCGGCCGGGGCGCTAATCGTGCTTGCCGCCGGCGCGGCGTTCCTGCTGAGCACGTTGCTCGGAACCAGCGGCGGGGCGCTGCCGCGGTTGGTGCAGCAGGCCGGACTCCGCAGGAAGATCGCCCGCCAGCATCTGCTGCGCACGCTGCATGAACTGAGCGAAACGCGGTCCGCCGGCGCTCGCCCGCAGCCGAGCGGCGCGCGAGTTCCGATCGAAGCGGTGCGGGCGGCGCGCAGCTGGACCCCGGCCGCGGTGCGGCGCGAACTTGGACGTGCGCGCCGCGACGGATTGTTGACCTGGGACTCGGCCGATCCGCACGTGGCGCTGACCTCCGCCGGCGTCGCGGAGGCCGCGCGCGTGGTGCGCAATCACCGTCTGTGGGAGATGTATCTCATCACGCACGCGGACATTGCGCCGAGTCACGTCGATCGCGACGCCGACGAAGTGGAGCACGTGCTCAGCCGCGAAATGATCGCCAGCCTGGAGCAACTGCTCGGCGAAAGCGGCGCGGCCGGCGCGCTGCCCGAAAGCCCGCACGCGCTGGTGACGAGCGTCGCGCCGCAACCGAATGCCGGAGTGCGGCGATGATCCCAGCTCCGCTGCTCGCCTGGACCTGGCTGCCGCTCGACACGTGGATCGTGGTTACCGGCGGGCTGGCCGCGGCTTCGTGCGGGCTGCTCGGCTGCTATCTGGTGCTGCGGCGGCTGAGCATGATGGGCGACGCGATCAGTCACGCCGTCCTGCCCGGATTGGCCGCGGCGTTTCTGGCGGCGATCTGGTTGAAGTCGCAGGTCGCGAGCCTGGCGGCGGCGCCCGCCTGGCTCGCCTGGCTCGCGGACGTCGATCCGCGGGCCGGGCCGATCATGCTGATCGGCGCAACTTGCGCCGGGCTGCTCACCGCGTTCTTCACCGAGTGGATACAAGGCGCCGCCGGCGTCGAACGCGGTGCGGCGATGGGCGTGGTGTTCACGGTGCTCTTCGCGCTCGGGCTCATTCTGATTCGGCGCGCGGCGGACTCGATCGACCTGGACCCCGATTGCGTGCTCAACGGCAATCTCGAGCTGGCCGCGGCGCACACGATCGGGCTGTGGGGGTGGCAGGTTCCGCGCGCCGCGGCGATCAATGCGGCCCTGCTGGCCGTCAACCTGCTCGTGGTGGCCCTGCTTTACAAGGAATTCAAGATCAGCGCATTCGACCCGGCGCTGGCGACGAGCCTGGGAATCAGCGCGCGGCGCATGCACTATCTGCTGATGACGCTTGCGTCGATCACGGCGGTTGCGGCGTTCGAAAGCGTCGGCAGCATTCTCGTGATCGCCATGCTGATCGTCCCAGCGGCGACGGCGCGGCTGCTGACCGATCGGCTCAGCCGCACGCTGCTGCTCTCGGTGCTGATCGCGGTCGCCTCCGCGGCGCTCGGGCACGTCGCGGCGCTGATCGTCCCGACCTGGCTCGGCTTTCCCGGCGGCAGCGCGAACACGGCCGGCATGATCGGCGTGGTTGCGGGCGGATTGTTCTTCGCCGCGGCGCTGTTTGCACCCCAGCATGGCGTCGTCAGTCGCGCGCTGGCCCGCGCGAAGTTGCGCGTTCGCATCGCCGCCGACGACCTGCTGGGGGCGCTATATCGCGCGGAGGAGTCGGGGGCGGACCGCGCGCGGCGCGATCCGCGGCTGCTGATGCCCGCGTGGGTCGCACGCATGGCGCGTTGGTTGCTACAGCGCCGTGGTCTGGCGCTGCGCGTCGACGGGCGCCTGGTGCTGACGCTGGCCGGTCGCGAGTCGGCCGCGGCGCTGGTGAGATCGCACCGGCTCTGGGAAGCGTATCTCGACGAACACCTGCAACTGCCGGCGGATCATCTGCACAGCCCGGCCGAGCGGCTTGAGCACGTTACCGACGCGGCGATTCAGGCGCGGCTGGCGGAGAGCACGGGAGACCCGGCCCGCGATCCGCACGGTGCGCTGATTCCGCCGGCCAAACCGGCGGCGAAGTGAGGCGGGTGGAGGACGCGGCGGCGGGTCGAAGACCCGCCGAGACGGGACACCGGTCTGCAGACCGGTGCCACAAAGTTCGCCGGTCTTCAGAACGGTGCCCCAGGATCCCGCCGGTCTTCAGACCGGTGCCACAAGGTCCATCGGTCTTCAGACCTTGCTGTTACCCACATTCAGTTGCTCGATCTTCGACCCCGAAGGGGTCGCGGATTGTAGCCACGGGTGGAGTCGACGCGCAGCGGCGACGGAACCCGTGGCAATCGTCGCGAGGCCTGCTCGCCCCGGCGGGGCGAAGGAGACTGCGCGACCGGTCGTCCAAGCGCCGCAACGCTCCCGCCGCCCCTACCGGGGCGGCGGCCGCGCGTCACGATCGATCCACGGGTTGCGCTCCGGCCTGCGGCCTCCGCTTCACCCGTGGCTACACTCCCGCGTCCCTTCGGGACTAATCGCAGGAAACCGGACGCGCTCCGAAGAATTGTGGGTAACAGCAAGCTCAGGAGCAGTGGCGCACCCGCCAACGCCCTCCGCCGTAAACGCAGGTTGGAGGGGCTGAAGTAGTGCATTTTCACGTTGCGCGCAGCGAGAGCATGCCACTCGCCGCGCGGGCCGGATGAGTGACGTAGAATGCCCGGGAGCAACGTCCGACTGACGGCCGGTGTTTCCGGATATCCTGGCCGCCGGACGTTCGGGAAAGTGAAGGCCTGCCTGGACAAGGAGTGCAAATGAGTTACGTGGACGGGTTCGTGTTGCCGGTTCCGACGAAGCACCTGGCGGCCTACAAGAAGATGGCTAATTGGGGCCGCAAGACGTGGATGAAGCACGGGGCGCTTCAGTACTTCGAGTGCGTTGGCCACGACCTCAAGACCCCGATGGGCTGCGGCGTTCCGTTCCCCAAGGGCATCCGAGCCAAGCCCGGCGAGACAATCGTCTTCGCCTTCATCATTTACAAATCGAAGCCGCACCGCGACGCCGTCAACAAGAGAGTGATGAGCGATCCGGCGATGGCGAAGGCCGCGCCGAAGGGGATGCCCTTCGACGTGAAGCGCATGCTGTACGGGGGGTTCAAGACGATCGTCGAGGGGTAGCAAGCGCCTGATTCTGCGGCGGCGGCGCGGACGATAGCGGCGACGGCGGTGGAAGGTGGGCCGTGTTGTAGCCGATCGAACGCCTGGCTGCGGCCTCGGCGGACGCGCGGATGAGCCGCACCGTGTGACGTGTGCCACTGCTCTTGAGCTTGCTGCTACCCACTCCTCGGAAAGCCGCGACTGGCGCCCTGAGAATACGGTGTGACGCCCAGGGCGAGTGGATGCAGACCATCGATTTTTGACCCGGACCGCGGTTCTCAGAAAATGTGGGTAACAGCAAGGTCTTCAGACCGGTGCTACCCCGAACGCGGATCATCCCGCGGTCATGCGTTCATACGCGGCCGAGTCCATCAGTTTCTGAAGGGGAGAAGTGTCGGGGCATTCGACCCTGACCATCCAGCCGTCGGAGAATGCGTGCGAGTTCACCAGCCCCGGCTCGCCGTCGAGCCGCTTGTTCACCTCGCGAACGACGCCGCTGATGGCCGAGTAGAGCTCGCTGGTGGCCTTCACCGACTCGATCTCGCCGAAGCTGCGGCCGGCCTCGATCGTCTTTCCGACCGCCGGAAGCTGGACGTAGGTGATGTCTGTCAGTTCGTCGGCGGCGAACTTCGTAATGCCGATGGTCACCAGGTTGCCCTCGGCCTTGAACCACTCGTGCGTCTGAAGATAGCGCCGATCGTTGGGGACGGACATGAACTCGACTCCTGGAGCCTCGCGCGTTTCCGGATTTCGCCGGGGCGGACGCCACGGCGCAGATCGGATACTACGCTCGCCGCGCGCCCGCGGGCAAGGACCGGCGCGCGGGAGCGCTGCGCTCGCTTGCGGCGCGCGGCGTGCAGCGGGCGTCCGACCTTGTCTGCACCCTGGCTCCGACCTCGCGTGCATCCTGGCACGCACGACGGGCGTGCGCCGTCCGCGGAAACTCCGGCTCCCGCGAGGATGCCCGCCCCACTCTGAAGACCGGCGCAGCCGCTCGCGAGCCGCGCTCCCCCACCGCGTGCGCGGCGCGTCGGGACAGCCCGCGGCCCTTCGACTAGCATTCCGCAAACCGCACCGGCACAGCCCGGTGGACCGCAAACGCGAGCGCGCCGTGTCGCCGGCGCTTCAAGGAGATTGTGCATGCCGCTGCCTCAGATCGAGTTCGAGATCGCCCTGGGCGACGAGGTGTGGGGGCGGATCGTCCTCGAGCTGGACGACGCCCGCGCGCCGGCAACCGTCGCGAACTTCCTGCAGTATGTCGATGACGGCTTCTTCGACGGCACGATCTTCCACCGCGTATTGCCCACGTTCATGATTCAAGGCGGCGGCTACTCGGCCCTCAACCAGCAGAAGAGCGGCGGGCTGCGGCCGCCGATCAAGAACGAAGCCGCAGCCGGGCTCCGCAACGACCGCGGCGTGATCGCAATGGCCCGCACGGGCGAACCGCACTCCGCGACTTCCCAGTTCTTCATCAACGTCGTCGACAACGACGGCCTCAACCACCCGGCGCATGACGGCTGGGGCTATTGCGCGTTCGGCCGCGTGGTGTCCGGCATGGACGTGGTCGATCGCATCAAGAGCGTCCCCACCCGCCCGAGCGCCCAGATGGGCGGCGAGCCGTCTCAGCCGCTGACCCCGCCGCAGATTCGCAAGGCCCGGCGGCTGTCGGCGTAGGCCGCGCCGCACGCGGCAGGTCTCACCGCTATTCAGCCGCGCTCCGCCGCGCTGGCGTCGCGCGGGCCTTGGCCGCGGCCGTGATCGCCTCCTCGACCTGTGCCGCGATGACGACGATGCGAACAAACACGCGCACGTGTACATCGACCAGTGCATCGATGTACGCCCCGGCCGCCACCCCGATCTCGCCCGCGTCGTCGCGTGCGGGAATTGCCGGAAGAACGAACTGCCCCAGGCTCGGCCGGCCGCCTTTGAACTCGAATGGATACGCGACGTCCTCCAGATCGCGGCGGCCTTCGAGCAGCAGTTCGCGCGTCGTGTCGAGCCTCGTGGTGAAGATCGATTGGAGCGTCGTGTTCTCGCTCTGACGCTGCAACGCCGACAATGCCGCGGTCAGCTCCGCCAGGTCTCCGCGCCACTCGACCAGCCGACGAATGTGCGTCTCGACCCGGCGCAGCAGGAACACCAGCGTCTCGCACTCGCGCGAGAGCGCCTCCGCACCCTGAACGTGCCGCGCGGCGGCCGGAATCGCCAGCAGCGCCATCGCCGCGCTCAACCGCTCGCACAGCGCCTGCTCATAGTCCTCGACGCGGCGCTCGGCCGCGTCGCGCTGCTGCGCGAGCTTCCGCCGGCGGTCGCTGATCTCTTGTTCGCTCCGCGTGGTCAGCTCGAATCGCCGCGGGTCGAAGTTGACTTTCGCGCGGCGCAGCGCGTCCGCCTGCACCGCGAGCAGTTGATTGCCCTCGATTTTCTCGAGCGAGTCCAACGCCGCCTTCGCCGCGGGCGCCGCCGCGGCCATGCGGTCGCGCGCGGAACGGATAATCGCAACCAGCGCCCGCGCCGTGGCCTCGGGCGGCAACTCGATGGCGCGCCAGCGCGGCGGCCGGACCATAGAGAAAGTCAGCTTCAGATAGTCGACCACTCGCCGATGGTCGTCGCGGTCGCGGCTCGCTTCCGCGGTCAGCGCTCCCGTCTCCACCAGATTCTCGCGTGTGACCTGTTCCCCGGCGACGTCCTTGTAGTAGACAAATGTGAGCGTGCGGCAGACGGCGTCGAAGTTCTCGAACAGCGCGGCGGCCGGCAACTCCGATCTGACGACGCCCGGCGCGCCTTCGCGGGCGGCGTTGGCGATGCGATCGGGCGCGCTGGGATGCGTCGCGAGCCAGCCGGTTTTCTCTTCACCAATCGTTTTGTCGATCGCCGCGCGGCTCTCCGGCCCGAGACTCTCGGCGTGGGTCACGACCAGTTGCGGCAGGTTGTCGGCCAGCCGCCCTTGCTGCCAGGTGCGGCCCTGCTGATATCCGGCGATCGCCGCGGCCATCGCGAGTTCGTTTACGCGCCGCATCGTCGCGGCGAAAGTCTCGCTGCCGGCGACTCGCGCTTCGGCGCGATCGGCGTCGTACTCCATCTGTCGCGACAGCGCGAAGCTGACGATCGCGCCGATCATCATCAGTACCCACAGCACCCGCCGCGCCGCCCAAACCAGTGCGATGCCCAGCCACGCGAGAATCGCCGCGTATGGAACCTGGCTGTGGGCCGCCTCGTAGAGCTGCTCGTCCCAGCGATCGCGCTCGTAGACCAGTCGCGCGAACCAGAGGTTGATCCCGTGAATCAGAAACGTCAGCCGCATCCCCAGGCCCTGCGAGAAGTGCCCGAACTCGTGCGCGAGGACGCCGGTGAGCTGCCGCAACGACATCCCCGCCGCCAGCGGCAGGCCGATCGTGAGCGTCAGGTCGTTGCCCAGCAGGCTCAGCCAGCCGCGCCGAAAGCGGGCGCTGGCGTTCGGTTGGCAGTCGACTTTGATTTCTCTCGGCATCGGCGCGCTCATCACTTCGCAGAGTCGCGTGACGTAGGCGAACAGCCGCGGCTGATCCTCCGGGCGCAGCGCCAGACCGTCCATCGTGCGGCGGCGCGGCGCAAAGATCGGCTTAATCAGGAAGATAAGCAGCAGCGCGCCCAGCACCATCGGGCAGATGTAGGTGAACCAGGAGAGTCGAAGCGATGTGCGACTGGCCGTCATGCGCGGCGCGTTCTCGGTGACGTGCCAGTAAAGCAGATACGCAAGCCCGACGACCAGCCCGAAGTAAATCAGCGGCAACAGCAGCATGATGGCCGCCGCAACCAGCGCCGCCGCGGAGTAAAGCGGCGATCGCCGCACCGGCGGCACGTGCTCGGGCAGACATCGCAGCGGATCGAGCGCGTCCGCTGCCTGCGCCGTTGCCGGCGCGGAGTGCCTCGCAACCCCGTCCATGTCTCAGCCTCGCTCAGGGTGATCCGGACTACTATCCCGCGGCGCGGTCACGGCGCTCGTTCGCGCGCCGCCGCCGGCTTTGCGGCCTTGTTCGCGCGTATGGCCCCGCCCAGTTGCTGGTGCACCAGCCCCGAGTTACGCACCACCAACTGATTCTGAAACGGCACGATCGTGCCGGCGCCGCCGTTGAGTATCCACGAGTCCGGCTCGATCGAGGTCATGATCAGGATGATCAACCGGCGCAGCCGCTCGTCGCGATGCGCTTCGAAGCTGCCGCCGCCCCCGGATCGCGCTTCGCCGGAATTCACCGGCCGCAGGATGCCCCGTTGCTCCCCGCCGCCGCCGTCGACCGCACCGGCGGACTGGTTGCCTGGCTGCGCGCGATGTGCGTAGCGCGAGGTGTCCGCGGTGTACAGCGCCATCAGGTCGGTCACGTCGTAGGCTCTCACGAACATCTCGCGGCCCAGATCGGCGACAGTCGAGACCAGCAGCATGTCGCCGTCCGCCATATACGCCAGCGGCGACGTGGAATCCGTAATGCTGTTCATGACCGCCCACAGCGCCTGCTCCAGCGACGGATTCTCGAGCGAGATCGTCACCGGCGTGTCGCGCTCCATTCCCACTTCGTTCAGCGGTCGCCAGCGCACGACCAGGTTCATACCGCCGCGCTGCGCAAGGTCGGAAAGGACGTCCGCGAGCGGCGCTTCGGTCAGCTCGACCGGTCCGATGGGCGTCGCGAGCCGCGCGTCCAGCGCCCGCGGAAGCGCCGGCTGCGTCCCCGGCGCGGGCGCCGTGCGCTCGGCGGGCTGCGAAGCCGGCGCGGTTTTCTGACTCTGCTGACCCGCCGCTGTTCCGCAGAAAGCCGTGATCGCGAGGTATCCGGCGACGAGGATCCGAACCCACGCGGGACTGACACTCATAGCATCACCCCTTACGGCGCGCTGTAGCGCCCGCCGACGTCGTAGATCATCGCGCGCCAGGCAGCGCCGGACAAGTGATTTGTCGGCGGCACGCAGGAAGTCCGCCCCCGAGTTGCACCGGCACAAAGTGCTTCCTCGCTGTTTTCTGTGGGTGACGACGGTGGCCGACCGGCGGGAACCAAACTAGTCGAGGCGGTCCCGAGAACCCGCTCGCGGCATCGCAGGCGGCAACGGATTGGCACGGTACCACATTGCTACAACAGAAGTTACGTCGGACCGCCTGCCTGCATCCTCCTCGCCTGCCGGCTGGCCGAAAGCGAAAAATCCCAGGGGGTCTAGGGGACTGGTCCGCCAGCTCCTACCCACACGAAACAGCGAGGAGCCGAATACTGCCGGTGACGACGACACGGACGGAGACGGCGTTTCGAACGGGGAGGATCAGGACGTCGACGGCGACGGCGCGCAAAACGGCAACGACGACGATGTGGATGGGGACAATGTCCCGAATGGCGCCGATAATGATGTTGAAGGGGACGGCGCAGCCAACCAGGACGATCAGGATGTGGACGGTGATGGCGCCGTGAATGAAGACGACGACGATGTCGATGGTGACGGCCTGCCGAATGGCGCAGACAACGATGTCGATGGTGACGGTGACCCCGATACGACCGACCCTCAGCCCGATGGGCCCGGCGGCGGCGGGCACTCGTCGGCCACGTGGCGCATCGTCGTGAAGCAGGTGCTGTTTGCCGATTCCGGCCCGCTGCGGGCCTGGTCCGATGGCTCGGTGCTCTCGCCGCCGCCCGCGAGCACGCATTGGGACGCGGAGCAAGGCGGCCCGCTGTTCCCGGTTGTCTACGGCTTCACCGACTGGCCTGATTTGTTGATCACGTTCGACATTGTCGGCGCGCCCGCCGAGCGAATGCTGTATGTGCGCGCACTCATGAACGGCGTCGCCGTCGCGCAGGGCGGCGAAGTGCTCGCCACTCTCCAGTCTCCGGTGGAACGCGGCATGGTGCTCACCGGAACGGCGAGCATTCCCGGCGCCAACAGCGTCAGCGCGTCGACGCAGCCGGTTGTCACGATTCAATACTCCATGGATGGACAGAGCTGGTCCGACGCGGCGACCGTGCGTCCCACGCGGTGGTATTTCATGCCGGAGCAGGTTCAGGGCAGCCAGGCGCATCCAGTCTACGACCTTGCACTCGAACAACTTGTACAGTATGCCGGCGGCTTGTCATCTCTGGAAGATATCGCCATTGACTGCAATTTCGAGATGAGCCAAGAAATTTGGTATGAGCCGGCTCAAGCAGCACGTGAAGGCCGACCGGTGCCGCTTGTTCTCTACAGCCTGCTCACAGCGGGCTGCGAGGATCACTCCGCGCTTTTTGAGTATTTGCTGGGCTGCGCTGGTATACGTACGGAAGCGCGATATCTCTGGTCGGGTGGCGCAGAGGGTACGCCTGCGGATTTTGCCCGGGTGTTGTACTGTGTCGGCTCGACCGTCGGTCGCCCCGGCGGGACGGCGATCGCCACCTTCCAGGTCGCGCGTCCGCCACACGACGGGGCAGTGCCCGATCCGCACTTTTCCTACCACGCGGTGGTCCGAACGAGCGCCGGTGTGTTTGATCCGTCCTATGGATTAGTTGGGGTTCCGACCGTGCTGGAACTCGCCCCGCCATGCTGCATTCAACAGGACGGAACGGTTGATTGCGGTCAGCCGGTCGGGTGTCTACTTTCGGTCAATCCGCAGCTCCGCGAATCGCCGGACCTGGGCGCCCGAGCGCAAATACCGTGTGACCAACCTGCGTGTTGGTGTCCTCACTAACCTGATCTGGAGCTAGCCTTCCATGCGATTGACAGACCGGGCTGTTGCATTTGTGTTGACTATTCTGGGTGTGCCGTCATGGTCTTCCGCAGATGATCTCATCACCGCCATTGACGAGACGCGCATGCTCGCAATTCTCGCGTGCGAGAATCCGGAGAGAACCTTCGGGACACTCGGCGCCAACTACCACCTGCGGTGTGATTCTGACGGCCGCGCGCGCGGAATGCAGAGGGTCTCGGTAGCTGTCCATGTTTCCATTGACGCCGCGAAGGCGGCGATTCAGGAGTCCGCGAGCTGGGTCGCCGCAGGAATTACAGTTGAGCCGCGCCCCGGCCTTGGCGACGAGTGCTGGCACAGCGGCGGGTCGATTAACTTTCGGCGTCGGAATGTGACCGTTGGGGCGGTGTATCTCTCGGACATCGATGCGGCGCTTCATTCCCTCCGACGAATCGACCGCATGATTCAGAACGACCGCGATTTCGCCCCGTTGGGGCAATTTGCAACCGTGCCTCGGTTCACGGACCCGGCGATCCCTTCCACGCTGGTGTCCGATCAGCCCGTGTTTGTAAACCCGCAATTCGAGGGTTTAGTCAGTCCAGACACCGTCCGGGTGTTTATCATGCGAAACACCCGTCCGGGCTCGCAACCCAAGGAACCCCAGGGCTATCGCATCAGCGAACGCGGCGAGCCAGGCGAACGGCTGCGGTTCCAGGTCTTCGCGGTGGATGAGAATAACGTGGTAATCCAATCGGAGCCCGTCCAAGTCACGATCGTCGCATCGCCGTAGCGAGCGGCCGCCCGCCGCGGTGGCGAGGGCTGCGCTTGCGCGCCCCGTTTCCGGCGCGCCAGCGCTGCGGCGTTTGAACGGCCGGCGCAGCGTAATGCGGTCGAGCGACGCAACCCCGCAGCGCCGGGGGGTGGCTTGCTCTCGCGTTTTCCGCGTAGGCACGCCGGGCGGGCCGCAGGAGCTGGAAGCCCATCCCACCCACCAGCACAGACTTGAGGCCGATGCTACCCACGCATCGCGCCCGAGATGCTCACGCCGAGTATGGCGAGAGCATACCAGCCATTCATCGCCCGCCACCCACTGGCGGGTAGAGTGCCCGCAACACACAGCAAAACGCAACCCTTCACGAAATGCACCCGTCACAGGTTCAGAGGTCCGACGCCGGATCGCACCGGCGCGAACTCGATTCGCCGTCCGCTCGTAACCCTACCGGCCCGGCAAACTCGATCCGCGTTTCAGCCGCGCCCCAGATGGCGTGCGTTTGCTTCTCCGACGATCATTATGAATACTCCCCCAGGAGGGTGCCGTCGGCTGCGCGGGCGGGGCATACCCGGGCGCGGCCGACGGTACGGGCTCCTGGAGGGGAAGCCATGAGATTCGCCCATAAGTGCATGGCGGGCGCGGTCGCCGCGGCAACCATGTTCGTTCCGCGCGTGGCGGGCGGGACGTATTACGAGGCCGGCGACGCCGGCGACATGCCGCTCGTGGCGGAGACGGTCGCGGGCGCAGGTCCGCTGGATCTGTTGCGCGGCAGCATCGATGGAAGCGCCGACGCCGACATGTTCGCGATCTACATCGCCGACCCGGCGGCGTTCTCGGCCACGACCGACGACGCGGCCACCGTTGCGTTCGACACGCAGCTATTTCTCTTCGACCTCGGTGGGTCCGGTCTGGCGGCCAATGACGACATTCTGAACGGCAGCAGCGGATACAACCCGCGCTCGCGTCTGACCGCGGGAAGCCCGCTCCTGCCGACGGTCCCGGGCGTGTATTACCTCGCGATTTCCGGGTGGGATCGCGATCCGCACAGCCCGGCCGGCGCGATCTTCATCGACGATGTCTCGTACACAGGAACGGTTGGTCCCGGCGGCGCGGGCGGCGCACAGGCTATCTCGGGTTGGGATGGTGACGGCGACATGAACGGCGCGCTCGGCGCATATGGCATTCGCCTGACCGGGGCCGCGTTCGTTACCGCGTTTGTGCCGGAACCGGGGACGCTGGCGCTGCTCGCCTGCGGAGCGGTCGGTGCTGCGGGCGTCTGCCGCGAGAATCGCCGCCGCCAGCGGTCCGCCGTGCGGATCTAGCCGGATCGGCGAAACCTGCGCCTCACCCCGGCCGCGCGCGCGATCCGCGCCGGCAGGCGTCGCACTCCGTTTCATCGCAAGCCGCCGCCATCCGATATCAGAGGCGCGGTCTGCGGCGAGACGAGGGTGCACGCATGAGAAGCTCGACTGCAGCATCAGGCGTGCGTTGGGTCCGAGCAGTCGCCCAGAGCGTCACGCGTACGATGCGATCGGCGGCGGCGCGGCGGGGCGCGGCGGCGGTGCTGCTGGCGGCATCGTGCCTGACGGGCGCTCGCGCGCAGGACCGAACCGACACCCGCTCCGGTGCGAAACCCGCGCCGACCACCGCCGCGCGTTCCGCATACCGCCTGATCAAACACTTCGATTTCGACGAACGCGCCGCGGGCAACTTCGAAGACACCCCCATGCATTGGCGCAAGCTCGCAGGCGACGGCATGCCGGCGTATTCGCGCGGCGTGATCGACGAGCAGGTCGGTCACGACGCCGCGCCCTCATTCCGACTCGACCTGGCGATGGGCAACCTGGCGTACGAGTACGCCTACACCGACCTCAACGTCCTGCCGAATGCGGCCTACCGCATCGTGGCGGCCGTGCGCACCACCGGTCTGACGCACAGCCGCGCGTTTCTCGCGGTGCACCTGGTGAATCGCGAGGGCGGCCGCATCGCGGGCAGCGACGCGATCAGCCCGCTCGTCAGCGATGCGGACATGCCGCCCGAGGGTTGGCGGCGGCTGACGGTCGACCTGATCGGCCAGTTCCCGGACGCCGCCGCAATCCGATTGCAGCTTTGGGTGCTGCAAACGAACGTGTGGCGCGAAGTCGATCCCAACATGATCGATCCGATCCAGCGCGAGGACGTCGGCGCCCGCGCATGGTTCGACGACATTCGCGTGTTCGTTTTTCCGCACACGCGCATGCGGTTCTCCGCGCCATCCGGCATCGTGCAGCCCGGCGAACCGGCCGCGCTCCTGCTGGAGATCAAGAACGCCGCCGGCGCGCTGCTGCCCGCCGACCTGACGATCGTGAATCAGAGCGGCGGAGAAGTGTTTCGACATCGCATTACCGCCATCGGCGTGGAGCCGACCCGGCTCCCGCTGCCGCCGTTGCCGCCGGGGTACTACGTCGCGCAACTCAGTCCGCAGGTGGAGTTCGACACGCCGCTGGTGCGCACGTTGCGCTTCGTCGTCGCGCCGCCCCTGCCGGCGGCGACACCCCTGGCGCGCGACATGGGGATCGATGCGAGTCGCTACGAAGCGGACCACCCGGCGGCGCTGCGCGAGATCGTCGCCAGTTTGAACGCGGTGGCGCTGAAAGTGGGCGTGCCGCTGATGCACGAGACGGGCGACAGTTCGCTGGTTCGGGCGCAGATCGTCGGCGCGATCAGCTCCGAGCTGACCTTGGCGCGGGCGGAAACCATCGGCGTACTGCTGCCGCCGCCGCCCGAAAGCGCAGCCGTCATCGTCGATAAGACGCTTCACGGCATGCTGACCGTCCACGCCGACTGGGTGGACCACCTTGCACCGGTTCTGGCTCAGCTCGGCGGCCGCATCACGTCGTGGCAACTGGGCCGCGAACGCGACGAACTCGCCGAGGGCGCCGGCTGGACGGCGGATCGCATTGCGCTGTTTCGAACCGAGATCACGCGGTTCACCAGTCTGCCGGAGCTGGTCGTGCCGGTCTCGGTTTTCTCGCCGCAGCCGCCGGAGATCGGCACCCCGTCATTCTGGGTCGAGCCGACGATCCCGGCCCGCCGCACGCCCGCGTACCTGGATTTTCTGGTCGAACCGGCCGAGGGCGCCCGCTGGGTCTCGGTCCCGGCTGATGACCGCGCCCTGGTAGACGAAGCCAGCCGCACGATCGACCTGATCCAGCGCATCATTCTGGCCAAGGCGCTCTCGCCCGACCGGCTGTTTGTCGAAGCGCCCATCGCGCGTCGCGCTGAAATCGACGGGGGGGAGTGGGAGCCGACGCCGCTCTTCATCCCGCTGCGCACGCTGTTTGTCTACCTGAGCGGCAAGCGCGCCGTGGCGGTCAATCCGCTGCCGCCCGACGGGCTGATCATCTTCTTTCACGATGAGAGCAGCGGAACAAGCTGTGCCGCCGCGTGGTGCTGGACAGCCGATGCGGCGGAGCGGCTGCACAAGGTCTATCTGGGCGCGGGCGTCACCCAGATCGATCTCTGGGGTCGGCGAACGACGCCGGAGGTGGTCGAAGGCCGCACGCACCTGCGGCTCGGCCGCACTCCGGTGCTGCTCGAGAACCTGGACCTGGGCGTGACGCTTCTGGCCGCGAGCCTGCGGGTCGATCCCACGTACCTGCAGTTGCACAGCGACGGCCAGCGCCCGATTCTGACGTTCCGCAATGGTGCGGCGACGCCGATTCGCGGCGAAGTGGCCGTCTCGGCTCCGGCGGAGTGGCAGGTATCGCCCCAGAAGATTCCGTTCGACCTCGCCGCCGGAGAGGAGTTGTCGCAACCGTTGACGCTGACGCTTCCGCGCCGCGTGATCCGGGCCGATGGCGATCTGGAAGTGCGCGTAGACGTTCAGGCGCCCAGCGCGGCGACGCTGCACTTCACGGTGCCGTTGCAGGTCGGGTTTCGCGACATCGACATGCTCGCGGACGTCGAGTGGCACGGCGACGACCTGGTCGTGCGGCAGGCGCTCAAGAATCTGTCCGCGGAAGAGGTGCGATTCGACGGTTTCTGCCAGCCCGTGCAACGCCCGCGCCAGGAGCACGCCTACTTGAATCTGCCGCCGGGCGAGACCGCCGAGCACAGCTACGTTTTCCCGTCCGCACGCGACCTGGCCGGCCTGCGGATTCACGTGGGGGTTCGCGAGATCCGCGGCAATCGCGTCATCGAGCGGCTTGTGACGGTGCCCCCGTAGAGTACACTTCAGCAACTGGCAGCCGCCGCGCGGACTTCGGGCGTCGCGCACGGCTGCACCGGCGATTCGCGCCGGCCAGACTCCGACACAGACTTGCCAGGGACGGCCTCCCGGCCGCAGTGGAAATATGGTTGCGCTTCCGCAGGCGGGCAACGGCAATTCCGAACGCGAATCCGGCGGCTGCGGCACCTCGTGCGGCGCGGGCCTCGAGAAAATCTACCCGACGACGGCCGTTCGCTACGGCGCGATGAACTGGATCGGCGAGTTCAGCTACAAGCACGGCACGGTCTTTCGCTGCGGCGGAAAGGTCGTGATCGAGTCCGATCGCGGCCTGGAGCTCGGCCAGCAGGTGAGCCTGACCTGCAACGGCTGCGACAAGTCGGTAAGCCGCGAGCAGATCAAGCGCTATGTCGAAAACAGCGGGCCCGAGTTCTATCGCCTGGGCGCCGGCCGCATTCTGCGCGAGGCGACGCCGCAGGATCTCGACGAGAACACGCACCTCAACGCCTGTGTCAAGGAAGACGTAAACCAGTGCGCGCTGCTGGCCGCACAGCTTGACCTGGACATGAAGATCATCACCGCGGAGCACCTGCTCGGCGGCGAGCGCATCGTCTTCTACTTCCGCTCCGAGAACCGGGTCGATTTCCGCGAACTGGTGAAAGAACTGGCCCACCTGTACCGCACGCGCATCGAGATGCGGCAGGTCGGCGCCCGCGACGAAGCCCGCCTCGTCGCCGACTACGAAGTCTGCGGTCGCGAGTGCTGCTGCAAGAATTTCCTGAAGAAGCTGCGGCCGGTCAACATGAAAATGGCCAAGCTGCAGAAATCGACGCTCGATCCTTCGAAGGTCTCCGGCCGCTGTGGCCGCTTGCGCTGCTGCCTGCGCTACGAACACGAGGGCTACGAGGAGCTCAATGCCAAGCTCCCGCGCACCGGAACGCGCGTTCAGACCGCCCACGGTCTGGGTGTCGTCGTCGATCGCCAGGTCTTGACGCAGCTCCTGCTCATTCGCACCGACGCGGAACGCGAGGTGGTGATCCCGCTGGAGGAGATCCAGCTCTCCGATGCACCGCTCCCGCCGCCGCCGCAGATGATCGTCCGACCGGGAACACCCGAGCCCGGCGGCAGGCCCACGGGGCCGGAGCGGCGCGATGCCCGCGGCGAGGGCCCGCGCGACCGCCGCGGCGGCGACTCGCCGCCCGGACGCGCGCCCCGCGCTCGGCAACATGACGCACCGCCGCCGCGAGACGCGCCCCCGCTGCGCGAATCGGCGCCCGAGTCCGCTCCGTCTCCGGAAGAAGAATTTGGCGATGCGCCGCAGGATGCCGTCGGCGAGCCGCCGTCCGCCGGCGACGCGCCGCGCAAGCGCCGCCGCCGTCGCCGCCGCCGCGGCGGAGGTGCGGACGATGGCCCATCGCCCGGCGGAGCAGACGGCGGCGGTCCGCCGCCCGCACCCTCGGACGGGCCGTCGGGAGGCGAGCCCGCGCAGTAGCGCCGTTTGTTTCTTTCACGCCGCGTGAGGCACCGGCTCGAAACATGGATGACATGACGCCGGCCGAGTTGTTCGACCAGACCATCCGCGCGGATGGCCGGTACCCGCTCGAGGCCTACGAGTTTCTGCACCGCGGCCTCGATATGGCGATGCGCCGCCTCCACGGGGAGGAACCCGGCGACGGACCGCACCACGTCAGCGGCCAGGAGTTGTGTCTGGCGCTGCGCGACCTGGCCGTCTCCCGCTGGGGGCCGCTGGCCACGGTCGTCCTGCAGCGCTGGGGGATTCGCCGCACGCGCGACTTCGGCGAGATGGTGTTCCTGCTCGTCGGCGCGGGGCTGCTCGGCCGGCAGGAATCCGACCGCATCGAGGATTTCGATGATGTCTATGATTTCCAGTCAACCTTCGGATCCTACGAGATTCCGCTCGATGCCGCGGCCGAGTAACCTGTCCCCGCGATGAACCCGTACGTTCCCGAATTGTCGCCGCCCGCCGCTCGCTGGGCGCGCTTCTTCGCGATCCTCGCCGCGCTGCTGCTGCTGGGCTGGCTGGCCCACCGCCTGCGCTCCGTGCTGACGCCGCTCGCCGTCGGCTTTGCGATCGCATACATCCTCAACCCCGTGATCGTGTCGCTCGAACGCCGTCGGCTGCCGCGCCTCGCCGCGACGAGCATGACGTTCGTGCTGATCGGCGGCTCCGCCATCGTCGCGCTCGGGCTGCTCACATATCTGGGCACGGTGCAGTTGATCGCGCTGGCCGGCAACGCGCCCGGTTATGTCGCCGGCGCGCAGGACTGGTTGCGCCAGCACTATCCGGATTTGCTCAGCCGCATCGGCGACCCGCACCAGATGACGACGCTCGCGAAGGAGCACGGACAGTCGGTCGCCGCACAGCTCGGCGCGTGGACCGCGGCCGCGTTCGGCGGCGCCGCGCAATGGCTCTCATTCGGCCTGCTCGTGCCGCTGTATGGGTTCTTTTTCCTCTGGAAGTTCGACGCCATCATCGCCGTGGTCCGCAACCACTTGCCCGCCGCGTATCGCCCGGTGATCGAGCGCGTGGCGGCCACTGCGGACCGCTCGATCGCGGAGTTCTTTCGCGGCCGGCTCATCATCTGCGCCGTGTATGGGGCCCTGATCGGCGTCGGCTGGCTGATCGTCGGCACACCCTACAGCCTGCCGCTCGGACTGCTGGCGGCGCTGACGAATCTCGTCCCCGGTCTAAGCGTGCTGGCGCTGCCCCCGGCGCTGTTGCTGACCTATTTCGACGCCGCCCACTCCGGCGTCGCGTGGGTATGGCCGGTCGCGTACTGCGCCGCGGTCTACTTCGCCGCGCAGGCCGTCGAGTCGTTCCTGCTCGCACCCTACGTCATGGGCCAATCCTCCGGCCTGCACCCGATTACGACCGTCGTCGTGCTGCTGATCGGCGCAGAACTTGCCGGTCTGCTCGGCGTCTTGCTGGCAATCCCGGCGGCCGGTACCCTCAAATCTCTGGCCGGCGAGTTCCTGATGCCTGAGATACGCCGCCTGGCCGCACAGCCCCGCGGGAGCGATCCGACGCGTGAGTGACCTTCAGACCGACACCACCCCCCCGGCCGACCGCCCCTTCGGCACGAAACCCGGCCGCTCCAATGCGCCGATCTATGTGCTGGGCGCTCTCTTTGCGCTCTGGATCGGTGTGCTGGTGTGGATGGCGTTCGTGCATCAACGGGTCTGATTGATCGCCCGCCCGCCTCGCCGCTGGCGGCGCTGGACGATCTGCGCCCCGTTGCCCCTGGCGCGGAAATCCTGGAATCCAATCTCGCGGCGCTGCGCGGCGCCGACCCCCTGCTCGCCGCCGCAATCGCCGACGCCGCGCTGCCGCCGAACTGGTTTTGCGCGATCAATCTCGACGACCAGCCGGCGTATTGCGAGTGGCGGGCGTCTTCGACGATCTGGATGGGCGGATCGGCGGCGCCGCGTACGCGGGCCGCCGCGCTGCTCGCGACGTTCCGCTGGAGCGGACAGAACGTGGCGCTGCCGGCAGTGGGGGCGGGCGCTGAGCTCGCCCTGCTACTCGAAACCGCGCCGCCCGCCGCCGCGGTTTTCGTCCTTGAGCCCGACCTCCCCGCGCTCGCCGCAGTGCTGCGGACGTGCGAACTGGCCGGGGCGATTCGCGCCGGGCGCTGCATCTTCATCTGGCAAAACGACCCCGCCGCGGCCCTGCGGCAGTTGCTGGCGTCGAGTCCGGGCTTGCTCGCGCCGGCACAGGTGCTACGGCTGGCCTGGATGTCGCCGGAGTGCATCGAGCACGCTCGCTCCGCGTGCGAATCTGCCTTTCGGGCGAGCGCGCGAGAGCGGGCTGAGGGCATCGAGGCGACCGCCGAACGCATCGCCGCCCAGCCCGTCGCCCTCCGCGAAATCGCGCGCCTGGCCCTGATCGACTTCCGCCCTGCCGATGAGCGCCGGGCGCTGCACGCGCCGCTGCTCGCCGCCGCCGCCACGCTCTGTTGGGAAGCGGTCTCTATCGGAATCGACGGCCCCACGGACGCCCACGCTTGCGTACCCTACGACAGGCTGGCGACGTTTCGCCCCGACCTGTGCATTTCCATCGACGGCGCACGCCGGCTGCTTCCGCCCCGGCTCCCCGGAAAGACGTGCGACTGGGTGACCACGCTTGAGGCAATCGAGCGATCGGCAGTCGCCGACGATGGGGGCGCGGCGTTGATTGCGGCAGCGTCCCCGGCCGTCATGGCGGCGCTGCAAGCCGGCGGCATTCCCGCCGCCCGGCTGACCGATCTGTTCTGGGCCGTCGCGGACGATGACCTTGCGAGCGGCGGCCCGTTCCTGACTGCCGACGACCCGGTCGCCCTGCTCAGCGAGCCGATCGACGCGAGACCGGAGCACTGGGGTATCGATCAGCCCGCGCACTGCCTCCTCTGGGAACGCGTCCGCAGTCTCGTCGGAAAGCGCTG